>NZ_JABASU010000001.1 GCF_016107555.1 Psychrobacter celer | reverse complement strand
TATGTCCATTAGCGACTACCTTCTACTTTTTAGCATGAATTTTGTCCATTACACCTGACAAACCATTCGATTATGCCCCCTGTATTGCGTACAAAAATAAAGCGCTACTTATTCACTGATAAGTAGCGCTTATAAGCGAAATAGCATTATCACTATCTACTATCGACACCGGGTCAATATAGCCATGTCGCAATATATACATGCATCGACACAGCTTTTATGTCGATGTAAGGGATAGCGATGCACACAGGCTTAGACGTTGGCTTTTAGATCCAAGCGTGCTTGGTGCAATAGTGGCTCAGTATAGCCGCTTGGCTGCTCGCGTCCTTTAAAGACGAGGTCACAGGCCGCTTTAAAGGCATAAGACTGCTCAAAGTTGTTTGCCATAGGCTGATAGCTACTGTCGCCGGCGTTTTGCTCATCGACGATCTTCGCCATACGCTTCATGGTATCCATGACTTGCTGCTCGCTGACCACACCGTGATGCAACCAGTTGGCGATATGCTGGCTTGAGATACGCAAAGTCGCACGGTCTTCCATCAGGCCCACATCGTTGATGTCAGGCACTTTTGAGCAACCGACGCCTTGGTTTACCCAGCGTACCACGTACCCTAAGATACCCTGCGCGTTGTTGTCCAGCTCTTGCTGCTTCTCTTCCTCTGTCCAGTTGGTGTCTTTGGCCAATGGAATGGTCAAGATATCGTCTAGGCTAGCACGCTCGCGTGATTTTAGGCTGTCTTGTACCTCGGCGACATTGACTTGATGATAATGCATGCTATGTAAGGTGGCGCCTGTCGGTGATGGTACCCAAGCGGTACTGGCACCAGATTTTGGATGCGCCGCCTTGGTCTCTAGCATCTCTTTCATCTCATCAGGCTTGGCCCACATCCCTTTACCAATCTGCGCCACACCCTGCAGGCCAGTTTCTAGGCCGATATCGACGTTCCACTGCTCATAGGCGGGCTGCCATGCTTGCGACTTCATCTCGCCTTTTGGTACAAATGGGCCAGCATTCATACTGGTATGCATCTCGTCGCCTGTACGATCCAAGAAGCCGGTATTAATAAAGATAACGCGCTCTTTGGCTTGACGGATGGCTTCTTTTAGGTTTACCGTCATGCGGCGCTCTTCATCCATGATACCTATCTTGAGCGTATGGCGCTCTAGACCGAGCAAATCCTCTACCGCATTAAACAAATCATTGGCCATTTTGACTTCATCAGGGCCATGCATTTTTGGCTTGACGATATACATAGAGCCTTTGCGTGAGTTTGATAGCGCGTTTTTGCCTTTTAGATCGTTTAGCGTCAACAGCGGTGTGATCAATCCATCCATCAAGCCTTCAAAGATTTGCTCTTGACCATTGCCCAAATCGACCAAAATCGCTGGGTTTTGCATCAAGTGACCAACGTTACGAATCAAAAGCAGTGAGCGACCGGGTAAGATCAGTGTGCCGCCCTCTGGTGTGGTGTACTCACGATCTGGGTTTTGCTTACGGGTACGAGTTTTACCACCTTTTTCAAACGTTTCTTGCAAATCGCCATTCATCAAACCTAGCCAATTGCGATACACTTCGACTTTTTCTTCGGCATCGACCGCAGCGATTGAATCTTCGCAGTCTTGAATCGCGGTAATGGCGGACTCTAATAGTACGTCTTTGATGTTTGCTGGGTCATCTTTACCTACTGGATGACTGGCATCGATTTGAATCTCTGCGTGTAGGCCATTGTTTTTGAGCAAAATACCAGAGGGGCTATCTGCCTCGCCGACATAACCGACGAATTTTTCGGCGTCTTTTAGCTCAGTGCTACTATCGCCTAGCTTGACTTCCAGCTTGCCATCGACGACTTTAAAGCCTGTGACATCGGTATAAGAGCCTGAGGCTAGCGCAAAATGCTCGTCCAAAAAGGCTTTGGCATAAGCGACAACGGCCGCGCCGCGCGTGGGATTATAGCTGCTGCCTGCTTCTTGACCATTTTCATCGCTGATGACATCGGTGCCATATAAAGCATCGTACAAGCTACCCCAACGGGCGTTGGTGGCATTTAGCGCATAGCGCGCGTTGCGTACGGGGACGACTAGCTGTGGACCTGCAATATGAGCAATCTCGTCATCGACGTTTTGGGTGCTTACCGTAAAGTCATCGCCTTCTGGTAACAAATAGCCAATTTCTTGCAAAAAAGCCTTGTAAGCTGGGAAGTCAACCTCACCTTCTTTGGCAGGATTGTCTAGATGCCATTGATCGATTTGCGCTTGAATGCTGTCACGAGTCGCAAGCAGCGCTTTGTTGCGCGGCGTGAACTCTTTGATGACTTTTTCAAAACCTGACCAATAACTGTCTGAGTCCACACCGACTTTTGGCAGCACTTCGTTTTCGATAAAGTCATACAACTGCTGGTCGATGGCAAGAATACCTTTTTGAATCCGATTGGCGTTAGAAGATTGGCTCATGCTGTTATCCTTATCTATCTGTGATGGGTGTACCTACGAAGTTGCTACCACTATAGCGGTAGTAGATGACGTGCATTTCTCTAAAATGGCGCGTCCTTGATATGAGCGGGTGATCTGCGTGATGACTGTGCCTTTTCGTCGATAGTGATATCTGCTTTATATCGCGCTGGCAGTTGTTATAATGTTTGCCATCTCGAGCGGGCGCTCATCGCTCCTTGATCGCTCCTTTATTGAGTCATCAAACAAAATGCCGCCTAAACAAAATATCATCCTACTATCAAATAAAGAAATAAACAAGAAAACACCATTCACCAAGTAAATACCGGGGTTGTATAATAATGATACCCTACAGCCTATCAGCGCTAAGGCTGTTTATCCTCAAATCGTGGTGATCGTTTTCTTAAGCTTTTATATAGTCAGCTCCGTATAAAAACGATAGTTAATAAGCTCAGGCGACAAACCCAAACCTTTAAAACAACCTTTTACCTTATCCAATACTTTTTGACCATGACACAGACTATGAGTAAACCGACCATGCCAACCAATTCCCATGCTATAAATGACGACACTACAGTAGAAAGCAGTACAAAAGAAGACAGTGTAGATATCTCGCAGCTGCGCACACCGAACAAAGTAGATTTATCTGCAGTTTATGGTTTTTTGGGCGCACGTACCACGCCAGATTGGGTAGCCGCCGCTACCGCTGACCTACCTTTGATCATTCAAGATCATGCCAACTGCGAAAAAAAAGCCGCTGGCACCGCGATGAACCTACTGTTTCGCTATGAGTTTTCTTATGATTTGCAGCGTAAATTGGCGCAGCTGATACGTGAGGAGATGCTGCACTATGAGCAAGTGCTGGGTATCATGAATGAGCGCGGTCAAGAATGGCGGTACTTGAGTGCGGGGCGCTATGCCAAAGGCATGCTCAAGCATAAGCGCACTTATGAGCCTGCGGCAATGATTGACGTGCTGATCATCGGCGCGTTTATCGAAGCGCGCTCCTGTGAGCGCTTTGCGGCATTGGCTGAGGTGATTGATGATGAGCGATTGGCAAAATACTATCGCTATTTGCTCAAGTCAGAAAGTCGTCATTTTGAGGATTATTTGGCATTGGCACAGTCACTATCGACAGAGAATATCGATGAGCGAGTGGCATTTTTTAGAGAAGTAGAAGCAGAGCTTATCACCAGCCCTGATACCGAGCTACGGTTCCATAGTGGCTCGCCCGCTTAACTATTTATTGTCTTCCATCAGCGGGCTATCGTACTGTTTATGGTCTTTGGCGACGTGATGCGGGTCGTGATCATCTGTGACACGCTCTGCAGCCGCAGGATTGGCTTTTTGCAGCGCATCATCAGGCACGATACCGTCATTGTCGTCAGCATCTTTTAGTTCATGTTGCTGGTGTTTTTTTGACTGCGCTGTCTCTGCTGATTTTAATGAGTGATCATTGGGGTTATTCATAGCATTTCCTTATAATAGAAAGATGAAAGTAAATCAAGTGAATGAAGGATGTGCCTTAGATCATAAAAAAACTATCTGTCTTTTTTATGATCTTTTTCGTCAGGGTTTAACACCCGTGTCTGGGCATTATCGACAGTGGCATAGCGATTTTTATTGTTAATCTTGTGGCTATCAGGGGCTTCGCTACTGACGGTCCTTTCATTGACGTTATCATCAAACGCAGTACCTTGTTGATCACGTCGATCTGGCTGGCGCGCAGGGTTATCATCGTCATTGACATGCTCTGTCTCTACGATGCCCTCTTCAAAGGTATCTGTGCCTTTATTCTCTGTCGTGTTCTCTTCAATCTCATGATTTTCAATATCATTTTTTTTGCCATTATTGCTCATATCGTGGCGACGAAGCGCGTCTTTATGATCTTTATGATTATCTATAGGCGTTTTGGTTAATGCTGGATCTTTGGTTTTCATCATCTCATCCTTGTCTTTTTTATCGTTATTGTTTTTCATTAATATTTGATGTTCGTAGTACTTCTTTTGCATGGCCACGAAATAACGTGCTCAACACTCGACCTTATGTCTCACAATAGCTTATATAGGTCTAACCTACATTGACAACGAATTATTCGTTGCCTTTTTGGCTCAAATCATGAGCATTGAGATCAGCCACGTTTTTGCCGCCATCAGGTAGGTTTTCTTCTTTGCGCGGGTCGACATAGACCTCGTCTGTCTCCTGTGAGGCTTGCTCTGGCCCATCTATATTTGGCTGGTATTTTCGGCCTTCATAGCTGCCTTTTGGGTTGTCTGGCTGCTTGATGGCAGGGTCGTGGATCGGTACTGCTTCTTCATTATTCGGGCGTGTATTGTCTGACATGCTATATCCCTCACGTATGTATTGGCGTAGACGTGTCCTCAATTCAATCGATAGTCATCTAAATGGGCTAAAAAATGGCTAGATCTGGCCAAACGCTGTCAAATAGCTAACTAATATCTCCATATTACCTGCGCTATCTTCCTTGTTTGACGGCGACTTATCTCATTTTTATCACCATTTTTAAAATGACGACACGCCCTACCAAGTGGAATAACTATTTATCCTGTTATTTGTTATCCTCTTATTTATCGGTACGCAAATCCTCTTCGATAAAGGCGGTTTGCTCTTCTTCGCTTAGCTGTTCAGGTGCATCGACTTTCTTATCTTCTTTGAGGTTTTGCTGGATCTTTTGACTGTCTGCCTGTTCGGCTGCTTTTTTGATGTCTGATTTTGTATCAGAATTATCAGGCGTCGTATCGTGATTACTCATAGATGCTTCCTCTTTTCCTATGTTTTTATGATTGACTTTTACGTTTACGTTCTATGCTTTTATGATTGAGTGTATTTTTATTATAGAAACAAGGCTCGGCCAGACACCAGTGTGCTGCGGTATCAATGTGTGAATAAATGTGAGGTTACAAGACAGTTTGTAACTTCCTGCCAGCAGCATGCAAATAACAGTACCCAAATGCACCCACAAAAAAAACCAAACGCCAGTATAGCCAGCGTTTGGTTTGAGTCAGTATTAGAGGGCTGTTAAGACGACGCCTCTACCCCGTTGATGAGCGTTAATAAATGCTCTTGGGCAGCATGTGGCGGCGTACCAGCAGCGGGCTGTAGTTGCTGCCAGACGCCGTCGCCATTGAGTGTCCACGCTTGGGTATTGTCTTGTAAGTAGTTAATCAAGCCATCTTGATATATCTGCTGAAACAGTTTTTTATCTTCAATCGGAAACGCCACTTCGACGCGGTGAAACAAGTTACGATCCATCCAGTCGGCACTACCACAATACAGACGCTCATCACCGTTATTATAAAAATAGTAAATGCGCGTGTGCTCTAAAAACCGGCCAATCACCGAGCGTACCGTGATGTTTTCCGACAAACCTTTGACCTGTGGACGCAAACAGCACATTGAGCGCAAAATCAGCTCGATTTTTACCCCTGCTTGAGAGGCGTCATAGAGCTTGGCGATCAGGCGACGCTCCGTCAGAGCATTGACCTTGACCATGATATGAGCACGTTTGCCTGCCTTTGCGTGAGCGATCTCATCATCGATAAAGCTCATCAACTTATCATGCAAGGTAAAGGGCGCATGCAGTAGTTTTTTGAGATTGGCAGGCTTGCCCATACCCGTTAGCTCCTGGAATATCTTGTGCACGTCTTCTGAGATATCAGGATCGGCGGTAAACAAGCCGTAGTCGGTATAGACCTTAGCATTGGCGGCATGGTAGTTACCTGTCCCTAGGTGTACATAGCGGCGAATGCGATCATCCTCGCGGCGTATGATTAGCATCAGTTTGGCATGGGTTTTGTAGCCGACGATGCCATACACCACCACCGCCCCTGCTTCTTGTAGATAATTGGCGACTGCGATGTTTGAGGCTTCATCAAAACGGGCGCGCAGCTCGATGACGGCAGTGACTTCTTTGCCATTTCGAGCAGCAGCGGCCAGCGCTTTAACGATTTCTGAATTGGTTCCTGAACGGTACAGTGTTTGCTTGATTGCCAAAACTTTTGGGTCGTTGGCGGCTTGCCATAATAGGTTGACGACAGGCGAGAATGAATGAAAAGGGTGATGCACCAGTACATCGCTTTTGCGCATGGCAGCAAACATGCTACTGGTTTTGTCCAGCTTTTTTTCTTCGCGGCGAAACGCTTTGGGTATCGCTTGCGTAAAGGGCTGATAGCGCAGTGCTGGTATATTAAAGTCGAACAATAAACGCGTGAGGTTGACCGGCCCGTTGACACGGTACAGCTGATTGTCGTGCAGCTCAAACTCATTGAGCAGATAGTCGCTGATGGGCGTTGGGCAGTCGGTGGTGACCTCAAGGCGCACCTTATCACCGAAGCGGCGGTTTTCAAGCTCACCCTCTAACGCTTTGGCGATATCCTCGACATCGTCCGCTAGGTCTAAGTCCGCATTACGCGTCAGTCGAAACTGATGACAGCCGGTGACATTCATCCCCGGAAACAGCTCGCCAATATGCTCATGAATAATGGCCGATAGCATGACGTGATGCTCTTTGCCGCCAGTCAGCTCATCAGGTAAGCGTATGACGCGTGGGAGACTGCGCGGCGCGGGAACGATGGCGAGATTGATATCACGACCAAAGGCATCTTTGCCCTCTAGGGTAGCGATAAAGTTGAGGCTTTTATTGACCAAACGCGGAAACGGGTGGGCAGGATCAATACTAATCGGCGTCAGTACAGGCGAGACTTGTTCGGTAAAATAGCGCTTCATCCATGCCGACTGCTCGCTATTTAGCTCATCGCGTTTGAGATAACGGATGTCTTCTTTGGCCAGCGCAGGCAAGATGTCTTCATTGAGAATGCGATACTGCTCAGCGATGGCTTCATGTGCCACAGCAGAGATGTCATTGAGCACTTCACTGGGCCGCATACCGTGCGCGCTGGTCGACACATCACCGATATTGAGCTTTTGCATGATACCGGCAACGCGAATCTCAAAAAACTCATCGATATTTGATGAAAAAATAATGAGAAAAAACAAGCGCTCAAGCAGTGGGTGACGAGGACTGGCTGCCTGCGCTAACACACGCAGATGAAACTGCAACAAAGACAGGTCGCGATTGATATAACTGCTGGGTGAATAACTGCCATCTTCAAACCGCTGCCATGCGATGTGGACGAGATCATCCTCTTTTTTCCCATGCGCCCCATCGTTTATGCTCATCACGGCGGCGCTATTGTCAGTCTGATGCTGCTTATCATTGCTTTTGGTATCTGCCACGTCCCTACTCCTTTTGCCTTCTCGATACGTCATGATGCTGATTGTGGTAAGACTGCATTTTTCATGCGTTTTTTGATGATACGCTGTTTGTTACGTAGCCGTCTATCACCTTGGTTGTTTTCATAGTATTTTGGATTGGTCAGCATACTGATGAGCAGCGCGGACTCGTCACGGTTGAGATTGGCCGCAGTTTTATTAAAATAGTGATGTGCAGCCGCCTCGATACCGTAAATACCATCGCCAAACTCAGCCACGTTAAGATAAGCGGTCAAAATACGCTGTTTGTCCCACAACGTCTCTATCATCACGGTGATAATCGCCTCTTCGCCTTTACGAATATAGGAGCGATGCGCGGTCAAAAACAGGTTTTTGGCCAACTGCTGCGTGATGGTCGAGCCGCCAGCCGACATCTTGCCTGTTTCTTCGTTTTTTTTGCGTGCAGCCTCGATACCCTTTAAATCAAAGCCATTATGCTCGCTAAAGGTTGCGTCTTCACTGACGATCGCTGCTTGCTTGGCAGATTTGGCAATTTGATCATATTCTACCCACTCTTGGGTGACCTCGCCGCCGGTCAGACGATGGGTCAGCATAAACATGCTGTTGTTAATAGGCTGGGTTTTCCAAATCAATAATAGCCCTGCGACCAAAACATGAAAAACCACGACCAACAACATGAACGCCAAAAATACTCGTTTGATAAATGTGCCAAAACTTGCCATGCGCGATATCCAAGTGATTGAAAAGATAAAAGGTAGCCGCTTATCCAAAAACAGCCCAAGCAGTTAACTCAAATAGCAGGTCATCTTACCTAATCTCATAATCGCTGTCATTATTTACCCCATTTCTTTATCATGTCAGTAGCACAATGCAATATAAGCTTTTTACAATAAGCTTTTTTATGACCCATCCAAATAAACGAAGCGGTTGCCACCCACATAAAAACAAGCGCCAGCAGTAGAACGTTAGATATAAACAATAGAGCACGAGTATAAACATGGATTATGATAATAATATAGCAGAGCAGGATATAGCAGAGCTGCGGGCACGCATAGTAGCCGCCAACCCTAGCCTTGACACTAGTGAAAATATCGATAACTGGTGGCTACTTGGCACCACAGGCTGCCATCTGTGTGATGTCGCTGAACAAGTCATCGCGCAGTTTCAAACCGTACAACGGCTGACCTATCAGTATGTCGATATTGCCGACTTCGATGAGCCGCTGATGATGACATTTGCCACTACCATTCCTGTGATAATCACACCGACAGTACGCTTAAATTATCCGTTTTCGGTGCTGGATTTGCAGCAGTTATTTATGTCTGCGCCGTCGCAAGACAGCTTGCCATAATAATAACAAGACATCTATAAACGCCTCACACCCAACATTAAAAAATTGCCGGAGTTAAAAAAGATGACTGAATTAAAAAAAGTGACCGATATTGAAGATTTGCGCCGTGTCGCTGAGCGTAAAGTGCCGCGTATGTTCTATGACTATGTCGATTCAGGCTCGTGGACTGAGACCACCTATCGTAATAACGAGACTGACTTTGACCGTATCAAGCTGCGCCAGCGCGTATTGGTCGATATGGATAATCGCAGTCTGGCAACGAGTATGATCGGTGAGCCAGTCAAGATGCCTGTAGCCATCGCCCCAACGGGGTTTACTGGCATGATGTGGGCCGATGGTGAGATACATGCCGCACGCGCCGCTGAAAAATTTGGCGTGCCCTTTTCACTATCGACCATGAGTATTTGCTCTATCGAGGATGTGGCAGAAAACACCGCCGCGCCGTTTTGGTTTCAGCTATACGTCATGCGCGATCAAGACTTTATGGCCAATCTGATTCGCCGTGCCAAAGCCGCCAATTGCTCTGCGCTTATCTTAACGGCCGACTTGCAAGTACTCGGCCAGCGCCACAAAGACATCAAAAATGGACTTTCTGCCCCGCCCAAACCGACACTGACCAATATCCTAAACCTAATGACCAAGCCGCAGTGGTGCATGAATATGCTCGGCACCAAACGTCGCACGTTTGGTAATATCGTCGGTCATGCACAAAATGTTGAGGATCTGTCATCACTCTCTGCTTGGACGGCAGAGCAATTCGATCCGCGTCTGAGCTGGGACGATGTGGCGCGTATCAAAGACATGTGGGGCGGTAAGCTGATTATAAAGGGTATCATGGAGCCTGAAGATGCGATACTCGCCGCCCGTAGCGGTGCCGATGCGCTGGTCGTCTCCAACCATGGCGGTCGTCAGTTGGACGGGGCGCTGTCTTCTATCTCTGCCCTCTCTGACATCGTACAGGCAGTCCATGCCGAAAACAGCGACATCGAGGTGTGGCTCGATAGCGGGATTCGCTCAGGTCAAGACGTCCTAAAAGCCATCGCCTTGGGCGCAAAAGGCACGATGATTGGCCGCGCTTTTCTGTATGGGCTAGGCGCTTATGGCGAAGATGGTGTGCGCCGCGCGCTTGAGCTTATCTATAACGAGTGCGATATTAGTATGGCATTTTGTGGTCATACCGATATCAACACAGTCACAAAAGACATCTTAGTGAAAGGCACGTACGAAAACCTCAAAGTGAGCCATGATGGCTGATTGGCTTTTGATACAAGCGCCGTTTGACAAACGGGCACGCTGGCAAACGACTTGCTCTACGCATCGTCTTTGTGCTTTATTTATCGTTATCTCTACTGCTTATTTATTCTATTTATAACTTGTCAATAAAACTGGCGCTTATGACCATACAACAACTGTTAAAGACAGCACCTGTGACCACCTTACTGTTAATCAGCTTTATTGGGCTGTTTCTCCTGCAGGTGCTGACAGGCGTCGATGCCAATAACCCCTCGACTGAGGATTTGCTCAAATGGGGCGCCAATGCGCTGCCCTTTACCATGACTGACGACCCATGGCGGCTGCTCAGTAGTGCGTTTTTGCATATTGGTTTGATGCATCTATTGTTTAATGGGTTTGCCATGTATTTTTTCGGTCAGGTGGCCGAGCCGATGTTTGGCTCCGCGAAGTTTTTGGCGTTGTTTTTATTGGCGGCCATCGGTGGCAACTTACTCAATAACTATGTCACTTGGCAAGGGATTTTAGATGGCACGGGACAGCCTGGCATATCGGCAGGTGCCTCTGGTGGCATCATGGGTATCGGGGCGGCCTTACTCATCGCCGCCTTATTCAAAATCTCAGTCAACGGCCTTGTCCTTAATCTCAAAAGTTTGATATTTATTATGGGTATCAATTTGG
Source organism: Psychrobacter celer (assembly GCF_016107555.1). Taxonomy (GTDB): domain Bacteria; phylum Pseudomonadota; class Gammaproteobacteria; order Pseudomonadales; family Moraxellaceae; genus Psychrobacter; species Psychrobacter celer. The sequence continues at coordinate 352,042 of NZ_JABASU010000001.1, read as the reverse complement.
TCTATGGTTTTGCTGTCCCTGGTATCGACAATGCTGGTCATATCGGCGGCGCGGTGACAGGTTTGGTGATTGCACTGGCCTTTGCCATTGCCTATCGTCAGCGTGCCAAGGCCACACAAATAAGCCTGCCTTTTGATGCAAGCTTGCACATCCATCCCACTTATCAGCAGCATACAGGGTATAATAACTATCATAATAGTCATCACCCTGCTGACTCAAATAAGGCAAAAAAACCTGCGATACGATGGCAGATGCTCCCTTGGCTTGTGATGCTCGTCATGAGTATTGGCTTTGCCTACTGGTGGCAAGACATGCATCAGCAGCTACTACAAGTGCTCGCCGCCATTGAATAGCGCTCATTGAGTAGCGCGCCGTGGCTATTCGTCACTACGACTAGTGTTGATAACAGCCTGCGTGCCAACAGCTTGTGCAATTTATTTACCAGCACTTTTTTACTTATCTTGCTTATCTTTATTTGCTCAAATTTTGACGATATCGTTTAATTGTTTCACCATTTACTAGTCCAACCACTGATGAGAAAAAAACCATGTCTAATGTATCTGCGCTACCCCATGTCGCTACACGTATGACCTTTAACGCTTTGGCAGCTACTGCCTTACTGGCTGTCGCCAGCATGTCTCATGCCGCGATTTTTAAAAACAACTTACCGACCGATCCAGACGCGGTACTTAGCGTCGGCGTCAACGTCATGGCCGTCAATCCAGCCTATGATATGGAAGACAGCACTGATATACGCGTGCTGCCGGGCGTGTTTTATGACAACAACAGAGTCTATGCGCGCGGCGCTCAAGCTGGTGCTTATCTCATCAATGATGGTACCAATCAGCTCTCGGCATACGCGCAGCTGTCTGGTAGCGAGTTTGACCCTGATGATGCCCGCGGCGCGCTACAAGGACTAGATGAACGTAAAGCCTCGGCAGCGGCAGGTTTGACGTATTTACGTCGTACGCCAGTTGGGGGTTTTCGTGCGCAGATCGCAACAGACGTATTGGATCGTAGCGGCGGCAACACAGCGCGGCTGACTTATCTGGCGCGTATCACTCAAGGTAAGCTCACCGTCTATCCGAGTGCAGGATTTGAGTATCATGATGCAGATTACAACGAGTATTATTATGGCGTTAGTGAAGAAGAATCTGCCAAGACCGGCATTGCTGCTTATAAATCCAATTCAAGCTTAAACCCTTATATCAATATCAGTGCCAACTATGACTTCAATGAGCGCTGGGCAGGCTTTGCCAACCAAAGCTTAAGCTATCTGCCAAATGAGCAAAAAGACAGCCCAATGGTCAACTCGCGTACTGATGCTACGACGACGCTTGGTTTGCTTTATAAGTTTTAATTCAGCTTAGATGTTTGATAACAAAAAGACCTTGCCAAATGACAAGGTCTTTTTCTATTCTAAGAAGTCTTAAATAACTTACTTAGGATGCACCATATCAGCAGGAGTGACCCACTCATCGAACTGCGCTTCGGTCATTAGATCCAGCTCAACGGCAACTTGCTTGAGCGTTTTGTTTTCTTTATACGCGGTCTTAGCGATTTTCGCTGCATTTTCATAACCGACATGACGGTTCAATGCCGTCACCAGCATGAGCGAATTATGCAAGAAGTCATCGATTTTTTCTTTGACTGGCTCAATACCGACGGCGCAGTTTTCGTTAAAGCTGTTGCACGCATCGCCCAGTAGCTTGATAGATTGCAATAGGTTGAAGGCAATCACAGGCTTATACACATTTAGCTCAAAGTTACCTGACGCGCCCGCCATGCTGATAGTCGTGTCGTTACCCATCACTTGCGCCACAACCATGGTCATTGCTTCTGACTGCGTTGGGTTTACTTTACCTGGCATGATAGATGAGCCTGGCTCGTTTTCTGGAATGGTCAGCTCGCCAAGACCACAACGAGGACCTGAAGCGAGCCAGCGTACGTCGTTAGCGATTTTATTGAGGCTACCTGCTAGGGTTTTGAGTGCGCCAGAAGCAAATACTTCGGCATCACGCGCCGCTAGTGCTTCAAATTTATTCGGGGATGTGACAAATGGTAAGCCCGTTAGCTCAGCTAATTGCTCAGCTGCTTTTACTGCATAGTCAGGGTGGGCGTTTAGACCTGTACCTACTGCAGTGCCGCCTAGTGGTAATTCATATAAGCCTTGTAGCGCATTGTCGATGCGAGTCAACGCGTGGTCAAGTTGGCTGACATAGCCGCTAAATTCTTGACCTAAGGTCAAAGGCGTCGCGTCTTGTAGATGCGTACGACCAATTTTAACAATGCTGTCAAACTCTTTGGCTTTGGCATCAAGCGTATCACGTAATGCTTTTACCGCTGGGATAAGTAGGCTATTGATCTGACGCGCAGCAGCGACACGAATCGCCGTTGGGAAGCTGTCATTAGTAGACTGAGCGTGATTGACGTGATCGTTAGGATGAATCGGTGCGTAAGTGCCACGCTCAGAGCCTGCGATTTCATTGGCACGGTTAGCAAGCACTTCGTTCATGTTCATGTTTGACTGTGTACCCGAACCCGTCTGCCAAACCACTAATGGAAACTGATCGGTAAGACCGCCGTTGATGACTTCGTCAGCGGCTTGCACGATAAGGTCACGCTTATCGCCTTCGATACGCTCTAGGCTAGCATTAGTAATCGCAGCGGCCTTTTTGACTAATGCCATCGCTTCAATCATCGGACGCGGCAAGGTCTCGCCACCGATTTTGAAGTTCTCACGGCTACGCTGGGTTTGCGCGCCCCAATAAGCGTCTGCTGGGACTTCGACATTGCCCATGGTGTCTTTTTCGGTACGGGTGGCCTGATTTTGTGACATAACGATCCTCTTTTATTAGTAGTTAATAAATGGTTTATCATAAAAAGTGCAACTAAAGCTGCACATAAGGAAAATAGGCTGTAAAGTGAGGTTATGATAGCATGGCTTATCATAAATTTCTCCAAGCCGATGCGAGTATTTATACTTACTAGACACTGAACAAATAGATACTAAGTAAAAGTGATTGATCGCCACACATCTTTTTAACCAATACTGTAAATACTATTATGACAACCAATCCACCTAGACGTCAGTTTACTCGCCTGCGCCGCCAACTAACAGGTGGTGAGCGCAGACAATACGCACGCATGGCAAGTTTGCACTTGGTTAAATTGCAACAACGCTTGCCTCCGCGTGCTCGTATTGGCTTATATTATGATGGCTTTGGTGAGCTTCCTACTCAGCCACTATTGGACTGGTGTCAGCGCTCAGGCTACCGGGCATATCTGCCAGTGGTCGGCTCGCTCGGTCGTGACAATAAAGGAGACGACGATAAACGCTTGCGCTTTGTGCCCATTTATCACTCAAAACTTATCAACGTACCGACCTATATTCATCGTTTAGGGATGCCGCAAAACCGACATCGGCATTTATTATGGGCAACAGAACTGGACGTCATCATCTGTCCACTGGTAGCGGTAGATAAGCAAGGCAATCGTATGGGCATGGGTGGTGGTTTTTATGATACGACTCTTGGAAGAAGCTATCAGTCTGGCGCTTCAAGGCCGCTAAAAATTGGCTGGTGCTACGACTTTCAAGTGGTAGATAAGCTTGAGCGTCAACCATGGGATGTGCCGTTAGACGGTTTAATTACGCCAAGTGGCTTAAGGTGGTTTAAACCCACTCATATTGATGAGTATGAACTAGAAACCTCTAGCGCCGATACGGTTGATACTTATTTACAAACACTAGGCAATGATGACGCTAGGGAAATGCTTTATTACAGTCAAGAACAAAACTTTAGTTCTGATGAGCTATCAAGCGTTATTAATGAGGCGCGTTTGAATGAGTTATTGGCGCAGAGTGACGAGTTTTTGAATAGTTTGGGTGGTGAGATTGGGGATTTTGATGAGGGTGATAATAACAGTGAAAAATGACTTACATCGAACAGCAGACTGAAAAATGTAAATTAAACCTTTATAAAAAATCAAAAAAGGCGAATGATGATCAAATCACTCGCCTTTTTTATATCTATTGCCAAAGTTTAGATTATGAATCAAAGCACCATCGCGGCTATCCAACCAAACGCCAGTAGCGGTATATTGTAATGAATAAAGGTTGGTATCACGCTATCTCTGATATGGTCATGTTGACCATCAACGTTCAGACCAGACGTTGGCCCAAGCGTCGAGTCGGACGCGGGCGAGCCTGCATCACCTAACGCGCCAGCCGTACCAATAATAGCGACGGTTGCTAGTGGTGAAAATCCTAGTGATATACATAGCGGTACATAGATAGCCGCCACAATCGGAATAGTAGAAAACGACGAGCCAATACCCATGGTGACTACTAAACCAATGCCTAGCATAACAAAGGCAGCGATCGCTTTATTTCCTGCAAACAAGTTAGTCGCACCATCAATCAGCGGCGCAATCTCCCCTGTCGCTTTCATAACCTCAGCAAAGCCTTGCGCGGTAATCATAATAAAGCCAATCATCGCCATCAGCTTGATACCGTCGTTAAACACGCTATCGGCTTCGCGCCATTTGACCACACCCGTCGCCATAAATACCGCAAAACCAAACATCGAGCCTAAGAGCAGCGAGTCGGTATACAGCTGCACCACAAAAGCGGTAACAATAGCCGCTAGCGCGATAAGCGTTTTAAGTTTGCCTTGCATGGGCGCACGTGTGGCAGTTTGACTCAAGTCGTCGCTAGTGGACTCTTTATCGATTACAGCATCGCGAGCGTCTTTATCTATCGTTAATTGCTGATACTGGCGCGGCTTACGATAGCTGATAAACACCGCAGTCAAAAGGCCAAGAAACATACCGAGCGCTGGAATCGCCATCGCCTTAGTGACGGAGATATCGCTAATATCGATACCGGCTTCACCGACGTTTTTGAGCATAATTTGGTTGAGATAAATATCACCAAAGCCATACGGGATAAACATATAAGTGGTGACAAGGCCAAAGGTAATCAGACAAGCAATAAGTCGGCGATCTATCTGCATACGATTAAAGGCGAGCAATAGCGGCGGCACGAGCAGCGGTATAAAGGCAATGTGAATGGGAATGAGGTTTTGACTAAAACAGCTCATCATCACAAGGCCTGCAAATAGCGTGTACTTAATCATGAGACTGGTACCGCCCGCATCAATACGCTTAATGACCGCACCTGCCAAAGACTGCGGCAATCCTGAATGCGCAATCGCTACCGCAAAAGCACCTAATAATGCATAAGAGAGAGCAATACCTGCCCCGTTTTGGATGCCTTCTTGAAAGGCTTCTAAAGTTGCGGTGATACCTAAACCGGCGAGCAAGCCGCCCGCTATAGCACCGATGAGCAAACTGAGTACCACATGGACTCGCGCCAGTGACAGCCCAAGCATAATCACTACCGCTAGTAGCACCGCATTAATGGTCATACTCTTTGCCCCTATTTAGCCTCAATATTACTTGTCGTCTCATCAAAAAATTCAAAATCAACCTGACTATAAGACGGGCGCTATTTTACCTGATTCTAACGATAAAGCCTATGCGCAAAACCCGATAGCCTGATACCTAGACAAAGCTCAGAATAAAGTTAAAAGCACGTCTTAAAGCCAAAAGTCGCGTCATCATTTTCCTTGCCCTTATTTATAGTGCATTAAAGGATAAGCCTTGTAATTTAATCTAAGAACACCATTTATCTATCATGAAACACTGACTTGACTGAACAAGTCTAGTGAATAAGGAATGAATATATGACTGACTATAATATTGATAAAGACAATATCGACATCGATGTGTCAGCAGCAACGCCTGATACTGATGAACAAAATGTTGATAAAAACACTGCCGATAATGGCTCAGACAATCATTTGCCACTCTTGGCACTACGCGATGTAGTCGTCTATCCGCACATGCAAATTGCTCTATTTGTCGGTCGCGCACCCTCCGTTAAAGCCGTCGAATTGGCGCAGGCGGAGTACGGCAACAAAGTACTGGTCGTGGCACAAAAAGATTCACTCACCGAATACATTGATCAAGACAACTTGTATCAATACGGTACCGTGTGCCGCATCGTCAGCACCATGCCGCATGATAGCGATGAAAACTGCATCAAGGTGCTGATCGAAGGCCAATATCGTGCCCGCGTCGATGCTATAGAAAACCATGCAGACAGCCAAGACGACGTCTTGATGGCGACTTTTGAGCGTGCTGATCTCGATGTCAGTATGGATGAGAGCCAGCAAAAAAATACCATTCAAGCCTTAACCACGTTGTTTGAAGGCTATGCTGATGCTCGTCTGCGTAATGCGCGTGAGCTAACTCGCGTGGCCAAACGCATCGATGATTTGCTTGAACTGGTCTATTTCATCTCAACCCGCGTGTCAATGGATCTTGAGGTTAAGCAATCGTTTTTAGAAGAAGACGATATCAAAACCCATATCAATACCTTGACCGAATATCTCGTCAAGCAAAGCGCGGAACAAAACATCGAGCAAGATATTCAAGATGCCGTGCGTCAGCAAATGGAAGACAATCAGCGCGAGTACTTCTTAAACGAGAAGATGAAAGCCATAAAGAACGAGCTGTCAGAGATGAATGATGGCGCGTTCGATGGTGAAGATGATGTCGCTGAGCTAGAGCAGCGTCTAGAAGATGCTGACTTGCCAGAAGATGTGCGCAAAAAAGCAGAGCAAGAGCTGAAAAAGCTAAAAATGATGCCGCCTGCATCGAGTGAATCATCAGTGGTGCGCAACTATATTGAGTGGATTTTGGACACGCCGTGGAATGCGACGACCAAAGTTTCGATTAATTTAGACAAAGCCAAAACCGTCTTAGACGAAGATCATTACGGCTTGCAAGATGTCAAAGATCGCATCTTAGAATATCTCGCCGTACAATCACGAGTGAAAAAACTTCGTGGTCCGATTCTTTGTTTAGTCGGTCCTCCGGGTGTTGGTAAAACCTCGTTGGGTGAGTCGATTGCGCGCGCAACGGGTCGTAAGTTTGTACGTATGGCGCTTGGCGGCGTCCGTGATGAGGCGGAAATCCGTGGTCATCGCCGTACTTATATCGGTGCGATGCCGGGTAAAATCGTGCAGTCACTGGCGAAAGTAGAAGTCAAAAACCCGCTATTCTTACTAGATGAAATTGATAAAATGGCGCAAGACTTCCGTGGTGATCCAGCTTCAGCCTTGCTTGAAGTGCTAGATCCATCACAGAACGATACCTTTAACGACCATTATCTCGATATGGACTTAGATTTATCGCAAGTGATGTTTATCTGTACTGCCAACAGCATGGATATCCCGCCTGCCCTGCTTGACCGGATGGAAGTCATTCGTCTGCCGGGCTATACCGAAGAAGAAAAGGTCAATATTGCGCAGAAATACCTTGTACCAAAAGCGATTAAAAATAATGGCCTTAAAGAAGGTGAAATTGAGATTGTAGAAGCAGCACTGCACAGCATCGTGCGTAGCTATACGCGTGAAGCGGGTGTACGTAACCTTGAACGCGAAGTCAATAAGATCTGCCGCAAAGTGGTACGCGGTTCGGTCGAAAATCATGGCGCCCGCGCACCGAAAAAAGCAGAGCGTGAGCTGGTGGTGGTCGATGACAAAAACATCGATGATTATCTAGGCGTCCATCAGTACGACTACGGTCTGGCAGAAGAAGAGCCTGAAATCGGCCGCGTGACTGGTCTTGCGTGGACACAAGTGGGCGGTGAGCTACTTACTATCGAAGCGGTGGCGATGAAAGGCAAAGGTGAGCTGAGCTTTACAGGCTCACTCGGCGATGTGATGAAAGAATCGATCCGTGCGGCCATGAGTGTGGTGCGGGCGCGTGGCGACAGTCTAGGTATCGACTACGAAACCGTCAAAACCACTGATATCCACGTCCATATGCCAGAAGGCGCGACGCCAAAAGATGGGCCATCGGCTGGTGGTGCGCTAACCACAGCGCTAGTCTCTGCCTTAACTGGCATTGCCATTCGTCCAGATATTGCGATGACAGGCGAGATTACCTTGCGCGGCAAAATCCTACGTATCGGCGGTCTCAAAGAAAAGCTGCTGGCTGCGCATCGCGGTGGCATCAAGCATGTCTTGATTCCAGAAAGTAATGAGCGTGATTTGGCCGATATCCCTGATAAGGTCAAAGAAGGCTTGACTATTCAGCCAGTGGCGACAATTGATGAGATATTAAAAGTAGCGCTGGTCAGTATGCCAGTGCCACTCAAGCCTGCCAAAGTAACGGTCGATAAAACCTCTGGTAAAGCGCTGCATAACTAATCTGATTCGTTACTAATCCCATCTTACAAATTAAAGAGCCGCTCATCGTCATGATGGGCGGCTTTTTTGCCTCATGCTTTTTAAACCCATACGATACTTACATTTATTAACTGATTGTTGCGCATTTGATGAATAACTATACCTAATGCTTGGCTATACTGATTGCGACATTAAGCAATGCTTGAGCAATTAAGCAGTGTTTGAGGACAGTTTTTGAGTACAGTGTTTAAGTACTCAGAAAACATGAGTACTTTGAGAAAACAGTAGACATTCATCACAACGAATAAATATAAATGGAGAGAATAATGAATAAGTTAATGCTTAGTGGTGCGCTATTATGTGGTTCGGCTCTTGCCATGACTGGCTGTCAAACGGTCGAAGGTCAAATGAAAACAGGCAATCCTGTCAATCAGCCAGCACTAAAATCTACCATCAAAGCCGTCGCTGGTAATCAAAACGAGGTCGGACAAGTATTCTTACGTCCAGTAGATGGCGGCGTACAGGTATATGGTAAGCTGATGAACTTGCAGCCTGGTAAGACCGTATCGCTTCATATCCACGAGACAGGCAGCTGTGCCAATATGGGTAAAGCGGCAGGCGGTCACTTTAATCCAGACAACAAACCGCACTCAAACCCTGATGACATGAATGGCCATGCAGGCGACCTGCCCAACTTGACAGCAAACGAAGATGGTGTCGCTACCATCAACTACGTCAACAAAAAAATCTCTGCGGCAGAAGCTGGCAAATACAGTGTCAACCGCTTAGCCTTTATCGTGCATAGTGGGGTTGATGATTATACCAGTCAGCCTGCGGGTAATGCAGGTGACCGTGTGGCATGTGGTATCATCGAAAAGACCTAATCGCAGTAGTTCGGTCGTAAAACATAGCTGTTTGCTAATAAAAAACCTCTTAGATCATCTAAGAGGTTTTTTTATAGGCATTAACATCGCAAGGTATGATCGAATCCAAATAAATCAGATACGCGACTATTAGGTCGCTCACTGTATCGGTATCGAAGATTGGCTATCGTTTGGACTGGTATTGATTACTCCTCAACCCACTCGCCATTGCGCCAGTACACACCCCAACGCGTGGCTTTGCCGTTTTTTTCAGAGCCGATGTATTGCTCTTTTTTCTTACGTGACCAGCGCAGTATCGTTGGATTGCCATCTGGATCTTCATCTGGCCCGTCAAACAGATACTGGAATTTATCTTCCATCTTATCCTTGATAGGTCGCAGCTCAGCCAGCTTGGGCGCACGAGTTTCGCGCACTTTTGGAAACTTTGAGGCGGCGAGGAACATGCCTGCAGCGCCTTCACGCAAGATAAAATAGTCATCATGCTTGGTTGATTTGAGCTCTGGCAGATGAATCGGATCCATACGCGGCGGTGCAGCTTCACCGGTTTTTAGCACTTTGCGGGTGTTGTCGCACTGCTGACAGGCAAAGTAAGGGCCAAAGCGTCCGGTCTTTAGCTCCATTTGTCCATCGCACTTATCACAATCAATGGTTGGCGCATCTGAGCCTGGGACTTCAAACTTACCTTCTTCTAAGATATAACCGTCGCAGTCAGGATTGTTACCGCAGATATGCAGTTTCAGGCCGCCATCGACGATATAGCCGTTCATCGCTGTACCACATTTGGGGCAGCGTTTTTTCTCCATCAGGTCTTTGACTTCCGCCACTTCATCGGCCGCGTCGCTTTCATCAAGATTGGCAAAAGCTTCGACTGGCATCAAGTTTTTGGTGCCTTTGCAGCGCTCTTTTGGCGGTAAGTTATAACCGGTGCAGCCTAAGAACACCCCCGTCGAGCCGGTACGCAGCTGCATTGGACGCGAGCATATATCGCAGTGCACGTCTGGCACATCGGTCGGGTCATTGGGGCGCATGCCGTCTTTTTCTTTGGCGCGCTCGAGCGTCTTTTTAAAGTCGCCATAAAAGTTATCTAGCACATCTTTCCAGTCTTGATCGCCTTCTGCGACGTGATCTAGTTTGTCCTCTAACGCGGCAGTAAAGGTATAGTCCATTAAGTCTGGGAAGCTTGCGGTCAATCTATCGGTGACGATATCGCCCATTTTTTCGGCAAACAAGCGCTTGTTTTCAAGCTTGACATAGCCGCGGTCTTGAATGGTGGAGATGATAGAGGCATATGTCGATGGACGGCCGATGCCTTTTTTCTCCAGCTCTTTGACAAGGCTGGCCTCAGTATAGCGCGGTGGTGGCTTGGTAAAGTGCTGGCTTGGGTCGAGCTTATCTAGGGTCAACTGATCGCCTTTTTTGACATCAGGCAGTAGCGTATCGTCAGTCTTGGCAGGCGGCATGACTTTTGTATAGCCATCAAACACCATGGTACGGCCGCGGGCTTTTAGCTCGACATCGCTTGCCGCCACAAATAAATTCACCGATAGATACTTTGCTGGCAGCATCTGACAGGCGACGAACTGACGCCAAATCAGCTCGTACAGACGTATGGCATCGCGCTCAACGCCTTTGAGCTGGGTGGATTTCATATGGACATTAGATGGGCGAATCGCCTCATGCGCCTCTTGTGCACCTTGTTTGTTGCCATAGAAATTTGGTTTTTCTGGCACATATTTATCGCCATAGCTGTCTTCGATATAGCCACGCACAGCTGCCAAAGCATCACCAGACAAAAAAGTCGAGTCGGTACGCATATAGGTAATGTGCCCCGCCTCATACAGGCGCTGCGCCAAAATCATGGTCTTCTTCACTGAAAACCCTAAGCGTGTGCTGGCCGCTTGCTGCAAGGTCGAGGTGATAAACGGCGCACTCGGACGCGACTGCGTGGGTTTTTCTTCACGTTCTTTGACGATAAAATCGCTGGTTTTGAGTACGGCTAAGACTTTATCGGTCTGCTCTTTATTGACCAGCTTAAGCGTTTTACCGCCTTGTTTGGTCGCCTCTAGGCGAATCGAGCTTTGCTCAGCATCTGTCGGTTTTTTGGCATTACTAGCAGTAACGTGGGTATCGGCATGAATTTGCCAGTATTCCTCTGGAATAAAAGCGCGAATCTCATGCTCACGCTCGACCACCAAGCGCATCGCAACCGACTGCACACGGCCCGCCGACAGACCACGTGCGATTTTTTGCCATAGCAGCGGCGATACCATAAAGCCGACGACACGGTCTAAAAAGCGCCGCGCTTGCTGGGCATTGACACGGTCGATATCGAGCTTTGATGGCTCTTTAAACGCATTTTGAATGGCGGATTTGGTAATCTCATTAAAAACCACACGCTGGTATTTGCTATCAGGGCCGCCGATGACTTCTTTTAGATGCCAAGCGATGGCTTCCCCTTCTCTATCCATATCCGTGGCCAGATAAATTTTGTCAGCGTCTTTGGCCAGTGCTTTTAGCTCTTTGATGACTTTGGTTTTGTTTGGCAGCACTTCATAGACGGCCGCCCAGTCATGCTCTGGATCGACACCCATACGGCGCACCAGTGCTTGCTGCGCTTTTTCTTCTTTGCTCAGCGTCTCATCTTTTTTGGCAGCGGTTGTCTTTTTTGCACTTTTACTGGCACTAACGGGCAAATCACGGACATGACCGATACTTGAGCGTACGATAAAGTCATCACCAAGATATTTATTAATGGTTTTTGCTTTGGCGGGTGACTCGACAATCACCAACGACTTGCCTTTTTTTGGGTTATCGGTCGTGGATGCTGGAGTTTTTTTGGTTGTGGTTTTTGCCATATGTGACGACACCATAATATAAGTAGATGAAAAGTAGGTTTAAATTCAGCAGCATGGCAATTTATAGTAGCTAAGTATATTCGCTCAGCGATTTATTGTAGTAATGGCTGCCAATAAAAACGGTTATGAAACAAACACTAACCATAATACAAAGCGCAGGTTATAAGGACGTTACACTGCTAAGTATTAAGCTGTCAACTGCAAATGACTGAGAGTTTGCCAAAAGTGCTTGCATATTGCTATTAAATGGAGACGAAAAATTGCTTTACCAGCTTTAGGGATTTTTTTGCATTTGTCGCGCCCATTTGTCTAGGTTTGCCTTTAGGACTAATAGATCAGTCTCAATCATTTTTTGTTGATAGGCGGGGTTGGTTGCTGGACGCACATAGGCGATATCTTCCCAGTAAATCACGATGCTATTGGCTTTGGTCAACAGTCCTTTGATAAAAGGCTCGATGCTCGCAGGCAAGTCCAGCGGCGCTCTGTCCAAAGCAAAGTTGGCCGGTTTGATGACAGGCTTGCTATGAGTCGAGCGAATCGCACTTGGCACCACAAGCTTGCTGTCATCTACACTTGTATCGACAAAGCTCCTATCTGGTCGCCACTGTCCATCAATCACTTGATAGCGCGCATGGGGCAGCTGGATATCGTCCAGTATGAGGCAGTACTGCCCAAGCATGCCGCGGCCATACTCGTTGTCACGGCCTTTGATCCAATCAGGGCAACTGACCAGCTTTGGGTTGAGCTGCAAGCGGCGCGCAGTCATGCGCAGCTTATCCAAACGCTGATCGATACCGTTAGGCTTGAGCGCCATCATACTCCCTAACACAAATAGTACAATGATAACGCCGATCAATATTCCCATGATGGTGTGGCCTTTTGACTGAAAACAATGATATGAAAAATATAACGCTCACGACTGGCGGCTAAAAAGCGCGCGGATAGACACTTATAATGCGTATCAACGCCTAAAAATCAAGCAAGTCATACACAGTAGCCGCAAACGCTTGTAGCTCGCCTCCGTGCTATCACTCTTATGGATTCACTGGTATATCAATTACTTATCGATATATAAAAACACCAATACTCACAAGATACAAAAAGCTGGCGGCTCTAAAAGGTGCTATGATAAACCATAATTTTAAACGCGCGCAGGTTTATTATGAATTATCTTCTTCAGCAAAACTCATCGAGCACCGCGTCACGCCGCAAAGTCGCCACGCTAGCAAGCGATATACAAACCAGCCGACACGGTATACAAAAAAGCCGAGCAGGCCTGAGCTTGGCGATGATAGGTACGGCCGTGCTACTATTATCAGGCTGCGCCACGACCCAGAGCCTAACGCCGCAGCAGTGCCAAGCCAGCAACTGGCAGGAGGTCGGCTACGCAGATGGTATCCGTGGCCGTTCAGGAGCGTACTTTGGACACTATACCAATCAATGCGCAAGCGTCGGCGGTGCGATGCCCAATCGCATCCAATGGGAGCAAGGGCGCCAGCAAGGCCTAAAAACCTACTGCACCGAGCTCAACGCCTATAAGCTGGGCCGTGAAGGCTACGACTGGCAGCCTGTTTGTCCGTTGGAAGGCATTGAAAAGCTAGAAGAGGCCTACTCGCAAGGGCGCTACTATTATATTCGTCAGCGCGACCTCGACTATCTGCGCACGCCTTATCCATTCGGCTATGGATTTGGACGCTTTGACTATGGTTATCGTCCTTTTGGTTACGCTTGGTAATAGGGTCTACCAAACCCAAAATACAAAATAAAGGAAACCTCGCAAGGTTACCCGAGCGAGGCTGGAGAAAGCATTTATTATTTTGATTTTTCTTATTGTTGTTTTGGTGGTTTTTCTGTCGATCGGCGCCCTGCTACTTTTTACCAATCTGCTGCTATAACTGCCCGCTTACTCGCACTTTATACTGCCTACTTTATATAGGCTACTCATTGACAAAGGCTATCTTGGTCAGTCCTGCTTGGCTAGCGGCGGCCAGTACTTGTGCCACGGTATCATACTTGCTGTCTTTGTCAGCACGTAGCTGTACCGAAGGATCCTCGCCTGTTGCACTTTGCTCTTGTAGCTTTGCCTCTAGCGCGTCCATACTAATCGGATCGCTGTCCCAAAATATGCCCGCGTCTTTATCAATACTGATTTGAATGGCTTTTGGTGGCGGCTCAGTGACTGCTGCGCTGGTTTTTGGCAAGTCCAATGGTACCGTTGGATTGAGCACCGTCGCCGTCAATAAAAATATAATCATCAAGACCAGCATGATATCAATCAGCGGAATGAGGTTCATCTCATTCATACTCTGACTATCATCATCACCCAGTTGAAATGCCATAACTATCCTCAATACGTTTGGTTATTGATGCACCGTTTGTACTCGTTTGGCGCCCTGCTGCCCATTTATGTCCCAACAGCGACTAGCCCTGCGATGGCGCTGAGTTGCGATAGTGAGCGGTGTGCTGTGCGTCTTTTTGAGTGTCCTGCTGATCTTTTGCCACCTGTGCGGCGGGTACGGTACTTGGACGGTTATTGGTCGCTACCTGCTTAGCAGATGTCGCCAACAAATCATGGGCGCGGTCATTGGCATGGTACATCACTCGGCGATTGATACGCACCGAGAGGTTATAAAACACCACCGCTGGGATGGCAACCGCGATGCCAAGGCCTGTCATAATCAGCGCCTCACCGACAGGCCCTGCCACTTGTCCGAGTCCTGCCTGTCCGGTCATGCCGATATTGTGCAGCGCATGAAAGATGCCCCATACCGTCCCAAATAGCCCGATAAAGGGCGCAATCGCAGCGGTCGTGCCAAGGATAGGCAGGCCGCGCTCGCTGGCAAAGCGGTAGCGGCCGATATGCTTGAGCAATGTCTGCTCGGTGACTAGGCGACGCTGCGCGGCATCACAGCCGGCCAGCTCAGGCTGCTTAGCGGTAATCTGCTGACTCAAATCGTCCGCGACAGTAGCGGCCAGTTTTCGGCTTTGTAGTACGCGAATAATCCCCGTCACCCAAGAGACGACAGACAAGATAAGTAGCAAAAAAAACAAGGTTTTGGTCACCATGTCGCTGATTTGCCAGTAGTGCATAAAGTCCATGCCAGACTCCTTAATGTTTAATATCATCCTATGATAGCGCGGCGTATATCACAGCTCGCCTTATCATAAAGAATCATAAAATTATAAATATCTTTTAAAATTAATGAGATGAATTCAATAAAATGCGCGCTAAGGTACAGCGTAGCTAACTGTTAGTGTTACATTGCCCACCACGGGCACGCCGTTTTGTGTAAAGGGTGTAAACTTGCCAGAGCGAACTTGACGCTGCGCTGCTTTATCCACACTTGGATTGCCGGACGGCTGCGACACTCGTACACTATCAATGCCGCCTTGCTTGTTGACCCTCAACACCAACACCACATTAAACGTATCACCTGATTGAGCATTTCGAGCAGCACGCTTAGGAAAGCTCAATCTCGGCGGCGATGCCCAATCAGCATTACTGGCAGTAAAGTTCACTGGCGTATTGCTTGCTGCAGCTTTTGCTTTGGCTTGTGCCGCAGCCTCAGCAGCTTCTTTAGCCGCTTGCTCTTTAGCCGCTTTCTCTGCTGCCAATCTCTCAGCCTCTTGCGCTGCTGCTCTATCACGGGCTTCTTGCTCGGCCTTCTGCTGTTCTTGCTCTCTTATACGACGCTCCTCGGCTCTGCGATGCTCCTCAGCTATGCGTTGTTCATCAGCCGCTTGGGTATCGACTTTAGGCTCAGCTGCCGGTATTTTTGGCGCTTCTGTTTTAATGATATCAGGCTGCTTTTCTATTACTTTTTTAGGCGGCGTTGCTTTCTTCGGTGGCGTTGCTTTAGGCGGTTTTTCTTTGATAACCGGCTCTTTGATCGGTTTTGGTTGAGCCTTGAAGGTAGGCGCGGCTTTAGGTTTTGGCGGCGCTGGCTGCACTTTTGGCGCCTCTTGCTCTTCCACGGCGACAGGCTCTTTTTGCGGCAATGTCACAAGCTCTATCTCAATGGGCGGCGTTTGGATTTTTGCTTCTACTGGTTTTTCAGGCGCTTTCATCGCCACTAGCGCAGCGACAGTCAAGGCATGAAGGCCGACGACGACCACGGCAGCGGCGAGCGTCTGTTTGGGAGATGGCGCGTCTAAAATCGTTGAACTCATAACACTCTAATATTCAGTGACCGAGGTAGAATGATGTAGATGATAGTGCAAACGATAATTATTATCAATAATAAATTGTGTTAATTTTATTAGGCCAAGCCTAAATCAGTCGCACCCGATAAAATAACGTGCTTGTTTTATTTGTAATTGGCAATACGTTAATAAAAACCATTATCATTTATATTGATAATAAGTCTCAATTAATTTATCATGACCGATTATCTATCCGATAAGACCGCTTGAGTACACTTAACTTACAATATCAACATCAACGAGCGCTTGGATAGTGAATGTACGAATGATAATAATACCGCTGAGCATCGTCCTGCCTATCACCCTATGTGATACATCCTGGAAGACCAGCTCTTTTTTTTATATGAGCCGTGTGGTGACTATGATGGTTTTCAGACCGTCGTTGATGTTTTACAAGCTGATTACTTTGTCTATACACCGCTCACCCAGCTGATTTACCGAGTTATTTATGTCTACTACTGTATTATCCAACCGCCTCTCTAGCACTTTTTTTAAACGTCCCTTATGGACGGCGATGGCCACCGCCCTTGCCGCGACGATCAGCGTGGCAGGCTGCAGCTCTCCTGAGTCCAACGACTCAGAGCCTGCGGACGCTCAGACCGAAAACCCAACCGCTGACCATGCCGAAAACGTCGCCAATAACGATGCTGTCTCGACGCATACCGTTACTGTCGATACCGCCAGAGGGGATATCGATCTGGCAATGAATCCATCGCCATTGGTCGTCTATGACATGACCTTGCTACAGGATTTGGCGGCGCTGGATGTGGCTGTCGATGGGGCGCCAAGTGACCTGCCTTTAGACAACTTGCATTCAGAGACGCAGCCTGATCCTGAAGAGGTGGGTACTTTATTTGAGCCTGATCTTGAGGCCCTAAACGCCATGCAGCCACAAGCGATTTTAGTCGGTTCGCGTATGGCGGAAAAATACGATGAGCTCGCAAACATCGCGCCAACCTTAGATATGACTATCGATACGGCTAATATCTATGAGTCCAGCAAACAGCGCCTGCATGATTTAGGTGCACTATTTGGTAAAAGCGCGGAAGCGGCCAAATTACAAAACGATATCGACAGCCTAATCACAGAGGCCAAAGCTGTCACCAAAGACAGTGGCACCGGTCTGGTGGTGATGGTCAATGGCAATAAAATGTCTGTCTATGGCGCTGACTCACGCTATGGCTTTATTCATAATGTCGTCAATGTGCCGATCGCTGACGATCAAATCAAAGACGGTCGTCATGGTCAGCCGATCTCTTTTGAATATCTACAAAAGACCAACCCTGATTGGCTATTCGTCGTCGATCGTAGCGCCGCTATCGGTGAAGACAGCGTGGGTGCCAAAGCAGTCTTAGACAATCCGCTGGTCGCCCAAACCACCGCGTGGCAAAAAGACCAAGTGGTTTATCTAAGTCCAGATTCTTATCTCGCCTTTGGTGGTTATTATCAATGGATACAAGATCTGACCACGATAAAAAATGCGTTTGCAAGCGCAAAATAAACGCGGCAACCATACCAGCTATTTTTTGACCTATTATTTAATGAGCCAGTAGCCGTTATGTCGTTATTTTCATCGCGTGCCCAGGCCCGCGCCAATAGTCTTGAGGCCAGTCCCGCTTTGTCCACATCATCACCTTGGCAAAGCGGCAGCAAGGCTCTGAGCCACACGCGTCGGCATGCGGCCCTACCGCCATGGCTTATCAACACAGCCAGCCTCATCATGATGGGGCTTTTGGTGTTATTAAGCTTGTCCATTGGGGTGGCGGATTTTTCATGGTCTGGTATTTTTCATAGCCTCATCAACCATAGCGCCAACTCAGACAGCTCGCTGATGTTGGTGAGCCGGTTGCCGCGTACTATCGCTATCATTCTCACTGGTATCGCCATGGCGGTGGCAGGGATGATCATGCAAGTGGTGCTAAAAAACCGCTTTGTTGAGCCATCAATGGTAGGGGCCACCCAAAGCGCAGCACTGGGATTGCTGGTCGTTAGCCTGCTGTTCCCTGCCAGTGCGCTACTGGTCAAAATGGGTGTCGCTACTGTCTCAGCTGTGTTTGGCATGATGTTATTTATGCTCCTTATCCGCCGCATACCGCCGACAGATTATTTGATGATTCCGCTCATCGGTATCGTCTTTGGCGGTATCATCGAGGCGGTGACGACCTTTATTGCCTATCAGACCGAGACGTTACAGATGCTCAGTGTCTGGCAATTTGGTGACTTCTCTGGCGTTTTGGCAGGGCGTTATGAGCTGCTATGGCTAACGGGCGCGCTGTGCGTGCTGGCTTATATCATCGCTGATAAGCTAACCATCGTTGGGCTAGGCGATAATATCGCGCTAAACTTAGGCATTAGTAAGCGGCAGGTCACTTGGCTTGGCGTCGGTATGGTGGCGATGATGAGCGCGGTTGTGGTGGTCACAGTCGGGATGATTCCCTTTATTGGCTTAGTGGTGCCCAACATTGTTAGCCGTATTATGGGCGATAAGCTGCGCCGTAGCTTGCCAGCTGTCGCGCTACTGGGTGCATCGGCAGTATTGCTCTGCGATATCATCGGGCGCTCTATCCGCTACCCCTTTGAAGTGCCGGTCGCCACGGTGTTTGGTGTGGTCGGCACGGTGCTGTTTTTATGGTTGTTATTGCGCGCGCCTGCTGAGCGATAAGGCGTTTTGTAAGTAATAAGGCACCTCATAACAATGTAACGCATAATAACGCATCTGGCCATCAAGCAGCTGACTCACCACCATCGACCCTTTTCTTTATTTACTCGTCCTGTTGTCTGCTTAGATAAGCGTGGCGTTGTTACTATTACAGGTAGCATAGTAGGATTTACGTATGTTTTCATCGTCTAAGCATGGCTCTATAACTGGCCGCTCTACAAAGACTGACTCAGCGAAGCGTCGTTTAGAAAATAATAATTTAAATAACGAGCACCACGCAGCCCCCTCTAGCCAGAATCGCTTGGCTCAGCTTTGGGCATGGATCAGCAACCATCCAAAATCGATTGCCGCTGTTATTTTGCTGGTCTCGATGACGCTATTTTTGACGCTCAATGTCAATGGTCATTGGGATTTTGCCCTACCACTAAGAGGTAAAAAACTGCTGGCGCTCATGGTGGTCGGCTATGCGATTGGCGTATCGACTCTGCTCTTTCAAACCTTAACACACAATCCTATTTTGACCCCTTCTCTACTGGGCTTTGACTCGCTTTATGTTCTACTCCAAAGCTTATTGGTGTTTTTTTTGGGGGCGATGAGCTTTACCAGCATCAATCCTATTGCCAAATTCACCCTTGAGATTGTCCTGATGTTTGGCGCGTCGTTATTATTGTTTCGAGTGCTGTTTTCAAAAAGCAGTCAGGATTTGACGCGGCTGATACTGGTGGGTGTTATCTTTGGGGTGTTGTTTCGCAGCTTATCAGCACTGATTGCGCGCCTGATTAACCCCGATGATTTTGTCGTGGTACAGTCGGCCAGTTACGCGCAGTTTAATACCGTCAACCCGCAGCTATTGGGGATTAGCTTCATTATTTGCACCATTAGTGCGCTGTGTATTTGGCGCTGGCGCTATCAATGCGATGTCTTGATGCTCGGTAAGGCGCAAGCGATTAATTTGGGCATTAATTATCAACGCCTCGCATTTGGGCTATTGACGGTCATTGCGGTATTGGTTGCGACGGCGACAGCACTGGTCGGGCCGGTGACTTTTTTTGGCTTACTAGTCTGCGCCTTGACCAATCGTATCGCACGGCATATGTATCATAGCGAGCGTTTGATATTGGTCAGTTTGGTGGCGATGATTTGTTTGGTCCTCGGTCAGACGCTGTTTGAGCAAGTATTGGGTATGGCGGGAGTGTTATCCGTGGTGATTGAACTGGCGGGCGGCTTGGTGTTTTTGCTACTGATATTTATGACCCAGCGACGTTGATGACATGTCATATTGACCTATATAAAAATCATAAACTATTTAAAACTGATTAAAATTTATCTAAAAAATAAGAATTATTATGATTAAACTCGATAATATCTCCCACCATATCGGCAAACAACAAATCCTGCATGACATCAGCTTGTCCTTACCAAGCGCCCAAGTGATTGCCCTAATCGGCCCCAACGGCGCGGGCAAATCCACCTTATTTTCGGTCATGGCGAGGCTACAACCGCTACAGTCTGGGAAGGTGATGTTTGGTGAGCATGATATTGTCAGCTGCCCTGCGCGCACTTTGGCTAAGACAGTGGCGATGCTCGGGCAAGACAACCAAGTGCAAGGTCGCCTGCGCGTGCATGAGCTGCTGATGTTTGGCCGCTACCCGTATCATCAAGGACAGCCAAGCGCACAGGACCAGCAAAAAGTACAAGAAGTGATCGCGCGTTTTGAGCTTGAGCCATTAGCCGAGCGTTTTTTATCGACGCTCTCTGGTGGTCAGCGGCAACGCGTGCTGATTGCGATGATTGTCTGCCAAGACACGCCGTATCTACTGCTCGATGAGCCGCTAAACAATCTGGATATGTACCATGCAGGGCGTCTGATGCGTGAGCTGCGCGAGCTTAGTTGCAGTCAGCAAAAAACCGTGGTCATCGTCCTACATGATATCAACCAAGCCGCGCAGTTTGCCGATACTGTGGTCATGATGAAAACTGGCCAAGTGATGGCGGTTGGGCAGCCTGTCGATGTCATCACTAAAGATACCATGAAAGACTTATATAACGTCGATGTGACGGTACTTAACCATCAAGGTCGGCCAGTGATTGTCGATACATTGTTATAGTTAAGCAGGACTGTGGCTACGTCTCCTTATAACCCTAATGCAGCATCTTCGCGTTTGACGATTTTATGCTCATCTTCATTGCTATCAAGTTTCCAGTAGCTAGAGATATAAAGATGACTCTTAGCCACTTCTTTTTGTTTGAAGTACTGGCGCAGCGCTCGCATACTATTGAACTCGCACGCCGCCCACACTGCCACCTCACCAGCCGGCCAGCCTAGCGTCTTAATACGCTCAAGAATGGGGTAATGACTGCTGCTTGCTTCGGCATTGATTACCCACTCAAGCATTATATTCTTCGGCTTTTGTAGCGGCTGGATATCATCCTCACTCAGCACCTCGATGACGGCATAGCCCTCGGCATCCTCGGGCAGCTGTGCTAAGTTTACCGTGATGGCGGGCAGCGCGGTCATGTCTCCCGCCAATAAAAACCAATCCGCCTCGTGATTGATAAGCTTTTTGGCACCAGGCCCACCGATCAAAATAGTATCACCGATTTGTGTGGTTTTGGCCCAATGTGAGGCAGGGCCTTCAGCGCCTTTGTAATTGAGACCATGCAACACAAAATCGACATCGATTTCATCGTCACGTTGCTGGATAATGGTATAAGTGCGCATGATGGGCTTTTTTCCTGCCTCCCCTGCAAACATCAATTTGATATAGGCGCTTTCTTGCTCGATTGGGAAGTCTTGCATGCCCGCTCCACCAAGTGTAATGCGGCGCATGTTTGGGGTGATATCGGCAATGCCTTTTACTTCTAATAATCTTGGATTAGGTTTGGTCATTTTTTATCCTTTTAGCTGTCTAGTTAACCCACTTTAAAAATGATACAGTGCTACTGGGATGAATTTTGTGCAGCCTCTGTGTAAGCAGCACGCAAAGAAAATTTATACCAGTAGCACAGTCATACAACCATCTTGGTGAGGTCTAAAATTACGATAAGAAAAGCCAGCTCTCCTCGTCAGACAGCTGGCTTTTTATTTTTCATCAGTCACACTACGATTATGCAGTCAGAGCTGATAGATTTTAGAGTTAACGACTTTTAGAATTGATAGGTCAAAGAGGTTTTGATATTACGACCCATCTCAAAATCTGTAGCCGTAGCATCAGCCGTATTTAAGCGCGATGCGTGACTGGCATAAGTCTCATCAAATAAGTTATAAACCCCAACGGTGGCTTTGACATTCTCAAGCTGACGGGGCGCATAATTCATATAGATATCGTGCACATCATAGCTTGGCTTAGTCTCACCTTGATTATCAGTAATAGATGCTACATAAGTACTGCGCCAGCCTAAATCAACCATATCATTAGCTGCATAATCTAAGTTCACCATGTAGCGATCGCCTGAGTCAGCACCACTGCCACTTACTGATGGGATACTATTGCCTGTCTTATCGCCTTCGCTACGAGCACGTGAGTAGCTCAGCCCCATACCAAAGTCACGAGTAGTGTAGTTAGCAGCCAGCTCAACACCATCTATTTTATAGTCTTCATCACTGTTGAACATACCTTGACAGTCACCGCCTATCGCGCCGGTCTCACAGTCAATCCCAAATCTACCAGGGCGACTACCTGTACGCATAAACTGCTGATAGTTCTCGATATTGGATCTAAAGTATTTTGCACTCAATTGTAGCGCATCATCAGCAATGGTTAGATCGCGTAGCGTGGTGGTCACACCTACCTCAGAGTTATAGCCTTCTTCTGGCTTGAGATCATCATTGACATAAATACCCTCGCCATTGCTGTTAAAGACAGTTTGGCCTAAATCTGGACCATTAAACAGCTGGGTATAGCTGGCAAACACTTGGGTACGCGGCGCAACCTCGTAGCTTGCAGCAAACGCGCCAACCACATTGTCATAAGTAGAACCGCCCGCCACAAATTCAGGAGACTCATAGCGGTCGTAGCGTACACCTGGTGTCAGCGTTAGTTTGCCCATTTGCCATTGGTCTTCTAGATAGACTGAGGTGTTATTGGCATCATCATTCGCAGTTGCAGAACCATCACGTGCCATCTCAGATTCTTTTTCGTAGTGCTCAGCGCCTGCGATTAGCTTATGACGACCGCTATTTGTGTCAATAACACTGGTATTTTCAATCTTAACACCTGTGGTTTTTACTTTTGCATCAAAATCAAAGTTGCCTACGTCTTTAGAATCACGCAGAATCTGCGTTTCTGTTTGATAAACAGTGGTATCAACGTCAATGAGTGAGTTTGCTGGATTAAAGTTATGATCGAGCGTATAAGTATCGCGCTTTATTTCTTGTGGGATGACATCAGGACCACGACTGTTAGGAAAACTTGGAAAATCTGGTCGATAAGGGAAAACACCTTCTTTTTCGGTACGGCTAAAGCTTGCACCGACACGATGATCGTCACCAATATACGCGCCTGCTTTTAATAAGATGTTTTCGCTCTCACTGTCCTCATAAAGCTCACGGCCGTCGCCATCTTCGCCAGAGTCGGTATCGCGCTTGCCATAATAAGCCAATAGGTCAATATTGTCTGTTGGCGCACCATACACAGTCGCTGACGTAAGTAGCTCATCATTATTACTGGCATAACCTGCCTTTAGTTTTGCGCCGATCTTTTGACCGGGCTTTAATAAATCTGCAGCATCGACCGTTTCAAACGCGACCGCGCCGCCTAAGGCATCGTTACCCAGCGTGACTGAGTTATTACCGACCGCTACCTCAGCTTGTTTTAGCAAGTCAGGATCAAGAGTGACATCGCCCATATGATAAAAGAGGGCACCCTCTTGACGCGCGCCATCGACGGTGACTTTAAGATTGGTATCGTCAAGACCACGCACTCTGATACGCTGATTCACCGTTGAAGTACCACCGACCTCGACTCCAGGTATCACATCTAAAAAATCGCTTAAGTGGCTTGCCTGCGCTGCGGGCGTATAGTTGTCGATATAGACTGAGTCTTCTTGTACATTTTCACGTGCTGAGGTGTTTGCCGTTACCGTAATCGTTTGTAGCGTCGTGCTAGGCATCGCCTCTGCAGCATTAGCCGCCTGCGTCCACAATATGGCTACCACGCCCATAGATAATACGGTTAATTGATTGGATGAGATTGGTAACTTTACTTCACGCATAACACACTCACTTTGATGACGATCAATATTAAATTTTAGCTGTGACTGTAGCCTGTCCGGCATTTATCAATGCATTGCTATATCGCCACATTGATAAACACCAAGACGCTACAGCATGGCTCACATACGAATAACATTACGAGTATTAATGATAATTATTAGCATTTAAATAATGACAGGCATCATAACCAAGTATTAACAATTTGGCAATAATGAATGTGAGAAATTAAGCGTTTTAATGATAATTTGTAAAGGCCGTCGAAAAACCTAAGGGAGGAGGATGTCGGTTGACGTATCAACATCATAAACCAATATCATAAAAAGATAGTCGGATACCTTGTTTTTCTTGTACTACTGTACTAGAATACTGAAACAAGAGCCATTGTTCTGTTATTTATTATCTGACTGATTATTATAAGACGACATACTATGAGCACCAACCCTTATCACAGCTTATTACAGCATTTGGCAAACTGTCCTGATAGTGCGGATATCGAGGCGTTGTTTCGCGCGCTGCTGACAGAAAAAGAGCAGCAAGAGATTGCCAATCGTATACGCATCTTTGATTTGCTGGCGCGCGGCGTGACCCAGCGTGAGATATCTGAGCAATTAGGGGTTGGTATCGCCACTGTCTCGCGCGGCGCTAAAGCGATGCAGGCGCATGACGTCAGCGCTTTATTGGCGACGCATAGAGAAAATGCGTAAGCGATTAGCCATTATATCAATTTTACTTAGTATTAATTTTACTTAGTATTAATTTTACTTAGTATTAATTTTGCTTAGTATTAATTCTGCCTATCTCTATCTGACACCTATCTAACTCACTTTGGACATCACTATGACACCTACCCTACAGCACAATCCGCCTGCGGCGATTGAGATTCCCAGCAAACCGAAACGCATCAAACTCACCCAAGATATCGATTTTTTTGCGTTATTTAAACGTATTGAGCGTGCTTTTGAGACCTGCTATCTGCTTGAATCACTGGGCGAAGATGGGCATATGGCGCGCCACCATGCCATTGGTTTTGACCCTGTGATGACCATTGCCGCTATTGACCGCACGACTTTGGCAATTACTGATAATCAAACCGCCAAAACCCAGCACTATCAAACGGACAACCCTTATGAGCTTCTACGCAGCATCACCCCGCAGCACGTCATCGCTCGTGATCAGACAGGCGGACTGGTCGGCTACTTAGGTTATGACAGTGTCAATTTTTTTGAGCCAAGTCTCAATGCAAAGGCAAGCGACGATTTTGAACCCTTTAAATTTGGCGTCTATCTCGATGGCCTAACGCTTGATAAAATGACCGGTGAGATTTTTTATTTTTATTACCCGACTGCTCAGCAAGACAATCGTATCGAGCAAATCAAAGCCTTACTTGATGAGCCAACGCCTAGCTATGAGCCGCCCTCGGTTGAGTTTTTGGCTGATGGCATGAGCCAAGATGAGCATGCGCGCGCCGTCATGCAAGTCAAAGAAGACATCATCTCTGGGCGTATCTTTCAGTGCGAGGTGGGTTTTAAATCCAAATATCGTATCGCCGGTGATAAGATGCCGATTTATGAAAAGCTGCGCGCGGTCAACCCGTCACCGCACATGTACTTTATGAAATTTGCTGAGCAGTGCATCATTGGTGCCTCCCCCGAGCTGCTGTTTCGCCTGCGACAAGGTGAGATGGAAACCTATCCACTGGCTGGCACCGCCAAACGCGGCGTCGATGTCGCAGAAGACCGTCAACTTGCCCGCGCGTTGCTAAATGATGCCAAAGAGATCGCCGAGCACAATATGCTGGTCGACTTACATCGTAACGATATCGGCCGTGTCGCGCGCTTTGGTACGGTAAAGGTGCGCAGCCTGATGGACATCAAACGCTTCTCACATGTGCAGCACATTTCCTCTGAAATCGTTGGGATTTTGCACCCTGATGAAGATATGTTTAGCGCGCTTGCCAGCAACTTCCCTGCCGGTACTTTATCAGGTGCGCCAAAAGTCGAGGCAATCAAAGTCATCAACGAGCTAGAGCCTGATGGCCGCGGTGCGTATGGCGGCGCGCTTGGCTCGTTTAATTTTAATGGCGATTGTATTTTTGCCATTCCTATTCGTAGTCTATTTATCAATGGTGAGTCCGCCTACGCGCAAACCTGCGGCGGCAATGTCTACGACTCCAACCCTGCTGATGAATACTTAGAAATCCAGCGTAAGCTCTCTGCCATGAAAGTGGTGTTAGACAGCTTTATGACCGCCTAAACCCCTCTCTACTTCAGCAAAGAGTGATGACTTATGAATGTTTTGATTATCGACAACTACGACTCGTTTACCTTTAACTTATATCAATATATCGGCGAGATCTTGCAAACCATGGAGGATGATAAAGACGGCGCTAGCGCTGCAAACGTCATCGTCAAACGCAACAACGAGATCACCTTGGCTGACATACAAGCGATGAATCTGGACCGCATTATCATCTCACCTGGCCCAGGCGCACCTGATGATCCTGCTTACTTTGGTATTTGTGCAGAAGTCATCAAAATCATGGGAAAAACCACGCCGATATTGGGCGTCTGCCTAGGCATGCAAGGTATCGCCCACGTATTCGGCGGCGATGTGATACGAGCTCGCGTACCGATGCATGGCAAAGTCTCTGCCATTCGCCATGACGATGCAGGTGTTTATCAAGGCTTGCCGCAAGAGGTAGAAATCATGCGCTATCACTCGCTTATGGTAAAGGCGGATACGCTACCTGACTGCTTAACCGTCACTGCTGTCGTTGCCAATGACGCCCATCATCACTTGAGCCTGACAGAGGCGGCGCTCGCAGGCGATGAGATAATGGGACTTGCCCACACCGACTATCCGATTCAGGGCGTGCAATTTCATCCAGAGTCATTTGCCACAGAAGGCGCCAAACGCTTGCTAAGCAATTTTTTACTGCAAGTTTAAATCATGCAGCCCAAGTAAATCGACTTTTAAGTTTAGTGGACTTGTGTTAGTCCTTCATTAACGCTTTAATGTTAGACTGAAAACAACAAACAAAAGGCAGCCTTTAACAAGGTTGTCTTTTGTTATTTCAGCATAGTAATGAGTGATGAGCAATAGGCAACGAGCACCAAGTCAAAAAAAGCGCCATTAGCTTAAAGACTGATACAGCTTATTGTTTGAATTTTCTAGAAAGTAAAATAGAGAGCGATATGGCACACACCGAGAGCGCGATGACAGCGCGGCAGTCATGGATAGGCACCATTCAAATCATTAGCGCTGCGGTCTGTTGGGGCACGCTTGGGATATTTTCCACCTATCTAAACCAGAGCGGCTTTAGTGGCTGGCAGATTACTATTTTGCGCATCGTGAGCGCCGCTTTTTTGGTGCTGGTCATGCTACCAACGCTCTGGCCCCATTTGATTAAGCTACGTCCAAAGCAGTGGCTGGGGCTGGCGCTGCAGTCCTTGATAGGCGTGCTTGGTATGTCGCTCTGTTATTTTTTTGCCGTCATCTATGTCGGCGCTGGCCCTGCGGTTGCTTTGCTATATACCGCACCAGTGTTTAGCCTACTGTTTTCTGCGGTGTTATTGCAGGAGCCTATCACTCGTCAGTCAGCGCTACTGGCACTCATGGCGGTGTTTGGTGTGGGTTTGACGATGCTGGGTGATGAGGCAAAAGTCAACTGGGGTATCGCGCTTGGGCTGCTATCTGGCGTGTGTTATTCGCTCTACGGTGTCCTTGGCAAACGCGCAATGCATTATGCCCACCCTGCACCGTTGGTGTTTTTTACCTCAATTATCATCAGTGCTGGCGTACTGCTGTTGTTGCCTGAGACGTATCGTACTTACGGGCAGTTATCTACCTTACCGCTGGCCACCTGGGGCTACGCACTGGGGCTTTCCTTGATTGGTACGGTGGTGCCATTTGCGCTGTATATGAAAGCATTAGAGAAACTGCCTGCCACGCGCGCATCGGTCTTTACTATCTTTGAGCCATTGACCGCCATTGCTTTGGCGCTACTGCTCCTGCATCAAGCGCTTTCATGGATACAATATGTGGGCGTGGTGCTAATTTTACTGGCAGCTTTATTAAATGCTATGTTAAATGGTACGACTACGCGCGTACCACGCTGGCTCAGACGGCAACCAAAACCTTTTTAGCAAAACAAAAGCCCCAGTGAAAAAATAGCTTAAAAACAAATAAAGCCCCAACCATGATGTCATCGTTGGGGCTATTTTTTGCATAAAGGCTTATTTAAAAGTAGTGAATTTGCGCCAGACAGTATCTATTGCGCCCCATTACTGCTCGATACGCTGCAAAAACGCTTGCGTACGCGGGTGAGTGGATAGCTCAAACAGCTGCTTGGCGCTGCCCTCTTCAACCACATGGCCATCCTCAATTAATACCACATGATCGGCGACATCGCGCGCAAAGTTTATCTCATGGGTCACCACCACCATCGTCCAGCCCTCACTTGCCAGTTGCTTCATGGTCTCAAGCACATCTTGTACCAGCTCCGGATCAAGCGCTGAGGTTGGCTCATCGAATAATAACAGCGACGGCTCAATGGCCAAAGCGCGGGCAATGCCGATGCGCTGCTGCTGACCACCTGATAGCTGAAACGGATACAGATCGGCTTTGTCCGCAAGCCCCACCTTATCAAGCAAGGCCAGCGCCTGCGTACGCGCTTGGGCTTTGCTTTGCCCTTGTACCACCGTCGGCCCAAGCATTAGGTTCTCTATCGCTGTTTTATGCGGAAATAAATTGTAAGACTGAAACACCATGCCCGACTTACGCTGCAAGGCCAATAGCTTTTTTTTATTTGGCTTAGCGCTAAAATCTACACTTAAACTATTATCATCAAAAGCAATAATGCCTTGATCGGGTATCTCCAGCGCATTTAAGCAGCGCAAAAACGTGGTTTTTCCCGACCCTGACGGCCCAAGTATCACCACCACCTTGCCTTTTTCGATGGTCAAGTCGATGCCCTTTAGCACTTGATTGTCACCAAAGGCTTTGTGAATATTACTGACTTGAATCATAGAGGTTTCCGCTGACAAATAAAGAATAATAACAAAACACGAGTAAACAAATAGCTACTACCATACTTGGCTCGTCGCTTAAGTGAAATGGCGGCAGTGGTCAATAATTGTCGGTTATTTGGCCACATAACGATCGAGTCTGGTCTCAAGTTTGCCTTGGATAAAGGTCAAAAACAGACAAATGGCCCAATAAATAAAAGCCGCTTCGGTATAGACCAGCATAAACTCATAGTTGCGGGCGGTAATGATCTGCGCTTGCTTAAACAGCTCTGTGACCAATACCAGCGACGCCAATGACGTGTCCTTGACCAGACTGATAAAGGTATTGGACAACGGCGGTACCGATACCCGTAACGCTTGCGGCAAAATGACATGGCGAAAAGTCTGCAGATACGTCAAACCGACCGTCGAGCCTGCTTCCCACTGGCCTTTTGGAATCGACAAAATCGAGGCACGTACCGTCTCTGAGGCATAAGCACCGATATTGAGCGAAAACGCAATAATCGCTGAGGGAAAGGGGTCAAGCTTGACCCCCACACTTGGCAGACCATAAAAGATAATAAACAGCTGCACCAGCATCGGCGTGCCACGAATCGCCGACACATAAATACGTGCAAGTCTATAAATCACCTCATGAAACCAGCCTGTCCGCGGTACGATACGAATCAGCGCCACGACCAGCGCAATCATCATACCGATGGCAAACGAAATCAAAGCCAGCGGTATCGAATAATAGATACCGCCTTTGAGCATCGGCCAAAACGAGTCGATAACGATTTGCGCCCGATCAGGACTCATAAAGGGCAGCAGTGCCAATAAATCGGTTAACGCTGAGGTAAGAGACGCTAGCATTATTTTTGTTGACTTATATCAGCACCAAAGAATTCTTCGCTAAGCTTGGTCAGCGTGCCGTCGGCATGCAACTCGCTCATGGCTTCATTTAACTTCGTCACGACAGCGTCATTGCCTTTTAATAGTACCAAACCTGAACCGCGCTGCTCGTCGGCCGGAGCAACCAGCTTGATCTCAAGGCCACTATCTGGGAATTTTTTTAGATAATCAAGTACGGCCAAATTGTCATTCATGGTAAAGTCAGCGCGGTCTTGCTTGACCAACTGAATCGCTTGCGCCATACCATCGACAGGGACGATTTCGGCTTGATAGCGTTCGGCCAGCTCACCATAGTTACTGCTTAACGACTGGGCGCTACGTAGACCTTTTAGGTTATCCCACGAGCCATAACGATTGTCATCGGTGGGCGCTAGTACCACAGCGCCAGACCAGCTATAAGGCTGCGCGAGGTCGTACTTTGCTTGGCGCTCAGGCGTCGTTAGGCTGACTTGGTTGGCTACCATATCAAAACGCTTCGAGTCGAGACCAGCTAGCATCGCATCCCACTGGGTTTCTTTAAACTCAACATCGACGCCGAGCTTATCCGCCACCGCACGGGTGACTTCCACGTCGTAGCCGGTCAGCTTGCCGCTTTCATCGTGATAGGTAAACGGCGGATAGGTACCCTCAGTACCCACATTGATCGTGCCGCCATCGTTGATGCGTTGCAGCATATCAGAGCCACCGCTCGCGGCGTTATCAGTCGCATTGCTATCGGCGTCATTGGTAGTAGACTGACCACAAGCAGCGAGCAGGACTGTGCTGGCGGCGAGGGCTAAAAGAGTACGACGTTTCATAAGGCGTCCTTATAAGATGAATGAATAAGTCTAAAAGTGTCTAGCAAAAATATAGGGTACCCATGCTGTAGGCCAAAGCTGTATAAGAAAACAGTATGATAAAACCATGCAGGCAAACACCTTTACAAACAAATCGTATTTGGACAGTGTCCGCACAGCGCGCATCGGCTTTAGCTGCCCGATTTGAGGACTGCAGATAAGTTTTTCAATACTGCATTGGCTACTTTCTGCATTTTCTTATCACAGCCTGTCCCTATCTTTTAAACAAAGGGTTTAAAACAAAAAAACTCCATTGTTTCTATACTAGCGCACTTAGGTAAGAATAAACGTACAAAAACAGTGAGCAACAGCCAGCTCTGTCCGTTTATGGTCACAGCTCGCCTGAGAACTGATAGCGCTCCCCTGCGTGCCACATTTTGACAAAGGTCAACACCTTCCCTGCTGAATAGGTCTGACGGCTCAGCACCAATGTGGGAGACTGCGGGGCAATCTGTAGCAGCGCGGCGATCTCATCTGGTGCTGCTAGCGCCTGAATGGTATAGCTACCGCGCTCCAGTGGACTTTTGGCAATCAAGTACTCACTGGTGTTGATAATGCTAAAGTCTTGTTCGATAAACTCAGGCAGCTTTTTTGCATCGACCCAGCGCTCTTCAAACTGTATGGGCTGAGCATCCGCAAAATGAATGATTTTTACTTCGTATAAGACCGCCGCACTACTATCCGCCGAGCTCCTCTCGCCTGTGATTGCCGCACTGTCGATAGCAAACTTACGGCGCAGCTCATCATCTAGCATACTTGCGGTGATCACACGTTTGCTCACCACCTGCGCTTGATAATCGCGGTTAGCCGAGCGCAAGTCTTGGGCGATATTGCGCACCTCTACAAAGGTATGATTAAACTGCTGCTGGGCGACAAAGGTCCCTGAGCCTTGCCGGCGCTCCAGCACCCGCTCCTCGCTCAGCTCTTTTAGCGCGCGGTTGACCGTCATGCGCGATACATCAAACTCCTCAGCCAGCGCCATCTCTGTAGAGATGGCCTCACCTGCTTGCCACTTCCCTGAGTGAATATTGTCCAAGATTGCGTTTTTGATCCGCTGATAAGCGGGAACTTGTTTTGTCATGTCCGTGTTTTACCGTCAGTTTTAGCAAAATAATAGCCTCATAATACCATGACCATCCGTCGCCGCGGCAGCCCTCATCCATTCATCACTATCTGCGTTGGATCACCGACCACAGAAGACAAAGAAAAGCCGGTACTAAGACAGACGTACGCCAAAGATCTTACCCCATACAAAAAATGCTTGCATGAAAAATAAATCTTTGATAATTTGTATATACAACTTATTAGGTACTTTCAATATTATCGCTAAATGCCGCGCAAATAGACCACGTAAATACACGGCGTAAATAAGCGACGCACACTCAAAAGGATCTGTTCATGACTACTGCCAAGGAAACCACCACAAACAACACCCTTAAGGCAAACACCTTTACCCGCCGTGATGACAGCCGTGAAGTCGCTGCGCCCACTGGCAGTACGCTACATTGTAAAAGTTGGCTGACCGAAGCGCCTTATCGTATGATTCAAAATAATCTACATCCTGACGTGGCCGAAAACCCAAAGAGCCTAGTCGTCTATGGCGGTATCGGACGCGCTGCCCGTAATTGGGAGAGCTATGATCAAATCCTCGCCTCTCTTAAAGAGTTAGAAGACGATGAGACCTTACTCGTACAATCTGGCAAACCCGTTGGCGTCTTTCAAACTCATGAAAATGCACCGCGCGTGCTCATTGCCAACTCTAACCTTGTCCCGCGCTGGGCAACGTGGGAGCATTTTAACGAGCTGGATCGTAAAGACTTGTTTATGTATGGGCAGATGACCGCTGGGAGCTGGATTTATATCGGCACCCAAGGCATCGTCCAAGGCACTTATGAGACCTTTGTCGAGGCAGGCCGCCAGCATTATGATGGCGATTGGAGCGGACGCTGGATATTGACCGCTGGTCTTGGCGGTATGGGCGGCGCGCAGCCATTGGCCGCAAGCTTTGCTGGTGCGACTTCTTTGAACATCGAATGTCAGCAATCCAGCATCGATTTTCGTTTGCGCACCGGTTACGTCGATAAGCAAGCGGACGATCTCGATCATGCTTATGAGCTGATCAAGCAGCATACCGCCGCTGGTGAAGCCGTCTCTATCGCCCTACTTGGTAACGCCGCCGATATCTTGCCTGAGATGGTCAAGCGCGCCAATGCAGGTGAAATCAAACCTGATCTAGTCACTGATCAAACCTCTGCTCATGACTTAATCAATGGCTATTTGCCAAGTGGCTGGAGCGTTGATGAGTGGAAAGCAGCACAAGAAAACCCAGAGCAACACGCGGCGTTGAGCAAAGCTGCTGCCGTCTCTTGTGCCGTACACGTACAGGCCATGCTGGATCTACAAGACATGGGTATCCCTGCCACTGATTATGGTAATAACATCCGCCAAGTGGCCTTTGATGAAGGGGTAAAAGACGCCTTTAATTTCCCAGGTTTTGTCCCCGCTTATGTACGACCACTGTTTTGTCAAGGTAAAGGGCCGTTTCGTTGGGTGGCGCTATCAGGCGACCCAGAAGATATCTACAAAACTGATCAAAAAATCAAAGAGCTGTTCCCTGAAAACGCCCATGTGCATCGCTGGCTGGATATGGCAAAAGAGCGTATTCAATTTCAAGGTCTACCTGCCCGCATTTGCTGGTTAGGTCTGGGCGAGCGTGATAAAGCAGGCTTGGCATTTAACGAGATGGTCAAAAACGGTGAGCTCAAAGGCCCCATCGTCATCGGCCGTGACCATTTGGATACAGGCTCTGTCGCCAGCCCAAACCGTGAAACTGAGAGCATGAAAGACGGCTCAGATGCGGTGTCGGATTGGGCGCTATTAAATGGTATGCTCAATGTCGCAGGCGGCGCCACTTGGGTATCATTGCATCATGGCGGCGGCGTGGGCATGGGCTACTCGCAGCACTCTGGCATGGTCATCGTCGCCGATGGTACAGAGAGCGCAGCCAAGCGCTTGGCGCGCGTACTGGTCAATGATTGCGGCTCAGGGGTGATGCGTCATGCCGATGCCGGCTACGAGCTGGCGATCAAAACCGCCAAGGACTATGGTTTACATCTGCCGATGATTAAATAGCTTGCTACTGTCCTTATATGCTCGGATGATATAAGGACATCATCAACACTTTATCAAGGACGATAATATGTCTGAACGTGATATTTTGCCTCCAGGCAGCTCTGTGCCTAGAACGCCTCTAGACAGTCCAGCACCTGCTAGCCTACGGTCTGAAAAGCTGCTATCTAAACCCATCGCACTAATACAGCTAATCGTATGTAGCGCTATTGGCTTGGTGATGTTTTTTGTACCCTTTACCATCGGTGACAAAAGCACGATTTTGTTTGATCATGGGGCCACTTATCTGGTCACTCAGCAACACACTTTATCTGTGACCTTGTTGTTTTTGCTGATGATATTTGGTGTTGGCAAGCCATTCATAGACGGTTCATGGCGCAAGAACCTCACCCACAAGACCCTGACCGTGTTTAAGATAATCGGTTTGGTTTTGGCGGTGATGTATATGACTGGCACCGCCCCTGCCTATATGATGGAAGCTGATATGCTGCCATTTTTGTTTGAAAAGCTGGCATTACCCGTGGGTATGATTGTACCTATTGGGGCATTAATCTTGGCTTTTTTGGTGGGTTTTGGTTTGCTTGAGATGGTCGGTGTGCTGATGCAGCCGATTATGAAACCGATTTGGAGAACGCCTGGCTCATCAGCTATTGATGCCGTTGCGTCTTTTGTGGGTAGTTACTCTATTGGTTTATTGATTACCAATCGTGTGTACCTACAAAAACAATACTCAGCGCGTGAAGCCGTCATTATTGCGACTGGGTTTTCTACGGTATCGGCAGCGTTTATGGTGATTGTTGCCAAAACCTTAAACTTGATGGAGTTTTGGAATATATTTTTTTGGTCAACACTGGTGATTACCTTTATCGTCACCGCTATTACCGCTCGTATTCCGCCCGTCAGCCTTTTTGACAATGACGTTGAACGCCCGCCACTCGATCATACCCGTGGCAAACGGCTGGCCGCCGCTTTTGATTTAGGCTTAGCGACGTCGCGTCAGGCAACTGACCTAAAACAGATTTTATGGTCCAATTTTCGCGATGGTCTTATGATGGCTGCTGCCATTGTGCCCTCGATTATTGCTGTCGGGCTGACCGGTCTTTTGTTAGCCAAATACACCCCGGTGTTTGATGTATTGGGTCTGCTTTTGTATCCATTTACGTGGCTCGGCGGCTTGCCAGAGCCTTTAGTGGCTGCTAAAGGTATGTCTGCTGGGCTCGCTGAAATGTTTTTGCCAGCCCTACTACTCAGTGAGGCAGATATCCTAACACGCTACGTCGCTGGGGTGATATCGATTAGCAGCGTGCTGTTTTTTTCTGCCATGATTCCGTGTGTACTCGCAACAGAAATTCCATTATCGGTTGGCAAAATGATCGTCATATGGTTTGAGCGTGTGGCCCTTAGCATCCTACTCGCAGCCGCGTTCGGACATTTTGCTATGTATGTAGGCTGGATGGCTTAAATCGCGTCATCTGCCAGCATCAGCGCCGAGCCGATACCATTAAGTAAATCAGAACACTAAAGCATATTATTCATATTTTTTTTAACTTTGGGACTCTCCTATGACCGCTATCAAAACCCTGACTCTCCATCCACGTAAGCTAAGCTTTGAGATGCTACGTGATATCTATAATCACCCTGTCCACCTCACCTTACCCGCCAGCGCTTATGAGGCAATCGATGCCTCACATGACGATGTACGTACCATCATCGCACGTGATAAGAGCGCTTATGGTATCAATACTGGTTTTGGTCTATTAGCCAAGACCCGTATCAGTGATGACCAGCTTGAGTTGCTTCAACGCAACCTGATCGTCTCGCACTCAGTCGGTACTGGTGAGGCACTGCCAGACAACGTGGTCAGGCTAATTATGGTGATGAAAGTAGCCAGCCTTGCTCAAGGCGTCTCTGGCGTCCGCCGCGAGGTCGTCGATAGCTTACTTGGCTTAATTAATCATCAAATTACCCCAAACATTCCGGCCAAAGGCTCCGTTGGGGCTTCTGGTGACCTTGCGCCTTTATCGCATATGACGCTGGCGATGATGGGCGAAGGTGACGTCTACGTTGACGGCAAAAAAGTCCCTGCCACTGAGGCACTAGCGCAGCATGGTCTTAAGCCTATCACCCTAGCGGCCAAAGAAGGCCTTGCCCTAATCAATGGTACACAGGTCTCAACGGCACTGGCATTGCGCGGTTATTTCTTAGCAAGAGATTTACTTGAGACCGCCACCATCGTCGGCTCCATGTCTATCGATGCTGCCAAAGGCTCGGATGCGCCATTTGATGCCCGTATTCATGAGGTGCGTGGTCATCACGGTCAGATAGAGATCGCCAAAGCGCATCGTCAGCTGATTAAAGGCAGTGCTATTCGTGCTTCGCACAATGACGAGCAAGATGATCGCGTGCAGGATCCGTACTGCTTACGCTGCCAGCCACAAGTGATGGGCGCTTGCCTTGATATCATCAACCAAGCAGGCAAGACGTTATTAATAGAATCCAATGCAGTAACGGATAATCCCCTTATTTTTAACAATGAAGATGGTCCAGTGGCTATCTCAGGGGGTAACTTCCATGCCGAGCCAGTGGCCTTTGCCGCAGATATGCTCGCTTTAGCAATCGCTGAGATTGGTTCTATGTCTGAGCGCCGTGTGGCGTTATTGATTGATGCAACCTTATCAGGTGGCCTGCCACCATTTTTGGTAGAAAATGCGGGGGTAAACTCCGGCTTTATGATCGCTCACGTGACGGCCGCAGCGCTGGCTTCAGAAAATAAGTCTATGGCTCACCCAGGCAGTGTCGATAGCATCCCAACCTCTGCCAACCAAGAAGACCATGTGTCGATGGCCACCTATAGCGCCCGCCGCCTATATGAGATGGCGCAAAATACCGCTACCATCGTTGGTATTGAGCTATTGGCTGCTGGTCAAGGGATTGACTTCCATCATAACCTTGCTACTTCCGAAGCATTACAGGCTGCGCATCAAAAGCTGCGTGAACAGGTGACTTTTTATGACAAAGATCGCTACCTAGCCCCTGATATCGAAGCGGCAAAACAGCTGGTATTAGATGGCGCACTGACAAAGCATTGGCAGGCACTGCGTAGTGATTGGTACGAGTCTAAATAAACAGCATCCTTCTATATAGTCAATTCACTTTAAAAATGACATAGCGTTGCTGGGATGAATTTTACGCAGCCTCTGGAGTGACGAAGTCACACAGCAAGCAAAGAAAATTTATACCAGTCGCACTGTACTTATTTTATAGCGGATCGACTATACACAAGCAATACGGATTAAAGGAAATCAGCAATGAGCCTACCAATGCCTGACACAGCCGTGAGCCACAGCGCCGCTGATATGAGCCGCTGGACTGGACGTGCCGAGCCGTTTGAAACTGCGCGCGCCCGCTATTGGTATCAAATAGCGCAGCCTTATACCTTTGATAGCAGCAGTCAACAAAACAACCAGCAAAACGGCCAGCGCGTTGGACTGGTTGGGTTCGCTTGTGACCAAGGTGTCAGACGTAATCAAGGACGCGTGGGTGCACGAGCTGCTCCGCCTTTGATTCGTCAGGCATTTGCTGCGCTGCCCGTCATCGCCGAGTTACAACAACGCTTTGATGGGCAACTATCAACGCTACTGGGTGATGCTGGTGACATACATTGTCATGATAATGATGATTTTGCCGAGCGTAGCCTTGAGCAAGCTCAATTAACCTATGCTGATAAAGTCAGTCACATTATCCAGCAAGGCGGCCTGCCCGTCGGACTTGGTGGTGGTCATGCCATCGCTTATGGTAGCTTTTTGGGATTGTGGCAGGCGCTACAGCAGGCAAATGCTACCAGTAACAACGATGCGCCGCTGCGTATTGGCATTATTAACTTTGATGCGCATCTGGACATTCGTCAGTCTGATGTCGCCACCTCTGGTACACCCTTTCGCCAAATAGCCGAGCACCTTGAAGCGCAAGATCAGCCATTTCACTATTGCTGTATCGGTGTCAGCCGGTTTTCCAACACTGCCGCGCTTTTCGACCGTGCTGAGCAGTTAGGCGTGCATATTATCAATGACGAAGATTGCGCCAATAAGAAATGGAAAAAACTTGCGGCGCAAATAGAGACCTTTATCAATGACGTTGATGTCATCTACTTAACCATTGACATGGATTGCTTGCCAGCAAGCGTGGTACCGGGTGTTAGTGCGCCCGCCGCTTATGGTATTAATTTGGCATTCGTTGAGCGCGCGGTCAAACATATCATGGCATCAGGCAAAGTCAAAATGACTGATATCGCTGAGATTAACCCGACCTTTGATATTGATGCACGCAGCTGTAAAGTCGCCGCTCGCCTCTTAGCGACTATTATCGAGCAGCATTTACTTTTAGTATAAATAAATCGACATAGAATCAAAATGTGGTTGCTATTGATATAAGTGACTGGGATAAATTTTGCGAAGCCTTTGTCTCGCTTGCGCACAACAAGCGAGTAAAATTATTTGTACCAGTCACGCTATAACATTTTTAAAATAAACCAACCATACAAGGTTACTGAAGTAAATTTTGCACACCCTCTGTCAGCAGCACCACAGCAAGAAGCGTTTTTACCAACGACACACTGTCCATTTTAAAATAAACGGACTATGGATGGCTGCACTAAATCTATACTAATAAGCAGGAGCACACCATGACTCATACAACAAATCCTACAGATCAAATGCATATAAACGACTCCATCCTGACTTCATTTGATCACCTCATTATCAATGCCCATCTTGCCACCTTTTCAGCGCAATACGGCTTTGATATTTACAGTGACAATCAGAGCAACAATCAAAGCAATGATCAAAACAAAAGCACCCCTTATGGTCAGTTAGAAAACGCCGCTATCGGTATCAAAGACGGCCAAATCGCATGGGTTGGTACGTATGAGCAAATCAAGCCGCATCTGACTCATTATAAAAGCGATCAAATCAAAGACGTACATGGCAACTGGATCACGCCTGGACTCATCGATTGTCATACCCATATCGTGTATGGCGGCAATCGCAGCAATGAGTTCGAAGCACGCTTGCAAGGTGCCAGTTATCAAGATATCGCCGCGCAAGGTGGCGGCATCGTCTCAACTGTTAGCGCCACCCGCGCAGCGAATGAGGAAGAACTATTTACCCAAAGTGAAAAACGTCTGCTCGCCCTCATGCGCGAGGGCGTGACCAGTATCGAGATCAAATCAGGCTATGGGCTGGACTTAGACACTGAGCGTAAAATGCTAAAAGTCGCCCGTGCGCTCGGCGACAAACACCACATTCATGTTAGCACCACGTATTTGGCCGCCCATGCGCTACCGCTAGAGTATAAAGACCGTGCCGATGACTATATCGAGCAAGTTTGCCAGTGGTTGCCCATCTTACATAGCGAGGGCTTAATCGATGCGGTCGATGGTTTTTGTGAAAACATCGCCTTTAGTAGTGACCAGATTAAGCGCGTCTTTGATGTTGCTCGCTCATTAGACTTACCTGTAAAGCTGCATTCTGAGCAGCTCTCAAACATAGGTGCCAGCGCTTTGGTAGCAGAATACCAAGGATTATCAAGCGACCATCTTGAGCACTTGGCAGAAGATGATATCAAAAAAATGGCCACAAGCAACACGGTAGCCGTGCTATTGCCAGGGGCTTTTTATACGCTGCGTGATACCAAGCTGCCACCGATTGAAGCATTGCGCAAGCATCAGGTGCCGATGGCTATCTCAACCGATTGCAACCCCGGCACCTCGCCGCTCACCTCGCTATTATTGACGATGAATATGGGCTGTACCTTATTTTATCTCACTACTGAAGAAGTGTTGGCAGGGGCGACCGTACATGCAGCGCAAGCATTAGGCCTCGCCAAAAAAGGCAAGATAGAAGTGGGCTGTGATGCTGACTTGGTATTATGGGACATCGCCCGTCCTGCTGACCTTGCTTATCAAATGGGATTAAACCCTATCGCAGGTATCATGGTACAAGGCAGATGGCGTGAAGCGGTATAACAAACCACTATAAAAACCTATTCATAACAAAAAATCTGGCAATACCTTATTGCCAGATTTTTTCTATTTTCAAAACTCAAACAAGCCTAGGCACCTTCTTCTTTATACTATAATGAGCACATGACAAAAACCTAACCCACCGTCTATACCTTAACTACATTGATATGCCAGATATGCCTGAGCAACCATTATCAAACACCAGTAGTAGCCATCTTGCCGCAGAAGCATTTGCTGCGCTACCGCCTATCATGCAGGCGCGGCTAATACAAAGCCAGCGTGTGATATTGATCGCCAACAACCCGTCGATAGACACAGCGATCTTAAAGACGTTATTGCAGCCTACTGATATGTTGGTGTTATTTAATGACTTTATTCATGCAGACTTCTTTGCCCATCATCCGCTCGCCAAAGATTTGCCAAAGCTACTATTTTTTAGACAAATCGGTGACAGTAAACTGCATTTTGGCCTACCGCCTCGCAGCAATAGTGTGACAGCAATACTCGATATGACTAAGCAAGCACCGCTTGGCATCTTGTTTGGGAATGCTGCCTATCAGTTTCCCATGCCATGCGATGATCCAAACCCCGCTGATGATCCCATAACGGATAACCGAGTGCTAGAGATTCCAGAACCGCTTGAGAAACTATTACGTAGCGATGAGCATTGCGCTGTGCTATCAGAGCAGCATAAAGTAGTGGCGGATTATCCTATCTTTACTAATATTCATTCCTCTGCGCCGACGTCAGGGTTTTTATTATATCGGTTACTGTTATCTGCCCGCCTGCATATTCAGCAAAAACAGAAAGCTGAGACGCTGCTATCAATAGTGATGTTGGGTTTTAATAATGATGATAAAACCGCGCATTTTTGGGAAGGTCATAATTGGGCGTTTGAGCGACAAGCGCTTGCAACGCCGCCGACAGGTGTGGAGATTATCCGTCAGTATTAGTTGCCCATCAAAACTCACTACTCATTGATACTAACTACTCATTGATACTAGTGACGCATCGGGATTAGCAGAACTAAGAGCCGTCTACACATAAGGCGCATCTGAATAATGTGCGGCGTCAATCTCAGCGCTACTTGGCTGACGAAGAATCTCAATAGGCACTGTCTGCGCCTCTTGCCAGTCAATCAAACCTAGCTGCGTAAACGCTGCCAGCCAGCCTGCCATCGGCCAATGCTGCCATTTGTCATAAAAGCGATTGGCATTAATCACTATGCTATCGAGATGATTGAGTGGCGGCCGGTAGACGCTGTGCTGCTGATGGTAAACCACGTCGTTGGTCAAATAAAAATCAATGTCTAAAGCACGTGCCATAAAAGCAAAATCTGTGTCTTCAGCGCCGTAGCCGACATAATCGGTATCAAAGCCGCCAATCCGCTCAAACTGATGGCGCATTATCGCAAAGCAAAGACTCCAAAATGCGCCATAGTCTTGCGTTTTTTTAATATTAGCATCGACATTGTCATTGCGATGTTGGGTAAAGTTATCACGATAAGGGTTAAATACCGATAGCTTGTCCAAGGCGTCGGCGGCCATTCGACCTTGCTGTAGTTGACTACCTTCATCATCCGTCAAAGGGCGCGTTAAATAACGTGGCTGGCCCATCAGTAGCGCATCAGGATGCGTTTGCAATTTATCATATAACCCGTCGATAAAGTCATAGGCGACGATACAATCCACGTCCAAAAAAACCATAGCCTCATAGCTAGCACGTGCAGCGCCAAGATTACGGTTACGACCGATATCAAACGAGGCGCTACTCGTCAATCCATGCTCAGTCGCTGTAGTCGTTGCTATCTGAATAATATTTAAATCGTAGTCTGCCAGACGTTCAGCCTCGGCGTCATCATTAACGATAACCACCTCGCGCGGCCTGACGCTGCCCTGCGCCAGACTAGCAAGTAGATTGTAAAGATGTCGATTGCGCCCATAGCAAGTCGTTATTACACTCACGGGAATGGTGTTATGTGCGGCGTCTTGAACTCTGGTTGTCGTTGTCATGGAAATATTTGCTCTTATTATTATAAATTTCTTTGTTATTTCTTATTTCTTAAGTTTTAAGTCCAACTGCGGCAACAACCATTCTGCAAACCAATCTTTTACAGAAATATAGTCAGCAATGCTATTCATAAAGCGTTGCGCCGCCAAATTGGCTTGCCTATCTGTCAAAGCAGCCTGCTCATGGTCAATTGACTTATTATTCGTGGAGAGAGAAGACAATAGGTTCTGACTATCCATACTAGAGGCTGTGGCGATAAACTGTGGCCAACTAAGCGCACGACCTTGTTCGATTAACGCTTCTGCCATCACTTCTTGCTCATGGTGCGGGCGCACATCAGGCAATACAATAAGCGGCGTGGCATAATCATAGGCCTGCGCAATTGCGTTCAAGCCACACGCCATCAATAGCAGATGACTATAGGCGATAAATGGCGTCACATCATCGACGTGGGCGGCAATATCGACACAATGCCGTACTTCATCATCGATAGGGCCAAGAGAGACGATTATAGCGTCTGGTAGTATTTGGCGTAGCTTTGGCAACTTGGCATCAATCGCTTCGTGTCCGCCATAGCCTTTAATCACAGTAACGATAAAAGACTTATCGACGCTGGCGACCAGTTGTTTATGAATAGCATCATCATGAGTCAATGTCATAAGCTCGTCCATAAACTCACAAAAGCTAAGCAAACCTTGGGCTTTGCTTGGCAAAAAATCCAGATATAGCGTTTTTTGTCGTACCCAGTCCGGCGTGGCTGCCGCCTCCAATGCTTTAGGATAAGGAGCTAACAATCCAAGCGCGCCCGCAAAGGCGTTTAAGTGCGGCGCATCATCGCGCTCGCCTGCCAGCCGTACATAGAGATAAGGCACACTAGCGGTACGGCATAGCATAGCCACTTCGGCGCTAACATCAATAATCATCAGGTCAATCTGGCGCTGATGTATCTCATCAAGCAGCTGCCAACTGCGTCTTTGAATGTCTTTGTTGCCCACTGGCGAGTAGTGCAAACAGCTTGGCTGCCAATACTCACCTGCTCGCCCCGCTAGCACATCATCTGGTCGCTCATCCTCAGCGTCTAAACGTACGATGTGCTCATTATTTATACTGCTAAAACGATAACCATCAGCCGGTAAGCTGGTAAACACCGTCATTTGCGAACGCAGCTCTGGTGGTAATAAGGCGGCCAGTTTGTCTGCTTGGCGGCAGTGCCCCGAGCCGTGGTGATGAGCATAGTAGCCGATACGCATGGTAAAAAAGCTCCTAAGAGATGAAGGCAGTCATTGATAGTCACGACATAAAGAAAAAAGGAGAGAATGCTAGGGCGTGTCTTGGATGCTATCGCTGTCATCGACCGCTACTGCCTGCTCATATAAACGCAGATAACCATCGACCATCGCAGCGACTGAACAAAACTGCTCAGCGCGAGCACGACAGGCTGCTCGTGAAATATGCTGAATGTCAGCAAACGCTTGTATAAATGCCTTTTTATCCTTTTTGGGTACGATAATGCCCGTCTGATGCGTGATAATCTCAGCACTGGCACCGACATCGAAGCCAATCACAGGTGTACCGCAAGCGAGGCTCTCAGCGAGCGTCAGACCATAAGGCTCATCCCAAGTACTGGTAAATAGCATGGCGGTGACTTGGCTTAACTGCTTGTTGATTTGATCCTTATTTAAATGACCAACATAATCAAATAACGGCATATCGCTATTCCTATCTACCTCTAACAGCGGTGCCACATAGTCATCGAAGTATTCCTCATTACTTTTGGGACCTGCAATAATTAGGCGCTTACCTGCCGCTTTGCAATATTCCATCGCCAAATGCGTACCCTTTTCAGGACAGATACGCCCGTACCAAAAATACACTTCATCAGCAATTGGGTTTGTATTGGCAGTAAATGAGTGAACATCGATGCCGTTATAGACCACATGCGAGGGCACAAACTCAGCAAATAGCTGCTGCTGATGACCACTGATCGCTGTAAATTGGGTTTGAGTGCCTTGCCGTAGCGTCAGTAGTGCCAGACGCAGCTGCGGAAAAATCGGCGTATGAAACGTGGTAAAAAACCGCGCGGCAAACGCCTGCCCCATCATCATCGGCACATGGTGCAAGCTATGATTGTGTACCACATCTATCATTCCTTGCTCATCACGGCTAATGATATCGCGCAGCGCCTGCTGGTAGATCAAATACTGATACAGCTCCTCGCGGCTCATCTCTACTGACTCATGCTCATCGGCATAAACTGTTTTTTCAAATTCATCACGGGTCATAAAGGGTACTAGTGTGGCATGGGTTTGACTGTCCGCATGAGCGTAGAGCAACACCTGATGGCCTTGCGCCACCAGCTCATCACAGATCAGCTGAGTGATCATCTCAAGACCACCTGCATAAGGCTGGGCAATGGGATATAACGAGTGCGCGATGATGGCAATACGCAGTGGTCTTCTTACTTTAGCGCTTGCCCCATCGGTTGTCTCACACGCCGCCGGTGACTCAGGCAAGTCATATATTTTATCCATAACGATGTTAGGGGTTTTAGCTTTTATATGACTATTTGGGTTGGTTTTGATAGAAGTCAACATACGTCATCCATTTATTATTTTATTCAGCCATATATTTTTTTATTGGATCGGTGTTATTTGGGCGCTTATTTTTAGTAATATTATCTCTAGCGGTATTGTTATTTTTAGCGATATTATTTTTAATCACACAACTTTGGTTTACAGTGTTATTGATCTCGTCATACGTATCATGCTCATTAGCATAGCGGTCATCCACCTCAGGTGGATACCCATAATTATCAAAAGCCACTTTTGCTGACCATAGCTTGAGGACAGTGACCACAAGCGCACTGACAAATAACAAAGGCGAATACAGCGCTG
Organism: Psychrobacter celer; assembly: GCF_016107555.1. Classification (GTDB taxonomy): domain Bacteria; phylum Pseudomonadota; class Gammaproteobacteria; order Pseudomonadales; family Moraxellaceae; genus Psychrobacter; species Psychrobacter celer. The sequence continues at coordinate 307,159 of NZ_JABASU010000001.1, read as the reverse complement.
ATAGCGGTGAGGTCACGGCTAAGGTAATGACATTAAGTATGAGTAGCAGTTTTGGTAAGGCACAAACATTGGCCTGCCATACGCTGCGGCGGCTACTAATCACCGCCTGTTTGGGCGTACACACAAATGGCTTGTCGCGGCCCCACAGCACAGGCCACCATGACAACGCGCCGATTTCCCAAAAGTTTAGGTGCATTGCCCACGCTCGTAGCTTATTGGTAAAGGTTGGCGTAACGTGCTGAGCTACCTGCTGATTAAGCGGTGAGTGGTCTTGCGCATAGGCCCACAGCCGTCGCAACAAAAACACGCCATAAGCGGCATAAACCACATATAAGGGCGTAAGCAACATCGCCATATCCACCTGTGCGCCTATTATCAAAGCCGCCAGCACGATAAGCAGCGTACAGACATGCAGCACGATAAAAATCCCCGTGAAATTAATCCAGGCACTCAGCTGCGAAAAATGCGCACGCATATACTGCAAACGCTCGCCCATCGTCTGGCTTACATTTGTATTTGCGCTGCTATCAGCGGTTAGAGATGACGGCGTAACAAAGTAACGGTTGAGCACCTGTACATTGCCATATACCCAGCGCTGCCGCTGAGCGATCAGATCACACAGCGTGGTGGGCAATATACCGGTAGCAATCACCTTGGGTATAAAACGACTGTACAAACCCATACGATGGAGCAGCACCCCCATCTGCGCATCTTCAGTAATGGACTCTCCTGACCAGCCGCCTAAACCCACTAAAGCATCTCGGCGTATCACCGCGTAAGTACCGGTAGATAACGCCCGCTGACGATTAAAAGATCGATATAAGTGATGGTTAAAATAATGGTTTAATTCGCTATGGACATCCGCTTTATCTGCATCACGATAAAACTGCGGAAACTGCAATAAAGCATGCTCAGGATACTCGTGGATCGCGCTGATAATGGCATCACGAGCATGTGGCAACGCCTGATAATCACTATCGACCACCACCACATGACTGGCGCTAGGGTTCATCAGTCCTAGCGCCAAGTTGAGCGCACCAGACTTAAACCCTACCACCGCATCGATATGATAAAAATGCACATTGAAATGCGGCTCTAAGCCATGACAAAAATCTGCCAAAGGCTTATAAAGCTCACGCTTAGTATGGTTGTTATCTATGATTAAAATCTCATCGTCGGCCGCTTTGATGGCTAGTAGCGATTGTATGGTCGCAATCACCATTGTGGTAGGCTCAGCACGGGTCATCAACTGAAAGCTCAAGCGTATCGGCTGCGCGCCCTCTAAATGAGTCATCGCCTGATCGATAGTACTGAACGCATCGCCTGCTAGACGCTCCATCCGCTCAAACTTACCGACAGGTTGCATGCCATTGTTTGTGTCATTTTCTATACCCTTTTGGGTGTTTTGGCGGTAGGGCTTTAGGCAATCATTGCTACGTAGATGGCTGGTTACTTGCTTGTTTATATGGTTGTTTATGTTTAATGCAGGGTCTTTATAACAGCTGGTCTGCGCGCGTTTGGAGGCTGGTGGATAAGCACCAAAGACATGCGCCGCTCGATTGTTCATATCTTCACGGCCATTATCGTTATGATTCTGACCAACGCTGCAAGCAAACCGCTCAGCATTTGGCGTATCCTGTATCATTGGATATAAGCCCGACATACCTGAGCGGCCATCAGAATAGACCTCCTTATTGACTGTCATGATTCATCCTTTGATAAATATATCGACATTGTCAGCGGCATCGTTTGCCCGCGATATGAATGATTGATGATATAAACCCGTGCGATAAACACTGAGATAATTGATGATAGTCAAAAAGATCGGTGATAATTACTTATAAACTGTCTAAAAAAATAGATTAATGTAACTTCAAGTAAAATATGTAAAAACTTTTATAAATTAATACTTTATAACCCAAAAAACTTTAGCCGGCGTCTACTACCTCGAGTTTACAACCAGTCTTTGCACTCATAAATATTTTATACAGACAAAAAAATACCGCACTTATATATGATAAGTGCGGTATTTGACAGTGCCTCAGCAGACAGAAGGTGTTAGTTTAAGATACCATAAGCGCACAGTGCGTCCGCCACCCGTTTAAAGCCAACGATATTGGCCCCTGCCATATAGTCGATATAGCCGTTGTCCGTTTGACCATAGTTTGCTGATGCTTCAGCCGCGCCGTCATGGATGTTTTTCATGATGCGCTTTAGGCGCTCATCTATTTCTTCAAAGGTTTTGTATTGACGTACCGAGTTTTGTGACATCTCAAGACCTGAGACTGCCACGCCGCCTGCGTTTGCTGCCTTACCTGGCGCATAGTGCACACGGTGCAAACGGATATGATCGACTGCCTCTGCTGTCAGCGGCATGTTCGCGCCTTCGACGATATATCTGATGCCGTTTTCGACCATATGTTTGGCATCGTCTTCGTTGACTTCATTTTGTGTGGCTGATGGAATGGCGATATCACCTTTGATGTGCCAAGGCTTTTGCTGCGCGAACCACTCACCACCATAGACATCGACATAATCGCACAGCGGCTTACTCTGGGCTTTTTGCGCTTTTAGCCAATCGATTTTTTCTTGATTTAGGCCATTTGCATCATAGAGCGTCCCTTGTGAGTCGGAGACCGTCAGAACTGTCGCGCCTAGCATGCAGGCTTTTTCGGCGGCATGGAGCGAGACGTTGCCTGCCCCTGAGACCAGTACTTTTTTGCCTTCGATACTTTCGTTTTGAGCAGCGAGCATGTTTTCTAAGAAGTACACCGCACCGTAGCCTGTCGCTTCTGTACGCATCAAGCTACCACCGAATCCCACCCCCTTACCTGTCAACACGCCACCGTATTCGCGCGTTAAGTTTTTGTACATGGCAAACATATAGCTGACCTCACGACCGCCGACACCGATATCACCAGCTGGCACATCGATGTCTTTATTGACATAGTGGTGCAGCTCACGCATAAACGCATAGCAAAAGCGGCGAATTTCGCTGTCTGTTTTGCCTTTAGGATCAAAATCAGCGCCCCCTTTACCGCCGCCCATCGGCAGACCCGTCAAAGCGTTTTTGAATATTTGCTCAAAGCCCAAAAACTTAAGCACTGACTGGTTGACGGTTGGATGAAACCGTACGCCGCCTTTGTAAGGGCCAAGAGCGTTGCTGAACTGGACACGCCAGCCGCGGTTGACTTGTACCTCACCTTTATCGTTTTCCCAGTTGACGCGAAAGCAGATAATACGATCTGGTTCAACCAAACGCTCGAATATCTTCATTTTTTGAAATTCAGGATGGGCATCGTATAAAGGCGCGATAGTCAGTGCCACTTCTTTGACGGCTTGGACAAATTCAGGTTGATGGGCGTAACGCGCTTCGACTTTTTCGATGGCCTGACTGATACTCATATAGGTTCCTTAGGGTAAAAATGGTGGACGTGTTTATTTACATCGATGTCGCGTCGTATGGCAACAAACGAAGGGGATTATGGACATTGATGTAAGACTACAATCGCCCCTATACACTGCGGTATATAGAGGCTCATGGGAGTAGAAAAGCGGGATAATGTGACGCCTGAACAAGACGCTCAGTAGCAATGACCGTTTCTATCCTATAACTATATATCATTTTTTTGGGGTATAAGTCTAGTGAATATCACTATCATGAAAAGTTATGGTCAACGTTTTTTGTATAAATCATTCGTTTGTCTGGCCGCTACGCAGGCTGCTAGGCATTGAGAACATAAAGTAAAGCGCTGGGTAAATGAAACAAAAATTGCTACAGGCCTACTGTCTGATTGCAAGTGGCTGAGCCAAATAGAAAAAATAAACCCTATCGCCAACTTTAGTTCGTCTTAAAATTAAAAACAGCAGATAAAAGGTTGATAATGACAACTAGATGGTCAAAAAATAGCAGAACCCAACCATTTGTTTGCTGTAACATATATCAATATAAGTAGTAAGGGTTTATAATGATCGGCGTTTGCTTCAGCCCTTTTTAGTGTCGCTGATAGTGATCTCATCCATTCAATAACCCGTCATAGAGAAAGTGATATGCGTACAGATTCGTTCCAGCAAATCTTGGAAGACCTAAACAGCTCATCTGCCGATGTCGAAGCATCTGCCCTAATTTCTAACGATGGTCTAATGATCGCATCAGCCCTACCGTTAGGCGTTGATGAAGACCGTGTTGGCGCTATGTCAGCCGCTTTATTGTCATTGGGTGACCGTGCAGGTCGCGAGCTGGCGCGTGGTAGTATCGATCGTATTATGATCCAAGGCGAAAAAGGCTATGTCATCATGACCTCAGCAGGCGATGAAGCGGTATTGACTATCATGGCCAAGTCAAACGCCAAGCTCGGTTTGATCTTTTTGGACATCAAACGCGCCTCAGAAGCCCTAGCAAAACTTATTTAATCGATCATTATTTGCCAGTCAATCACGACGAATACAACGATAGATAAATACAACGATAAATAAAGGAGATTACTATGGGTTCTCCAATCCCTGATGCACCAAAGCCGGATATGCCAGCTGAGCAGATGACGCTAACTTACTATGATGGCACCTCTCGGACTGTCTATGATACAGGTGTAGAGCGTCCCTACCCAGATGGTAAGCTCATTGTCTCGCGTACCGATTTAGACGGCATTATCACTCACGTCAACGACGCCTTTGTCGAGATTAGTGGCTACCACGTCGATGAGCTCATCGGTCAACAGCACTATATTCTGCGTCATCCTGATATGCCAAAAGCGGCTTATCAAGACTTGTGGGACACAGCAAAAGCTGGAAAGAAGTGGCATGGCTATGTCAAAAATTTATGTAAAGACGGCAGTCACTACTGGGTATATGCCACGGTCGTGCCCAATGTTCGCCGCGGTGAAACTGTAGGATACACTTCAGTACGCCGCAAGCCATCACGCAGCAAAATCGAAGCGGCAATGGCTCAGTACGCCCAAATGAAACAAGATGAGGAAGGCTAAATCATGACGACACACAATATGTTAATCGCCCCTGATTTTTCGCCTGAGCGTTTTGCAGGTTGGCATATGTTTAACACCTTGATTCAAAAGCGTGCCAACTTAAACATGCACCTAAATACGCCAGCCTCACACGCAGAGCAACAACAAATCATCACGGCTGGGGACATTCAGGTCATCTATGCCAATCCTTTTGATGCGGTAACTTTGATCCGTGAACAAGGCTACAAAGCGGTCGCACGTCCTATCGGCAAATCTGACGAAATGGTCATCGCCGCTGGTGCCAACAGCGACATCAACGCCTTAGAAGATATCAAAGCTGGTGCCACCATCGCGATGGCAAACAACCGCGATGTCAAGCTGATCGGTTTGCGCCTGCTTGAGGCTGTCGATATAGCAGAGTCTGATCTGAGCTGGGATGTCACCGAAACATATCAAGCTGCGGCGCGTAAAGTCATCAAAGGCGATGCGCAGGCAGCGTTCTTTTTGGCAGAGGTATTTCACAGTTTTTCTCGTCTGACCAAAGCTCAGCTATCGGTACTGATCGAAAGTGATTTGGCTGATATCAGTCATGTGCTGCTGATCAAAGACGATTTTCCAGATACCGATATCTTTATGAATGCCATACTCAACCTGCACAACGACCCAGACGGTCAAGAAGCATTGGCCGAGCTGGGTATGCCGCAAGGATTTGAGGCCATGGATGAAGAAGACGCCGAGTTTATGATTGATTTGATGGAAACCTTGCTTGATTAGTCGTTACTTGCTATCTTGCTTTGGCTGATTTTATTTTTTCATGGTCGATGACAGTCGTCATCGCCGTGATTATTGGGTCATGTCCATACAACACCACACCATAGGCGCAGCCGCTATCCAGGCAAGAATAACCGCAACGAAGATGTGACCTAAAGGATCCTGTTATGTCTGATGTAGATCTGATCAAAGAAGCCGAAACCGAGGCGCGCCGTGCGTTTCGCTTTTACTCACGCAAAGTATTTTTGGCACCTGCCAATCGTCACTTTCATGAGCAGCGTATCAACGCTGCCCTACTGCTGAGCGAAAAAGAACCGCTACAGGGCGCGGTGGCAGATTTTTTTTATGGCTGCTGGTACGATATTCCTTACGATGTCAATAACCTATTTACCCGTATTAAAGACCGTCTGTACCCTCATGTTGCACAAGGCTTTCGCGACTGCATTGACAAAAAACGCTACATCCAGCGCAACAGTATGCTGGCGACGCGTTGGAGTGTATTGATATCGCCGTCGCTCAATGAGCAAAAACAGCGACTGCGCATCAGTAGCGACGATGCCAAAGAAATCTCCAAAGACATCACCGCCGAGCTGATGCAAGCACGTGCCGAGGAGGACTGGGGCACGATTGAACAAATCGAAAACGAGTTTTTTGCCCACTGTATCGCTCGCAATGACCGTCTGGCTTTTTCTTTGGTTTGGTTTCGCTTAGGCAAAAGCGACTGGCACTTTGACGAGCGCTGGAACAACTGCCAACAACGTCTTGACCAAACCAAAAACATCAAAACTTAACTTATCACCTATTTTATAATTTCATCACAATGGTAGCCGCTATGTCCTCTTACTTAAATGCTGATAAAACCTATCTTACCCTAACCCCAGCCGGTATTTTTGAGGCATTTTCCCAAAGCGAACCTACAGAGGAGCAGCTATCGTTACAAGACCTACTCTCTTATGAGCAAACCCTACTCGCCGCTGATTGGCTAGAGCGCTACTCTGAGACGTGGTTACAGCGCTTTATAGAGGCCGGCTGGATCGAAAAGTTGTCCCTGTTTTTGCCCGCGCCCAACTTACCATTGGATCAGTTTTTGCCTTATGTCGTCGCAAGCCTATCTGGTAAGCGCCGTGCCGCTATCGGCTCTGATGAGGGCTTTTGTCTGGCGCGCATCGGCTATAACCAAGAAGAAGCGGATATGCTGAGTGTGGCGGCGGCTGACTTTTCAGGCTTTATGCTGCGCCAAAAACAACGCGGCTGGGCAGTAGAAAGCCAAGCAATTTCGTTTTTTCAGCAGGTTGACTTGTTGATTCCTGAGACCAGTTTTGTGTTTTTGTGGATTGATGGCTCAGGATATGTGCTGATCATCGATGGCGAGCCGCTCACCAATAGCCGCGCTTTTGTAGAGCTGGTTTGGGCACTCAAAACCTCTGGACTCCGATTTTTAAATTAAGCATCTATGGCGTACTTGCTCATAACTCGTGACGGTCATGACTTTTATAAACATAAACATAAAAATAGACATGACTGACGTATCATATTCTCATTAAGAGGCACGCACCCCACTTCTATGTTTGTGTTTATAGCAGACAACTTGGTGCGGTGCGCGCTATTTTTATCCACAACGCCCTCCTTTATCTTTATACCATACCGCCATGCTTTTATATAAGCAACGAGATAGCTGACGGCGGCACACTTCGCAACGATACTACCCTCATACGTAACAGTAGCTAGCACCGTATTGCGTCATACTGACCTTTGACGTATGCCAACCTTTACTTGTCTGTTTTTATTGATTTTATTGAACTGACATATAGGCCGTGTTGAATATTTACCAATAACCACTGCTGTGTATGACCCACCATTTATATCAACCAGCTCCCTACACGTTACGTCATTGCACAAAAACCCAGCCTTTGAACGTGGCACTCCTTGCCAAACCTTGCACTCTTGCTTATTTTTTAAGACAGTTTATGACTTCGCTGACGACTGTGCGCGTGCGTTATCAAACGATTGAAATCGGCAATACCGACATCCGTATTTGTACGCTACGTGACAATCAACAATTTTAAGCTGACCAATAAAATGCTGGAGTTTGGTTTTAGCAGTCAGCACGTAAGGCCAGAGGATACCTCTTATCTTGAGCTGCCTTTTAAGGGTCATATTTTGACCTTTGCACGCAAGGCTATGGCATCCCCCTCCTGTATGATGAACGCCTGATGTGATGGCCGCATCTTGCCACTGCTGGCGCGTGATCCAGTGAGCCATTAGGGGTTTGTAAACCCGCTGTGACATTGCTTGGTCAAAAAAAACAAACCAAAGTTTATTTAATAATATGATTGCAATCGCAATATCATTCTTCTAGCATGAATTGATAGATAGCAATTGCGCATAAACCTCAAATAACTTTAAACAATATCAATTATATAAATAATATCAGGCAGATAGATATGAAAAATACCAACACTCCCCTACGTATCGACATCGTCTCAGACGTGGTGTGCCCTTGGTGCGTCGTTGGCTACCGCCAACTGGCCGCAGCGCTTGAGCAAAGCAATACAGACCATGAGATACATTGGCATCCTTTTGAATTAAACCCAAAAATGCCAAAAGAAGGACAAAATATGCGTGAGCACATCATGGAAAAGTATGGCTCAAGTAAGGCAGAATCGGATGCCAGCCGCGCCAGAATAACAGAGGCGGGAAATGAGGTCGGCTTTCAGTTTCACTTCAACGACGACACATGGATGCACAATACCTTTAATGCGCACCAGCTCTTACACTGGGCCGAAAAACAAGGCCACAGACATGAGTTAAAGCAAGCGCTTTTTGCAGCGCACTTCACGGACAACCGCGATATATCGGATAACGCGGTACTGGCCGATATCGCAGCAGAGGTCGGCTTAGATCGAAGCGAGGCACTGGCGGTCTTAGCAGACCAGCGTTTTGCTCGAGAGATACGCGCAGAAGAGCAGCACTGGCAGCAGCAAGGCATTCAAAGTGTGCCAGCGATGATTTTTAATGAGCGTCATTTGGTAAGCGGCGCGCAAGGGGTAGACAATTACCTCAATATCTTAGGGCAATTGGCCCATATGCCAGACTAAACCCTAAGCGTTGTCGATGAAAGGATATCTTATGCACGCTCACCTAACACCCGCGGTTATCGTCTTTGACGTCAACGAGACGCTACTCGACATAACCACTTTAGCGCCGTTATTTGCACGCCTATTCGGTGACAAAAACATGCTCAGAGAGTGGTTTGCCCAGCTAGTGCTATACTCGCAAACCATGACGTTATCAGGACTGTACACGCCTTTTGGTGAGCTGGGTATCGGCGCATTACAGATGAGCGCTGATATCCACCAAATCATGCTGACAGAGGACGATATCGATGAGTTAAAAGCGCATATGAGCAATATGCCTGCGCACTCTGACGCTGTCCCAGCATTGACCAAACTACGTGAGGCAGGGTTTCGTCTGGTGACGCTGACCAATTCAGCACCCAGCGCCGCCCCTACGCCACTAGAACAGGCAGGATTGAGCGTATTTTTTGAGCAGTCTTTTAGCGTTGAGCAGGTTGCAATGTTCAAGCCGGCGCCTGAAACCTATGAGCTGGTCGCTAATAAACTGGCCGTCCAGACGTCAGATTTATGCCTAGTCGCCTGTCATCTTTGGGATACCATCGGCGCGCAAGCTGCTGGCTGCCAAGGAGCGTTTCTCAAACGTCCTTATAATGCCTTGTTATCCGCCCCCAATGTGCCAACACCGGACTTTATGGCCACAGACTTGACTACGCTTGCAGAGCAAATCATTCATCGCGCGCAAGGCTAATCGCTATGGTTTGTCTTGAGCATAAAAAAATACCGCCCCATAATAGGCGCGGTATTTTCAGCTTATCGTTTGCTGCTTAACTTAATGTTTACTCAGAAAAGTGCACCACCGAACGAATACTCTCACCTTTATGCATCAAATCAAAGGCATCGTTGATGTCTTCTAACGGCATGGTGTGAGTGATGAAGTCTTGTAGCGGAATTTCACCTGCTAGGTAGCGCTCGACGTAGCCGGGCAACTCACTGCGGCCTTTGACCCCGCCAAATGCTGAACCTTTCCAAACACGGCCTGTCACTAGCTGGAATGGACGGGTTGAGATTTCTTGGCCTGCGCCTGCGACCCCGATGATGACCGACTCGCCCCAGCCTTTGTGGCAGCACTCTAGTGCTGAGCGCATGACATCGACATTACCGATACATTCAAACGAATAATCCACGCCGCCGTCGGTCAATTCGACGATGACATCCTGAATGGGCTTGTCATAATTTTTTGGGTTGATGCAATCTGTCGCGCCAAGCTTTTTGGCCAACTCAAACTTGCTCTCGTTGATATCGATAGCGATGATACGGCTGGCTTTGGCCATTTGCGCGCCGATGATAGCAGACAGTCCGATGCCGCCCAGCCCAAAGATAGCAACCGTTGCGCCCTCCTCGACTTTGGCAGTATTCATCACAGCGCCCATGCCCGTGGTCACGCCGCAGCCCAGCAAGCAGACTTCTTCTAATGGCGCTTCTTTATTGACTTTGGCCAATGAAATCTCTGGCAACACCGTGTATTCAGAAAAAGTCGAGCAGCCCATATAATGGTAAATCGGCTTACCATCTTTGTAAAAACGCGTGGTACCATCTGGCATCAGGCCTTTACCTTGGGTTTCGCGTACTGCCGAGCATAGGTTGGTTTTACCTGAACGACACATTTTACAGACGCCGCACTCTGCGGTGTACAACGGAATGACATGGTCGCCGACTTGCACGCTGGTCACGCCTTCACCGACTTGCTCGACGATACCGCCACCTTCGTGACCCAAAATCGTAGGAAACACGCCTTCTGGGTCTTCACCAGATAAGGTGAACGCATCGGTATGGCAAACGCCGCTGGCGACAACCTTTACCAGCACTTCACCTTTTTTGGGCAGCATCACATCGACTTCTTCGATAGATAGCGGCTCATTTGGCCCCCACGCAATGGCGGCTTTGGACTTAATAAAATTATCTGACATAGTATTCCCTCTTGTAATCATAAATAAGTGATGGCGTTAATCACGCTCAGACCAATTTAGCTTATAGCGCTTACACTGTAGAAGCAAGCGCTAGTTTGAGTCGTCTATAGGCGTTGATTTTATATTGTCCATTATAGTTGTTTCTGCTGTGATAACAATGTGTTATATTTGCAAATATCTTTTTCACAGTGGTAATAATCATGCGCTGGGATGGCATTAGTGAGTTTGTCTACGTGGCTGAATACGAGAGCTTTACCCGAGCGGCAAAGGAGCTAGGCATCTCCACCGCGCAGGTCAGTCGGCAGATCAGCGCGTTAGAAAAACGCCTGAATATTAAATTGCTCTATCGTACGACACGGAGGGTATCGCTCACAGAAGAAGGGCGGGTGTTTTATCAGCATTGCCGCGGCGTGCTCGATGGCTTGGATGCCGCTGAGCAAGCGGTGAGTAACTTACAATCTAAGCCGCAAGGCAGAATCAAACTCACCGCCCCTGTCACCTATGGCGAGCAGCAACTCTTGCCCCTGATCAATGACTTTATGGTGCAATACCGCGATATCGAAGTGACGGCCTTTTTGAGCAATCAAAAAATAGATCTAATAGAGGGCGGCTATGATCTAGCGGTGCGTATTGGCAAATTAAGCGACTCAACCATGATGGCAAAAAAACTCAGTCGCCGTACCAACTTTGTCTGCGCTGCACCTGCTTACCTCAAAAGATATGGTACACCGCACACACTGTCTGATCTGCACAAACATAACTGCCTACTTGGTACACGTGATTATTGGCACTTTATCGAAAATAATAAACAAGCTAACAAGGCAGTGGGTCAGCAAGCGCACAAAACAACGGACACAGAAAAAAACCTACGCGTCTCAGGCAGCGTGCAATACAACAGCGGCCACAGCTTAGTGGATGCAGCATTAAAGGGTCTAGGTATCGTGCAGCTGCCTGATTATTATGTGCAGCAATATCTGGCCTCAGGGGCATTGATCAGCGTACTGGATAACTATAGAGAGCCTGAAGAAAGCATTTGGGCGATTTATCCGCACAATCGTCATTTATCGCCAAAGATTCGCTTGCTGGTGGATTATCTGGCAGCGCGCCTGGCATAGTTGGCGCTCTTACATCATCGCTGATAAGATCTAGTTGTCACGCGCGCCTTTACTATGCATGGTTTATTACGCACAATGCTATAAAGCATCGCGCTTTGATATACAAAGAGTACTTATATAGTGAGTTCAGTATAAAAACGATACAGTGAGACTGGGATAAATTTTACGCAGCATCGAGCGGCGCAGGCACAGCACGCAAGGAAAATTTATACCAGTTCCACGTTGACATATAAGGTAGGCTGCAAACGCATGACCCACCTTTTTTCTGCTTTGAAAGAATGCGCTTATTCGCAGCCCTCAGCGCGTGCGATTTGCTCATGTAATTCTATTTTTAGCTTCTTTGCACATTCAATAATCTTTTTTCGATTGGCAGGTATAGCGCCATATTCAATCGCCTTTTTGCGCATTTGTACTGTCACATCATAGTGCGGATAGCTGGCGTCTCGGTGAAACAACCGCGTATCTATCTCAATCAAGGCGGCAAACTCATGGAGCTCTTGCAGGTTATCTGCCAGCATGTGGCACCATTTATAGCCTTTAAATTCTATCTGCATAAAATCGACATATATCGCCATAGAGTCGCCTCCTTTATTATCAATAGCTATTTTATCATGTGCTAAACAACGCTTTCACAAAACAGCCATTAGAACAATTCACGTGCATCTTTCTTAAGCTGCTTTAGGATAGTTTGGTACTCGCTATCATTGGTTTCAAGGCTGCTTAGACGTCCATAACGCAGCTGCCGATAGTTCTGCCTCATTTGCAAGATTTTTGCTTGTACAATCTCTGAATGCCCGCTATCTGTTAACTTACTCACTTTACTGCTCTTATTACTACTTTTAGCATTGGTATCGGCGTTGATATCAGCGTCGATATCAGTATTTGAATCATTTTCTCGGCCATCAACCGCTATTGCCAAGCGCTCAAGCCAAGCCAGCTGCCCTTCACTCTCTTGACGAGCCAACTCTTTATCACTTTTACCAATACGTTTTGATAACTGTGCAAGTGGTAGGTCTGCTGGATGCCAACGCTTACGGCGACGTTGCCAAATGATTAAGATGACTATAGCCATCACCATGATAGCACTGACCGTCAGCCATATAATTTGCTGCATGATTGAGCGGATATTAAACCATTTGAGTAGCGAGTCGGCTTGCTTGTCCTGATCGTAACCAACGACATCTTTTTGCCAATAATAGCTGGCTTGATCGGAGAGGCGGCGTAAGGTTTGTAGCAGCTGATACTGCTGATAGCTGACTTGGGCGGCAGCACCGTCGCCAAACATCGCCGCGCCTTGCGATTGCGTCAGTGCCTCCATACCCTGCTCGACACGCTCAGGCGCGACAAAAGCCGTCGGATCGACACGTAGCCAGCCTTGACCGTCAAGCCAAACCTCCGTCCAAGCGTGCGCATCCTTTTGCCGCACTTCCCAGACATTGCCGCCACGGCTGGGCTCGCCGCCTTGATAGCCCGCCACGACACGTGCTGGAATGCCAGCGGCGCGCATCATAAAGGTGAAGCTGGAAGCATAATGCTCACAGAACCCCGCTTTGGTCTCAAATAAAAACTCATCAATACGGTTATTATTCAGTTGTGGCGGAGACAGTGTATAACGAAAGTCCGTTTGGTTAATCCAGCGCTCCAGCGCCTGCATATAACGCACAGGGTCTGAACCTGACTGAGCGAATAACTGCTGCGCCAAAGTTCGCGCTTGCAGATTGCCGTCAGCTGGCAGTGTAAGATTGAGACGGCGTGATTCATCAGAGAGAATCGGGTCGATACGCATCGGTGCAAACTGCAATACCTCGTAGCGCAGCTGCTGAGTCACCGGCTGGTCTTTTAATAAAGTAAAGTCTGAGGTGATTTTGACGTCTTGGCGCTGCGTAAACGGATAATCAAGCCCAAACAGCCAGCTTTGCTGCGTTGGCTCTAGGATAATCTCATAGTTGGTCGGCGCAACTTTCGCTTCATCAGGGATAGTTGCAAAGGCATTCTCAATCCAAGCAGGTGTTTGCAGTGCAGGCCGCCACTCTTGTTGCTGAGGGCTAGGACGCCACGTGACCCCATCAAACTCACTAAAGACCAAGCCGCGCCAATATAGCTGCTGCTGTGGGGGACGGTTATCTACAAACTCTACCCGAAATGCAAGCTCGGTCGATTGTCCCAAATTGGCAAAATCACCGGGTGACATGCTATCAGAGACACCCGTGGTCGCTTGCTGACCTGAGAGCTGCACTGACCATAGCGGTGGCAGGCGCGGGAAAAACAAAAACAGCACGACCAATAATGGCAATGCGCCAATACCCAGTACACCTAAAGTACGCAAGCGACCATCACCGCGCGTATTACCGTCGTCATTTAGCGCAATAAAGGCCAGCAGCACCGTCACTGCCCCCACGATTACCTCAAACGTCGTGACCAAGCCCTGATCCATCAAAAACAGCGCAGCGAGGACAAATAGCGATAAATTTAATACCACATAGGCATCACGGCGCTTATAGAGCTCCCACAGCTTGCTAATCAAGCATAGCACCAAAAACGCCACACCCATATCGAGGCCGAAAGCGGTGTGATAAGTCAGCCATAGTCCTGCCAGCCCTAACAAAAACCCGAGCATCTGCATGCCCTGATAGACTCGTTTTAGATGCGCTGTTTTTCTAAATCGCGCTTTCACACGCGGCAGCTGAGCAATAATACTGACCACCGCAAACCCCATTAGCCATAATGGCAGATGGGCTGCATGCGGTAAGATAATGACCACTTGGGCGATCAACACCCAATAGTAGGCAGGCAAAGCAAAAAATTTGGCATATCCGCTTGGCTTTTCGCCATGTACTATCTGTGCACTGCGATGATCACCCAAGGCCAGCTGCTCAAAGCTGGCAGTTTTTATAACGTCTGCTTTATCAAAGCGACTCGATGACGCTATCGTTTTTTTTGATAAAGGCTGTGTAGAGTTATTCATGGCGCTTTTGCCAACCTTAGCAAGCACGTTTGTACAAAGCTGTCACCTACCCCCATCGCCGCGCCGGCAGATTTATCTTGCGGTAGTTGCATCGTAAAGGGTACGCCCAGCTCACCCAAGGTCTGTACACCATAAGCCAGCTGTGCCAGTTTTTGTTCATGATGCGCGGCTGGCATATCGGCATAATCCAACGTTTGCTCATGACCGACTGGATCGGCAAAATGCTTGGTAAACATGCCTTGACCTCGTGCCACATGCCCCCACGACACACGGGCCAGCGACTCACCTTCGATATAGTTGTCGAGCCGCTCAAAATCATCTTGACCTTGCTGATATTGCCCACCTGTTGGCAGATCTTTTTCATTGGCTAGCGCATACTGTGCTTGCCAATCAAAAACCTCAGGTTTGGGATACACCCAAGCGCGACGGGCAAAATACACATAAGACCATGCGCGCATAATGCCGAGCGGGTAGACGGTTTTGATGGTGAGTCTGGGGAGTACCAGCTGGCCGCGGCTGTGCGTTTGTACTGGCAGGCGAATCGTTTGTTCGCCTTGTAGCCGTGTCACCAGTAGGGAGGTTTGAGGCTCAGCGCCAGCGTTTGCTCGGGCGTCGGTTTTTTTATCGGTCTTTTTAATCTTTTTGCGTGGCCCTTGGCCGTCAGCCTGATCAAAGCCAAATAATAGCTGCCGTCTTGGTTGGCGGCTCTCACTAATCAGCTTTAAGGTCACCCAAACAGGCGCACCTGCCTCTGCCATAGTGACATCTATCAACTGTACTTTAAGACCTGAAATATGGGCAAAGGTCACATGAAAGCTGATCAGCCAAACGCTAACCAAATAAAAGCACAAACCCAGCACCAAGTTGTTGCCATAATTGATGCCAGCGATAAAAGTGATGATTAACAAAACAGCAAACAGCAGGCCTTCACGACTAAAAAAAATATAGACATTACGCAGCGTGAGGGTGGCGCTATCGCTTTTGGGCGCACGCGCGGCAAACCAGCGGCGTAGTGCAGAGTCCGCTGGTACAGTAAAGGCATTTGGCAACAGACTCATAACGACCCTATCCTCAAAATTAATCGTCTTATCGCTAATAAACGAGCAGCTTTAGAAGTGAGCCTATTATGAGTAAACAGACGGTCAAACAATAACAGCCACCTCGGCCAAAATACGTTGGGCGATGGTCTGCATCGCTTGTCCACCAGTCACATGCGCGGGCAAAAAACGCTGGCCGAGGCGATGATCGGTGACGGCAGCAAACACCGCTTGGATGTCCTCTGGTGCCACCTCCTGATGCCCCGATACATACGCATAAGCCTGCGCCGCTCGCTGGAGCGACAGCACACCACGTGGTGAAAGGCCATGATACTCCGAGCTGGCGCGTGTCTTTGCGACCAGCCGCTGTAGATAGTCCAAGACCAAATCAGCCACATACACGTGCTTAACACCCTGCTGCGCCAATAATACCGCCTCGGTATCAAGTACAGCAGACAAGCCTTTGAGCAGCTCGCGGCGATCTTGACCTTGCAAAAGCTCACGCTCAGCGGCAGGCGATGGATAGCCAAGCGAGATACACAATAAAAACCTGTCGAGCTGCGACTCAGGCAGTGGATAGACGCCTGCTTGCTGCAATGGGTTTTGGGTGGCAATGACAAAAAACGGCTTCGGCAGCGCATAGGTTTGCCCATCTTGCGTCACTTGCCGCTCCTCCATGGCCTCTAGCAGTGCGCTTTGGGTTTTGGGGCTAGAGCGGTTGATTTCATCCGCAAGTAACAACTGCGTAAAGATCGGCCCTGGCCGAAACTCAAAGCGCTGGTTTTTTTGCTCAAAGATACTCATGCCCAAAATATCAGCGGGCAGCATGTCATTGGTAAACTGCACACGATTAAAGCTTAGGCCAAGCAGCTGGGCTAGCCCTTGTGCCAATGTGGTCTTACCCATACCAGGCAAGTCTTGTAGCAATAAATGACCACCCGCCAATATACCACTAAGCGCCAGCTTAATCGCCTGCGGCTTATCTAAAACGATGTGGTTTAGTTGCTCAAGCAGCTGAGCTATTTTTTGCTGATTGTGCTGATAGTCAGCGGCACTCAAGGCCGCCGTATCTGCCAGCTGCGTGGCTGGCTGAGAGGTGATGGGAGAAGCGGGGTCAATCGCGGCATGGCTCATAGTCAGTTATTGGCTCATTTTGGAAGAATAAACATAATAAGTCTGCGATCAAATACCGTCATCGGTCGCAGGCGGCGCCGCCCTTAGGGTTGCCAGATAAGCAATCACATCTGCTCGCTCTTTTGCATCCGGCATCGGGTCTGAGAGCATTTTTGAGTCTGGCATACTCTTTTGCGCATCGGCGATATAAGGGTCTAGTGTCTGTGCATCCCATACCCAGCCTGACACCTTTAATCCTTCACTATAAGTATAATCCTCGAGGGCGGCGGCAGGCGCGCCGTAGATATTCATCAGCTGCGGACCTTTTTTGTTCAGCCCTGCATTTAGCTGGTGGCACTGACCGCAGGCATCTTGATAAATAATCGCACCGTTGTCGGCATCGCCCTCAGTATATAGCGGCAATGTCACAGGGTCACGGTGATCAGCAGGCACTTGCTCTCCGCACGCACTGAGCAATAAAACAGCGGCAACAAGGCCGCACAAACGATACTGACGAATCATAAACATGTTTGACAATCTTCAGTTAAAAGGTATGACAGTTAAAAACAGGATGAGGCATGGCGTTATGAGACTTTTATGGTCGCGCTGGGCGCTTCTAGATAGTATCCTTGCAAATAACGGGCGCCCACACTCCACGCCACCGACATCGTCGCGGCATCCTCGATATATGGCATGAGTACGTCAGCATGGACCTCAGACGTACGCACAATCAAAGACTTAACCGTGTTGAGATTATCCGCAGAATTGATATCTTGGATATAGCTTCGCGCTAAACGCACCATATCTGGCTGTACAAAGCTGGCGATTTCGATAGACTTAGCAGATGAGCCAAAGTTATTGATACCTAACTGACAGCTGACTTGTGTCAACGCCGAAAACTGGGTTTTGGCAACGGTCAGATAGTCTAAGATGTCTTTTTCATTAAACTGCAGTGTCAAGACTCCAGCGGCACCGCCGACTGCCTTGATCAACTGACTGGCCACATTTGGCAGTTTTTTGTCGACCAGCGACGCCCCGGTGAGCTGCACCAACAGTCTGGCCTCAGGATGGGTCTTACGGACTTCGTTTATTTTTTTGCAGGCATTGATTAGTACCCAGCGGTCGATTTTTTCTAATAAATTATGCGTCTTGGCGACAGCCATGAACTGATCAGGGGTGAGTACGGTATTGTCAGCATCTGCCAGCGGTAAGCGCAGATACACCTCAAAAAAGTCGCTACGGTCTTTGTTGATGTCATATATAGGCTGAAATGACAGCTCAAAACGATTGTTGGTAATGGCATCGACCAAAGACTCAGCCAGTGCATGATCATCACTATTGGCATGCTCACTTGGGTCATACAAGTGGTACGTCCCACCATTATTGGAAGTCTCTATCATGATTTGATTGATGGCATCGATAGCACGCTCGAGCAGTACATTGGGCTCTGCAGCATTTTTCTCTATCTTCACGATACCAATACTGACGGTGGTACTGGTGGTACGCTTATCAACTTCGATAAACATCTCACTAATGCGTGTGACAAGGTGCTGTGCCAAATCTTTTAGCTCGCTGGCGCTTTTGTCTTCGACAAGCACCGTAAACACCGTATCACTAAAGCGGCTTACATGCCCGTCTTCTATCAGTTCATCTAACATATAGGCGACTTGCTTGACTGTCGCATCGACCCCTTGTAGGCCCAAACTGCTTTTTATTTTACCCACATTATCGAGCTGAATATACAAAAGCCCTGCTGTCAGTAGCCCTTGTCGTGCCTGCTCGTACACCAGCGCCATTTGTTTTTCAAAACCATGGCGGTTGTCGATACCAGTCAGTTTATCTTTACGCTCAGCCTCCGCTAAGCGCTTGGCCACCTCAGCGCTGTTATTGGTGTTTTGCTGAATGATGACTTGGGTGACAGGCTCACCGTCTAGGGTGGCTGAGGCAAGCTGTAGTTTGGCCTCAAAGGTGCTACCATCGGTACGTTTGCTTTCAAACTCAAACTCCACCTCTTGTCGATTGCCTTTGTCAAACTGCCGCAAAAACTGTTTAAAGCCTTTGACACTATCCCCGCCTGAAATCAAATCAACGACTGGCACGCCGATGGCATCGTTCATGGTTTTAAAGCCAAAAAGCTGCAGATAGGGGTCGTTGGCAAATATATGGATGCCTTGATCGATATAGGCGACCGCGCTTTTGGAGTTTTTAATCAAGACGTTCGCGCGTTGCTCCGCCTCAGAGATGACATGGCGTAGCGTCTTTAGCTCACGGCGGCTGCGCAAGTTGTCATGTTGCAAGCAAATAGCCATCACCACTGCCATCTCTTGCTCGGCTTTGAGCGCCTTGACCATTGTACCGCTGACGATAGCTGGCAAGCCGTCGTCATTTTGTGCGGTGGCTGCCGCCTCATCATGAAACAGACAAATCATCGGCAAATCAATACTTTGCTCTTGCACGATGCCCACCGCTTCGGTGAAGTTCATGTCATAAGCACTGCCAAACACCAATACATCCCATGGCTGACGCAACAGCCTTAGCAGCTCTTCTTTATCGTCCAAAAACCCCAAATTCACACTATCATAATAAGCGCTCAATAACTGCACAAGTCGCTCAGCATAGAGCTGATCATCATTGATGACTAACAGGTTTAGGATAGACTGAGTGCGCATAAATGGCCTTTTAACCTTATGATCATACGATCGTATTTTATCAGTGATGTTTGATACCTGAGCTTGCTTATTCAGTGCTTGGTCAGCAGATTGGGTATCGCATCAATAGAGTAACAATTTGTACCATTATAGACAATAACTGCACCCCCTGCAGGCGAGTTTCATTAGCGGGAGTTCGCGCAGTATGTTTTGGCACTTATCCATGATTCAAATACAAAAACACAGACTTTCTCGTGTCTACTACAGGCCTGATAAAGCTTGCCTCAAATCAAACAATAGTGCTGGTAGTCAAACTATAAGCGTAGCACTTCATATTGGCTAAACTCATCAGTCATTAATAAGCGTCGCCCCAAACGTAACGGCGTCTGCTGCTGATTGATACGCATGATGACCCGATCATCGACCTGAAAATGGGCAGTTGGGACAATGAGGCTTGCCTCGGTTTGGAGCTGCTCGTCTTTCCCCATGATAAAAGCTGGCACAAAGTGCCGGTCACGCGTGTCATCACCATCGACACGTAGGCCGCAAGCCGCTGGATTGTGTCCGAGTACCTGCCACTCAATCTCTGGCGTAGCGCCATCAGCATTGACCCAGCGAGTCAGCCCTATCGAGCAATCAAGGGTGGTCGCAGTCTCAGCACGACATAACAAAAAAAGCCTCATGATCTGTAATGGCACCGGCGCGGCCACGCGCTCATCACGGGTTTTATGACTGGTGTTATGTTGGATATCTGCATCTATAGGTAGAGGACTCGAATCGAGCTGCCCAGTCCGCGTCGGTGGTTGACGATCTACTGGCATGCTCGCAGGCTCAGTGCGCAGTCGCAAGATGCGAAACAACGATAAGGTATCATCGCCATCAAATGTCTCAGCGTTCAACCGCGTATGAGTGTTGGTGGGCAACTGATGGGTATCATAATGAGGCCGGTATGCCCCTGGCAGCTCGTTTGCTACAATCAATCTGGTGAAGCTGCAGCCCTGACTGACTCGGTAATGCATGTCATTAAACCCGCCAATCACCACAGCGTCTTGCTTTGAGCTATACTTGGTTGGCAACGTCAGCTGAGGCTGTAGATAGCGATATGTGAGCGTCATGATTACTTTATTGAGCAGCGCACACGCCACCGCCTCCCGGCCTTCTTTTATCAATGCCTGCCTGCGTGCCTGCAGATAGGTAATCATCGGTGTCAGCTCTATAAATAAGCACTCATACCGATCCTCATAAGGATTGATGCATGAATGAGCCGTCAAGTAAGTAGGCGGCTGATTGTCTTTTAAATTGACAAACACTCGGGTTTCGCTCTCAGGCTCTATGGTGGCGAGCAGATGCTCGGCCCACTCAGGCAACAAGCGCTGCACCAACAAGATATTAGGACGACGCATGGCATGTACGTTCAATAAGCTGTGCAAACATAGCTGACAGTACAGACGGTGAATACTGTCTGCGCGCTGAGTGAGCGTATGGGCGCTCAGACTCATCAACGTTAGGCGCTGCTGATGAGCAAGATAATACAGCTGATTGATCTTAGACCATAAGTACGATGACGGCTTTTGGTAGCAGAGCGCCGCCTCGCCTAAGAGCTTTTGATACATCAATAGTGACTGATAGATAGCAAGGGCGAGCACGGCTGATGCGCGCTTTTCATGGTTGAAATAACGCTGCCAACCGTTTTTTGTAGCAGATTTATCGGGATGGATGGAGCTTGTCATCTCACGCTGTATGACACCATCATAGATCATGATAACCAAATAATATAGCGACCGAACTTGAGCCACATACGCCATCTGCGCCTCACTAAAGGCAGCAGTCTCATAAATATAGTGTTGGCGCAGCGCCACAATCAATTGCTCGGCGGCCTCGATGACACAAGCGGTGAGCTTAAGGCGCTGCTCCTCCTCCATATCCGCTGCCTGCAAGCCCTTCAAAATCTCTTCTAGCCGCTCAGCTTGCGTCTCATGTGTCTGTGACGGCAGACCGGTCAATAGTGTCTGCAAATAGCGCGCTTCATTATCAACAGAACGCCTTGCTGTCGTTGACTGCAGTTTTGTAGCAGACAAATACTCTTGAAACGTCGATAGGGTGATCATCCAGATTCCTAATAACTTTTAATCCAATAACTTTTAATCCAATAACTTTTCGTGATATCGAATAGTTTAACAGCGAAGCCGTTTTGTCAGACAGGCAAGTAAGAAAAGCTGATGCCAGTTGCACGTTAATATCAGCGTATCGATTTTACTTCGCATGACTATACCTTAATACCATCCTTACCCGCACGCTGGATAAATCCTTTACCAAGCGTCACTATTGATATTGCTTGTTTGGTAGTCAGCAGCTCGCCCACTCTTTATTAGTCATTCTTTGTTTACTAATTTTTAATATAGCATATTTTGCATATCAAACATCATGGTAAATGTTAACCGGCACTTTAAAGGGTTTATTCGGTAATTCTCTGACCAGTTTGGGTACCAG
Organism: Psychrobacter celer; assembly: GCF_016107555.1. Taxonomy (GTDB): domain Bacteria; phylum Pseudomonadota; class Gammaproteobacteria; order Pseudomonadales; family Moraxellaceae; genus Psychrobacter; species Psychrobacter celer. The sequence continues at coordinate 285,015 of NZ_JABASU010000001.1, read as the reverse complement.
ATACCCTGGCAAAGCCGCCAGCAGCGACCAGTATAGCCTCACAGCGCTATGCTCATCACTATCAAAATGAGCCGCGCCTGCCACTTTATCCAAAACGTGTAAATAATACGGCAGCACACCTGCGGCAAACAGGCGCTGACTGAGCTGCGTCTGTATCGCCACACTATCATTGATGCCTTTTAACAACACCGCTTGGTTGAGTAACGTAATGCCAGCGGCTCTTGCACGCTGTAGATGCTCCGCCGTCAGGGTGTCAATCTCATTGGCATGATTGCAGTGGATGACCATCACAATCTGACAGCGGCTTTTGGCCAACCTATCTAATAGCGGCGCATCCAAACGCGCAGGAATCACAAGCGGTAAGCGCGTATGCAGACGAATGGTGGTCAGCTGCGGGATGGCCTCAAGCGTGTCCAGCCATGCAAACAGCCGCCTGTTGGTCACATTTAGGGGATCACCGCCACTTAAGATAACCTCATTGATTTCAGGGTGCGCTGTGATATAGTCAATGATATGTGCTTTGGCATCGGCGGTGGGCATGTTGGCACTATAATCAAAGTGCTGACGAAAGCAGTAGCGGCAATGAATCGCACAAGCCCCCGTAATGGTCAGCAGCACTCTTGATTGGTATTTGTGCAGCAGACCTTTGATAGGGTTTTGGTCGTTTTCTGCTAGTGGGTCCGCCACATAGCCTGTGACTTTTATTTGCTCTTGCTGATCGGGCAAAACTTGTTTGAGCAGCGGATCCTCGGGGTCGCCGACTTTCATTTTTGCAACAAAAGCACGCGGCACACGTAGCGCAAAGTGTTTCGGCACATAGATCTCTGTGCGTAGCGTCTCAAGCTTTAGGATGCTAAGCAATTCATCCACGGATGTAATGGCTTCGGATAATTGCGTTTGCCAGTTTTTTTGTGTGATTAAATGGTTTATCATGACAGCCTATTACCTGTGCCCAAAAGCCGCTATTATACGCCCTTAGTGTCTACCCTATCAAAGTATCCCGCCTAGCCTATTTTGCTAGCTAAGTGCGACAGACACAAGTGATGGTATGAGGTTTGGCGCAATAAGCCCTGCAACCACCAGCACATAGCATAGTGATACCCCCTACTTACAAACCCTTAGGAGTCTCTTGTGGCAAGTTTTTCTACCAATGAATTTAAAGCAGGTCTAAAAGTCATGCTGGATGGCAATCCTTGTGCCATTCTTGAAAACGAATTTGTCAAACCGGGTAAAGGTCAAGCCTTTAACCGCGTCAAACTGCGTAACCTTCGTAGTGGCAAAGTACTTGAACAAACGTTTAAATCAGGCGACAGCTTAGAAGCCGCTGACGTACTAGACACTGAAATGAACTATCTATACAACGACGGTGAGTTTTGGCACTTTATGCATCCAGAAACCTTCGAGCAGCTGCAAGCCGACAAAGCGGCCGTTGGTGATGCGCCAAAATGGCTAAAGGACAACAGTAATGAGCTTTGTGTCATTACTTTATTTAATGGCGTACCCTTATCTGTCACGCCGCCAAACTTTGTTGAGTTGCAAATCACAGAGACCGATCCTGGCGTACGCGGCGATACCTCAGGCGGCGGCGGCAAACCTGCCACGCTAGAGACTGGCGCGGTTGTACGTGTACCACTATTTGTCCAGCAGGGCGAAGTGGTCCGTGTGGATACCCGTACTGGTGACTACCAGACCCGTGTCAACTAGTCGACGCTTACTATTTACTGATTGTTACTGAGTACAAAAAAAAGCTTAACCTTTATGATAAGGGTTAAGCTTTTTTATTGCCCCGCTATTCTTGATTGGATGACTGCTGAATCAGCCAATACTGCACCAGCGCATTGAGCTGCTCTTGTTTAAAGGGTTTGGTGCAATAATCCTGCATCCCAACCTTGAGATATTTTTCACGCTCGCCGTCCATCGCATTGGCTGTCAAAGCGATAATCGGCGGCAAAGACTGCGGATCATAGAGCTCGTGTAGCTTGATGGTGGCCTGTACCCCGTCCAAAATCGGCATATGATGATCCATCAAAATCAAATCATAGCGATCAGGCGATACGGCAAATATCTCAAGCGCTTGCTGTCCATCCGTGACGTGGGTGACGATATGCCCACTGTTGGTCAAGGTTTTTTTGGCAATAATGGCGTTTACCGCATCGTCTTCGACCAGCAAGATATGACCTGCCCGCTCATGACTTGGCTCATCTGTGATGAGCTCATTGGCGTTCTGCCAAGTTTCATATTTGGCAGCATCGATGGTTGGCAGCGGTAGCAGGACACTAAACGTCGTGCCAATGCCCACTTCGCTGTCGACATTGATTTCACCGCCCATCAAGTCTACCAACGACTTACAGACAGATAGCCCAAGCCCTGTACCGCCATAAAGCCGGTGCGTCGACTTATCCGCTTGATCATAGGCATCAAATATCGCCTCTAACGACTCAGGCTTGATGCCTACTCCTGTGTCTGTCACCTCGATACATACGGTCATATAGTCAGCAGACACCGCCGTATCATCGCCAGTGTGGTCACTCGATAGATTGGCTGGTACACGGATCGCCTCACCTGAGTGATGATGATTGTCATCAGCGTGGTCGGTGTCGTCGGCACAGTGGCAGTTGGGCACGTGCTTGACCGCGATACTCACCCGACCCCCTTCACGGGTAAACTTGATGGCATTATTGACCAGATTGGCGATGATTTGTTTGAGCCGTATCGGATCGCCTTGTACATAAGGCGATAGCGATTCAGTATAGTGATAATCTAATATCAGCCCGCGCTGACGTGCCTTTATCGCAAAGAGGCTCACCACCTCGTTGCATAACGTGGAGAGGTTGAGCGGAATGGAGTCAAGGGTCATTTTGCCAGATTCAACTTTTGATAAGTCCAAAATCCCATTGATAATCGCCATCAAATGCTCATTGGATACCTTGATATTGTCCACGTATTCTTGTTGCTCGTCACTAAGCTTCGTCTCGCTTAGCATCTCCACCATACCGATGATGCCATTCATTGGTGTCCGTATCTCGTGGCTCATATTGGCCAAAAAATCCGACTTCATTTCATTGGCATGCTTGGCATCGCGCTGCTTGTCCTGTAGTTGTAACGCATCCGCTGCAATCAGGGCAAATTGCGCCAGTACTTTGGCTTGCGACTCATCAAAGTCGTCGTGCGGTTTGGTATCCATCAGGCACAAAGAGCCCAAGCGAAAGCTTTTATGATCCTCGTGTAAGATAATGGGCGCCCCTGCATAAAACCGTAAATGCGGTGACTCGGTAATCAAAGGGTTTTGGCTAAAGCGGCTGTCTTTTGATAAGTCCGCCACCACAAAAACATCATTGGAGAGCACCGTATAATTACAGATTGCCACTTCACGTGAGGTTCGGCATACCTCACCTAAGCCATGGGCAGACTTGAGATATTGCGTCTCCTCGTCCATAAAGGTGATGGTGACAATCGGCATGCCAAAAAAAGACTTGGCAAGCTCTACCAAACGCTTAAATGCAGGCTCATCATTGTCATTGAGCACTTGATACTTTCTTAGCTTGTCGATGCGCGCAGCTTCATCGACTGCGACCGGATAGCTGAGCGTTGGCAAGTTGGTTGTAGACAAGATGGACTCCATTTAATAATCTCAGACGGTTGGCATTACGCGGTCTGCTTTATCAATAATTGTAACGCTTCGCTCACCATGACCATGGCCACCACTGAGGTGACGACGACGGCTGAGCCATAACCACCACAATGCAAGCCTCCTGTTTGACAGCTCTTATCTACTCGTGGCGGCTCTGTAGAGTAAACACATTTGATACCAAACTTATCTTTTAGCTCGCGGTTGATGCCCTTTTCGTGCCGGAGCTTGTTGCGTAGCTTGGCCAGTAGCGGGTCTTGATAGCTCTCACGCAAGTCACTCACTCGAATTTGGCTTGGGTCTATCTTACCACCAGCGCCCCCAGCACAGACCAGTTTTAATTTGTTAAAACGGCAGTGCAACGCGATGGCCAATTTGGCATTCATATCGTCCACACAGTCGAGCACCACAATCGGTTTGCCCTGCTGGGCGGCTGTTTTGGCCACATCGCGACTGGGCAATAACGCTGCGACATTCTCTACTGTCAAAAAATCATCGACCAAGTTTACGGTGATTTTTGGGTTGATCTCCTGCAGGCGTGTGGCCATCGCTGCAATTTTACTTTGACCAAAGGTGCTGTCTAGTGCCGGTAATTGACGGTTGACATTGGAGGCGACCAATACGTCCAAATCTATCAAGGTAATAGTGCCGACCGCGGTTCGAGCCAGCGCCTCTGCCGCCCAAGAGCCGACACCGCCCACCCCGATGACATAGACGTGAGCGGCGGCAAAGGTGTCTGCCGCTGCTGCACCATAAAGCGTCTTGGTGCCCTGAAAGCGGCGCTCATACTGCCCATCTTCGGCTTGCATCGCCAAAGGCGCGTTGCTCATCGCTTCATTTATTTGCTCAAAACTTTTTGTATCACTTATCACAGATTCAACGCTCTTTTAAATTGAAATAACTTGTCTACAGGATGCTTGATTTTCTACCCCCATTATACGGGATAAGGCCAATGCGTTTGTAAAGCATCATTGCTGTTTTGCCATAATTGTTTGGCAAGCTCGTCGATGGGTATTTCGAGCAGCTCACTGAGACTCGACAGCACCCATGGCAAGTTGGCCGGTACGTTCCTATTGTGAGCACATCCCGCAGTAGACGGCGCGCCCCACTCATCATCTGGAGACTGGCCTAATGCCGATGCGCTGTCGCCTGCCGTCTGACACATGATGGGCGTCATATCAGGGCAATCCGTCTCTAACACCAAGCAGCTGATGCCATGCGCGTTTACCGCCGCACTAATCGCGCGGCGCAGTTTTTTGGCATTGGGATTGGTGACTTGCCCCGTCACTCCCAGCTTAAAACCAAGTTTGACAAAAGCCTTTGCTTCTTGCTCGCCGCCGCTAAAACTATGGGCGATACCACCGAGCTGCTGCGCGTCGTAGTCGTGCGCTTTTAAAATAGCCAGTGCCTCTGCATGTGCCTTACGGATATGCAGCATCACAGGCAACTGATGCGCCACTGCCATGTCTAGCTGTGCGCAAAAAAACTGCTGCTGCTTGGCAAACACGGCAGGGACTTTCATGGCATCTGTAAACGTATCTAGTCCAATCTCACCAATGGCGATAGGACGCTTTTGCCCCAACATTTGAGCCATATCCGCCAAGTGCTGGTCAGTATGCTGCTCAATATAAAAAGGATGCAAACCTAACGCAATATGCGTGACAGGCATCGGCGGGCGGTCACGATTGTCCCCATCTTTGTCTTGAATTGCATCAGTCGCCGTGAGTGTGTGCTTGGTCTCATACATACGCTCGAAATGACGCGCCAAATACCCCACCAGTACCAAATGACGCACCCCTCGCTCATAGGCTTGTTGTGCAAGGGCTGTGCGGTCATGGTCAAATACAGGCGCATCAAAGTGTGTGTGCGTATCGATGAGCGGGTAGATAGTAGATATCCTCTCATAGTCATGGCTAAGGGTTGATGAGTCGCTAGCAGTCATAATCGTCACTCCACGGCACGTATTGGGTCTCTGGCAGCTGTCTTTACCTTGGGCTTTGTTTGCATCGCCGCTTGATTCGGCCGTGTGACGAGTGGTCTGCGCAGCTCTCATGGCAGCTCGTGGCAGACTGCCGGCTACTACGCCGAGGGATCAGTAACAAAGCCGCCGCGGTTAGCCCCAAGGCCAGCCACTTTTTTGTTGGCTGTTTATGGTCTTTATACTTGTTGTCTTTATGCTTGGTCATTTTGATGCTCTGACATGATAGCTACTCTTGATACTTGCTTAGTTTTTTTGGCAATTGGTACCAACAATCACTTATTACCCATTATTATACGGCGATATCAAGTGTGCTATGTGTATCTGTGTTATGAATGCGCAAGCTAATGTACGATGTCATATGCGTGATTACATCATGATCCGGCCTCGTAAGCGCTTTGGCTTTATGCCGGATTGATGATAGTGAATTAAAAAATTGGTGAATTAAAAACCAGCCACCATCAGCCATTAGCGCTTTAACGGATAGGTGGTAATACCGCTGCTTGGGCTGTCCACTTTTGTAAATCCTTGCGGCGCAGCAGTTGGGGTTTGATCGCGCTTGGGTACGAGAGGGTTGAGCGGCATCAGCTCATAGTCGGCGCTGACATTGCCATTCCAGCCTTCTGTACCGCTCAAGGGCAACTGTTTGATTGTGCCGTTTTTATCAATGACCAGCTGTAGCACGCGCATCTGATTGTATTTACGCTCAGTGACACTCGCGACCGCACCGCCATCACGTAAGATGGTGGGCTGCAAAAATATGATTAGATTGCTTTTTTGGGTGCTGTCGTTGTCTGAGCGAAACAACCGACCAATCACAGGGACATTGCCCAGCCCTGGGACTTTTTGTTGGCGGGTGGTGGTATTGTCACGCATCAGGCCACCTAAGGCGATGGTCTGCTGATCGTCTGCCAAAATCGTGGTATTAATCAGGCTTTTATTGGTAATCAGTCCGCTTGCGTTGCCAGTACTGCCAGGCACCACCGATGAAACCTCTTGTGAGACCTCAAGGCGTACCGTGCCATTGTTACCGATATGCGGAATGACATTGAGATTGATACCGATGTCCTGACGATCAATGGTCTGAAAAGGATTGGTCGAGGAGTTACCACTGGTCGTATAAGAACCTGTGACAAAGGGTACGTTTTGCCCGACCAAGATACTGGCTTTTTCGTTGTCCAACGTCAAGATAGAAGGCATAGACAGCAGATTGGCACTGGTCGTCGAGTCAAGCGCTTGTAAGATTGCGCCATAAAACTGAGTGTTGCCTTGGCTGTCTTTGCTGCTATCACCGATACCGACCAACGCGCCTGCTATCGAGCCGGCAGCGGCGCTGATACTCGACCCACCTGCTAAAGCGGCGGCGGCAAGCGAGGTAGCGCTAGCGCCTACGTTATTGAAGTTGACCACACCGTAGCCGCTATTGGCATTGCCCAGCGCCCACTGTACGCCAAGCTGGGTGGCATCATCGCCTGAGACTTCGACGATCGCTGCCTGAATCAACACTTGCGCGCGGCGACTGTCTAGCTGGTTGACGGCATCTTCGATCTCAAACATCAGCTCAGGGGCGGCGTTGACAATGACGGCGTTTTGGGTTTCATCAGCGATGATACTAAAGGGTCGACCATTTGCACTGGCGCTGCCAGCACCAGCGCCTGCAGAAGACAACGCCGATGCAGCCGTACTATTCGTACTGGTATCGTTGGCAGCACTGCTCAGTCCTGCCCCGGCACTACTGGCGTCGTTTAGGGAGGCAGATTCCAAAGTAGAGGTCGCCCCTGCACTATTGATCGACTGATTGGCCAGCAGTCCGCGTAGCATCTCTGCAATATGACTGGCACTGGCATACTTTAGACGAAAGACCCGTAAGCCGCTAAGACGCCTGCTAGGCGTGGTATCTAGTTGATTGACCATCTCTTGTACTTTGGCGATCATCTCAGGGCTACCCTTAACCAACAGCCTATCGCTGGCACTATCAGCAATCACCTTCAGCTGATTACTACCGCCTTGTGCTTGCCCGCTGCCTGCACTAGAGACCAACGCGCTGATCAGCTCCATCATACGCTCAGAATCGACATGGCGTAACGGTATCACGCGTAAGCTATCATTGACATTGCTGTCCAAATCACGGATGAGCGCCGTCAGCTGATTGAGGCTATCGGCGCGATCAGACAACACCAGCGCATTGACACCAGGTACCGCAGCAGCATGGGCAGACTGCGGCATCAGGGGCCGAATGACGCCCAATACTTCTGCCGCCTGAGTATTGGTTAGATAAATCACGCGTGTGGCCAAGGACTCACCGACACTATCTCCGCGCAAATCGACGGCGACGCCAGATTGCTTGGCGACATTATCAGGCACCAGCTTGACCGTCGTACCAGAATCAATCGCGGCAATGCCATTGACCTGCATCACACTCAAAAACAGCTGGTAAATCTCATCACGTGATAAGGCTTTGTTTGAAATCACCGTTACATTGCCATTGATACGCGGGTCGAGGACGAAATTTTGATTGGTGATGGTCGCCACTTCATTGATAAACGCCTTGATATCAGCGTCTTGTAAGTTGACCTTCCAGCTCTCAGCACTCGCAAGCCCTGTACTGGCAGCCCATAGCGGTATCGCCAGACATAAAGGACGACACATACGCATCAGACGCTGCATAATACGCTGCAAAGGCGTGACTGAAAATTTGTGAGAACTGACCATATTGATAATTACCTGCAGTGATATTGGTAAATATGTACTGGCTTTAGGTCAAAAACTACCTAGCCAGCATTTAAAACCACTATGTGAGCGTGAAGACTCAAACACAACGATACAACTGAGCGAACGCTTAATCCATCTGGTGATGGGCTTACTATAAATGTGATAAATACAAAGTCACAACCTTGCCGCAACCTGTTAAATGGCATCAAAACTGCTGACGAATGGTGATCACTTGCTCGCCGCGCTGCACTTGTATCTGCGCCTCGCCAGTTTGCTGGACTTGCTGCAATATACCAGCGTCTTGGGCAGGATTGTTGCCCACGCTTTGCCCATTGACCGTGATGACCTTGTCCCCTGGCTCAAGACCCAAGCGATTACGCAGTTGCGCTGGCATCGCCGCCGTCACTTGATAACTCTCTCCTGACGCCATCACCCCCATTCTACTTAGATAGCTGGCGGGGTTTTCTTGCAGCTCGGTGACCGCCTCGGCGATGGCTGATTGCGGACTACTGTCACGATCATCTCTGCCTGTCATGGCCGCCTCATTGTCTATATCAGCTGGCGGCGGCGCGGTGGGCAACATCGTATGATCTGGCAAACGCTGGTTGCTCACCGCACCTGCTATGTTATCGCTTTGATCCAGCGGCATCGCCTCAACCATTCTAATCACAGTTTGCTTGTCAAAGGCATCAGCGATGACGACAGCATTCCAATCGACGGCCACCAATGCATAGTCGCTACCTGTCAGCGTATCACCGATACGATAGTTTTTTACCTCACCATTGACATCGAGTAATGCCGACGACTGGCTCTCTGGCATAGCGAGCAGCACCCCTTTTAACTCGACGTTTGGTGGCGGCTGCACAGGCGCTGCACTCGGCTCGGGGTCAGAGAAGATCGCAAACAAACCTGCGTTGTCATTGCCTGAAGCCGTGCTGCTTTGTAATGGCGCTAAGGGCAAGGCTGGTGCGAGCGGTGCCGCCAGCAAGAGCCAAAATAGCCGCGCCGCTGTCCAGCACAGCCATACCATGGCCAAAAACAGCAACCAACCCGAAAAGCGATTTAGGATATTGAGTACAGGCTTGAGATTTGCGCTCATATTCAGCATTTACTGCGCCCCCAAACCAGCCAATAAAGGCTGACGCACACTGACGACTGGCGTATCTTGCGGCGCTTGTCCTTTATAGTCGGGCATGTTTTCTAGCAGACGTTGGGTCAAACTGACATCTAGCATGTTATCGCCATCGATATATAAGTCACCCAAGCGCTTATCTTGTTGGTTTAGTAGATTTATATGCAAAAGGTTTTTGTTGTTTTTTTGCTCAGCGCTCAGCTCAGCACGCAGCGCAGGCATGGTGATATAAAATACCTTACCGCCACTTGGATAGCCAACCTCGCCGCCCACCCACGTAAGCTGACCATCTGCTTGGCTAAAGCCTGCCGCCTTGGCGCTGGTCGCTGATTCATCGGCGGCGGTACCGCTAGCTGTCTGGCGTTTGAGCGAGACATTATTGACCTGAATTGGTGTATTGGGCAGTTGCCAATCGATGATACTGGCAAGGGTGGACGGGGCAATTTTGCCACTCATATTATCTACCTGCCACGAGTGCCAGCCTATTTTTACTTGCCCATGCAGGCGGGTTTGCTCTGATTGGATCTCAACCTTGGCACCGAGCTTACCGAGCAGCAATTGCCAAGGCTGCCATGACCAGTCGGCTGTCCCCGTAAGCGAGCTTGCTGCCACAGGCATCTGCCAAATAGCAGACCCTTGCCAGAGATTGCCCGATACGTGCTGCACATAAGGCGTATCTGGCGCATACTTGTTGAGCACCCATGCGGCAGGCATCTGCAGTACCGCAAATAGCGCAAAGAGCACCAGCCCAACGAGCCACCACAGCTTACGGGGACGCTTATGAGACGACGCAGATACTTGGGGCACAGTGTGATAACTCTTATATAAGACAAAAACGTCATTATCATAACAAACAATGGCATACAGATGACAGAAAAAAAGCCAGTATCTTTTTACCAAAAGACTGGCAAAAAAGATACTGGCTTTTATCTGATGCTTGGCTCAGCAACCAGACGCTGGCTGTGCTAATTAAACAGCAAAGTCTTCAAGTTTGCGACCTGCGGCCAACGCCTCTACCAACCAGGTAGGCTTGCGGCCACGGCCCGTCCACGTCTCTTCGCTGTTATCAGTATTGCGGTATTTAATACTGCGTTTTTTCTCCAGCGTCTCACCGGCTTTTAAAATCTCTTCGATGGTGGTATTGCTGTCTTCTGCAATTTTTTCGAACTGCATATAAGCGTCATATAAACGTTGATGCTGTTTTTTAGCGATAAGTTGCTGAGCGTTTTCGGTAATGGCACGTAGCTCATCAACGCCTAAACTATCCAAATCAATAGCACTATTTTTAGTCATAATAAATCCAACTCTATAATAAAATAACAATCTTAATGATCTAATGAACCATTAAGGACGTAACTGACTCGGTATCTGAGTTATAGTCAATCAATATTAAAAGTGGTACAAGGCAGACGAGTGCAAGTACTACAGTAGTAGGCTAAACGAGTCTAACGCTGTAACACTTTAATAGTGGTTCGACTATATCACTTAATCATATGATAACGGCGTTAAGATTATAAACCCATTAAATATCATCTGGTTTAAAATAGCTCAATATCGCCATACTCAAACCAAAAAAAGGTTTTGGGTCATAAAGTTTATTCGCAAAAGTAATATAAACAAAAATATCGCTTATCACAACAGTAGTTTTTTATATATTTTTGTATAGACTCAGCAGATAGTAAACTTAAGTAAATTTTTAATCCGCTATTACTCCCCATTATTTCTTGATTTTATAAAAAATCATATTTAACAACAAACAAACTTTGTTTTTATTAAAAAAATAAATAATAAAAACGGATATAAAAATAGCTCAATGATATTATTATCAATGAGCTACAGAATTATAAATACAACATCTTGTTATTGTAGTCATCAGAACGGAATATCATCATCGACTGGACCATCAGGCATCGCTGTTGGCTTAGGCTGAGAGGCATTTTGCGCTGGCTGATTGAATGGATTTTGCTGAGGACTGCTTTGGTTGTTATAAGCATTTTGATTGTTATAACCCCCTTGGTTACTGCCCTGCGCCATACCTTGAGCTGCTACGCCGCCTGCTTGGTTGTAGCCACCTTGCTGACCAAAGCTGTTTTGGCCGCCTTGATTACCATAGCCCCCGCCTTGGCTTTGACCGCCACCGCTTGCGCCATCGAGCATCTGCATTTGCTCAGCGCGAATCTCGGTAATATAGCGATCTTGACCATTTTGATCTTGGTATTTGCGCGTGCGCAAACTGCCCTCGATATAGACCTTACTGCCTTTACGAAGATACTGCGCTGCAATCTCGCCTAGACGATTAAAGAGTGAGATACGATGCCATTCGGTCGCTTCTCTTTTTTCGCCGCTTTGTTTGTCTGTCCACTGCTCTGATGTCGCAACCGAGATATTGGTCACGCTACCACCGTTATTAAACTGACGTGCCTCAGGGTCTGCTCCAAGGTTACCGATGATGATAACTTTATTAACTCCGCGCATGATACCGTCCTTTTATTTATGAATAATTTAGTGAATCGTATCTATGATGATTCAATGAAGCCAATATGCCCCATCATCGTTAATGCTATCGACAATACGATTTTACAGTGATTTGATTTTACTTTAACCAATTTTTATTTAAATATCTAGTGGGCTTTGTGCCAGATGCGACAGTGCTTGTCGCGAGTCGTCGGTGAGCTGGGTTTTGTCCAGCTTAAGATAGGCCACCTGCTCTTTTGCCATCACCACCAGCTCATCTACGCCATCTACCGCCAGCATTTGCCGCGACCAGTCTTGGATATTGATGTTTTTAGGAATGGTAATAGTGGTACTTGATAGATACGGCGGCTGGGCGATCGGAAATATCAGTAATAGCGCCGCGCCCATAATCAGCGCCAGTACGCCCCATGCTAGCAAATTTGGCTGCGTCAATAGTATGCCGCCCAGCGCCCCGCCGACAAAGGCACCAAAAAACTGACTGGATGAGTTTAGTCCCATCGCTGTGGCTTTATTGGCAACTGGTGCACGCTTGGATATCCAAGACGGTATCGTTGCCTCAAGCAAGTTAAAGCCCATAAAGTATAAAAGCAACCCCAAAACAATCCCAACGCCCACATGGCTACCCAGCGCCAGTAATGCCAGTGCCGCAGTCATCAAGCCGATTGCACCCAAAAACACCTGACGCATTTTGCGCTTTTTTTCTGCGACAATAATAAAAGGTATCGCCACCGCAAAGCCAATAAACAACAGTGGCAAATACACCAAGCCCTGCTGACGAACCGACAAACCCAGCACCTCAGAGAGCTGATGCGGCAAGAGGACAAATATCGCCGTCATGGTCAAATGTAAGGCAAAGATACCAATATGCAGACGGTTTAAATCGCCGATTTTTAGCACGCTGGCCAACTGCTGACCGATAGATTTGTTGTCCAAGTTATGTTTGAGCACTCGTAGCGGCGTCGGCACCACAAACAGTAACATCATTGCCAATACCGCAAAGCCCGATGTCAGCCAAAACAAGCCTGACATACCAAGCGACCCCACCAATAAAGGACCAAAGGCAAAGGCCAACATAATAGAGGTGGCAATGGTCAAGCCCATCGTCGCCATCGCTTTGGTACGCATCTCCTCGCGCGTGACATCAGCGAGTAGCGCCATCAATACCGCCGACACCGCACCACTTCCTGCCAGCGCGCGCCCGATGATGACCTCATAAATATCGGTGGCGTTGGCTGCAATCATACCGCCCAAAGCAAACAATATCAGACCCAAAAAGATAATCGGCTTACGCGGAAACTTGTCAGCAGCAAGGCTCATCGGTATCTGAAAAATCGCCTGACCCAGCCCATAAACCCCAACCGCCAAACCAATCAAAAACGGCGTAGCATGCGCATAATTGTCGCCATACACCGAAAACACAGGCACAATCATAAACAGGCCAATCATACGCAGGGCAAAGATGCCGCCGACCCCGAGGATTGCCCGTTTTTCTACGCTATTCATACTTGCCTCACAGGTTTATCATTGCTGATATAGTCGATTCACTCTAAAAATGACGACCAGTAGGTCTATACTTATTTTAAAATAGATTAGCCATACATCAATATCACAGTCGATCTATCAGGGCACTCGCCCACAATTCAAGCCCTCTAAATTAAGGCCCCTAGTATAAGACATTCGCCGTTTGGTTGCCGAGACTTTTGTTTTTTGTTACCAAGTGCGTCTCTAGCGGCTTTTTGCCTTGAATAATGCACGCATCATGACAATAAAGTACAACGTTATCAATAAGGTTGCGGATTCGCTTGAGCCGTTAAGTGCTAACTAAGACAAGCGTGCTGGTCAAAACCATAACAAAGGATACCTGTTACGTAACACAGATTTGATTTAGATTGGCTGAGTCTAACAAAACTTGTGAGATAAAAACGGCCTAGATGGTTTAGCCGCCTTAAATGATTTGGTTAAAGATTACCCAGCTTATAAAAAACGCGCGCGAAAAAGCACGCACTAACAAATAGAGTAAAAACCGCAGCAAGGCCTGACAAAGACACTATAAAAACCAAAGCACTAAAGAAAGCGTATCGTCTATAAAAGCATCGTTTGTAAATAGTTATCGTAAAAACATAGCTTACAAAAACGCTGTTTATAAAAACCAGCTACCTTTTTTGTCACTATTTTTATCCTAACACATTTTAAAAATAACATAGCGCGACTAGGATGCTGTTTTACATGGCTGGTTTAAATTCAGGTTGCGCTCACTACTTCTTCTTATATATCAGTATTTTTATCCATCACTTTAGCAAATAGGAAACCTATCACCGATGGCAAATGACCACATTGCAATACGCGGCGCCCGCACGCACAACCTAAAAAACATCGATCTGGACATCCCACGCGATAAGTTCGTGGTAATCACAGGTTTATCAGGCTCCGGTAAATCGTCCTTGGCCTTCGACACCCTGTATGCCGAAGGACAACGCCGCTATGTCGAGAGTCTGTCTGCCTATGCGCGTCAGTTTCTCTCACAAATGGAAAAACCAGAAGTCGATAGCATCGAGGGACTCTCCCCTGCGATTGCCATCGAGCAAAAATCCACCAACCATAATCCACGCTCGACGGTCGGTACCATCACTGAGATTTATGATTACCTGCGTCTATTATACGCGCGTATCGGCACGCCTTATTGTCCCGAGCATGGTGAACCCATGGTGGCGCAGTCTGTCACCGAAATGGTCGATCAGATCATGGCGCTGCCGACAGATACCAAGCTTATGATCCTTGCGCCAGTAGTGCGTGAGCGTAAAGGAGAGCATACACTGCTGCTTGAGCAATTGATCGGTCAAGGGTTTGTACGCGTACGTGTCGATGGCGATGTCTATGATACCGACGAGCTACCCACGCTCGATAAAAAGAAAAAACACACCATCGAAGTGGTGGTTGACCGCTTTAAAGTACGTGATGACTTAGGTAACCGCGTCGCTGAGAGCTTGGAGACCGCGCTACGTTTGGGACAAGGCCTCGTCACCCTACACTTTATGGATGGCAATCCAAACGCAGACAGTGCTGACGACCAAGTGATGTCAGCCAAGCACTCCTGCCCTGTCTGTGATCGCGCCGTGCCTGAGCTTGAGCCGCGGATGTTTAGTTTTAACAACCCCTACGGCGCTTGCCCAACTTGTGATGGACTCGGTAAGCGTCAGTATTTCGCTGCTGAAAAGCTCATTACGCATCATGAAAAATCGCTCAACCAAGGCGCAATCAATGGTTGGGATAAGCGTCATGCCTATTATTTTGGCCTGCTCTCTACCGTCTGCAAGCACTTTGACATCGATATGGATGCACCATGGCAAGCACTGCCAAAAGCGCAACAAGACATCATCATGCACGGCTCTGGTAAAGAAAAACTGAGCTTTAACTTTACCGATGAGCGCGGGCGCAAGACCAATAAGACGGTACCATTTGAAGGCGTACTACCCTATCTTGAGCGCCGTTATGCCAAAACACAAAGCAACTTAGTGCGTGATGAACTGGCAAAGTATCTGGCTGACACTACGTGTAACGTTTGCGATGGCGCGCGCCTCAATGAAATCTCGCGTAACGTGCGTGTCGATGAACAAACCATCGCTGAAATCGTCAAGCTCTCCATTGGCGACGCGGCGGACTACTATAAGACTCTAAAGATTGACGGTCATAAAGGTGAGGTGGCAGAGAAGATCTTTAAAGAGATTAACGAGCGCTTAAACTTCTTGGTCAGCGTTGGCCTCGATTATCTCACTCTCGCACGCTCTGCCGAAACCCTATCCGGCGGTGAAGCGCAGCGTATTCGTCTTGCCAGTCAAATTGGTGCGGGTCTGATGGGCGTGATGTATGTCCTTGATGAGCCGTCGATCGGTCTGCATCAGCGTGACAATGATCGCTTACTAAAAACTCTAACGCGGCTGCGTGACTTGGGTAATACGGTACTGGTCGTCGAGCACGACGAAGACGCCATACGTCAAGCCGATCACGTCATCGATATCGGTGTCGGTGCAGGCGTGCATGGCGGTCATATCATCGCTCAAGGTACGATCGATGAGATCATGGCGACCCCAGACTCGCTGACCGGACAATATATGTCGGGCGAAAAACGCATTGAGATACCAACAGTGCGGCATAAAGCCAAGACCATGGAAGTTGAGACCAAAGGTAAAGCCAAACCAAAGCAGGTGCCAATGACGATCGAGCTAAAAGGCGCGTCAGGTAACAACTTAAAAGACGTCGATCTGAGCTTGCCAGTCGGTGTGATGACCTGTGTCACTGGCGTATCCGGCTCGGGCAAATCAACCTTGATCAACCGCACTTTGATGCCGATTGCAGCGACTCAGTTAAACAATGCGTCTACCCTTATCGCGGATAAGCATGACAGCATCAGTGGACTTGAGCATTTGGACAAAATGGTCGATATCGATCAAAGTCCAATCGGTCGTACCCCGCGCTCAAACCCAGCGACATATACGGGCGTGTTTACCCCTGTGCGTGAGATGTTTGCGCAAACGCCTGAAGCACGCGCCCGTGGTTATAAACCGGGTCGCTTTAGCTTCAACGTCAAAGGCGGACGCTGTGAGATGTGCCAAGGCGACGGTCTTATCAAAGTTGAGATGCATTTTTTACCGGATATGTACGTGCCATGCGATACCTGTGAAGGCAAACGCTATAACCGCGAAACCCTAGAGATTCACTATAAAGGCAAAAGTATCGCCGAAGTGTTAGAGATGACCGTAGAAGACGCCACTGAGTTCTTCTCAGCGATACCAGCGATTTATCGTCGTCTGAAAGCGCTCATGGATGTCGGTCTTGGCTATATTCGCCTTGGTCAATCCGCGCCGACCCTATCTGGCGGTGAAGCGCAGCGGGTGAAACTGGCGCGTGAGCTTGCCAAACGCGACACGGGACAGACGCTATATATCTTGGATGAGCCGACCACTGGCCTGCATTTCCATGATATCGATAAGCTACTCCATATCCTGCATACCCTACGCGATAAGGGCAACACTATCGTGGTCATCGAGCATAATTTGGATGTTATCAAAACAGCGGATTGGGTGATTGATCTTGGCCCTGAAGGCGGTAAAGGCGGCGGTATGATCATTGCTGAAGGCACGCCTGAGGAAGTGGCAGAAGTCAAAGGCTCATATACCGGTGAGTTTTTAAAGCCGATGCTTGAGCAGGCGATGTCTGAGGCAGGTTAAGTTTTACTTTTAGTCGTTATTTAACGGCTGCTCTTTTGAGCTGCCCCCATAAGTTGGATACAACTAACTTATGGGGGCAGTTCAGTTTGACTTACCTTTTTTAATGTTATGTACTGATTTATTTATGTTTAATCGTCCGAGTCACTACCCCAGTCGTGGTGCCACTCATGGTATTGGTCGGCGCTTTTACAGCGGCTTGATAAACTGGCATCACGTCAGGTAGCAGTGCTTGGATTTTGGCGATACGCTGCCCTGAGTTTGGATGCGTAGACATCAACGTGACTAAGGTGTTGCTGCGACCATTTGCCGCTTCCATTTTTTTCCATACTGCAATGGCAGCTTCTGGATTGTAGCCTGCTTGCGCCATCAAACGTAAGCCACCTGCATCGGCTTGTGACTCTTGACTACGAGAAAACGGCTTATCAATACCAAAGTCACTAATCAAACCCAGCGCCTCATTACTCAGCCCTGTTTCCGCCTGTATCGCAGCACCCCCTAACTGAAGTGCTAGGCTTGTCAGAATTTTTTGCCCAGTATCTTTTTTGCTATGCTCAGCTAACGCATGGGTCATTTCGTGTCCCATGATTGCCGCGATCTCTGCATCTGTTAACTGTAGCTTCTCTACAATACCGGTATAAAATGCCATTTTACCACCAGGCATTGCCCAAGCGTTTAATTCAGGCGAGCGTATCACAGTGACCTGCCAATCAAAGGGCACCCCTGTTGTATTAGCGCGCACAGCATAGGGCTTCATACGATGAAAAACCCGATTTACCCGCGCGGCGGTGGCAGAGGTATTGTCTACCGCGCCTTGACTATGAGCGCTAGAAACCACTTGCGAGTAGCTTTTTGCCGCATCGATATTCATGGTAGCAGTATCATATCCTGCAATATCAGCGACCGTGGTGCAGCCTGCTAAAGTAGTAACCGTAGTCAGCAATAGTGCATTTTTTATTTTTTGAAACGTTGTCATCAGACGTCCTATTTGAGAGCCATAACCATTAAAATGTAACCGATATGTAACTAATGTGTCTAAATTGCACAAAGAGATTATCACGGTAAAAAACAAAAGTCTATCAATTTAATAGTCTATTGTTTGGCTATATTAAGATTGCACGCTCATCCTAACCGCTCAGTTAAGTTTTTTTCCTTGCAGCAATGGTTTACGCCTTATAATAGTAGCAAATCAATAGCGCAAGTTATGCTATCGTTACCTTGCTATATCGATACGTCATCACTACTTCTCATCCCTTATAACCTTCATAAGAGCGACAGTAGCCAACATGCCCAGCTTACCCATGACTTCTATCAGCTACGTACAGCAACAGCGCATTACTCGATTATGCGTGCGTTGCGGATTACTGCTTATGCAGTATGGCGCTGAGTCTGCCGTGGTAGTGGACTTATCGAAGCGTTTGGGGTTTGCATTGGGAATGAGTAGCGTCGAGTGTTCGCTAAATTTTAATGCCATCACTTTGACGACTATCTGTAATGAGCGCTGTATCACCACCACCCGAGATACGATCAATCAGAGTATCAATGTCAATTTATTGGTGCAAATCCAGCAAATCGTCAATAAAACCGAAGCCACTATCAATAATAATGATTTGATTGACCGCACAACGCTTGCGTTTGATGAGTTGGATAAAACGGTATATCCGACATGGCTAGTCAGTATATTTGTCGGCGCTTCTTGTGCGGCGTTTGCTTATCTAAACGGTGGCAGCTGGTCGATTACGGCTGTGACATTTATCGCGGGTATGGTGGCAATGTTCACCCGTATCTACTTGGCAAAGCATCATTTTAACCCCTTTATCACGGTCATCGTGACGGCTTTTATCGCCTCTTTGATTGGGGCGACGACCTATTACTTTGATATTGGTAATAACGCCGATATCGCCGTGGCCTCTAGCGTGTTGCTGCTGATTCCAAGCTTTCCGCTGATCAACTCCTTATCCGACATCTTAAAGGGCTATGTCAATATCGGCGTTGGGCGGGCGGTGTTTACTTATATGCTGACCTTGTCCGCGTGCGTTGGCATCGTGATGGCGCTAGTTTTACTGCAAATACAGCACTGGGGGTTTTAATATGTGGTTTATTGAGACCGTTGTGCTGTCTTGCATCATTACCCTTGGCTGGACGCTGATGTTTAGCGTGCCCAAACGCTATATTTTGCCGTGTTTGCTGATGACCGCTCTGGGATTCGGACTTAAAACAGCGCTTGTCTATCAGCATATCCATCTGGTGGTGGCCAGCTTTTTTGGCGCGATGCTCGCCAGCTTTTTGGGGGTGTACTTTTCTAAAAAATATACCTTACCGCCCAAAGCCTTAATCTCCCCAAGTGTCATCTGTATGATGCCCGGTATCGCCGCTTATAAGGCGATGGTCAGTATGGTGCAGATTGGTTACTTTGGCTTTTCAGACGAGTTATTTAGCCAAATGATGGTGTATTTATTCGAAGCCTTGTTTGTGACCTCAGGATTGGTACTGGGCTTGTCCATTCCTGGGCTGTTATTTTATAGACGGCGTGCCATAGTCTAGGCAGGTTTAAGTGGGTTTAAATGAGATTATTATGTGTTAGGCTATTTTTGTTTAAATACTTTTATAAACTGATGCTAGCTGGCACACCCTTATGATAAAAAACTTGTAAGATAGATTATCCATACCCATTACAATAGAGTTCAAAACTGTACCGAAACTTAATGAAGAGACATAACAATGACAAAGCATTACGATTATATTTCCATTGGCGGCGGTAGCGGCGGTATTGCCTCCATTAACCGTGCAGCAAGCTATGGCAAAAAGTGCGCGATTATCGAAGCGGAAGAATTAGGCGGCACTTGCGTCAATTGGGGCTGCGTACCCAAAAAGGTGATGTGGTACGGCGCGCAAGTCGCTGAGGCGATTGAGAAGTACGCGCCAGACTACGGATTCGAGGTTGAGTTAAAGAATTTCGATTTTCAAAAACTCATTCAAAGCCGTCAGCAGTACATCGAGAATATCCATCGCGCTTATGACAATAACTTAGCCAAAAATGGCGTGGAAGTGATTAAAGGCTTTGCTAAATTCGTCGATACCAATACGGTTGAGGTCAATGGCGAGCAAATCACTGCTGACCATATTTTGATTGCGACGGGCGGTCATCCTATTTTCCCTGATATCCCAGGTGCAGAGCACGGTATCGATTCTGATGGCTTCTTTGAATTGACTCATTTGCCCAAACGCGTCGCTATCGCAGGCGCAGGCTATATTGCTGTTGAAATCGCAGGCGTACTCAACAGCCTCGGCGCTGAGGTGCATCTATACGTGCGTCAGCATTCGCCGCTACGCTCGTTTGATCACACTATCGTCGAGGCGCTGCTGATAGAGATGGAGCAAGACGGTATTCATCTGCATACCAACACCACCCTTACCGAAGTCAATAAAAACGAAGAGGGCTGTTTAGAGCTATTTACCAAAGATGGCACGCTTGATACAGTTGATTGTCTGATTTGGGCGATTGGCCGCGCGCCGTCTACTGACAACATCAACCTACAAGTAACGGGCGTAGAAACCACCGAGTTTGGCAAAATCAAAGTCGATAAATTCCAAAATACCAATGTTGATGGTATTTACGCGGTCGGTGATATTATCGAAAACAGCATTGATCTGACGCCAGTAGCTATCGCGGCAGGTCGCAGATTGTCAGAGCGCTTGTTCAATGATAAGACTGACGAGCATTTGGTTTATGATTTGATACCGACGGTTATATTTACTCATCCTGCTATTGGTACTATTGGTTTATCTGAGATTGACGCGGTGAAGCTACATGGCAAAGACAACATTAAGTGCTACACCTCGACCTTTACCTCGATGTATAGCGCCGTGACTCAGCATCGCCAAAAGTGCGTAATGAAGCTGGTGTGCTTAGGTGAGGAGGAGAAAATTATTGGCCTACATGGCATCGGTTACGGTGTCGATGAGATGCTGCAAGGGTTTGCCGTAGCAGTGAAGATGGGCGCGACCAAAGCAGACTTTGATAATACCGTTGCTATTCATCCAACCGGTGCAGAAGAGTTTGTGACCATGCGTTAGTGGGCGTTAACGAGCGTTAATGGGCGCTAGATGAGCGTTATAGGCGTTAACAAGTGTTATTTCTGTCAGTAGAAGCTGATCAATAAAGAGTAAACATATAGAGTTAAATAACAAAAGGAGTGCCGCTTGGACACTCCTTTTTTTTCATCGTTTGTATCTCATACCAACCACTATGGCCACTATGGCGTCAATACCCATTCGCCATTGACATCACTGACCTTAAAAGCGCCGCTATCAGTACGACTATTTCCACCGATGGTTTGCGTGACATCAGCGGTACACAGATAAGTGTTGTCACCCTCAGTCGTATCACAGCTGACATTGTCTACGCTCTCAAGCGTTGGCATCATACCTGCCATCATGCCGCTCACAGCTTTTGCCATCTCATCATCGCCCGCTTGCACCATTGCATCGTCCATGATGCTATTGGCCTTGTCATACTGCGCCTGAATCAGCTCTTCTACGTCACTATCAGAGGGGCCGCTCGAGCAAGCGGCAAAGAGCGGTGTCAATACAGCGATGATTGCTAATTTTTTTATACGTCTCATCATATTCTCGTTTCGATTAGGTAGTGCTCAAAGTATACCTAAACATCCTTTAAAACCCAACATAATTTCTTTGTCAATAGCACTGCTTTTTATAGCCTTTTATCTTTGTTAGTAACTTGCTATTTTTATGCCTTAGCCTCAAGTGACTTGCAGACAGTTCAATCTCCTTGCTGTTATTATGCCAGTATTCTAATAAACGATAAGAGAGTTGCAAGATGGTAGCCGTCTACCTTTATATTTTACCTGTTGGCTTAGGCATTATGACTTTAGCAGCAAGTTTATTGTTCTTGTTTGCATTTTTGATGTCTGATGACCCTGCGACGCGCTTGCCTGCTTTTAACTGGTTTAAGCGCTTAATCATTGTGGCGTTTATCTTGCTCAGCGTTGGATTGTTTATGACTTTTGGTCACTTTTGGGGCGCATAAAGTAAAGTCCGCTGTTATGCGTTAACGATTTTCTCAAGCTCCAATAGCACTAAGTCATCGCGCTTAGGCTCGCCATTATTGCCATCGACAGGAAACGGCATACTATTACCATTTAGCTGATAACCGCGGCGCTGATAATAAGCCAATAATTCAGGGCGGTGACTTAAGATGGACATAGTAAGACGGGTGGGTTGATTGTTACTTTTTAGATGTCTTTCAGCGAAAGTTTCGGCGGCCTGCAATATCACGTTACCGATGCCCGCTCCTTGCAGCTTTGGATGTACGGCAAACATACCGATATAAGCTTTGTTACTATGAGATTTTTTATCTGAACCTGTCTCGACCTTTATATCGACAGCTATGCAGCCCAATAGCTCGCCTATCTCCTTGCCGCCGCGCTCGCCGGTATCGGTCTGTGGATAAACAAAAACATAGTGCTTAGGATTGGCAATGACGCCAGCTAGCTCGTCTGCCGTAGTGCGAATACCGCCCACCAAATCGGCCTCATTGGTCCAGCCTTCATCTTGGCGATAGCAGAGGTTTAAGAGTTGCTCTAAAGCGCTCACATCATTAGCATCCGCTTGCCGCAAAAATAATTTTGCTGCTTTGTCAGCAGTGTCATTGTCAGTTTTTTTGTTTTTCGCGGTATCAGTCATTTGGGTACTCTCTGGGGCTAAACATTATTGCTAATAAAAAGGGCTGACCTAATATACTAGGACAGCCTTTATGATAATTATTAACCGCTAATTAGTCTATGGTGATAGCGCATGGGCTTGCTCGATAATATCGAATCCTGCATTGATTTGAGCGCGGGTTGGCGCATGACCACGGCGTAATAATTCGCTAAAAGCAATCAGCTCTTTGTCTCGGCCTAGGGAGCTGGCGGCACTAGCGCGAGTATTCTCTCCTTCGTCATCAAAATAGTACTCGATGTAATCTAAATCGTCAGGCGTACCAAATAAAATGCCTTTATCAGGGGTTGCGGCATGACCACTATAGCGCAGGCTCTTGCCATATTGCGCCGTCCAAAAGAACGGGATACGCTCCTCTAGCGTGTTAACGTTATCATCATTCAAGATAGCGCCTGCGGTTACCATGCCATGCTGTAAGGCGACGCGCCAATGCTCAATACGCATCCGTCCCATCTGATTGGTCGCTTTGGCAATATCGCCTAGTGCATAGACGCCGTCGCGTAGCTGTAGATGCTCATCGACTTGCACACCATCGGGGTCATTTACTTCATTTAATATCTCGGTACGTGGTGCCACACCCGTACCCAAAACCACCACGTCCGCTGCCAGCGTACTGCCGTCTGACAGTGTGATACCGCTGACATGACTGCCGTCTCCATTGATGCTTTCAACACCTGCACCAAACACAAAGCGCACCCCATTTTCTTCATGCAGTTTGATAAGCGTATCACTCACCGCCTCAGAGACGATATTGCTCATGACGCGGCGACTGCGCCCGACGATGGTGACGGAGGCGGCATTGCCAGCCTGCATCAGCGCTGATGCTGCCTCCATGCCGATAAATCCTGTACCGACGATGACGACGTTTTTGTTATCGGTAGCACCTTTGATCGCCTTAGCATCATCCATATTGCGTAGCGTATAGACGCCCGCTAGCTCAGCACCTTGAAATGGCGGTATCTTCGGCTCGGCGCCTGTTGCCACGACCAAAAAATCCGCAGTTTGCTGCTCGTGGTTACCATCGCCGCCTTCAATGACAATCGTACGCTCATTGGGCAGCACTGCGCTGACGGTTTGGTTTAGGCGCAGCTCAATATTGTTGTTACTGGCCCACTCGCGGCCGCCTAGCATCAGATACTTCTCATCCATCTTGCCTGCCAAAAACATTTTGGACAATAAAGGACGGTTATAAGGAGCATAACTGTCCTGACTAATTAAGGTGATTTTGCCGCCATAACCCGTATGACGTAGCTGGTTGGCGGTCATAAATCCTGCACCGCCGCCGCCTACGATGATGGTATGCGTGTCGGTCAGCTTGTCATTTGCGGTACGGTTGTCTATCTTGGCCGCGGTATCCACCACCAACCGCGCGCCCTCATCGATCAGCTCATATTGAGTCAGGCCACGCATCGCGACAGGCTCTAATAGCGTACCGTCGCGGCTATCAAAACTACCATGATGCCATGGACAGATCACTCTATCGCCGCAGCGCAACCCCTCACCCAAGTCGGCACCGGCATGCGGACATTTGCCATCAAATGCGCTAAACTCATCACGGTCACGCGTGACTAAAATGATGCTATCGTCCTCTTGTTTATAAGACTTCATGCCACCATCTGGGATGTCAGACTTATCGATAGTCACTAAATTTTTGGCGGCGATTTTGTCATCGGTTTTATTACTGTTTATTTGGCTCATAGGTCATCCTTAACAGTTATTGTTGATAGGCTGGCATCCGTACTGGCTTAGGCGGACTTGTATTGGCTCAAACCAAAAGTCCATTTATAGACATTTAGACACTACATTCAAAAATACGTATTATCTGATAGTAGCAAGACCACTTGGCTGACGCTGTTTATTTGTATACGTGCCACGTTGCAAAACGTAACTTTTTGGCTGTTACTCTCATTAGTTATATTCTCATTACTTACCTTTATCTCACGTACGCCTCCTTACCCTTATCAAAACAAAAGACACCTTTATGACTTCCCAAGATCAAGATAATCAGAACGATACAACGACACATCAGCCATCTACTCATGAGCGGGCTATGAGCGACACGCTGACAAGCACTGATATAAAAGCGGCGACAGACACCGAGCAGCTGCCGCAGCCTATACCGCAACCTTTAAGGCAGGCAACTTATAAAACCCAAAACAACGACTTTATTGTCAATGAAGTATTGCCGCTCGACTTCACAGGCGAGGGTGAGCACTTGTGGCTACATATCAAAAAATCAGGGATAAATACGGCCTATCTGGCCAAGCTGCTATCAGAATGGGCAGAGATCCCACTGCGCGATGTTGGTTATTCGGGGCTAAAAGACCGTCATGCGCTGACGACGCAGTGGTTTAGCTTAAGAATCCCCAAAAAGCAACTGCCCAACTCTGAGTTTGCCCCAGTAGACATCAGTGACAACGAGTCCGTCACCATCATCGCCCAGCATTGGCACCACAAAAAGCTCAATCGCGGTACTCACCGCGCCAATCAATTTACCATTACCCTACGAGAAATCGAGTTTGCCAGTAATATCGCAGCTACTGACGCCAAGCAGGCGACCGAGCAACATCTGGCTACTATCAGCAAAACAGGCGTGCCCAATTACTTTGGCCCCCAGCGTTTTGGTTATGAAGGCAACAACATCGCAGAAGCCCTACGGCTATTTGCTCGTCCCATACCGGCGAGCAAACCAAAAACCAAAAAGAGTAAACGCAAACGCGCGCCACGTGAGCAAAACGCCATGGAGCTATCTGCGGCTCGCAGTCTGATATTTAATGAGATATTGGCAGCCAGAGTCCGCGTAGGCAACTGGGATACTGGGCTGGCAGGTGAGGTATTTAACTTAGATGGCTCAGGCTCGATATTTGGCAGTGAGGCAATAGACGATGCCTTACGCGCACGGATGATGAGTGGTGATATTCATCCGACTGGCGTGCTGTGGGGCGTGGGTAACGATAAGGTTAGCGGCATGGCAGCGCAGCTTGAGAGAGATATTGTGAGAAATGACACCTTATTGACACAGCTGGCCATGGGCTTAGAGCAGCGCGATGTCAAAGCCCAGCGCCGAGCACTGCGTTTGCCGATTGAAGCGCTAAGCTGGGAGTGGTTAGATGCGTCCGAGAGTAATGAGCAAGCGCTGATACTGAGCTTTACCTTGACGACTGGCAGCTTTGCCACCAGTGTATTGGCCAGCATCGTCCAGCATTTACAGTTGGGCTCAGCTTAGATACCACACAGCATCACATGGCGGCTATTTTCGCTGACGAACATATGATTGGCACTGACCACTTGGTCGCGGCCACGGTCTTTTGCTTCATAGAGCGCCTTGTCCGCTGTACAGATTAAACGCTGGCAAATATCAGGTGGCAAAAGGGTCTGGTACTCTGGCGGTAAGGCGGATCTGTGGTGGCGGGGTTTGCCTGCGGGCGCTGGTTGCAGCGCCGCCTCTAACTGTAGCTGCTCCGTACGGGCTTGTTTCATACACACGCTTTGTTCGTGAGTGAACGTGTATAGCCCCAAGCTTGCGGTGACGCTAAACGCCTCATTATCATCGACCTTGATGATGTGCTTGCTGATGTCTTTGCGGAGCTGTTCGGCGATGAGCATCGCCCCATCGTGACTCGTGGCTGGCAGGACAATCAAAAACTCTTCGCCGCCATAGCGGCTCACGATGGCCGCATCGGTCAATGCCTGCGTCAGCGTCTGCGCCACTTCAAACAACACCTGATCGCCGACCTCATGACCATAGGTGTCATTGATGTCTTTAAACCAATCCAAATCTAGCAAGATAACGCTAAAGTCCTGCCCGTCTTGTAGCTCTTTTAGCGCTTGCTTCATCTGCGTCAAACCGTATCGACGATTTTTGAGCTGGGTTAGCTCGTCTTGATTGGCATGCTTTAATATCTCGTTTTTGCTGTCATCTAATATCAACAACAACGTACGAAACATATAAACGATAAATATTGCTTTGGGTAAGGCCAGTAGCACGTGGGTTGCGCGCCAAAAAAACGTCGAAGAGCGCTGTAGCTCGCTGATACTCGACCAATCTAACGTTACCCCCTTAAACACCGAGGTGGCAAGCGTGTTTTCGATCGCCATCAGCTCGTTATACGTCAGATAGTTTTGGCTGTCTAAAAATGGATAAACAAACGTCAGTTGACGCAAGTTGGGCAGATGAATACCGCAGTAAGGCGCCAAGATAGCCAATAAAATCAGAGCAATCTGTAGCAAAAATACACGCCACGCATAGCGGCGTTTGATCAGCATCATCCCAAGCATCGCACCGCCTACCAGCGAGACACCCGCAAACAAACTGCTATAACCGACCATGACGATCACAGTGGCGATATAGAAGGTATAAGGCACCACCAACAGCAGCTGCCATTTATTTAAGTTTTTGTTTTTTATGGCAGTCGTTTGCCGTTTAAGACGCGACAGATGGCGTGCGATACCCCAAAAAAACACACCCATCACCGTAATGCCAAGCCACAGCGGATACAACAGATGAATATAAACATAAGCGCCTAAGGCATCTTGATACCACCAGACAAACGCACACCAAAGCCAGTGTAAAAACACCTCCATCAAGATAAACACTGCCAACAAAGCAGTCCTATCAGCAGCTTGCCATTCGAAGATTGCTCGTGAGAGTCGCTTGTAGCCTAAATGGAGAACCGATACAGACATAATTTGGCTACCGCAAAAAATGTAAATACACCAGACATAAAATGAGTGAAAGCAACCAACGACTACAACTGCTATATAAAATAAGCGTCTATTAAATATAAGCTCAGATAGCTGCGTGCGTAAGAGATAAACGTCCTACCCATCGTACAAACGCTGGCCACCACTTAAGTGTGGCAAGATTTTTCTGAGGTTTCAATCTGTTTTGGCTATTTATTAGACAAACGCTCACCTCAAAGTGTAACCAAATAAGCGGCGGCCTCGCGCTTCTAGACAGATGTATATGAACCGTTAACCAAGCGTGGTAAACGACTGCCAGACGCCTTGTTGGTCAGGTGTCAATACAGGAACGTCGCCCAAGCGCCGCCACGGCATATTGCTACCATGAAAGTCACTACCAACCGAAGCCACCAAATTATTGGCGGCAATACTACGGTCGACCATGCGGCGGGTGCTGATAGGCTCACTGGTGGCAGGCAGCTCACAACCATCACCGCCTAGCCCAGCAAACTCTTCGACCAGCTTACGCACCCGCGTGGCTGAGAGATGATAACGCGTCGGATGCGCCAATACAGCCTTACCGCCACACGCGTGTATCAGCTCGATACCCTCAGCCATGCTCAGCGCATCGATCGCCACATAGGCAGGTTTATTATCCGCCAGATATTTGTCAAAGGCCTTTTGTACCGTTTTGACATCGCCGCGTTCAAACAATACCTGACCGATATGGGCGCGCCCGACCCCTTGCGGGTTGCCACCGGCTTTATCCAGTACGGCCTGCCACAGCTCCTCATAATCGAGACTTAATAACTCACTAAGCTTCTCAGTGATTTTCTGACCGCGACTGGCGCGGCTGTCTTGTAATTGCTGCAAAGTTGCGTGCATTTTATCTCGGTCAATAAAATCCAGCCCCAGCACATGGATGATTTTTTTGGTTGATTTGTTTTTGCCATAGCCGCCGCTGAGCGTATGCTCACAGCTAATCTCAACCCCATTAATCAGCTGCATACCGCAGGCCGTCGCCGCTGCCCGCGCCTCATCAATCCCTGCCAGCGTATCATGATCGGTCAATGCCAATACATTGACGCCAGCTGCGTGGGCACGTTGCACCACTTCGGTCGGTGCATAAGTACCATCAGAGCAGGTACTGTGACAATGTAAATCAAATTTCATAAAATAAGCCTTAGCTTTAATAGTATATAAAAGTATAGTCAGTTCGAAATAAAATCGATGCGCTCATATGAACGGGCAACTGGTATAAATTCTCCTTGCTTGCGGTGTCTACGCTGACAGATGCTGCGCAAAATTTTCCAGCTGCACTGTATCGGTTTTAAAGTGAGTTAACTATATAAAAAGTCAATAATAACTCGGCGCGCCCGCGCATCAGCAACAACCCTTTAGGTATAGCAGTAGCACGACTGATAAGCCGCACTGACTATTGGCGCGCAGGCTTGTGATATCGTATGATTATCGCGTTGTTTGCTTTTTTTTGCCGCAGTAGACGTGTAAACTACCCCATACGTTTTTGTTGGACATCCCACTTGCTATGAAAGCCTTATTAGACTTTATTCCTTTAATTGCCTTTTTTATCGCTGCTCGTTACAGTGGTATCTTGGCGGCGGCGGGTGCGCTACTGATCGCCACCATCCTCGTTTATGCCATTCACTTCATTCGGCAAAAAGGCAAATTTGATAAACAGCAATGGGTCGTTTTGTTATTGACCATTTTGTTCTGTGGTGGCACGTTATTGCTGCGTGATGATGTCTATCTACGCTGGAAGTCGCCAATCATCAACGGCATCTTTGCCTTAACGCTGATTGTCAGTGCCGCGATCAATAAACCCTTGATGCAGCTGGCCATGAAAGATGTCTTTTCACTGACGATGAGCGGCTGGAAAAAACTGACTGTCGCGTGGGGGTTGTTTTTTGCCTTTATGGGCATCTTGCATTATATCACAGCGTTCATGATGTCAGATGAAGCCTGGATCAACTTTAAAACTTATGGCTGGATTCCAATTATGTTGGTGTTTGTCGTCGCTCAATTTGCAGTCTTAAAAAAGCATCTCAATCCAGCATTGACGGATAAGTCGGCAAAGTAGCAAAGTCGCGCGCGTTATTATTTCTATAATTTTATAATAATTTGCAGCGCCAGCTAAATGCCAATCGCGACCATCATGATGCCATCTTGGCACGTTTGTATCGATACTCGCGATTTTTTATCAACCTATGTGGTTAGCGCCTGTTGAACATTCACCCCTTTTATTTACTGTTTATTTTATGAGGAAGTCTCATGTCCTTATTTGCCATCATCGGTCATGACGTAGCCGATAGCCACGCGCAGCGTCAACTTACCCGCGCTGAGCACGTCGCCCGTCTGCAGGCACTCGACCAAGAGAACCGCCTAATTATCGCAGGCCCTACCCCTATCGAACACGGTTTGGAGGCAATGTCAGGTAGCTTAATCATCGCTGACTTTGAGTCTATCGAGGCGGCGCAGGCGTGGGCAAACGACGAGCCCTACCTACGTGATGGCGTCTATAGCCATGTCGATATCAAACCTTTTATTCATACGTTGCCAAAATCTGGCAACGACGCTGCACAAGTGACCAAACCGTGAGCCGATACCCCTCTGTACTAAATACGCTTGGCTCTACGTCTGCGCTTGCTAGAATGTTGTTGGTCATGGCGCTGGCCGCTCAGTCTGCTTATGCAGCGCCGAGCGTCACCGATACGGCTGCCAGCACTGCCGCCCCTTTGGTAGAGCAAGCCGCACCGCCTGCAGCGGGTACCAACGCCAGCCTTGATATTAATAACACCTTGGCCGCGCAGTTGCAGCCGTCCAGTCAAGCGCTCTCCGATGCCAATCAGAAGCTCCTTAGCCGTAATGCCCAATTGCAGCGGCAAGTGAATGACTTACAAACCCAAGTCAATGTCTTGATATATGAGAGTAAGGGCCAGTTGTTTTTATATGGCGCTTTTACGGTTTTGATCAGCTTGCTTGTGGGTATTTTTGTGTCGTGGCTTGTGTTTGTCCGCCGTGAGCGCTGGTAGTTTTATTTATCGTCTTTTTGCTTTGTCTGATGTGACCATTTATGTCTAACGCCGCCCCAAAAAACAGCAGTACATCTGCCTCCTTGCCAGATAAACAGCCAGATACTCAGTCGCCAAACAGTCATTCACCACAGCCTTTTGCCATCCGCCCTGCTAAGATTGACTGGCAAATGGATGACACGGGCAATCAGGTACCGGTATCTGGTGAGTTTGGTGATGTGTATTTTTCCCATGCCGACGGTCTCTCAGAGTCGCGCTACGTGTTTTTGGCACACAACCAACTCGCCGAGCGCTTGGCAAACCTTGCGACAATGCAATGCTTTAGCATCGCGGAGTTGGGACTTGGCACAGGGCTAAATTTATTGGCAACGTGGCAGCTCTGGCGTGCGCTGCGTGACATGCATCCGCACTTAGCCACAGCGAAGCTGCATTTTATTACCACAGAAAAATTCCCGATACCGCTCACGGATCTTACTCAAATTTTAGCCTTATGGGCACAGCGTGCGCCTGAGCTGGCCGAGCTGATTGAGCAATTTTTGGCCGCCTATCCGCCGCTCATCGCAGGCTGTCATCGCTTGCGTTTTTTCGATGACAACTTAACGGTCGATATATGGTTGGGCGATGCCGCGGATAGCTTAACCAAATTGGCATCAGGGACGTACCTAACGCCAGCGCCTGCTGTCGATGCTTGGTATCTGGACGGATTTGCGCCGTCGTGCAACAGCACCTTATGGGCTCAAAATGTCTTTGCACAAATTCAGCGTCTCTCCCGCTCTGGCACAACCGCGGCCACTTATAGCTGTGCAGGTATCGTCAAACGGGCGCTACAGAGCTGCGGCTTTGAGATCAAAAAAGTCAAAGGCTTTGGCCGCAAGCGTGAGATGCTCACTGCCATCATGCCAGCGCCAGTAAGCGATGAGATATCTGGCCACACTGATAATCGAGCGGCTGACCACCAAGCTATAGATAATGGCCATAGTATCGTCATTGGTGCTGGCATCTCAGGGCTGATGATGGCGTGGACGCTGGCCAATCGCGGTGTCCAGGTGACCTTGCTGGATAAAACGGCACCGTTGGCAGGGGCGTCAGGCAATCCGCGCGCCCTACTCGCGCCCAAAATGACGCCCATCCATCATGTCGACGAGCATCTGCATACTATCGGCTATCTCTATAGTAGCAGACTATATCGAACGCTCAATGACAAGGCTACGCAGCAGCAGCTAGCGCCAGTGCTTGAGCCGACAGGCGCGCTCGATTTGCTGATAAAAGCCAATATCGGCACCGAGCAGATTGCAGATTATCCAGATGAGATGGCCACCACGCTACCACATGCGCAGGCACAAAGCATCAGCGGACTAACCGCGCAAGACTTAACAAAAAACTTATATTTACCACAGTCTGGCTTGGTCAATCCGCACGCCTTAAAAGACGTCGTTCTGACGCATCCGCTCATCCGCTTTCAGCAAATAGACGTTTACGATATTAGCGAGACGGCGCAAACCGCTACGATTAAAGGTAATGATCAGGCAAACAACACCGTCTCTCTTGATGCTGATAACGTGGTGATTTGCGCCGCATTTGAGAGTCATAAGCTAGATCGGCGCATTTTTGATTGCCGTAAAATACGCGGTCAGCTCTCTTGGTTTACGCCGACCACCGCCGAGCTTACAAACTTACCGAAAGTACCACTTAAATACAGCGGTTACTGTGCCCCCTTTACCGCGCACGCTGGCGATAACGAGTTAAACGATGTGGTAGAAGGTACAACACATTTATTGTTAGGAGCGAGTTTTGTGCGTAATGACACAGGCACCGATATCCGTGATGAAGAGCATCAGATTAGCCGCGACAAGCTCGTCACTGCCATTCCTGAGATGGCAGCCGTGATTCCAACAGATACCACTCTGTGGCGGGGACGTGCAGGCATTCGCACGCAAACGCCTGATTACCACCCCATGGTTGGGCTGTTGGTAAATAGTAAGCGGCTTTGGACAATGAGTGCAATGGGCGCAAAAGGCTACGCACTCGCCCCCATATGCGCTGAAACATTGGCAGATATGATGCTTGGCTCGTTTGCACCATTGTCGGCAGCGATGCAAGCACGCCTATCACCGAACCGCACGCGCTTGCAGACGCCGCTTGCAGACTAGGGCGTGTCCTCATTTTGAAAATGGTGATAAAAATGAGATAAATCGCCGTCAAACAAGGAAAATAGCGCAGATAATATCGAGATATTCGTCAGCTATTTGACACCGTTTGGCCATTTTTAGCCCATTTATATGGCTATCGATTGAATTGAGGACACGCCCTAGTTTAAAGAAAATACCATCACAAAGAAAACCGCTATTTATACTATAAAATACCATTAGCGTGATCGTGGATTGTTCCTATTGGTTTACTGTGCTTAAATATCGCTATCTTACTAGACAAGCAGCACCTTATGACGACCCTAACCTCCACATTGACGAGCTTTCTAAGAGCCATTCCTTCAAGTGCCATGTCTCAACAGGCGCGGCGCCTTTATCTTTTGTTGCCTGCTGCCGTGCTCAGCCTGCAACTAGCAGCTTGTCAAGAAAAGCCCGCGCCTACTGACGATACTCAAAATGAGCTCCGCACCCAACCAGTAGCGGCCACAAATACTGATACCGATCGTGCTGGTAGCGATGAGGCACACACTCAGATTGCGCCAGCAACAGCGACCGACCATGATATCAACCTAACGGAATTAGAAAGCGATCTTGACGACGCAGCGCCGGCTGCACTCGATACGCCGGATACGCCGCCCACCCCAAATCCAGAGCAGGCCATCAAAGGCGCACAAATCACCGATGTCCGTTATAAGAGTGCTGCAGGTGATACCTTATCGGTGGTTTTTGAAACATCAGCTTCTGGGCTACTCAATGCCATCGTCACTCGCCCCAATCAGCTAAAGTTGACCCTCAGCGCACCAGAAGGTCAAGGCAATAACCCAACGTATCGCTCAAGCGATGGTAGCATCCAATTGGTGAGTCATGCAGGTGGCGGTACCATTGATCTTATCCAAAACAATAAAGTCACTAGCTTTGATGCAGTCAGTGCTGAAGCAGAAGTCGTCACTGAATAAAACCTAAACATGTACTTTATCTAAATCGGTATTTAAAACTAAAAAAAAGCGGCAAAAGCTATTATCGTTGCCGCTTTTTTTATCTCTATTTACTGGTCTCTACTCACTCGTATTTACTTAACTTTCTGGTAGATGATTTTATTTAGCCAAAACCCGTTGTCTTGCCAAACACCTCGACCAACCAACTCATAAGTGCCCACAGCCCCCACGCGATCATCGCGATGACGATAAGGCCGATAATATCAGGAATGTGCAGATACAGCCAAGCCACAATAGGATTACGCCAAAAGCGACTTTGCTGCTGCTTGTCTTCTAACGATTGATGCAAAAACGGCCGATCCATATGCATAGTTTCGGTGATGCCATATTCATCGTGTAGATGCTCATGGACGATGCCCAAGGTCTTGCGGCTGGGACGTATAAAGATATCCAGCAATGTGCCGATACCAGGGACAATACCGACCACCATATCGATCAGCGCCAGTCT
Source organism: Psychrobacter celer (assembly GCF_016107555.1). Classification (GTDB taxonomy): domain Bacteria; phylum Pseudomonadota; class Gammaproteobacteria; order Pseudomonadales; family Moraxellaceae; genus Psychrobacter; species Psychrobacter celer. Next base: position 250,803 of record NZ_JABASU010000001.1, on the reverse strand, counting down.
CACTGCAGGCGTCATCTTATGCGCCGGTACCCCTAGCTGGCGCCCCAATATAAAGGCATAACTCGTTAATGCCAGTCCTGCCAAATCTCCTGCGAGAGGGATGGTTGACAGTGCGGCATCAGCGCCCATGCCTTGCTTGGTAAATGGCACCCGCACCAATGAGTCCATGGTGTTGGCAAATTTGGCCAGTTTACGCTCGGTGGCGATGACCTGCGCGCGCGTCAGTCCATGCTCAGCCAATCTGGCCTGATAATCGACGCTTGGGCCGTTGGGTTCTACCCGTTTTCTCGCTTTTGACCTTGAGAGCTTGTTAAGTTTATCCATTAAAAGTCGTCCATAGACAAGAGATAGCGGTTAAGACAAAGACGTAACGCCCGACCCAAATATTTGCCAAAAAAGCTTGGAAACAAGGTATCGGCTGACGGCTAGCGCAGGCGCTGTTTTGCTTAGCAAACATCATCGCCACCAGCGCTAGGCCAAATACTGGCGTGATGCCAAGCGACGTCGGTGCAAAATAATGCCACATCACCACACCCATAATGAGCAAAAATAGCATCTGTAGCAGCGAGATGATAACGACATCATAGCGGCCAAAGAGTATCGCTGTGGATTTAACCCCAATTTTTAAATCGTCCTCACGATCCGCCATGGCATACTGGGTATCGTAGGCCACCGTCCAGCACATATAAGCGATAAACAACAGCCAACACCAGATGTCAGGCGCACCTTGTATCGCGACATACGCCATCGGTATCGCCCAGCCAAACGCTGCAGCCAAAAACACTTGCGGCAAATGGGTATAGCGCTTCATAAACGGATAAATAAACGCTAGCACTACTGCACCAAGCGACCAATAGAACACTTGTATCGGTAAAAAAAACAATAGACAAGCACTGAGAGTCACCAATATTAAAAACGCGGCGACTGCCTCACGACCTGACAGACGACCGTCAGCAAGCGGCCTGCCTTTCGTGCGCGTCACATGACCATCGACTTTACGATCGGCAAAATCATTAATCGCGCAGCCTGCCGCCCGCATCAAAATCGCCCCGAGCGCGAATAATACAAATACTTTTAGGCTGGGCAAGCCTGCTACCGCCCCTTGCTGCTGCGCCTGCCCCATCGCTGCTAGCATCACACCCCAAAGCGTCGGCCACAAAAGTAGCTCAATACCGACTGGCTTATCAAAGCGCGTCAACTGCATATAGGCATGCAGCTTGTCTTTTAGGCTTAACTCTAAGGGCGTACTACTCATAACTTTGATGCTCTTTATAGGTTCTCATACAGACTATTGGCTTCGATTAACGACAACTCAGGATACTGCTTACGTAATGCCTTGATTGCTGCAACTTTATTGTCTTGGACGTTTTGCTGACGTAGATAGGTCATATATTCTTGCGAACTGCGTAGCTTTTTAATCTCGCCTTCTAAACGCAAAATACGGGTGCGCAAAAATATATTTATTAATAATAATGCGGCTCCTACCGCCCAAACTATGATGGTTAACATCGCTCTCTCCTAAGCTGACTGCTACTAAAGATCAATATAAACATAATGACTCATATTCCACTAAACGAAATAACCATCAAAGCGGACGGCTGCATTATGCCAACTCTCATCGGGATTTTGCTGAGACAAAAATGGCGCTTGCTGCGGACGCTTGACGATAACCCGTCCTCTTCCTTCTTGATTATCGGCCACCACGGCCTGCGCTTTATTTAGTAATGCCATCTCTTCCTCTAAAGTCGGCGGATGAGCGAGGTGATGCAGTGCTTGCATCTGCTTGCCGACTTTTGCGCCTTTGCCCGTCTTGCTGTCTTGGTAGCTGCCTTCTGGAAACATCGGATCTAGATAGACCACATCGACGGCTTTAGTCGCACCTGTCATATCAGCTGGTAAAGTGGCAAAGTAGCTGAGCGCATCGGTGTTGATGATGTGTAGACGGCTCATCAGCTTTTGCCAATTGGGCTGTGTACTCATCCGCTGCTGCTCTACCAACAATAGCAATGCCATCAACGGCTGCTGCTCGAGCATGGTGACTTGTGCGCCGGTGCTGGCCAATATCAAACTGTCATGACCAAAGCCCGCCGTGGCATCAATCACACGGCTGTCCGCTGTGACCTTCGCTGCTTGCAGCAATAGCTCAGATTTGCGTCCTGCACTGACCACGCGGCACTGCAATTTGTCCCATTCTGGCGCCACGCTTAGCCCATCGCTCAGCCACGATAGCTTGTCTTTTTGATCCAATACTAAAATAGGTACGCTGGAGGTTTGGCTTAACTGCTGGCGACGTTTTTGAGTGAGCTTATCGTGCAATCGCTCAGTATTTAAGACAATGGGCAGCTGGTGCTGTACTATCAAGGCTTGCAAGCGCTCAATCTGTGCTTGCTGGCTATCGCTGATATAAAACAGGTGACAGTAACTTTGCACATTAGGAGGGTTAACTGCTGGTCGCGGCGCGCTCATGACTATTTCTCTCTATTTATTGCCTGTATAACCACAAATCATCGCGCACATTTAGCCTGCCATTTGATAGCCAAATAGCCAAGACGCCAACAGTACGATGACTCCTGTGATAATCCGTAGCCATGCAAAAATCGTAAAATCACGGCGACTGACCCAAGCGACCAGCCAGCGAATACAAAGCAGCGCGACGATAAAGGACACGACCGTGCCTATCGCTAATACCAGCCAATCTTCACTGCTAGCCAGTACCTCATGATGCTTCGCTAAATCAAGCAAGCCTGCACCAACGATCACTGGGATACCTAAAAAGAAAGAAAACTCGGCCGAAGCCTTGCGCGAGACGCCAAGCCAAAGCGCACCAATGATGGTCGCCCCTGAGCGAGAGGTTCCTGGAATGAGAGCCAGACATTGAAACAACCCTATCATCAGCGCTGTCTTTAGACTGACGTCTTCGGCCTCACACGCAATGACGGTCTTAGGGCGTTTTTCAACATAAAAAATCAGCAGACCACCGATGATAAGCATGATGGCGACTGTGATCGGATTAAACAGATAAGTCTTAATCTCATCGGCAAAGGTAAAGCCCACCAGCATCACCGGAATGGTGGCGACAATCAGACTCAGCCCCAGCTGCCGTGGGTTGCTCATGCCAGCGGCCTTGCCAGTCAGCAGACCCATAAACGCTTGCCAGAGCCGTCCCCAGTAGTCATAAATGACCGCCAAAATCGCACCAAGCTGCACCACCACCACAAACAAATCAACTTTGTCTTTGCTCCAAAACCCCATGACATCGGCTGACAAAATCATATAGCCGGTACTAGAGATGGGCAAAAACTCAGTGATACCTTCAACGATACCCATGATGACAGCTTGAATTAATAAAATGATATCCACGGTGGTATTCCTAAACCCAGATTGACAGGTGACTGAGTATAATGTTTGCGGTGTTGTTATCGTCTATACGGCTAGCCGCAGTTAGGCCTTGCCTTGCTCTTTGAGGGTTTTCCATGCTTGGTTGCGCAGATACTTTGGTAGCGCATGTGCCGCATCGGTACCGCCAGTATGCATAAATTGGGCGATACCAATCTGCCCTATCACCACGGCGTCCGGCCAGACGTCATCATGACACACCTGCTCGTCTTGTGGTTTGAGTAATACCGAGCCGTTACCAGCGATAGGTAAATTCAGCGTCGTCTGACTGTCATAATCGAGCAGCTGCTCTGTGCTGTCGTCATCCGCCGTCGACACTGGCTGCATAATGGCGGCTGTCTCTTCGGTCTGCTCTATCTTATAGTGACCAAAATATACTTGCTGCATCCGCGCATCAAGGGCGCTATAAACCTCTGTCACGCCATACTGCTGATACGCGCATTGGGCAATGGCCTGCAGGCTTGAGACACCCACGCAAGGCAGATCATGCGCCACAGACAACGCTTGCACCACGGCGGTATTGATACGTATGCCGCTAAACGCGCCAGGGCCACGGTTAAATATTAATGCTTGTATATCCGCAAGCTTTAGATTGGCCTCCAACAAGGCGGCATCAATCATCGGCAAGATTTGCTGGGTTTGCTGACGTTTGCCGCTCTCTGTATGAGCGGACAATACCTGTCCACTGACATCTAAAACGGCGATCGAACACTGATCAAACACGGTATCCATTGCTAAAAACATCACAACCTCAATTTTGTCGCTCGGCACAAAACTTATGCCCTAATAAATCAGCGCCTATCATAGCATTTAGGATAGGCAAGTTTTATGAATTTCTACGTTTTTCATACTTTCTTTATCAGTACCAACCCACGCTTGGCAAACATAAAAGACCCCAAAGCCGTCACAGCTTTGAGGTCTCTTTGATGGTCGTTATACTTGCCGTATTTATAATACTGACGACCATGCCTGCCAATCAAGGCTTAAAAGCGCGTTTTGAACTTTTTGGGCGCTTGGTTTTGTAGCTCTTGCATCTGCTTTTGCATCTCTTCGGTGCTCGGCATGTTGTTTGGATCTAGCCCCATTTGCTTTGCCATCTGTGCAGGATTCACGTCTTTAGCGCCGCCTTGCTGACCACCGCCAAACAGTGGACCGCCGCCAGATCCGCCGCCACCCATCAAGCCTTGCATCGACTTCATCATTTTACTGATGCCTTCTGGCTTTGAGATCATTTTCATCATCTTTGCCATTTGCTTGTGCTGCTTTAGTAAGCGATTGACGTCTTGAATCTCACGCCCAGAGCCTGCGGCAATACGGCGCTTGCGGCTTGGGTTGATCTTATCTGGGTTTTTACGCTCAAACGGCGTCATAGAGTTAATCAACGCCTCCATTTCACGTACTTTTTCTTCAGGTTTGGCGTCCTCGACCGCTTTTTGTATGTCTGAGCCGCCCATACCTGGCATCTTGTCCAAAAAGCCTGCCATGCCGCCCATGCTCTTCATTTGCTGAAACTGTGTCAACAGATCTTCAAGGTCAAAATCGCCGCCCTTTTGTATCTTTTTCGCCATTTTTTCGGCTTTATCACGGTCGATTTTTTGTTCGACTTCTTCGACCAGACTCAGTACATCACCCATACCGAGGATACGCTGGGCGATACGCTCAGGATGAAAGAGCTCTAAGGCGTCCAGCTTTTCGCCGCGACCCAAAAACTTAATCGGCTTGCCTGTGATGGCACGCACAGACAACGCCGCACCGCCGCGCGCATCACCATCGGTCTTGGTGAGGATAACGCCTGTCAGCGGTAGCGCATCATTAAAGGCTTTGGCAGTGTTGGCGGCATCTTGACCTGTCATCGCATCGACGACAAACAACGTCTCAGACGGATTGACCGCAGCCGTTAGCGCCTTAATCTCCTCCATCATGGTGTCGTCAATGTGCAAACGACCCGCGGTATCGATGATCAAGATATCTTGGTATTGGATTTTGGCTTCTTCGATGGCACGGCGGGCGATATCTATCGGGTTTTCATCGACACTTGAGTTGACAAATTTAGCATTCACTTGACCAGCCACCTGCTCAAGCTGCTTAATCGCGGCTGGACGATAGACGTCGGCTGAGACCAGCATGACTTTTTTCTTTTGCCGCTCTTGTAAGTACTTGGCAAGCTTACCTGCCGTGGTGGTTTTACCCGCCCCTTGTAGACCGGCGAGCAAGTAAACGACTGGCGGCTTACCCGTCATCTCTAGTTGCTGATTGGCGCTGCCCATCATCTCGGTCAGCTCGTCATGGACGATTTTGACAAAAGCTTGGCCCGGTGCCAGCTCTTTTAGCACCTCAGCACCCAGTGCCTGCTCTTTGACACGTTTGACAAAGTCGCGGGTGACAGGTAGCGCCACGTCAGCCTCTAGTAATGCCATACGCACTTCGCGCAGCGTGTCTTTGATATTGTCTTCAGTCAGTTGTCCAGATCCTACGATATTACGTAGACTCGACGATAAGCGTTCTGTTAAGGTATCAAACATAAATAACTCTCAGTTAAAATAATACAGTTAAAATAGTTGTTCGTTAAATCAGCGCTTAGTAAACCAGTTAACCGATTTATCAATAATATCAGGGTGTCTGAACATATTAAGGGATGCTTTTGGCACAAGCCCTTATGAGATGGCCACAAAAAACAGCAGATAATCCTTACTATACCATTAAGACGACACGGTACTTATGGTCGTTTTGCAAAGGTTTAAACCCTCTTGCTGCGGATAATGCGGCCACCAAGCATTTATCAAGAATAAGTAAGATGGTGCTCAATTGCCACCCATTTTATGATAAATTGGAGGATTATTCTAATCATTCCGATAATACCACTTTGGTGATACATTGAGCGATCATGTTGCGCTCAGTATGAGATGAGGTTTTATATCTGTGCACTTTGCATTCTTACTTGCTAGCCTGACTTATATAGCGGTCAGCGTTTACATCGGTTGGGCGCTGATTGCTGATAAACCTATCTACAAAGGCCGCAGTCTAGGCTTATTGCTGCTCGGGATGGCCGCGCATGCCGCGCTACTTTATCCATCTGTAGTGACGTTGTATGGCCTAAATTTTAATTTGTTTAACGTCATCAGCCTGATCAGCTTATTTTTCTTGTGTTTTTATGTGCTGTTTAGCCTGTATCGTCCGATTGTCAGCCTCGGTATCTTGGCGGCGCCGACCGCGCTGGCAGGCATGACCATCGGCTATGTCGGCCGCGCGCCCTATCAGCCCATTACCGATATCAGCCTCGGGCTTGAGACCCACATTTTACTGTCGCTGGCGGCCTATTGTGTGCTCTTGATGGCGGCGGTGCAGGCGCTGTTTTTACGCCTACAAATTCGTGAGCTTAAGCACAAAACCATCCACCGATTTTGGGTCAATAAACTACCCTCCCTACAAAGTATGGAGAGCTTGTTGTTTGATATGCTCTTAGTTGGCTTTGTCTTGCTGAGTATCGCACTGGGGATTGGCTTTATTTACGTACAGGACTTGATGGCGCAGCATATCGTCCACAAGACCGTGTTTAGCCTGCTGTCTTGGTTGTTGTTTAGTGGCTTATTATTCGGTCATTGGCGCGCAGGCTGGCGCGGCAAACGTGCGGCCAATATCACCATTTATGCTTTTATCCTGCTGGCCATTGGCTTTGTTGGTAGCAAGTTTGTATTAGAGATGCTGCTATAATTGGTATTTTCAAGCAGCAAACATAAAAAGGCCGCCAGTCATGATAGAAGATGACTGGCGGCCTTTTTACTGACTTACAGTGATTTTAGCACTATTTAATTAAATACCTTAATTAAACACCACGGTTTTATTACCCGCTACAATCACGCGGTTTTGTACATGCCAGTTGACTGCACGTGCCAAGACATTGCGCTCGATATCACGGCCAATAGCGCGCAGCTCCGCCACGCCCTGACGATGGGTGACGCGGTGTACGTCTTGCTCGATAATAGGCCCTTGATCGAGCTCGGCGGTGACATAGTGCGCTGTTGCGCCAATCAATTTGACACCTTTGTCATAAGCCTGACGATACGGGTCGGCACCGACAAACGCTGGCAAAAATGAGTGATGGATATTAATCACCTGCATCGGCCAGCGTTTAACGAAATCAGCTGACAATATCTGCATATAACGCGCCAATACCAATAGGTCATTGCCTGCCATCAGCGTATGAATCTGCTCTTCGGCATCTGCTTTGTTGTCTTTAGTCACAGGTACATGATGGAAAGTGATGCCAAAGTTTTCTACCGCTTGGAGCAGGTCAGGATGGTTGCTGACCACACACGTAATATCACAATCGAGCAAGCCGCGCTGATGACGCCATAATAAGTCCAATAATGCATGATCGAACTTTGACACCAAGATACCGACCTTGGTCTTGATGGCATTGTTGTGTAGCCGCCACGTCATGTTGTGGCGCTTAGCAACCGTATGCGCAAAGCTGGCCTCAAAGTTATCCATAATTTCGCTCAAGCCTGCCAAAGCAAACTCTAAACGCATAAAGTACTGCCCGCCCTCATGCGCGGTGGAGTACTGATCTAAGGTGATGATGTTCGCGCCATAGCGATGAATAAATTCAGATACCGCTTGGACGATGCCCGCTTGGTCGCGGCACTTAATCAATAGCGTCGCGGTATCGATAGCTACTGTCGTTTGCGAAGATTTTTCTGATGTACTTGGCAATGACACAGCTGCATTGTCGCTTGGTGTGGTGTTACTTGATGTTGTTTTACTTAGCATAATGCGCCCAATTCAAAAAACAAAGCTATCAGCTCTACATGGTCATGCTGATAGCAAAAATCTAATAAAAGTATAAGAAACCGACTATTCTAATCGTTTTTGCAAAACTTTGCTGATTGAGTTACTTGTATTTGGTTATTTAGATTATGAATGTAAAAACCCCCAACGCGGGGTTGGGGGTTTATAAAATGCTAATCTTATACATAAGAGTTATGAATCATCATTCAACTTTAAGAACCCTAGAGAACTTGGCATTACTATTACTCACTGTAACAATAGAACCTAGCAACGCTTCGTTGAAGCTAACAGAGTAAAATGGATGATTTATACCTGAATCTATATTGCTTTGGCCACCAATAGAAACCGTATATTCTGTTCGACGTTCTAAAGGCGATGTTAATATTTCCACAGAAGTGCTTGGAGCATTTTCATCAATTTTAACGCTCATACTATTTACACAAGTAGCTCCACCTGCACCAAATGGGCTCTCATTATTAATCCAAGGTGTCAGTAAGCTATCTCCTACTATCGATAAATCATTTACTTCAGAAGGTAACTGATAATTAATACTCTGTGTATTTTCACTACCATTAACGAAGGTTGATGCATCAAAGCGTACTTTCACCCACTTTGAATAGCGCAATGGGTAACGGATTTGGAAATCAGCACGCCCTTCGTCATCAGTAATAAACGTATAACCATCCTCTGAAACCGTACCACCAATAATTGCAACTGGATTAATTGGATCTAGCTGTTTATTACCAATAACAATATTACCATTAGCATCAACATTTTTGTCAATATCTTCGTCTTGATCTAACGTATAGTTATAGTTTAGATCTTCCGTGGTAATCCATTCAGACTGCAAGAAAATAGGCGATTTTTCAGAGAACACTTTAGGCTCAGGTGTCGTAGTAACCTCCTTACCATTCTCATCCTTTTCTTTGATATCAGCCGCTTGATAGGTCACAGTGCTGTCTAACAAACAGACTCTACCTTGAGCATACTGTGTAGCATAAGACTTAATTGAAACTTCTTGATTCGGGACAGCACGTCCTGAGCCATCCATGACTGATATCGATCCACGTACCGTATAGTAAATATCATCAGAAGATAACTTATTAGCGAATGCTAAAGTAGTATAGACCGCTTCTTCTGAGACGGTAATATTAGTGGTCTTACTACCGATATTGGCATCATCTTGCAATAAGCGTGCGTTGATAATCACACCGCCGATAGGTGAGCTGGCATTGGCTTGATAGACGACACGCGCCTCACCTCTACTATCTGTTACTGCTGTTGCAGCCGATAAGCGGCCCGTTGAAGAATCTGACGCACGACTGAATACGACCGTTTGCCCTTCGACGGGTACATCATTTTCATCTTTGACCGTCGCGACAACTTCGGTGCTGGTACCAGGAGTGATAACCGATTTAACCGCTTGGAACAGCATTTTTGCAGGGGTCGTCGCACGGAAGCGTGTATCGACAGTGGTCTGATAACGGGGCTCGCCGTTTTGTAGGGTTTCGCCTAATACTGTCGCCTGTAGTACCGCTGTGCCAGCAAGCTCAGACTTTAGCCAAAATTTTACAGTAATGACGTTGCCTTGAATATCGCTGGGTTTAATGGGTTTAGAGACAACAACTTCACCGTTAAATTTACTGATATAACTAGTAATTAAGCTACCTAATGAGGTTTGTAACTCTACTTGCTTCCCTATCAGTGAATTCGCTTGGTTAGCATTATCAGCACGGATTTGGATTTGAATCTCTTGTGGCTCATTGACATCATACAGCTTTTCAATGTTAATAAAGCTGATGCCTGCCTGCGAGACTTTGACCAGATCAATGCTATTGAGACTACGCTGAGTATTGATACTATCCTCGCCAACAGCGCGCGCAAACACTTGCAAGTTGCCGTTACTGTCAAAGGTAAGCTGATCCTCTTTGACTTCAAAAGTTGCCTGTCCATCGCTATTAGTAGTTGCTATTGCCGCTGGTGTAATCAAATCACCATTCGCGTTAACCAGCTGCATTGCTGTATTACCAATCGTCTGCCCTGCACCATCAACAAGTATAGTAGTGATGGTAATCGTCTCACCATCTTGTAGCTTAGTATTACTCGCTTCGATACTAATTTTTGTACCCACGGCTGATAGACTTAGAATCTTACTTTCACGGGTAGTCAGTGTGACAACACCATTAGCATCATATTCAGGGGTAACTATCTTGGCTTCAATATCAATAGTGTGATTTAGGCGCGCATTAATGCTGCCGGCGGCTAAAAGTACGCCGACATCAATTTGACCATTTGCATCAGTGGTTACCATGCTTGGTGTCGTAAGTGCCGCTCCACTTGCCGCTAGATTGGTAATAGCCAGCTGTACAGGAACGCCGGCTAGGATACCGCCTTTACTGTCAGTCACGCGGAAGGTTGCATTGGTCTGATCACCGCCAGTAGTTAGCGTGGACTTATCAGAGCTGACAAGGATCTGATACTCATCAATGGTCGCGGTATCTACAGGTACAATATAGTCTGACTCAATATCAAAGCCACCAGTCGTTTTAGTTGTCGCTGTGACCTTGATACCTGCCTCTAAAATCGCTTGATTGACATTAGCGCCAGGCTCAAGTTTAAGGTCAAATGTTGCCACACCGTCACTGTTAGTACTGGCTGTACTACTACCAACTATACTAACGCCTGTTTGAATCGGATTATCAACGCTTAGGCGCACTTCACGATTACCAATAGCGTTATCATTATCTGTCGCGCGTACAAAGACTTTAAAGGTATCACCTTTAGTACTAACTACCTTATTAGCGCCGATAGCGATACTTTCTGTCGTACCTGTAGCACTACTAGGCGTAGTCGTAGTAACAGTACTAGTTTGGGTAGCGATATTACCATTGGCATCCGCCGCTGAAAAAGCGACAAAAAAGCTTGAGCCGATGGCTTTTTTCTGTTCCTCTGTCAGCCCTGCTGGTACGGCAAGGGTATAACTAGCCACCCCTGAATTATTAGTGACCTGCTCTTTACCGCTGACCAAACGCACGCCTTGCTCTGCAATCGCAGCAGGGAGCGCTAAGAAAACTTTTTGTCCTGCAATCACATTGTCTTGACTGTCTTTAGCTATCACTTCAACCTGTGTTTCACCACCGTTTAGATTGAGTGGCGTAGGTGTCAAATCAATCAGATCAATCGCGGCTTTAGTGGACTGTACATTGAACTCAATCGCTTGCGTTTTACCTGTCAAAGTTTCACGCAACACAGCTTCAAGCGTTTTGTTTTTTAGCGCCGCTTTTTGCTCTTTAGTTAAGTTATTAGGCACAGTGACGGTGAAGCTGACATTACCGCTAGCGTCTGTGGTCACAGAGGTGATACTATCACCTGCTTTGCCATTAACGGTCAATAGTTTTGCTAATGCTCTGTCCTTAAAATCAATGGTCACCGGTTGACCACTGATTGGAATATTAGTGGTTTGTGTGCTGATACCTGCACCTACAACGACCGTATCGCCTTCACCATTCAAGGTATAGTACGGACGGTTATTGATAAGGGTTGGATTGTTTAGAACGGTTAAATCTACAGTTGGCGTATTAATGATGACGTTTTTAATAGCAGACGTATACGTTTCACCTTTTTCGATATAAGACAGCTGGTAATTGATACCGACCTTCTTGAGCTCTTCACGCTTCTCATAGTTTAAACCTTCAGGAATAGTGACGATAAAGGTGGTTTCACCATTAAAGTCAGTAGTGCTACTGTCTGAACTAACAGTAACGCCATAATCCTGAGCTTTTTTACCAAGTAAAATATTGACGTCTTGATTTTGTGCAGCGCTACTGCTTTTGTTACTTAATAGCTTAACTTTAATAATGCCCTCACCACCAAACTCACTGATGCTTGGGGTAATGATAGAGGCGAAACTTAATGTAGTGGTAGGCTTTTCTACCTGAATCTTGCCAGACAACGTAGCTTGGGTACCATCAACATCGATAATGGTTGCAGTATAGTTGATATTTGATTCGGCAAGTGCCTTTTGCTCGTCTTCATTAAGGTTATCTTTTATATTTACAGTAAAAGATACACGGCCTGCATTATCCGTGCTCTGCTCAGCATCAATGATTGTAAACAGTTCAGGCTGGTCGATCTTAAGCTTGACGACTCTATTGAAAGCAGCACTGCTATCAGGATACTTACCCGTGATATCGACTACAAACTGCTTATCAGTGGTGAGCACAGGCTGGTTACTATTATCAACAAGTTGAATCTCACTTTGACCCACTTCATCACTAAGTGCAATTAGACTGCTTGTCACATCACTCTTAGCACCGGAGTCTTCAACGGTCATCGCGGTGAGCACAAACGACTTAGCTTTTTCAATTTTTGCTTTTTGATCAGAATTCAACCCTGCTGGCACACGAACGGTAAAGCTGACTTCACCTTGATTGTTGGTTAATTTGGTGGCGCTACTGTCTAAGCTTAAAAGCCCAACTAAGTTGTCAGGAAGGCTTGCTGTCACTGGCTGGTTTGCAATGACTCCACCATTTTTATCATTAATGCGGAAGCTGATAGTAGTGCTGCCACCTGAGCTTGATAACTGCTTGTTGGTTAGAGTACCAAAGCTTAGCTGATATTGGGCAGCCGGGATGATAACTGGTGCATTATATTTACTAGAGACTACACCATCAATATCAGTGAGGCTCACGGTATAGCTAAGACCAGATTTGACCAATGCTTGACGTTCAGCGTCACTCATCGTAGGACTAATATTTACGGTAAATGTGGTTATACCTTTTGCATCTGTTTTTTGTTCACTGTTTTGTAGTGTGAGCTTTGAGGCGTTATTAATTGTTAGTTTGGCCACTTTGTCTGCAGCAGCGCTACCATCGTTACGTACCCCTGAGACTTGGATGCTAAAGCTGTCTTTTAAAATGTTGACCGGTGCAGGGTTAGTGGTGACAGCGAGTGTCGTTTGACTGGTTTGTACCTTATCAGTGACACTAATGGCAACACTCGCAGTGCTTGTGGCTCCTGTAGACTCTACAGCTGCGACATTTAGTGCAAAGCCACTGTGGTTCTCAATTAGTGTTTTTTGTGCTTGGTTCAGATTGGTCGGTACACGTACATTGAAACTAACCATACCTTTAGCGTCAGTAGTCTGGTTTGTAGCACCATCTAGAGTAATGACACCCGCATTCACCAAAGCAGCTGGTAGGCTTGCTTTAACTACTTGGTTCGCTATTACGCCGCCGTTTTTATCGTTGACACGAAAGCTGATGGTCGTGCTACCACCCGAGCTTGACAGCTTATCACTACTCATTTGGCCAAAGCTAATTTTATATTGAGCGGCTGGTACATCAGCTTCAGCAGTGAAAGATTCGATCGCTCGGCTATCGTTATCGGTTAATACGACTTTATAATCGATGTTACTAGCAGCGATAGTGCGGCGCTCAGCTAAGCTTAGACTTGGATCAATATTGACGATAAATGTAGCATTACCCGAACCATCTGTCGTTTGTTGGTTACCAGCAATGCTAACGCCTTTAATTCCTTCGATACTTAGCTCGACAGGTTTATTAATTGCCGCATTGCCATTTGGCAGTTTGGCTGCTACTTGTATACTAAAGCTGTCTTTCAACACATTGACCACGCTTGGCATAGTGCTGGCGCTGACGACGATATCACTCCTAGTCGGATCCGCATTAACAGTAATTTTTTCACTTTTGGCTTTAACGCTTACACCTGATGACTCTGTCAGGCTTGCGACTAATGAGAACCCGCTTCTTTCAATAGCTTTACGCTGATCAACGGACAACCCTTCAGGGATACGCACAGTATAGTTAACGACACCTTGAGCATCTGTTGTTTGATTGGCGGCGCTAGTAAGTGTAACCAGCCCTTTTTGTGTTAAGATACTGGGCAAGCTCGCGGTCACTTGCTGGCCTGCCACGATACCGCCAGTTTTATCATTAACACGGAAGCTGATGGTGGTTTCACCTCCAGTGCTAAGTAGTTTGCTCTTGCTTGCTGTGCCTGTGTTTATTTTGTATTCGGCGATAGGCATAATGACCGATGCATTATAAGTTTCGCTAGTAATACCATCATCATCTGTCAAAGTAACGGTATAAGGAATGCCATTTTTAACTAAGTTATTACGCTGAGTATCCGTTAAGTCTTGGATATTTAACGTAAAGTTAGCAACACCTGCATTATTGGTAATCTGCTTACTACCCGCAATGCTCACTCCTGGTACATTTTCAATGCTAAGCTTAACCTCTTTGTCATTTGCTGCACTGCCGTCAGGGCGCTTAGCGGCCACCTGAATACTAAAGCTGTTTTTAAGTACATTGATAGCTCTAGGGATGCTTTTTGCATCTAAGATCGTCTCACTCTCAGCGGTAATCTGTATATGAGCACTATCTATCTTGCTGCTGGCACCTGATGCTTCAATGACCTTGGCAGACAGTACAAAGCCACCTGCCTTTTCTAAAATCGCACGATTACTTTTTGACAACCCTTTTGGAATACTGACGGTATAGCTAACCATACCTTTATTATCAGTAGTTTGCATGGCTGTGCTGTCTAAGCTTAATAGCCCCTTTGCGGTCAGTTCAGCAGGCAAGCTTACTGTGACTTTTTCACCGGCTACTGCGCCTCCGTCTTTGTCATTGACGCGAAAGCTGATATCCACGCTACTACCAAAACTTGATATTCTCGCTTTACTGGTATTAGCTGCTTTGATTTGATACTTGGCAGCAGGTATCTCAACGTTGCTCTTACCCTCTTTTACTGTTTTAGAGTTATTTGGCTCAGATAAGGTAATCGTATAACTGAGCCCCTCTTTAGCAAGCTTGGTGCGCTCCGCATTACTCAACGTTGGCGCCACAATAAGATCAACTACTGCTTGGCCTTTATCATCAAAAGTGAGCGCCTCAGTACTTAAGCTAACACCTTTTATACCACTGTTAAGCTTAATAGAGGCTTTTGCCCCAGCAATGCTCGTTGGAACTTTGTCGTTAATCGCAGCTGCATTGATAGTGATTGTTTGACTGTCACCATAAGCGTTAAGTGCACTGGCGTTTCCAGATACTGTCAGCTTATAGTCTGAGGTAGGAATCGCAACCGGCAGTATGCCCGAGACTTCTTTAGTCGCACCATTTTTTTCAATGATATTGATAGCATAAACCACACCTTTTAATAGCGCCTCACGAGCGGCCTTTGATAACCCTTTATCAACAATAATGTCAAAGGTAGCCACGCCATTGCTATCAGTAGTTTTGTTACTTCCGACAATAGCAACTCCTTTGATGTCACCAACTCCCATACCAACTTGTACGTCTGCAACGCGTGCGCCATCCGCATTTTTGAGAATCACGCTAAATTGAGCCCTATCACCGTAAGGATTTAGCTTGTTATTAGATACTGAGCTTGTTTGAAGTCGATTGTCGACATCAAGAGTACTAACTACTGTTTGGGTGCCATCACCGCTGCCTTCTTTACTAACGCGGACCGTCAGCACTTGAGTGATGGTTGCGCCATTTGACGGCTGTTTAGCCGCTGCTTTTAAGCTAAAACCATTTTTGATTAGGTTTGCTTTTTGCGTCTCATCAAGTACCAGCGGGTTAAGTTTTAACTCATAAGTCGCCACCCCTTTGTCATCAGTAGTCTGAGTGCTCGACCCTTCAATGGTAACACCAGTATTTAGTGAGTCATCAATACTGAGACTGACTGCCTTATCGATAGCCGCGCCGCCAGATATGTTTTCAACTGCTTTTACAGTTACATTAAAGATGACAGGCTCATCTGTGAGCTTAATATTTGTAGGGACGGTATAAAGTTTTTGTAAACTAAAATCCTCCGCAGGTACCTGCTCACCACTGTTATTACTACCACCATTACCGTTATTATTATTTTCATTACCAGTCCCAGGCTGAACCCCTAAATCAGGAGCAGGAGCAACAGAATCCACTGTGTCTCCATCACCACCGCCGCCACAACCTGCTAAAGCCAATGCGCACGTCAAAGAAGTGAGCTGAAAGAGTTTAGAAGAAAGAGGTAATGAACTATATGACATATTTGGAACTCCGCATCGGCAGTAATTTATTCGCGCAAATAAGCAAAATATCATTGTCTAGAACCATGACAGACTGATAATGATACATAGAATTACAGTAAGGTTGGTTGTATTAACAGATTGTATTAAATATATAACAGCAACTTTACTGACTTTTGTTATAACTTACAACTAAAAAATGAATTTTTACTATTAAATAATCAACAACATAGACGGCTCATTTCAGGGTATAATAGCTACCCTTTAGTCCGACGATAATCGTAAAAATATTTGAGTATTCATCTGTTTTATGGTATAAATGTCGGCTTTAAAATTTTCTGAATTGGTGGGTCTGTTATTTGCCTTTAGTAACAGTCATATCAGCTCAACCTTCATATAGTTTTGTTTGGTGCAAAGCTGCCGCTTGCTGTGTCCATGCCGCAAAAACGCGCAACTTGCCCAGACTGGTATGAGAATCTCTCATGCCTCATAGATTAGGAGTTCGCCATGTCTCGAGTTTGCCAAGTGACAGGAAAGCGCCCTATGGTGGGTAATAATGTTTCGCACGCAAACAACAAAACCCGTCGTCGCTTTCTACCAAACCTTCACCACCATCGTTTTTGGGTAGAGTCAGAAAACCGTTTTGTACGTCTACGTGTGTCTACCAAAGGTATGCGCATCATCGACAAAGTTGGTATTGATAAAGTGTTAGCAGATTTGCGCGCACAAGGTCAAAAAGTTTAAGCCACGCGCTTATCACCACCATCTAAAGGAAAGCTATCATGAGAGATAAAATCAAATTAGTATCGACTGCTGGTACTGGCTATTATTACACCACGACCAAAAACAAGCGCACGATGCCTGGCAAAATGGAGATCAAAAAATATGATCCTAAAGTCCGCCAGCACGTGATCTTTAAAGAAGCAAAAATCAAATAATACGGCAATGCTGATTATTTGAATACAAAAAAGGGCTTATCGATTGATAAGCCCTTTTTTTGTCTGTTTTATCTGCTACTTTTTTCGACTGTCACTCGCATGGCGCTTTGGCCGTAGGTTTTCAGCTGACTATCTGTCTATAGTACATCCTATAGTACATCGGCCAGCTTAGTGCAGTACACCGACCAACTAGCTATAGTGCGCCGGCTCTTTGTCATAGACATGGGCGTGCCACTGGCTCATTTGTTTTTGCATGATCACCTGAATGGCAGCATGAATCATATGCTGACCTATCGCCTGCGTATCACTGCCGAGGATGTCTTTGAGTTTTTCAGAAAAATCAATGGTCATGAGCGGTGCTTCATTTTGCTCAGCATCACGTAGTAGCAGTCGCCCATCATCGGCCTCTACCAGCTCAAGCGTGGTTTCTCTTCCAAATCCTGCTAATTGATCGCTATTCTCGTTATCTACTTCTATCTCATTATCGATGTCGTATGGCATTCATGTGTTCCTTATTATCCCGTGATGAAGTACTGGCAAAATACGTCGCGTCTGGCCACGTGATTACGCTAAGTAATACGGGTAAAACTGTCTTATTCATACAATGGACGCTTTGGCCCTGAAATTCAAGGGCTGTCACGTAAGTCTTCTATTCTAGAGTCCGCTTTTGTGTCAAGTATTTGCGCCAGCACATGCGCCGATCAGCGCCAGTAGCGCAGTTTTGCTAAGGTAAATAAGAAAGCGACAAACATACCCAGATAATACATGAGCTTGAGCTCAAGCGATGGGTCACGATATTTAAATGGCAAGGCAACAGTCGCTGTCGCCGTAGGAAATATCAGCAGCATCAGTAGCCAGTTTTCGATGACATTGAGCCAACCTTGCAAATCGGTGCCATGACGTAAGGATGACAGCCCAAGCAGCAGACAAGCCACTATCAGGATGACAAACAAACTGTTGGGTAAGTCTTTGGGAAAAATAAGATCGAAGATTTTATCAGAAGGTTTTGACATGCAAGCGTCCAGTCACGCCCAAACAGCGTGACGTATTTATGAATGAAAAGTAAGCAGTCACAAAAGGGTGAATTGCGCTCATACACACTAACCTGTCCTCATAACAGGGTTATTTGATATGTACGATACGCAAAACCCCTTAGTTTGTGCAGTATAGCGAGGCATATAACAACTTAACTATAAGTCCCCATCAGCCACAGCATAGCCACGCACGCGGTCAGCCAGCCAAGCGTTAAGGCATTACGAGTTTCGATATTCATGCCTTTGACTTTGTTGAGCAGGCGCGAACTCAGCCAAAAAAACAGCGGAATACCCAGCACAAAGGCTGGGACGATGACCGCTGCATGGCGCAGCACCGTCTCTACATCCTCACCGAGCATCAGCCGAAAGCCATAACCGGCTAAGCTGAGTACAAGCGCAAATACAGCAAGACCAATGGTAATACCTTTAGGCACCAAACTGCGCTGTCGCGGCACGCGGCTATTTACAGAATCAGGCGGCACCGATGCGTGTGGCGGTTTGTTTGTGTTCATATGTCACCTTTTTACTTTTGTAGGGCGCTCACGCTCACAGCAGCCGTGAGCCGTGCCCCATCTCAGCTATGCACTCGCGTTGGCCAATGCCAGCTCTGCACGCATGGCGTCGATTGCAGCTTTATAATCTGGCTGATTAAATATCGCCGAGCCTGCGACAAACATATCAGCGCCCGCTTCAGCGATCGCACGGATATTGCTGGCCTTGACGCCGCCATCCACTTCAAGCCTGATATCACGGCCACTGGTGATGATGCGCTGACGCACCTCACGCACCTTGCCCAGCGTACTGTCGATAAACGACTGACCGCCAAACCCTGGGTTGACACTCATTAGCAGGATTTGATCGACCTTATCCATCACGTAGTCTAAGTAATGTAAGGGCGTTGCTGGGTTTAATACCAAACCGCACTCAGCGCCGCCATCTTTGATCAGCTGCAAAGAGCGGTCGATATGCGCGCTGGCTTCTGGGTGAAAGGTAATGATGCTGGCCCCTGCGTCCAAAAATTGCTCAATCATACCATCGACAGGTGACACCATCAGATGCACATCGATAGGGGCATCGATGCCATAATCACGTAGCGCTTTACAGATCATGCTACCAAACGTTAAGTTGGGTACGTAGTGATTGTCCATGACATCAAAATGGATGACATCAGCGCCCGCCTCTAATACCTTTTCGACTTCTTCACCAAGTCTGGCAAAGTCAGCCGATAAGATAGAAGGCGCAATAAGATAAGGCTTAGAAGGACTGCTCATAAATAAACTACCTGATTGATGATTGTATAAAAATAACAAGGCTAGAAACCACAGCTAACGCGGCTTATATTGCGTTTTGCAATAAGCGCGTCCTACGCTAAAGGAGCGTTTGGCGTCATGTTTGGTAGCACGGCAGCTGACACGCCGACGCCATAGGCGAAAAGACGACGGTTTTAGCGTGTGACGCATCAGCTTAATAACTGCTGTCTCATTTAGACCATAACCATGCTCTATCGCTGAAAATGGCGTCCTATCCTCCCACGCCATCTCTATCACGCGTGATATCTGCGCCTCATCTAGCACGCTCAGACTACTAACTGTATGATGAGAACAGGGCTGCGGCTCAGTTGATGCCCGCTTACCACGTTGCTTGTTTTGTAAGGCGGCAATCATATCAGCGCGCATGATGGTAAGCGAGGATGAGGCACAAGCGGCCTGCGATATAGCAGGCATGGAAGTCATAATATCTTGATAACTTGCCATCATATTTTAACCTTAATAAACATAAGCAATCTACCGTACAGCACCTATATGAAAGCCTACGCACAAAAAACAGCTCGAAACAAACAAGCCACTAGCCAAACTGCGCCATACGCCAATGGTGCTCGATATGATCATTAATAAAAGTTTGGATAAAGTAATAGCTATGGTCATGCCCTGCTTGATAACGTAATGTTAAGGGCTGTTTGGCTTTTTCACAAGCGTCAAGCAACTTATTGGTCTGTAATTGGCCGTCTGCCAAAAAATTGTCCGCCGCGCCTTGATCGACCAAAATACTTGTATACTGCTGACCGACTTTTTCTATCGTTTTTGCTACATCTGCTTGCGCCCACTGCGCTTTATCATCACCAAAGTACTCTGTAAAAGCAGCCTCGCCCCATGCCGACTCGCTGGCGGCGCATACTGGCGACAGCGCTGATACGCTGACAAACTTACTCGGGAATTTAAACCCCAATAGCAGTGCCCCATGACCACCCATCGAGTGCCCTGTCACACCGATGCTATCGATAGGAAACTCTGAGCGTAGTAAGTCATATAGCTCATCTACGATATAACTTTGCATATTAAAATGCTCGGACCACGGTGCCTGTGCAGCATCGACATAGTAGCTGGCGCCCTGCCCGACAAAATAACGCTCATCATTTGGCACATCCACCGACTCACTACTTCTCGGCGAGGTGTCTGGCGCGATAAATATCATCCCAAGCTCGCTGCATTTTTGTTGAAAATGCGCTTTGTGCGTGACGTTATCGGCATTACACGTCAAACCTGATAAATACAAGACAGCTGGACAGCGGCGACCTGCAAGCGCCTCATCTGGCAAGTAGATACTAAATGTCATCGCAGTCTTTGTCGCTGTCGACTGATGGCTATAATAGTGCTGCTCGCCATCAAAACAGCGATTGACACTAAGCTGCGTGAGCTGTGAGCTGGCAGAGAGGCTATGATGATAGGAGTTATTCATAAGTCAGATCCTTTTTATCTAAAATAAAATACTGGTCAAATATATGACGCTTAACGAGAGAATACATGGGCCATGCTGTTTTATATTGATAAGATCAACGTATCTCATCAATAGGGGCGACTGCTGGACGGGCAGCGTTTTTAGGTGCGGTATCGATGCCAGCCCTGTCTATAATGCGTGCCACTGGCGGCCGCGTTTTATCAAACAGCACTTGCTCAAAGGCTGGCAGCGCCGTCTCCATTAGACTACCGATGGCCATTTGCGGCTCAGAGGGCTCAAAGCCCATCAGGTTTTCGCGCTTACTAACCCGCCGCCTTGCGTCTTTAAAGGCCGCCGCAAAGCTGGTATTGCTACGCAAGCTCTCGGCAAAAAACGCCTGCCCAAAGTAAGTCATCTCAGCGGTGTTGGTACAACCAAACGACATCTTGTCAGCAGCTGAGGCGGTAATCACCACTGTAGTCGGCGACGCCAGCTCGTCGATAAATGAGCCTGAGTAACAAGCCGAGAGCACAATCACTCGCCAGCGAATACCAGACGCATCCAGTGCCTCACGCAGCCATGCCGCGTCGAGGTTTTCCATGGCGAGCGGCGGGTTGGCCAATTGTATCAGGTCTTCGGTGCCGTGTGATGAGAGCGTCATAAACAGCACATCTTCATCGGTATTCATCTGTTGGCCAATTTTTTTTAGCCCGCGCAAGATACTAGTCTTGGTCGCCACCGGCTCATCTAGCCAGCTATAAGTATTATTAATCAAAGCAAGCGAGCGACCACTGGTACCAAACCGCACATCAAACAGCTCACGGACTTTATTGATCTCCGAGCGAAATACATTTTGCTCAGAAAACCCCGCCACACCCATAAAATACCAGTCGGTTTTGCCCGTGATACCCGGATCGATACTGTTTAGAGCGTTTTGGAGCAAACGCGGCTGCTTATAGAGCGCCGCCTCCTCTAGCACAGGCTCGATAGGGATTTGTTTAAATATTGGCTGATCAGCGACGTTACGCTGCCAGATAGTCAAAAGCGCCACCGCACCGAGCAGCACAAGGATACGCTCCCACCACGGAATACGCAGACGCCGCGAAAATATCCAAAGCAATGCCAATGTCTGCCACAAAAAAAGCAGCAAAAATAAAATAGGTAAAAACGAATAGCTCCAGTCAGGTAGCCAGCCATGACCGCCCAAAAACTGTACCAAGCTTTGTAGCAGCGCCGATAACGTATCCGCGACCAGCCATAGCACCACGGGCACAAACACCAAGGCTTGATTGCTCGCTCGTCGCGCCAAGATGATACCACCGAGCAAAATAATCATCGGCCAAATAAGATAGCTGACCAGTCCTTGCTCATTAAACACGCTGCCATTTTCGGCTGCCAGCCACGAAAACAGCACATTACTGCCCAGCGCCAATAGCGCAAAAACAGCAAACTGTATAAACGTAGGCTTGACCCAAGAAAACGCCCGCGTTGAGCCTACTAGCATCCATAAGGTTGCAATGATATTGGCCGCGAAATTGAGCGAAAAACGCTGAAGCGATACGGTTTTTAACGACGCAAGTGACAAAGACTTAGACCTCTAGCCAGTCGAGAGAAATAACGCAAATCAAGGATAGCACGCTTTACTGTCAGTGCCACAGTTGAATGTTCAACACGCCCTAATGTTTGTACGGTGTACCGACAGCAGTTTTATTCCTAATTGACGATAAAACAGGGTTAAAAATAAAAAACCCAGCCAAACAGCTTAGCGCGCTAATCTATCGCGATTGTAACGAATTGTCGCCTAAGAGGATAAGGCTGATTTGTAAAATTCGGCTATATTTACATAAAAACATATAAAAAAAGAGGCCTTGAGTACAAGACCTCCTTTATTAGTCACTGATATCAGTCGTGTTTACTTCATCAATAGCTCGTTGACGCGTTTTAGATACGCGGCTGGGTCGTCAAGTTGACCACCGTCGGCCAATAGTGCTTGATCAAAAATCACTTGCGCCAGCTCATCAAACTGCTCGCTGGTTTCTAGTTTTTTGATCAATGGATGCTCTGGGTTGACTTCAAGCGTGGGCTTACTCTCTGGCACCTCTTGACCCATTTGCTTGAGCATCTGAATCATCTGCGGGGAGAGCTCACCTTCGCCGACCACTAAACACGCTGGGCTGTCGACCAGACGCGTTGAGACTTTGACGTCTTTAGCACGTGCGCCTAGGGTCGTTTTTAGTTTGTCAACGACTGGCTTCATGGCCTCTTGCGCCTTTTCCGCTTCCGCTTTTTCTTCTTCGTCTTGCAAATCGCCCAAATCTACCGCACCTTTGGCGATGTTTTGTAGCGGCGTGTCATCAAAGTGGGTCAAGAAGTTCATCGCCCACTCATCAACACGGCTGGTCATCAAGATCACTTCGATGCCTTTTTTCTTAAACAGCTCAAGCTGCGGGCTGTTTTTGGCAGCAGCGAGGTTGTCTGCCGTGAGATAGTAGATGGCTTTTTGCCCATCTTTCATACGCGCTTTATAGTCCTCAAAGCTGGTCTCGACCTTGTCATTGGTGCTGGTGGCATAGCGCAGCAGCTTGGCAATACGCGCTTGGTTGCCCATGTCCTCGCCTAGACCTTCTTTGATGACATCGCCAAACTCGCTATAGAACTGCGCAAATTTTTCTTGCTTGTCGCTGTCCTCGCTGTTGGCAAGGCTCGCCAGCAAAGTCAGTACGCGGCGCGCGTTACCATCACGGATAGATTTTACATCGCGTGACTCTTGCAACAGCTCACGGCTGACGTTCAGTGGTAAGTCAGCAGAGTCGATCACCCCTTTGACAAAGCGCAGATACATCGGTAGTAGCTGCTCTGCTTCATCCATGATAAAGACGCGTTTGACATACAGCTTTAGCCCGTGCTGCTGCTCGCGTGTGTACAAATCCATCGGCGCTTTTTTAGGAATATATAACAGCTGGGTATACTGCACGCGGCCTTCGACACGGTTGTGTGTCCATGTGAGCGGATCGTCCATGTCATAAGTGATGTTTTTATAAAAATCGACATATTCATCATCTTCGATTTCAGATGCTGAGCGTGTCCACAGCGCACTGGCTTTGTTGATGGTTTCCCACTCATCGGTCAAGACCATCTGGCCGCCGGCTGGTGCGTCGCTACTATCATTTTCGTCCGCACCTTCCTCTTTGACATCTTCTTGCCAAACTTCTTTACGCATCTGAATCGGCAAGCTGATGTGATCTGAGTATTTGTTGACCAAACGCTTGATCTTTCCGCGGTCTAGGTAGTTGTCTTCACCTTCACTGTATTCTTCTTTTAAGTGCAGCGTGATACGGGTGCCGCGAGTGTCTTTTGTGATGGTCTCAACCGTAAAGCTTCCCGTGCCATCAGATACCCAGCGAACGCCTTGATTGGCAGGCTCACCAGCTTTGCGCGACTCAACGGTGATGGTGTCGGCCACGATAAACCCTGAATAAAAACCCACCCCAAACTGACCGATCAGCTGACCGTCTTGTTTTTGCGACTCAGATAGCTTATCTAAGAAAGCTTTGGTGCCTGATTTGGCGATGGTACCTAGGTTTTCGATGGCATCGGCTTCATTCATACCGATACCATTATCGATAAAGCTGATGGTTTTGGCCTCGGTGTCGATATCGATGCGAATTTTAAGCTCACCGTCGTCTTCATAAAGGCTGTCATCGTTGGTGGCTTCAAAGCGCAACTTATCACAAGCGTCCGAGGCGTTAGAGACCAGCTCACGAACGAAAATATCGGCATTAGAATATAGCGAATGGGTCACCAAGTGCAGTAGCTGGGCGACTTCTGCTTCAAAACTGTGTTTTTTTACATCAGCGGAACTTTGATTGTCCACTTGGGTCTGCTCACTCATAAAAACTCCTATTATTCATACCAAAGATGCTGTCATCAGCAGCGGTGAATCACAAATTTCCAATACCAACAGTATGGCATCTCTGGCCATAAAGGCTGGGCGATAAATACTGTTAGGCTGGTTAATCAGATAGGGGCACAGGCAAAAATTTCAAGCCAAAATACCGCAAAAACCAAGATTGGCCATAAAAATCGTCCACAAAAAAACCGCCTAAGTTGACTTAAGCGGTTTTTATGATTTTTTAGCATTGAGTGGCATTGCCTCGCTTGCCACCTCTAGGCGCGCCAAGCGATGCGTCGCGGCTTATAGACAGCTTGGCAGATGACGCGCTGGATCAGCGTCACGGGCAGCCATCGCATCTTCGACGCTCAAGCCCAAAGCCTTGGCCACGCCCTCGCCATACGCAGGGTCACACCAGTGGCAGTTGCGAATATGACGATACTGGATAAAGTCTGGCACGCCTGCCATGTTTCTGGCGGTATTATCAAACAAGACCTGCTGCTGCTCAGCACTCATCAAATGAAACAACGCGCGTGGCTGGCTAAAGTAGTCGCTGTCGTCTTCGCGAAAATCATAGTGCGCCGCATCGCCATCAATCTTTAAGGGTGGCTCGGCATAATCAGGCTGCTCCTGCCACTGGCTAAAGCTGTTTGGCTCATAGTGTGGGCGGCTGCCATAGTTGTCATCGACGCGGCCTTGACCATCACGGTGGTTGCTCATCACAGGGCAACGCGGTTTGTTGACAGGGATCTGCTGATGGTTGACACCGACACGGTAACGCTGGGCATCAGCGTAGTTTACCAAGCGGTTTTGGAGCATTCTGTCTGGTGAGACGCTGATACCTGGGACTAGGTTGCTAGGTGCAAACGCAGCTTGCTCGACATCGACAAAATAGTTGTCAGAGTTTTTGTTAAGCTCAAACTCACCCACTTCGATAAGCGGATAATCCCCTTTCGGCCATACTTTGGTCAAGTCAAACGGATGATAAGGGACGGTATCTGCCTCAGCTTCTGGCATGATTTGCACGTACATTTTCCACTTCGGAAAATCGCCTTTTTCGATAGCATCGTATAAGTCTTTTTGATTACTTTCGCGGTCCATACCGACGACTTCACGAGCTTCGTCATCGGTTAAGTTTTTGATGCCTTGCTGCGTACGGAAATGAAACTTCACCCAATAGCGCTCGCCCGCTTCATTCCAAAAGCTGTAGGTGTGCGAGCCAAAGCCATGCATGTGTCTGTACGAGGCTGGGATGCCGCGATCACTCATGACGATGGTGACTTGGTGAAAGGCTTCTGGTAATAAAGTCCAAAAATCCCAGTTGTTGGTCGCTGAGCGCATGTTGGTACGTGGATCGCGTTTGACCGCTTTGTTTAAATCTGGGAATTTGCGTGGGTCGCGCAAAAAGAACACAGGCGTGTTGTTACCGACCATGTCCCAGTTACCCTCTTCGGTATAAAACTTCAAAGCAAAGCCGCGAATGTCACGCTCTGCGTCGGCCGCGCCGCGCTCGCCTGCCACAGTACTAAAGCGCGCAAACATCTCGGTTTTTTTGCCCACTTCGCTGAAAATAGCCGCGCGGGTATATTTGCTGATGTCGTTGGTCACGGTAAAGGTACCAAACGCGCCTGAGCCTTTGGCATGCATACGGCGCTCTGGAATCACTTCGCGGGCAAAATTGCCAAGCTTTTCATTGAGCCAGATATCTTGAGCCAATAATGGGCCGCGCTTGCCTGCGGTCATGCTGTTTTGGTTGTCAGCGACTGGTGCGCCATTACCCATGGTCAATTGGGTTGGGGCGTAAGGACATTTTTTATCACTCATGGTCATACTCCTGTAAAAACAAATGAAAGTGCCAAACTTATACTGAATACGCTTCTAGCAGTACGTCTAGAATCCTCGTCAGTTTGTTTGAAAATCGGTGATTCTTGTTCAGATAAATTTTGTTCATAGTAACCTGCCTGTGCAGTTATCTTACCTAGCCTTTGCTTGATTACTATTACAACTGATTTATATTGTTTTGTATAATCAATTAATCACATTATTTCATTTTATTTTTCAGAACTATGGAAGGCTTTGCGATAATCGGCATGGTTCTGGCTCTGCCTTGCCTTCGTTAATATGATCAGCATAGTTAGCATGGTCGCGAATGCGGCGTATATGCTCGCTTACCTATGCTCGCTTACCTTCCTTTATACTAGCGCGGCATCGGGCGGATGGTCAGTATTTGCTCGCTACGACCAAAGGGACCATGCACATCGTGGAGCACAGCACTGGTCAGCCCGATACCATCAGCGCCATACTGCTGTACCGCCTCGATACCGAGCCAGCGACCTTTAGGGACACGGTACATATGGATTTGCAGGTCTGTATTGGGAAACATCCACTCTAGTTTTGACAGCCCTAAACCCAGTCTTGGTACCACGCCATTGGCAGTATCGACCATGCCCAGCAGATGCACCATATCATCAGTGGGTACGCCCTCTACCATCTCGACCTCGTTGGTTATCCAAACCATGCCGCGACCTTCTCGGCGATCTGGAGCGGCCACCAAGCGCACACTTTCGATAAAGCCGCCCGGCCAGCCTTTCATATCCTCCCAAGCAGGCAACGTTTCAGGCTTATGCTGTGCTGGTTGATCCTCAATGCCAGCGATGGCGCTGGTGTCTTGCGTCAGCAGTCGCCATGCCCTAGCAATAATGGCATCTCGACCACGGCTGCTCATTACCGCCTCGACAAGCTCGATGGTCTTACCTGGGCGAATACAGCGCGTGGTGATGGTAAACTCATCAAGCGGTATCAGCCCCAAAATATCTAAGCTAATACGAGCAATACGCATGTTTTTTTGCGGCGCATACCCTTGCAGCTCAGCGCTCAGTACCCCAGTGGCTGGTGCCATATGTTGCTCGTGCTCATTCCACGCGCCTTGGGCATGCTGGGTCGGCTGATAATGCGCGACACTGACGCCCTCTGCCAATGGTTCGCGTTTGACCAATTTGTAATACGCTGACATAATTTTCCTTAATATTTTCGATTCTCTTTTTTATTTAAAGTACACTATTTATGACCCCAAACTGTCTGGCTGATCTTGCCTGACTTATCGTCGACGTATACCTTATATGAGCTTGGTTGGAGTAACGTGTTGCCGGATTCGATAAGCATACGTTATTTGCTCAATCGTTGTTTTTGCATGGTCAGCAGTATACGACTCTTGACCATGATAAATAGAAAAAACGCCATCACCGCAATCAGTACGCCATATAAGACGCTATAACCCTTTATAAACTGAGCGGTATTGAGTAGCAGCATCAGCACCAAGACGATGGTGACAAAGGTATTGATTTTTAGCTGCTTGTTGATCTCATCTAGCGTGGCTTCTGCTAAGACAAACTTTGTTTTTGGCTGCTGTTGACTCATATCACTTGCCTACTTGAGTGACCGGAATGCGCAGTGCTTTTGGCAGGCTAAACGTCACGTTTTCTTCGATACCCGATAGCTCGCTTGGCAAATCGCCACCCCAGTCTTGTAGCTGCTTTAGTACTTCTTGGATCAGGACTTCCGGCGCTGAGGCACCAGCCGTCACCCCGATACTCTGCACACCCTCCAGCCAGCTTTTGTCCATCTCGCTGGCATTGTCTATCAGATACGCTCGGCAATCCATACGTTCGGCCAGCTCGCGCAGACGGTTGGAGTTTGATGAGTTTGGTGAGCCAACGACCAACACCACTTCACAGCGGCTCGCCAAGTCTTTGACCGCATCTTGGCGGTTTTGGGTGGCGTAGCAGATATCGTCTTTGCGCGGGCCTTGAATACTTGGAAACTTATCGCGCAGTGCATCGATGACGCGCGCGGTATCATCCATCGATAGTGTGGTTTGGGTGACAAACGCTAGGCGCTCAGCGTCTTGGACATTGAGTGCAGCCACATCACTTTCGTTTTCGACCAGATGAATCTGACCGCCATGCCCACGGTTAAATCGCCCCATAGTGCCTTCGACTTCTGGATGTCCAGCATGGCCGATCAGCACAGCATCCATGCCCTCTTGTGCAAACTTTGCCACTTCGATATGCACTTTGGTGACGAGCGGACAAGTGGCGTCAAATACCGTCAAATCGCGGCGCTCAGCCTCATCCTCGACCGCCTTTGATACCCCGTGTGCTGAAAAGATAACGATGGAGCCATCTGGTACTTCATCCAATTCTTCAACGAATACCGCGCCGCGATTGGCCAAGTCTGAGACCACAAATTTATTATGTACCACCTCGTGGCGGACATAAATGGGCGGCTCAAAACGTGTCAATGCTTCGTTGACAATCGCAATAGCGCGATCGACACCAGCACAAAATCCCCGCGGATTGGCAAGATAAATTTGCATAAAAAGGCCTATCATTAGATAATTTGTATTTCAGACTATATAAAACGTCTCACAACAGCTTGGAGTAAGCTTTGATTGAAGGTTTGGGATAAAACCCATGCGTTACTGTAGCATAATTTGCTTTTATTGCCTTTGAAATTCCTGCGCCGGTCACAGTTAGTAGGTGGTAGTCATGTGACTACCGCCTACTGATGGGCAGGTGCTTTATTATGCGTAACAGCTGTTTATCACGGTACCAATCAACCCTGCTATCGCCATAAATGATGGCGATTTTTCTTTTTACCAGCTTTTTATATTTATTAGGGCACTCGCTACTAGGACACACTGTATGACAGGTTCACTATTTATCATCACCGCCGCTTCAGGTACTGGCAAGACCTCACTGGTAAAACAGCTATTGGCTACCACCAATGACTTGACTGTCAGTGTGTCACATACCACGCGCGCGCCGCGTCCAGGCGAGGTCGATGGTCAGCATTACCACTTTACCGATGTCGACAAATTCGTCGCCGCCATCCATGACAATCAGTTTTTGGAGCATGCCGAGGTGTTTGGCAACTATTATGGCACCTCAGAGCAAAGCGTACGGGCGCAGTTAAACGCAGGTGTCGATGTCATCTTAGAGATTGACTGGCAAGGGGCGCTACAAGTCAAAAAAATCTTTACGGACGCGGTGATGATTTTTATTTTACCGCCTAGTATCGACACCCTACGTCAGCGTCTATCGACACGCGCGCAAGACTCGATGGAGGTCATCGAGCAGCGTTTGGCCGGTGCAGTGACGGAAATGGCGCAGTACGTCCATTTTGATTATGTGGTTATAAATGACAACTTTGAGGTGGCATTGACTGAGCTAAAGGCCATTATCGTCGCTGACAGGCAGACCCTAAGCCGCCAGCAGCAGCGCTACCATCGCACCATTGCCAATTTGCTCGGCACTCAGGCAGACTAAAACGTCAGACAAATTAACACATTAAAAGGGCGGCGTGCCAGATTTTATGATGTAGAGATAAAAAAGCAACGACGCGGCGGGGCAAAAAATGCTATAATGTCTAGCTATCCCCCTTTATATATTTTTGATATTATTTTTATTGAGTGGCGGCCATCCTCGCCGCTTAATAAAAACAACCGAGGTAGCTATTTATGGCACGAGTGACGATTGAAGATTGTTTAGATAACGTAGATAATCGCTTTGAGCTGATTTTAGTCGCAAGCAAGCGCGCCCGTCAATTGGCCAAAGGTATCGCTGAGCCAATGGTTGATGTCGATAATGACAAACCAACGGTTTTGGCATTACGTGAGATTGCTGCTGGCAAAATCACCCGCGATATTTTAAATCAGCCAGAGCATAACTTTGCAACCAGCTCATTAGACTTAGCCCTGTCAGGTGATCATAGCTTTTAATCTTTAATCATGGTTTGTTAGACCAACCAGATTAAGGTGGGCTATATATACCCCAAAAGCCGTCATATCATCATGACAAAAGAGACCACAGCATAGGCTGTGGTTTTTTGGTTGTATCAGTTGTAATAACCACTGAGACCCCAAAATATACCACTGAGTGGGAATTTTTAGATTTTTTGCCGCGCGATTTGCTTAGCTGTTGACATTGAATGCGATTTACGATTAATTAGAAGGTGCACGGCGTTCACTCACGTTTTCTATAGCGAGTTCATATTTTGTCAGCCGCCGCTTATCTTGATCGATGATTGATTGTTATCGCAGTTGCCTAGTCATAAAAACTGGCCATAAAAAGCAGCCATAAAAACTGGTCATAAAACCCCGTCATCAAATATAGGATCGTCACTTTATGATTCAAACCTTGCCCAAACTCAGTCATCACCTAGTCGATGATGCTCAATATAACTTATTTCGCTCAGTAGGCTACCTCACTGCCGACGAGCGCCGTGATGTTATTGATGCCTGTGAGTTTGGTGACATCGCCCATATCAAGGATAAGCGCAAATCAGGGGAGCCTTATATCACCCACCCTATTGCAGTCGCTGAGATATTGGCAGGTTTTCGCTTGGATCGAGATACCATCATTGCGGCGATTTTGCATGATACGGTGGAGGATACTGAGGTCACTGATGAGCAGATCGCCGAGCGCTATGGCAAAGCCGTAGCCAGATTGGTCGATGGTGTCACCAAGCTCAAATCCTCGGCACACAATAAACAAGAAAACAAAGCCGCCACTTTTCATAAGATTTTGACCGCGACCCTCGCAGATCCACGAGTATTGATCATCAAGCTGGCAGATCGCCTGCATAACATGTCGACATTGGATGCGGTACGCCCAGAAAAACAGCGCACCACCGCACAAGAAACGCTGGATTTTTATGTGCCCTTTGCGCGGCTAATGGGTCTCAATGACATCGCCGATTATATCGAGGTACTGTGCTATCGCAATCTTGACTCTGAGATGTACAACAAGCTCTCAGATAAGCTGTTGCAGCACGGCTTGGGGCGCAATTTTCAACGAGAAGCCATTCATCGCTATCTGAGTATCGTGTTAAATAACTTAGATCTAAACGGTCTGGTCAAGGTCTTGGACAACCGCGTGGTGATTTACCGACAGTTTTTTCGCAACCGCGGCGAAATCAGTGCGCTATTGCGTCATTATGCGTTTGAGATCGTACTCGACAATATCGAAGCTTGCGATAAGCTCGCCTATTATCTGATCAAAAAATACCAAATCGACGACACCCATATTGCTGATAATATTCGCCGCCCGCTGCCAGGTGGCAATCAGTCGCTGACGCTCATCTACGAGCGCGACAATGACGTGGTCAAAGTTACGATTTTGACCAAGCAAATGCAAAGCGCGGCAAGGCTTGGAGTCATCGGTGCTGAGCACGCCTCTGATGTCAGTCAATCGGTCATTCAAGCGTCCTTGCGTAACATGAAGGACTTGGTCGAAGAAGACAGCTTAAATGATGGCAGTCCTGACTTTTCGGCGGCCGTCTCTACCATTAACGAGCTGATGGATTATCTACACTCTAGCAAAATCATTTGTTATAGCCCCAAAGGCCGAGCCTACGAGCTGCCGCAAGGCGCCACCGCCCTAGACTTTGCTTATGCTGTCGGCCCGATGGTCGGCAACGTCGCTGTCGGTGCCAACATCGATGGCAAAAAAGCCAAACTGGGCACGGTGGTCAAAAATGGCCAACTGGTTGAAATCGAGGTCGATAACCACTCAGAGCCAAAAGCAGAGTGGCTTGGGTTTGTAGCCACCAACAAGGCCCGTGAAGAGATATTGCGCTGGTTTAAGGACTTGTCCGCCGCTGACAAACAGCATCACGGAAAGCAAGCCTTAGATCGCGCGCTTAAGACTTATCAAAAAAGCCTTGACGATCTGACAGACAGCGACTGGAAAAACCTAACTGAATGGCGCGGTTTGACAGAAAAAAACACCTTATTTGAGCAAATCAGCTCTGGCACATTGCTGCCGCAGCTGGTCGTTACCCGTTTATTTAGTGACGAAGTCAACGACCTACACGCGAAAGAGAATAGCGATGACATGACCCAGCCGCAGCAGCTGATCGTCAACGCCTCAGGGGTTGAGATCAACTTTGCCAACTGCTGTCATCCGATCTACGGCGACCCTATCGTCGGTCATTTATCGCGCCACGGTCTGGTCGTCCATCGTCATAAGTGTTTTTCACTTGATGACATTCGTAAAGACAATCCTTATCAGGTCATTCAACTGCGTTGGCGCAGCGATAAAGCTGTCAACCAAAGCGAGGCGGGCGAGACGGGGATCAAAAATAACGGTAAAGTTCGTTTCCCCGCTTATCTTAAACTCTCTATCGCCTTGAGCGATGAGCAAATCAGTGAAGTGATTTATCACTTGCGCCAGCTCAATATAGGCGTCGAAAAAATCGATGTTCGCAGCAGCGATACCATCCTCCATATCGTGGTACGTAGCCGCAACCACTTAGCGCAGGGTATCCGCGAGCTGCGCTCATTACTCGGCTTCCCCAATATTATCCGTCTATATCAGCTATAGCGCTGAGTAGCGGCCAGATGTGTCGCTCTGTCGTCAATCCAAATAAATCAGACACATGGCTATCAAGTCGTGTTTATATTGGATTGACGATCGCACAAGCAGCTTTTGACGGCTTTTGATGACGCGGCAAATTATAAAACGCGGCGCGATGCTCAGAGGTTTTTAGAAAGCAGTAAACAATGCTAAACTGGGCAGCTTGCAGCAAGACAGTACAGGCTGCCACTGTATGCTCAAAACCCAACTGATAAACCCATCTAACAACAGATAACAAGGATATCCTATGACTCGTCAAACCATCCAGACAGACAAAGCACCTGCCGCCGTTGGCACTTACTCACAAGCCGTCAAAGTTGGCAACACTGTCTATGTCTCAGGTCAGCTGGGTTTTGACCCAGACACCATGGAGCTAAAAGAAGGCTTTGAAGCACAAGCCAAGCAAGTATTTGCCAACCTAAAAGCCGTTTGTGAAGCTGCTGGCGGTAGCTTAAGTGACGTGGTGAAGTTCAACGTTTCTTTGACCGATCTAAGCGACTTTGCCGTGCTCAACGATGTGTTTGCCGCCAACCTAAGCGAGCCATACCCAGCGCGCGCAGCGGTACAAGTCGCCGCATTGCCAAAGGGCGGCGTGGTTGAGATCGAAGCCATCATGTATATTGAGTAAGCCTACCTCTCAGATCTGTGTTGTAACGATAAGCTTAGCACCCTGCTAAGCTTATTGGTTTTTAGCAGTGAATAGCTGAATAGAGTCTAGGGCGTGTTGAACATTCAACCATGGCACTGACAGAGACTATTTTTTAGACGATTCGAAGGTAAAAATAGTAAGCTTAGTCGCTCTAAGCGTCTATTTTTACCAAGGAAGCGGCAAAAAAGAGTCCTGTCCCTACGGCTGATGCTAAAATTGCGCCATACTGCGTTGCAAATCTAGCTAAGGCATCTGCATTATCGTCGCTTTGCGCCTTGTCTGGAACAATTTTAGCGATCAGCAGTGCCTATTTGTGAATGTTCAACACGCCCTATTAAATATTCAAATATTTTTGGTTAATGCGGCGTTATTTCGACTTTAGTACCTAACGCTGCCTATGCCGACCATGTAAATCATCGTCTGTGGCAATGATATTTCTCTAATAAGACGGCGACGCCTTTTATGTTGGTACAAGTTGCTCTACCTGTGCCCCTTTACCGGGTATTTGACTATCGTCTGCCAGCAGCTACGCAGGCCACCGCTGAGCCTAGCGCGCGTCCAGCAATCGGTAGCCGTGTCGAAGTTCCTTTCGGTCGCCAGACACTTATCGGTATCGTGGTTGCTCATATCGCTGCCGCCGATAGCAGCGTACCACTAAATAAGCTCAAATCTATCTATCGATGCTTGGATGACGAGCCTATCTTAAACGCGGCGATGCTAAAGCTTGCTTACTGGCTGGCACGCTACTATCACTATCCACTGGGCGATGTGTTTGGCGTGATCTTGCCGACGCTGGTGCGTCAAGGCAAACCGCTAGACCTTTTGATCACGCACTGGCGCATACTGCCGAACATCACTGATGACGACTTTCATCCCAATGCCAAAAAACAAAAACAGCAGTTTGATATGCTCAAATTGCACGGCGAGCGCGGTGCCAGCGAAGACGTTTTATTATTAGAAGGCATGCAGCGGCCTTTTTTAAAAACACTGGAAGAAAAAGGACTCATCGAGCGCTATATCGAGCCAAAACAAGCACCGACGCCTGTCAAACTGGCCAAACTGCCACTTGATCTCAATGACGAGCAACAACAGGCGGTCAGCACCATCATCGCCGCTCACAAAGCTGGCCATTATACTGGTTTTTTATTAAACGGCATTACTGGTAGTGGTAAGACCGAAGTGTATTTACAAGTCATGCAAGCGGTACTTGAGGCGGGCAAACAGGTTTTGATTTTGGTGCCAGAGATTGGCTTGACACCGCAGACGCGCGCCCGTTTTGCCAGCCGTTTTGCCGCAGATATCGTGCTGCTACACTCTGGCATGAACAACACCCACCGCCTGCAGGGCTGGCAAGACTGCCGCATAGGACACGCTCAAATCATCATTGGTACACGCTCAGCAGTGCTCTATCCTTTTGCCGATTTAGGGTTGATTGTCGTTGACGAGGCACATGATGGCTCGTATAAGCAGCAAGACACCCTGCGCTACCACGCCGCAGATGTCGCGCTTTATCGAGGCGTGCAATACAACATCCCTGTCATACTCGGCACCGCCACCCCTTCGCTTGAGCACCTAAAATTGGTCGATGATGGCAAACTCATAGAATGTCAGCTATCGACACGGCCAGGCAATGCCAAACCTGCGCCCATGCAGCTTATCGATGCGCGTCTGCAAAGTACGCACCAGCAGACAACGGACGACGGCGCCCGCTACGATACTGGACTGACAGACGCCATGATTGGGGCAATACGGCAAACCCTAGAAGCTGGCGATCAGGTGCTGGTGTTTTTAAATCGGCGCGGCTACGCACCTGTCTTATTGTGCGAAGCTTGCGGCTGGCAAGCAGATTGTCCACGCTGTGATGCGCATTTAACAGTACACTATAGCCGCCAAAACAGCAGTAATGCCTATCTCAAATGCCACCACTGCGACTGGCAAGCTTACATTCCAGCGGTGTGCCCTGACTGCGGCAGTCAAAACTTGGATGCCAAAGGTATAGGCACGACCAGGCTTAGCGAAAACTTGCACGCGATTTTTGCCAATCCGCAAACCAGCAAAGTCCTATACCCGATTATTCAAATCGATCGTGATACCACAAGGCGCAAAGACAGCTGGGAAAATATTTATCAGCGTATCAATCAAGGTGATCCTGCTATCTTGGTTGGCACGCAGATGGTCGCCAAAGGTCATCACTTTCCAAACGTTACCTTGGTGTGCTTGCCCAACGCCGATCGCGGCTTTTTGTCCGCGGATTTTCGCTCGCCTGAGCATACCGCGCAGCTGATGATTCAGGTCGCCGGTCGAGCAGGACGCGGCGACAAGGCTGGACGCGTGCTGATCCAGACGCTACAGCCTGACAACGCGCTACTGCTAAAGCTGGTAAAAGACGGCTATCTGTCATTTGCGCGGGATCTACTACAAGAGCGCAAAATGATGGGACTGCCGCCTTATACCCATGCCGCGCTGATTCGCTGCGAAGGCAAAACCCTAGCCGCCACCATGCAAGCGCTTAAAGATGCCATCGCTATCTTGCCCAGTAACCACAATTTGGCCGTGCTCGGGCCCATCGATGCCCCTATGAGCAAAAAAAACAGCCGCTACCATGCCCAGCTACTCCTCATCGCCAAAGAGCGCGGACAGCTCCACCAAGTACTGAACCACTGGTGGCAACCCGTACTGGGGCTACCCAGCGCTAAATATCTAAAACTGACTTTAGATATCGACCCTGTCGGCTGGTAGGCTGACACCTCAAACCTATCACCGTTTCCTCTTATTATTCTTAGGCTCCTAAACGTATATATAGTCAGTTCAAAATAACATGGTGATAAATTGAAGAGTGCTACTGGAATGAATGTTGCGCAGCCTCTGTAATAACAGCACACAAGGAAAATTTATACCAGTAGCACGATGTCATTTTTGCAGTGAATCGACCATAGCTTACTGGCTGCATTTTTACCTCGTCGTTACAGCTTCTAATACGCGGCTATGTTAGATTTATCATTAATCCTTGAAGTTATTTACCATAAGTCTTAATAAATTTGAGTAACGTTATGAGTCAAGAAGATGCCAGTCATAAGCAAAATAAGCATTTGCCTCCAAGTGAGCCTATTGATGTCTATAAAAACAACGATAGTAACTATACTGCTGGCAATCAAGACGCTCATGATCATGACACTCACCTAGAGCAAAACACCGCGCCAAGAGATACCAAAGGCTATCAGCGTACGTTACTGATTAGCTTTGTGATCATCACAGGCTATATGTTTATCGAGGCGATTGGTGGCTTACTGACAGGCAGCTTGGCGTTACTCTCTGATGCAGGACACATGCTCAGCGACGCCATCGCCCTTGGTGCGACGTTGATGGCATTTAAAATCGGCGAAAAAGCCGCCACTCATCAAAAGACCTTTGGCTATAAACGCTTTGAGATTATCGTGGCCACCGTCAATGGTGCAACGCTGGTAATTATCGCTTTGATGATTTTTTATGAAGCGATCAAACGTTTTAACTCACCGCCTGAGATTGCTACCCAAGGTATGCTGATTGTGGCAACGGTCGGTATGCTGGTTAATATCTTGGTCGCTTGGCTGATGCATCGTGGTAGTAGCGGCAGCGATGGGCACACCCACAGTCATGGAGCAAATGAAGATAAAGTAAATAAAGAAAAAGCAAATAAAAGCAATGATTCCAAAGAGCCTGTCAACCTCAATATGCAAAGCGCTTACTTGCATGTATTAAGTGATTTGATGGGCTCTGTCGCCGCTATTGTCGCCGCTTTACTGATGATGGGGTTTGGCTGGGTTTGGGCCGATGCCGCAGCGTCGGTGATCGTCGCCATACTTATCTTAGTAAGTGGTTATCGCGTGGTGCGCGACTCAGTACATATCTTGATGGAGGGTACGCCAGAAGGCATATCGCTGGTAGATGTCGAAGACAAGCTGCTTGCTCATCCACAAGTAAAACAAGTTCACGACCTGCATGTCTGGAGCATCACCAGCGGGCTAAATGCGCTATCTTGCCATGTGATGGTCGATGGGGATATGAGAATCTCGGATGCCAGCGTATTGATTGCCAATCTTGAGCAAGGTTTGCTTGCGCTTGGTATTCATCACGCCACCATTCAGGTTGAAAGCTTGCCACACCCGCAGACCAGCGCCCATAGCGATGCATTGGTCTGCGACATATCAGAGCAGCAAAGCTCTGTGAATAACCATATCGGGCACAGTCACTAGGCCGTGTTGAACCTTCAACCATGACACTGACAGAGACTATTTGTGAATGTTCAACACGCCCTAGTTAAAAAAAACAGAAAACGGCGTCAATTAACGATGGTATTTAGACAGTGAGCAAATACCACCGCCAGCACGATCCATTCGAGACATGCCCTCCATTTAATCGACAATCACCTAAATGGGTTAAAAATAACCTACTCTGCTTATCACTTACCCATTACCTCCACCACCGCCAACCCATCTCAACAATTTCTAGCAAAACTTTACTTATCCTATTTAAAAAAAACCTTTTATTGGCGTTTATATGGTTATAATAATTATAAACTGCTATTTACTGATTAATTTGCCATGGCAGATACACTGAGTTGTACTTTTTAACCGATTCCTTGACGATGTGATCTTATGTCTAGACGTTCCGCGCCCTTTGTCGCCCCAGACTATATTGACAACCCAACGTCAAAAGAGGGCAAAAAACACGCCAAAGTTTTGCTATCGACGCTGCAAGACGATATTGCTCAGTTTCGTGACGAGCAGTTTCCACCTGATATCTTGCGTCAGATCCGCGACATGCCCATTTACGAAGGTAACTTAGCCGAGGTACAGGCCTACCAGCAGCGTTGGCAGCCCCTACTTGAGCGCGCGATGGCTTTTTATCCTGCAGCCAACCTACCGCCCGATTATCTGCCACTGCCAGCCAGCCTTGAGATACCGCAGTTTATTTATCATGTACAGCGCCTGCATCTGACCAAAACCCGAGCCAAAGAATCCAAAAGCTTTGGCTCGGTCGGTGCCCTGATTGATAAATGCGGCGATTATAGTGCCGAGGAGACTGCGCGCATGTCAGCAGTATTTGATAACGATGACGAGGCAAGATTGGTGGCGCATCGTGAGTTTATTGACCTACGTGCTTATGTATTTTGCCGCGATAGTAAGGGTGAGATGATGGAGCCTGAGCGCGTACGCTTTTATCGTACCGGTCTTATCGTCCATGCGTTGCCTGATTTTAAAGTGGTCGATAGCAGACAGACTCCGCGTAAGCGCCGTAACGATGCTTACAACAACCCCATCGCCGACAATGGCGTTTGGAAAATTTACCGCAAAAAATAACGCAGGTTTCTGATATTTTTTTGACCACGTTTTTGATTATGTCTTTGACCTTGCCACTATTTGAGGATACCAGATGTTCGCTGCCGCCGCCGGCTCACCAAATTTGATGTTACAAGCTACAATCTTCTTAGGAGCAGCGCTGCTGTTTGTACCCCTTGGTAAACGATTTGGTATCGCGACAGTTTTAGGGTATCTCATTACTGGTTTGATTTTGGGGCCGAGCGGCTTGGATGTGGCAGGTGACGCTGAGAGCTTGCTGCATTTCTCTGAATTTGGCGTGGTCATGCTGCTGTTTATCATTGGCCTTGAGCTACAACCATCGCGGCTTTGGGCACTACGGCGCTCGATCTTTGTCCTCGGTGGTCTGCAAGTTGGCCTCACTGGCATGCTGTTAATGTGGCTTTTGCACCACTTTTTTTCTTTGGCATTAGATACTGCCTTTATCGTCGGTTTTGGCCTTGCGCTCTCCTCCACCGCTTTTGTCTTACAGATACTGACCGAAAAGCAGCAGCTCTCTAGCACTCATGGCCGTGAAGCCTTTACTATTTTATTGTTTCAAGACATCGCCGTCATTCCTTTATTGGCGGTCATTCCGTTTTTGTCAGGGGTGCGCGAGCAAAGCTACGACCTGCTGTATTTTGGTAAAGTGTTTGCCGTATTTGCGGGTCTGATTTTTGCCAGCCGTTATGTGGTACGTCCATTTTTTAAGTTTGTGGCCTCCAGTGGTGCCTCTGAGCTGCTCACGGCGGTAGCGCTTTTTATTGTGATGGGCGTGTCGATTTTGATGGGTCAGATTGGTCTATCAATGGCACTAGGCGCGTTTTTGACGGGCGTATTGCTGGCAGACTCTGAATATCGTCACGAGCTCGAAGCCAGTATCGAGCCGTTTAAAGGCTTGCTTTTGGGCTTGTTTTTTATGTCGGTTGGCATGCTCACAGACGTCAAGCTTATCTTAGCGGAGCCTATTTTTATTATTGGCTGCGCCATTGCGCTGATGGTGATTAAGTTTGCCGTGATTACCGCCATCGCCAAAGTCTCAGGCAATCGCTGGCCAACCAGTATTAGGCTGGGCGTGACACTGGCACAAGGTGGTGAATTTGCCTTTGTCCTCTTTAGCGTGGCGAGCGCCCAAAACGTCTTGCGCTCTGAGGTTGCCAACACCTTAAACCTCATCGTCACCATCTCTATGGCGCTCACACCATTGGCGTTTTTATTGCTAGAAAAAATCGGCGAGCCATTATTTGCCAAAAGCAAGCCCAGCCGTGAGTACGATGCGATTCCTGATCATGAGCACCAAGTCATCATTGCAGGGTTTGGCCGTGTCGGGCAGATTATCGGGCGCGTACTGCGCATGCACAATATCGAATTTACCGCCATTGAACGCTCAGCCAACCGTGTCGATTTCGTGCGTAAATTTGGTAACCAAGTCTATTACGGCGACCCAAAAAACCCTGAAATTCTCCGCGCTGCTGGCATCAAAAAAGCACGGGTGTTTATATTGGCGATTGACGATTTGGAGCGCTCTATCACCACCGCCCAGTATTTGCGCAAAAACTATCCCGATATGATCGTCCTAGCACGAGCGCGAGATCGTCAGCATTATTATCGCTTGCGTGAAGTAGGCGTACGTCATATTTGGCGCGAGACTTACCTGTCGTCGTTAGATATGTCGCGCGAGTCGCTACAGCTGCTGGGTATCTCTCCAGAAAAAGCCCGAGAAACGGTGCAGACATTCCGTGATTACGATGATGACTTGATTGAGCGCCAGCAAGCCATTTATGGCGACGAAGCCAGCCTGATCGAGTCGGCGCAGTCAGCCATGGCAGAGCTTGAGAGTCTATTTGATGAAGATATCGATAAAGCGCGCAAGATGGATTTGACTGACTTTTATGAGCCACTAAAGAGTCAAGCAACGCCTATCGATGACCAAGATGCCAGCGCCGCTGATTCCAAACCCTAAAGCATTGTCATTCTAAAACATTGTCACTTTAAAACATTGTCCTTGACTACTTTGACGACATTGACTGGGATACACGCTCGATAGCACAGCACACCTTTGCTCCGATATCCATGCATCAATCAGCTAGGCAGCTTTTGGGGGCTTGTTTTTTATTGAGTGAGCTGGTGCAAGCCCAATCATCACTATCTGGCAGATGATAAAAAACCAAGGTCTGATCATTGAGATAGCGCACTGGAAATCTGACGTTTTGAATGGTCGCAATGATGGCGCAATCGGTATTGGTCACCCCTGGCGCTTGGGCGGCGACATGCATGCGCACCTGCTGATCCTCGGTACTAAGCGGCAGATTCACAGGACACTGCCCAGTCTGCTGATAGATCAGCGCCACCCGATTTTGGGCGTTTTTGGCGATATCATAAGTATCAAACAGCACCGCGTTTTCTTTTGGTTTGGCAATGATAGGCAAAAACTGCACTTTAATCACCAATAGTGCAAATGCAAAAAACCCAAAGCCAAGCCCCAAACCAAACAAGCTCACGCCGCCTTCTTTTTTTAGGTGCGCCTTTTGCGCCGCCTCATCACGCGGATGGTCATTGATAGCATCCGCAATCTCGCGACGCGCCATACGATAATAATAGGCATCCGTCCAACGCGCCACCATAAACGACCAAAACAGCCAGATAGCCGCGGCAATACCGATACGGGTGGCCATCTGATACGCATCAGGGACATAAGACATCGCCACAAACTCAAACGCAACCAAGACCAGCGCCACATTAAGCTGAATAAACGACCAACCCGCCACACTATAGACAATGGCGTCCATATAGCGCTTGCGGTATAGCAGCCAAGGAAAGGTGACGAAAAATGCCGCCCAGTGCCATTTGGGCGACAAATACCCTTGCTCATCAAATTCCTCAAAGCGCTTTAGATAGTAATGCTGGCTACGATGGCCAATAAACCATTTGTCCAGCTGCCTGCGCTTGGCTGCTGTGAGCTGTTCTTGATAAAACGGTGGTGGCGAATCCGTTTCGATAAATAACATGAAAGTACGCTCTAAGTTTTAAAAAATATCAATCGTTATTATATGATAACGCCAACTGCCCTGCATAGAAAACCCGTGTACACCGATTTGACGTCTTTCGATACTTTAATACCCTTTATCATTGCGATAGTCTTTACTATCGTCTTTGATGTCACATCTATTCTCATCTCCTATAACCGTATAAAACCGCTAAAAACGTATTGCACATTCACAGTCGCAACAATATCACTTATAATGACGCCATCTCACTCACCTAATGAAGCACTGCCCATCTTATGAGTCAACATCCTGATAGTAATGACAATCTCACCAGTACGCCAACCACTGATGAGCAAACCCTAATCGACGTCGACACAGCGAGCGCTGACGTTGATGACAACCAAAGCACGCCTGCCGCGGACAAACACATTCGTATCGTCAACACCTTTATGAAACGGCGTACACACATGAACAAAAACGCCGAGCTGGCGTTGACTGCGCCCGAGTTTGCCGATTATTTGGTCAATAACAGCTTTGGCGATGGCGACTTAACAGGCATCCATGACTTGCGCGCGCTATTTGCCGATAGCCCAAATGGCAGTGACGCACCGCTGACCCTAGAGATTGGGTTTGGCTTGGGCGACTCGTTCATCGAGATGGCCGCCGCAGAGCCGGCGCGCAACTTTGTCGGTATCGAAGTCCATGAGCCAGGCATTGGCAAATGCGCCTATATGGGCGGCACCCAAGGCTTGCGTAACGTCAAGATTATCAATGGTGACGCCATCCAACTACTCAAACAGCTACCAGAAAACCATATCGACCGTATTCAGCTGTACTTCCCTGACCCATGGCAAAAAAAGCGCCACTATAAGCGCCGCTTTGTCAGTCCTGAGCGCATGGCGATTGTGACACGCAGCCTAACCCAAGGCGGCTGGTTTCATACCGCCACTGACTGGGAGCATTATGCTTTTTGGATGCTGGAGGTACTAGACAACTTTGCTGGCCTCACCAACCAAGCAGGCACAGGTAACTTTATTGACAGACCAGACTTTCGTCCAATGACCAAATTTGAGCGCCGCGGCATCGCGCGTGGTCATGGCGTTTGGGATTTGATTTATAGCAAAGACTAACACCAAACAATTAAAAATCTACTCTTAGATAAAGAGCGATAAAGGCGGCTAACAGATTAGCCGCCTTTTTTATGCGCGGCGCTTTGCCAGCGAAGATGATAAAGAAAAACGCGCCTTAACACGGCCGACTAAGTATAAAAAGCTTACCATACGGTCAACTCAGCGCTTCTTGCGACCATTTTGAAGGTTTTATTTTTATAAATATAACTATTTTATGGTGTGAAACGTCGGCAACACAGACTAATTTTTTGAGAAAAATACACACGTGACATCACAAAATCCGCTTTGATCTTTAAGAAGCCATAATAAGCGATTTGCGCAAACATTGATGTTACAAGGGCTTGGTGAGTTCTCCCCATAAGCTGTGGATAACCCTGTGTATAAGTCAGCACTTGACAAGCATTTTCCTAGATATATTAAAGGGTCAGGTAAAATCGTTCATTTTTTGTACAATTTAAAACTATTTAAAAATCAATAACTTGCATCGATATAGAG
This sequence comes from Psychrobacter celer, assembly GCF_016107555.1. GTDB lineage: Bacteria > Pseudomonadota > Gammaproteobacteria > Pseudomonadales > Moraxellaceae > Psychrobacter > Psychrobacter celer. Next base: position 206,988 of record NZ_JABASU010000001.1, on the reverse strand, counting down.
AAGCTAAAAATTTATTTTTCATATTTTTTAGAAAAACCGAAATCAAAGCCGATGTTTCACAATCAGCGAATTTTTACCGAGGATTTATTGTGGACAACTGCAAACCCTATTGACAAACAATACCATTTTCCTATCCAAAATACTCACTAATTTTGCCAATACTTATATAACTCTAAAAATAATATGCATGCGACAACCGATGTCGTTTAGCATACCTGTACCCTTAGTATGCTATCCAGATTTTGTTATAATACCTTTATCAATCAACCATACACCCCTAACGCTTAGCGAGATGAACAAACGCCTTAATAATGAGAAGGCGCTACTTGTACAAGCAGTGATATCAAACTTTTATTTACTTTTATCCGTCATTAATTTTACTGTATAGTAGAATGATTGCACTCTCGACATCATCGATACGACATCTTATTTGTCTTGCTAGACACTGGCCGTTGCCTACCATTTGGGGAGCCGTCAGTATATATGGCCCATAGCCCTCCTATTACCCGTATTTTATCTATCATCGAATTTATCGTTTTACACTAATGATTGAAGACAAGGAATCCAGTATGGACGACAATAAAGCCAAAGCCCTTAAAGCCGCACTTGGTCAAATCGAAAAACAATTTGGTAAAAATACCATCATGCAACTGGGCGATGACTCTGCAGTCCTCGATGCCGATGTGGTCTCGACAGGCTCGCTAGGACTAGATATCGCGCTTGGTATTGGCGGCTTGCCAAAAGGCCGTATCATTGAGATTTATGGGCCAGAGAGCTCAGGTAAAACCACCATGACGCTACAAGCAATCGCTGAGTGTCAAAAACAAGGCGGTACTTGTGCCTTTATCGATGCCGAGCATGCGCTTGATCCTGTTTATGCGCGTAAGCTTGGGGTCAATACAGATGACCTACTGCTCTCTCAGCCTGATAACGGTGAGCAGGCGCTGGAGATTACCGATATGCTGGTACGCTCGGGGGCGGTCGATATGATCGTGGTCGACTCCGTCGCCGCACTCACGCCGCGCGCTGAGATTGAAGGTGAGATGGGTGACTCGCACATGGGTCTACAAGCCCGCTTGATGAGCCAAGCGCTGCGTAAGATCACAGGTAATGCCAAACGCTCCAACTGTATGGTGGTGTTTATTAACCAAATCCGTATGAAAATCGGCGTGATGTTTGGTAGCCCAGAAACCACAACCGGTGGTAATGCGCTGAAATTCTATGCCTCAGTACGTATGGATATTCGCCGTATCGGTGCGGTCAAAAACGGTGATGAAATCATCGGCAACCAAACCCGTGTCAAGGTCATCAAAAATAAAATGGCACCACCCTTCCGCCAAGCTGAGTTTGAAATCACTTATGGCGAAGGCACCAATCACCTAGCAGAGGTCATCGACTTAGGTGTCGAAATTGGCGCTGTGGGTAAAGCAGGCTCTTGGTATAGCTATGGCGATGAAAAAATCGGTCAGGGTAAAGCCAACTCTGTGCTTTTCTTAAAAGAAAACCCTAGTATTGCTCAAGAAATCGAAGATAAGATCCGTGAAGAAAAGCTTGGTAGCAAAAAAGACGCCAAAGACACTGACGCCTCTCAAAAAGATGAAGACCTAGCGCCTGAGCCAGTACAATAACGGCACGCTTATTTATCGTTATGATTGATTATGAACATTAAAACCTTAGCTGAAATACTCGCTGAATCGGACGCCGACTCAGCGAGCGCCCCTACTAGCAAGCCAAAAAAAACCTCTAAAACCTCCCAAACACCCAAAGCGCTCAGATCGCCTCATGCAGCACGGGTCGATAAAAATACGTCTCAGAAGTCAGCGTCTACAGCCAAACGTAAAAGACGTGAAAAACGCTTTCATCCAGCCGCGAGATTTAGCCCTGAGCCTAACGACGCACCTGCGTATCAGCCACCAAAGGCGCAAAGTATCAAAGAGATGCTGGCCGAGGTAAAGCATCATATTCATGGCCATTCGGACGATAGCGCCCCTACCATCACCGCTGATAGCGATGCGCGCCTAGAGGGTGTAGATCATTTAGAAAGCACAGAAGGCTCAGCGCCACTACTTGGCCCTAAAGCTGCCCATAGTCACAGTACAGACGCGCAAGCGGACAACTTACCTGCTGCTCTAAAAGCGTATCTTCGCACCCCTGAACAAAGGCAAGCTGAGATTGACGCTATCAAGGCAGAGAGTCGCCTGCGCTGGCTGGCTTTTTATTATCTATCGCGCCGTGAGTACGGTAAAGCAGAGCTAAAGCAAAAACTGCTCGATAAGGAGCAAGACCCAGACAAGATTGATGCCTTACTCGATGAATTTGAGGAAAAAGGCTACCAAAGTGATTATCGCACTACCCTTATGCTGATTCGTGAAAACATTCGTAAAGGCCGCGGCCGTCAGCGTATCAAGCAGGAGTTTTATAAAAAGCAAATCACTATGCCAAGCAATATTGATGAGCTCATTGATATGGCAAATGCAGAGTCTGAGGAATTTAGCGAATTTGTCGAGGATGGTGATGACAATCTGGTCGAAGGCGTTGACTGGCTAAAGCTAGCGGTGACCGCTCGCACCAAAAAATACGGCAATACCTTACCCCGTGAGCCAAAAGACAAGGCTCGTCAATTACGGTTTTTGCAGTATAGAGGCTTTAAGAGTGACATCTGCTTTGCCGCCCTTGACTACACGCTTGAGACATTAGATGAGCGATTTTAACCGTGACTCATCTAACACTCAGCTACCTATTAATAATAGCCAAGCACTTTCCACCATATCATACCTGCCCCTATCCAAATCACCAGATTGACCACACTCATGATAGCGCCGATGCCCCACCACTCTTTTAGGGTCACATACCCTGAGTTAAAGATGACGGGGGCGGTACCGGTCGCATAATGAGTGAGGGTCATCATAATGTTGCCCGCTGCTGCCAAAATCAGCGCATATAGCATGGGCGGCGCTCCTAAGCTCAGCCCAACGGCATAAAAGGCGGCAAATAAAGCGGTGATATGCGCAGTCGTACTTGCAAAGAAGTAATGAATGTACAAATACACCAGCGTCAAAATCGCCACGGCACCTACCCAGCCCAGACCCGTCGTACCAATCATCGCTTCGATATTGTCAGAAAACCAGCGAATCAAGCCAAGCTCATTCAGATAAGCGGCCATCATAATCAAGGCACCAAACCAGATGATGGTATCCCAAGCAGATTTTTCTTTGAGAATATCCTCCCACGTCAGCACCCCAGTCAATATCAAAGTCGTCAGACCGATAAAAGCCGTCGTCGTGGCATCGACGCTGTATTGCTCACCCAATAGCAGCGCTGGGATATTGGCCCAGAGTAGTAGCATCAGGCCAAACACACCGAGCATGATTTTTTCTTGGCGGCTGATGCTACCCATGTCTGCCAAATTGTCTTTTGCAAAACCTTTAGCGTCGGGTGTGACTTTGACATCAGGCGGATAGATCAGATAAATCACCAAAGGCATTACCACCAAACACAGGATGCCCGGCACAAACATCGCCACAGCCCAAGTTGTCCACGACAGCTGAATGTTGCCGCCTGTGGCTTTATTTACCAGGTCTACCACTAAAGGGTTGGGCGCGGTCGCGGTGATAAACATCCCTGAGGTAATCGGATTGGCATGGTAATTGACCATCGCCAGATAGCGACCAATTTTATTTTGCGTGCCTTCCTCTGGCGTTGAATGAAAGCTTTGGGCGATAGATTTCATAATAGGATGAATAATACCGCCACCACGCGCGGTATTCGACGGCGTGATAGGCGCTATCATCAGCTCAGCCGCCGTCAATGAGTACGCGACTCCGATGGTTTTTTTGCCAAAGATAGAAATAAAATAATAAGCAATGCGGCGACCAAGACCGGTTTTGATAAGGCCGCGCGATATCATCACTGCGATACCAATCAACCATATCAGCGGGCTTGAATAGCTAGAGAGCGCATCATTGATGGCTTGTTTTGGGCTGTCACTGGTCACACCCGTCAAAGCCACGAGCGTCACGGCGATGACCGCTATCGCCCCGATGGGTAGCACTTTACCAATAATGGCAACGATGGTGGCAATAAATAAAGCCAGCATGTGCCATGCGTCAGCGGTGACGCCCGTCGGTACAGGAATGACAAACCAGATGATAAGACCTACGACGATGGCAATAGCGGCTTGGATCGGCTTAAACGGCATGCGTCAGTATCCTATGCAGTGGCTGATACCCTCATCTTATAAGATTACCAGCACCGTTGCGCATTTGTTCACCATTTTTAACATATCTATGTAGCATGTATTATTGAAGTCCTCAAAATAAAAAAGAGCACGCTATACAAACGTGCTCTTTTGGCCGCTATCAGCTGTCTGCGTAAGTAGCGGCAGACTACACAGCTAAAGGTAGCTATAACACAAACATGGGGCCATTATCGTAAAGTGCCTAGACGGTTGGACAACTGGCTGATGATCTGATCAATCTCTTCGTTAGCCTCCGCTTCAGTATCTAAGTTACCTTTGGGGGTAAGCTGATTTACGACTTCAGGTAGCAGCTCTGCAATGCCTTGGCGCACCTCGGCTTCGTTGGCACCAGTACGCGCTGCCACTTGTTGAATCTCACTTTCATCAAACAATCGATTGACATCGTTTGGATCGAGATTTTCATTGTCTTGCTGATTGCTCATCCAAGAGCGTGCTTGGTTTTCATAGCCCATGCCCGTAATTTTGGATAATGCACCGCTCAGACCGCCATTACGCTTGATCCAGCTGAGCACCATGGGCATAAGCACGGCGATAAGCATGCCTTTACCGCCAAAGCCGCTTTGACTGCGCTGACCACCCAGTACGCTTCCTAAGATATCACCCAAACCACCAGCGCCTGCGCTGACACCACCACGCTGCGCGCCGCCAGTAAGACCGCCGATGATATCATCTAGGCCAAAGCCGTTATCAGGTTTACGGTCATACTGCTGCGGATTATAGCCACCTGCCTGACTGCCTCCCAGCACGCTTCCTAAGATATCACCCAGACCGCCCGTCCGCCTTGTATCAGCCCGCTGATTAACTGGGTTATGCTGGGCGTCAGCAGGATTCATGGCTTGACGAGCCACCTGACTGACTAAATTTCCTAATAAACTCATATTTTTCTCCTTTTTTATCATTATCGTGGTCTAGCGCAGTGTTTTTTTAGCCGTTATTTGTCGGTAGCCATTTTTTAATGCCGCTGCCTCACAACGTACATTATCACCATAATTTTTATAACCATACTTTCTACAACAGTGTTGTTAGTTAGTTGTTAATAAATAGTGCTATTAATATAGCAAGCTTTTTTGACAATCGAGATAGGTACTTTGTTATGACATGTAGGCGCTTGTAAGCCTGCACATCGGTGCAAGGGGAAAGAAGATAAGTATTTAGACCGTATTGCCCGTGCTCATATTGGCCAAAACATTTAGCTCTCGCCACTGCTCGGGGCTGACTTGATCGCGAAAAACTGTCACGGCCAACGAACGCTGATAAGGCTCGATGATATCAAATTCAAAACTGAGCGCCCACTCAAAACGGTGAACGGCTTGTAGGTTTGCCAACCATAAACCCTCCCCCTGCGACGTACGCATCAGAAGCTGCCAGTGTTGATCAAGGCGCTGACTCAGTGGCGGCTGGCTTAGATGTAGCAGGGTCGGCCACGATACGGTCAAATAACCAAACACGGCGGCTGCCACCGCTAAGACCAGCACGTACTGCCAAAGCGCCAAAGACGCCAATATACCAAGCCCTATCATGATACTTGCTAAGCTCAGATGTAACAGCAAGCGCAATCGGCTCTTAGGCTCGATAGCAGTATCAATACGCAGGGCAGTTATCGAATCCATGATATCGCGGTAATCTCATAAGGTGTGTGGTAGCGAATTAGGGCATCAACTCTTTGGTATGACGCCATGTTTTAATTTTATTGACCAGCGCCCAGATTGCATCATCTTCAGGTCGCGATTGATTGGTAAAATAATCCAATAAATCTGGGTCTTCGTGGGTGAGCATTTCGGCAAAGGTCGCCTGTTCAACAGCATCTGCGGTCAAATACCGCTCCTTGACGTAAGGATCGATATAAAAATCCAGCTCTTTTAGGCCGCGGCGGGCTTGATAGATGACGCGGCGCTGCTCATTGGTTGGCTCAGGTTGTTTGTTTTCAGATATGCTCATAGGAAACGCCTTATAGCTAGTAGGTACATTATTTAGTAGACTGATAGTAAGGGTTGTTGGTCGTAATGACAGAGGTTTGATGATACTCGGTTAATTGCTGCCAAAGCGCGGCCGCTTGCTGCATCATCGCTACATTATGAGTACGGATGATACTCGCGCCTTGCTGCAATGCCAACAATCCAGCCGCAGTACCGATCGCATCGCGCTCGCTCGCTTGCGTAGTGGCAACTGCTGTTACACCGCTCTTAGTGAGTATTTGTGCCAAAAAACGCTTACGCGAGATACCAAACATCAATGGCAAACCAAGCGTTTGTAACTTATCAAGCTGGGTCAATAGTGCACGATGATGCTCGTAATCTTTTGCAAAACCAAAGCCTGGATCGATGATGAGGTTTTCACGCTTCACGCCAGCACAAGTCACCTCTTCAATACGAGCAAGCAGCTCGCGACTGACATCACTGACTACCTCATCATACTGCGCCAACTCATTCATGGTCGTGGGCTCGCCGCGCATATGCATCAGCATCACCGGTATATTAAGTTCTGCTGCTAATTGGGCCGCACCATCACGTCTGAGCGCGCGTACATCATTCCAAATATCAGCGCCTGCATCAAACGCTGCTTGCATCACAGTCGGGCTGCTGGTATCGATCGACAGCCAAATATCCTGACCCATTTCACCTAACTGCTGACGAATGGCTGTCACCACTGGCACCACACGCTGCACTTCTTCATCCGTCGCTACAGGCGCGGCATTTGGACGGGTAGATTCGCCGCCGATATCAATAATCGTCGCCCCTTCATTTATCAGCTGTTTACAATGCTGCAGCGCTTTATGTACCGCGGTAAACTGACCACCATCTGAAAACGAGTCTGGCGTCACATTTAATATTCCCATCACCTGCGGCTGCGATAAATCCAACACTTTGTTGCGGCTGCGAATGCGATAAGTCGGTAAAGGCTGAAACAATGACATAGGCCATCCATTATCAATAAAAGGGACTAAAAAAAGGACAATCGGTATTGGCTACCGTTTGCTTATGATACCAGTAAATACCATACGGTTCTAAATTCTGAGTAAAATACGAGCCATAAAAAAGCCCTTTATCAAAAAGGGCTTTTTAGCTTAAACACTGATCTGCCAGCTGTCTTTTGCAATTTTACTTGCTTGCTCTACATCGCTGGTAATGGCGGCGGTGTCGGACCCGTTGTTTTCACATCATTTTTTGACAAGTTCACTTCGTTGGGCTGATACACTCTTGGTGGACGTGGCTCTTCACCTGCCAAGATGTCTTGCAACTGATCCCGATCAATGGTTTCCCACTTCATCAAGGCGTCGACCATCGCATGCATCTTGTCTTGGTTGGCTTCGATCAGCTCGCGAGCGATACCATATTGCTCTTCTAACATGCGGCGCACTTCTTCATCGACTTTTTGCTGTGTGGCCTCTGAAATCGTACGGCTGCTAGAGCCAAAATAACCTTGTGAGCTGTCTTCATCTTCATACACCATGATACCTAGCGCATCAGACATGCCGTACTTAGTGACCATCGCTCGTGCCATTTTGGTAGCACGCTCAAAGTCGTTGGACGCGCCCGTTGACATCTGATTGATAAAGACTTCTTCAGCGATACGGCCACCGAATAAAATAGCAATATCATTGAGCATTTTTGACTTATACATGCTGGTCTGGTCATGCTCAGGTAGCTGCCAAGTCACACCAAGGGCAAATCCGCGCGGCATAATCGTTACTTTATGCACAGGGTCGGTACCTGGTAGTAGCTCAGCAACCAAGGCATGTCCTGCTTCATGATAAGCAGTAGCACGGCGCTCTTCTTCGCGTATTACCATCGATTTGCGCTCAGGACCCATATATAGCTTGTCTTTTGCGTCCTCAAAGTCATTCATATCGACGCTGGTTTTGTTGCGACGGGCGGCAAATAGTGCCGCTTCGTTGACCAAGTTGGCCAGCTGGGCACCGCTAAAGCCAGGCGTACCACGCGCAAGCGAGCTGGCATCGACACCGACAGTATTCGGCAATTTACGCAAATGTACTTTTAAAATCTGCTCACGACCTTTGATATCGGGCAAGCCTACTTGTACCTGACGGTCAAAACGACCTGGACGCAGTAGCGCTTTATCGAGTACATCAGCGCGGTTGGTCGCGGCAATCACGATCACGCCTTCGTTACCTTCAAAGCCGTCCATCTCAACCAATAGTTGGTTCAATGTCTGCTCACGCTCATCATTACCGCCGCCCATACCAGAGCCACGGTGGCGACCAACGGCATCGATCTCATCGATAAAGATAATACAAGGGGCACTCTTTTTCGCTTGCTCAAACATATCGCGCACACGTGAGGCACCCACACCGACAAACATCTCGACAAAGTCAGACCCTGAGATAGAGAAGAACGGTACTTTGGCTTCACCAGCGATGGCACGCGCCAATAGCGTCTTACCCGTACCAGGCGGTCCAACCATCAAGATACCGCGTGGGATGGTCGCACCTAGCTTGGTAAACTTGTCTGGATCGCGCAAGAAGTCAACGACCTCGACCACTTCTTCTTTGGCCTCTTCACAGCCTGCGACATCCTCAAAATTGACGTTGATTTGGTCTTCGGTGAGCATTTTGGCTTTTGATTTGCCAAAGCTCATCGGACCACCGCCCTTGCCGCCAGCGCCGCCTTGCATATTACGCATAAAGAATAAAAACAGACCAATAATCAATAAAATTGGGAAACTGGCTATCAGCAATTGCATCAAGACGCTTTGGCGTTTCGGAGCAGTTCCTTGAACTTCAACCTGATTTTCACGCAACAGCGGCATCAGCTCGTCGTCTGACACAGCGGGTCTAATGGTCTCAAAAGATGAGCCATTTTTCTTTTCACCGGTGATTTGTTCGCCATCGATTTCAACACTGGCTACCTGATTTTCTGACACCGCGGTCACAAACTCAGAGTAGTTAAGGTTATCCGGCTCAGAGGATTGATCAAAGCCGCTAAACACCAGCACCAAAATGCCGATTACCACCAGCCACAATAAGGTATTTTTTACCATGTCGCTCACTAGTTATTCCCATCCCTTACTTATTGGTGTGTTTACTAAACACGTGACGTCCATAAACGTTTGGCTCATTTGACGATATATAAATCTCAACGAGCGTATCGGGCGTTTATTATCAGACGACTTTGCCTAAAACGCATGCTTAAAACAAAGTTAATATACCATGATATGTGGTGTTTCCCTGCATAATTCAAGCAGGTTTCACTTTTATTCAGTTAACGATTGTAGCGGATTTTCACGCATGGTATCCATCTTTTATAATGGCATACTCTCCCGCTTACAATAGCAGTAACTCATTGAAACTAAAACTATTTGATCGCCACCCAAAACATCTCTTTTGATCGTGGTCGTGAGGCAGCGGGCTTGATGCTACGGATTTTACTAAAATCACGCTGCATCTGCTGACGTAATTCTTGTGTACCCTCACCCTGAAACACTTTCATAATAAGCGCGCCACCTTTGGGTAAGGTTGCCAGCGCAAAGTCGACCGCCAGCTCGCATAGGTACATCATACGCGGCTGATCAATCGCGCGATTGCCAGAAGTATTGGGCGCCATATCTGATAGCACCACATCGACCTGCCGATCGCCCACTTCTGCCATAATCGCGTCAAACACCTCAGCTTCACGAAAGTCACCTTGGATAAAGGTGACATCTGGCAACGCATCCATCGGCAAGATATCAGAGGCGATTAAAATACCTTTATCACCCACCAACTGCCCGGCCACTTGTGACCAGCTACCAGGCGCACTGCCTAAATCCACAACCGTCATGCCTTTTTTGATTAGGCTGGTCTTTTCGTTGATTTCTAGGAGCTTATAAGCTGCGCGGGCGCGGTAGCCGTCTTTTTGGGCCTTTTGTACATAATGGTCGTCAATATGCTCTTGCATCCAAGCACTGCTGCTTTTTGACAATTTTTTGTTTTCGATACGCGTGGCCAAAATACCTGCTCCTATTACTCTGCAAAACTTTATGCGCTTTGCTAACGATACACTTTGAAACGCCTGATGCACGCAAGACATAGTACCAATATAGTACCAATGAGGCGATTTATCTATAAATGCGCTTAAATCATCAAATTCTCTTGGTTAAATAACTGTTTTATAAGGCAGTAGCGTTTATAATGTGGTCAAACCTTCAGTTTAACATTTTCGGCACGTAAAATCGTGCAAAATCCTGCCGATCTCATGCAAGTTGGTCATAGATTATCTATAATGATCACTCACTGCTGTTGGCGGTAATATTTTTATTTTTATCAATACCTAGGAATTCTATGCAACTCGATAACGCTACCATCAAACGTCTAAAAGGCATCGGCCATGAGCTAAAGCCTATCGTTATGATTGGCAACAAAGGCATCACTCCCACCATCACCGAAGAGATTGATCGTGCTTTATCAGATCATGAGCTCATCAAGGTAAAACTACCGGCCGGCACCAAAGAAGAGCGTGATACCATCGGGGCAGAGCTTGCGGCGGCGGCAAACGCCACTTTGGTACATTCTATCGGTCGTATGGCCTTGCTACTACGCCAAAACCCAAATGCCAATCCAAAACTCTCTAATCTCACTCGTCACGCCCAGTAGTATGTCGGCGCAAAGAGGCGATGTATATTTAGCGCGAATAAATAAATGGTCGTGCTGTGTATGACCATGCCGCAATACGCCTGCTATCTGCTATAACCCAAAACCGCGCGGCATGTTGCTCGCGGTTTTTTGCATGATGGGTATATAATCAATCTACTATGAAGTAAATACCAGTAGCACTCTGGCACCGCAGTTTTTTTATGTAGGATTAATTATATAGACCTAGCGCAATAGACCTCGCGCAGTATTCATACTACCTATCGAAACGGCTGCCTATCAAAACTAGTGCGTATCGAAACAGTGATTACATCATGAGCCAAGTCTTTCATTTGCGTTTAGCCACCGACAACCTCGCCACCCAGGCGCAGCAATTAGATGTCAGTATCGCTGCGCTATCAGAGATCCGCGTGAGCGTACACGCAGACATCAGCCAGACGTCGCCTTTTTATCTACAGCTTCATTATCAGATCAACATGCCCACACCCTCTATGGCGCACCGACTAGAGTGGCCAGCATGGCAGCCAGACAAGGTCGGTTTTGCAGACTATCTGTGGGAGGAGACCTGCCTTGAGTGCTTTATCAGTGCCAAAACGCCGCAACCTTCTACGCTGGCAGTGACAAAGACACCCTATATCGAAATCAATGCCAGTCCAGACGGTCGTTACGCGCTTTATCAGTTTGATGACTATCGGCACCCAGATACTTTGCCGCCGCCAGCCCTGATGACCGATCTGCAAACCCGTGCCACGCTCGATTGGCCAACATCGAGCGTAAATTCAAGCTCAGGTATAAACTTGGCCCGCTCAGTTGATTTTGAGCGTTACTTGCATATACCAGTGACGCCATTGCCGCATCAGCAATACGCCGTATATGGCACCGTGATTGAGTACCTCCATCCCTGCGTTATCTTATGGCTGGATAAAACAGCGCTATATTTTGCGCCCTCTCACGCTACCCCGCCTGATTTTCACAATCGCCAGCATTGGGGCCAGTTTGTGCTTTAGGTCTCGTGTGCTTCGTGCTATGACAGCACAAATAAAAAAAACTCAGTAACGTCATAAAGAGCATTACTGAGTTTGGAGAAAATCGGTAAATCAGCTCGCTATCAGCTGATTACTAAACAGATTATTATTTGTCTGCCATCGCAAGATAGATACCACGATCTGAGGCATCATCTACGTATTGTGAGTCGCGCCATGTGGTATAACTATGGACACCACTGTATGGGCTGATACCTTTTTGGCGGAAGTCAGATACCCAGTTGGTACCATCAAAAATCTGGATATGACCGTGCGGGCGTCTTGAGCTACGGTCATAGACGATCACATCACCCACCTGATGCGGTGTGTCATTACTGATTTTGGTAAAGCCTGCTTGGGCAAGCGTGCCACGCGTGGCATACTGATACGCTGAAGGATTTGGCGTAAACTCATAGCCTGCTGATTGCAAGGCTTTACGGACGTAGCGGGCACAGTAGCCAGAGCTTCTAGACAACGCCACGCGTGAAGCACGTGCTGCGGCAATGGCAGGGGCTGAGTTGCTATCAGGTACACGGCTTGCTTGCTGCTGGCGCTGCTCATAAGAGAGGCGGCTGGTGAGCGAGGCAAGCTGGTATTCTTTTTGCTTGGCATGAGCACTTAGGTTGTCAATTGCTTGACTGATTTCATCATTACTATAAACATGGGCGCCGCTATTGGTGCTATAGATATTGCGACTAGAACCGTAGCTCACAGAATTAGAGATGTTTGTGACGGTATGACTCAAGGTATTATTTGGTTGAAAGGTCGTTTCGACAGCACCACTCGTCTGTGCTATGCCCATTCCCAATACTGACAAAATTAATAAAGCTTGTTTCATAAATTTACTACCTATGGTTAATACAGGATTGCTCGTCATCCATGACGACGCATCAATTAATTTAGAGGATATTCACATCAAGCAAACATGATAAAATCCTTATCACAACCACTTCTTTTATCGTGACTCACACCGATAGTTTTGGTCTGGTCAACTGCCTCATCACTCACTTGTTATATACTGCGGTTAGCATGTTTATGATAAATATCGTTTGTGTCACCTACTAGATGAGTTATCACGATGTCAAAAAAACAGCCCAATCGGCTTGCCAAACTTATTGATCATCAAGCTTTTGCTGGTAGCGCACTACCTCAAACCCTTGCTGATAATATGCAGTTTTATATAAAAGCGACCAATGAGATAAAAGCGCTACTGGTAGACTGTCTACCTGAGGAAATCCTCAATAGCTGCTGGGTCGTCGGACTTACTGCTGAGCAATTGGTGCTCAGTGTCAGCTCAATGACGGCTGCTAACCATATTCGCTATTTACAGAGCGCGTACTTGCAAGTCCTTAATGAGCAGTCAATTACATTTAAACAACTCAAGCAAATTCGCGTCATTGTAGCCAATACTTCTACTGAAAATCACCTATCAAAATCATCTTCAGGGCTAGCGGCGGCCTCATCAAAATCTCGTAAAGCTAATAAAAATCAGGCTCTTAGCCAAAACACAAAGCGGACTATATCACAGGCTGCAGAGCATGTCACCACTGATGAAAATCTCAAAAAAGCACTTTTGCGCCTCGCAAATCACTAAAAATCATCTCGTTACTATGTAAAGTTATGTAAACAAAAACAGAAAACCACCCCTTGAACGCTGGGTTTTTGTAATATCGCAAACAAAAAAAATCGTCTGTCGCTTTCATTCATTATTTGAATGAAAGCGACAGACGATTATAAAATTATCCACAGCTTTTATATTGTCTAGGTTAGCGCAGAATTGTTAAAGTAAACTACACAATATATTCAAAAATACGAATATTTTATGACTGTAAGCATGGTCGACTTATGTAATATTGCGTAAATGTTTCGATACTTCGTGTATATTCCTGTATTTATCCTTCAACGGCCAAACCATTGAGTGGCAAATATTCGATCGGGCAAGTTACGTTGTCATCAAATGTTACAATTTCAAAGTTATCATGATTAGATAGTATCTCACGTACCAGCAAATTATTTAGAGCATGACCAGACTTATATGCATTAAAACGACCTAAAATAGGATAACCTATCAGATATAAATCGCCCAATGCGTCTAAAATTTTATGACGGACAAACTCATCATTGAAACGCAGGCCTTCTTCGTTAAGTACGCTCATATCATCGATGACAATGGCATTGTCCATACTGCCGCCTAGCGCCAAGTTGTTTTGACGCAACGCTTCGATATCACGTAAAAACCCAAATGTACGAGCCGAGCTGAGCTGCTCGATGAAGTTTTGGGTCGAGAACTGCAATTGGGCGTGCTGAAAGTCTTTGTCGATAGCAGGATGATCAAAGTCAATCTCAAAGTTTAATTCAAACCCCTCATAAGGGCGTAACTCCGCCCATTTATCATCGACTTTTACTCGTACAGGTCGCACAATCTTAATGAATTTTTTGGGTGCTTCTTGCTCACAAAATCCCGCCTCCAGCAGTAAGGCGACAAAAGGCGCGGCACTGCCATCCATAATCGGTATCTCTGATGCCGACACGCGAATCAATAAATTATCAATACCCAGTCCAGCAATCGCACTAAGTAAATGCTCTACCGTACCCACGCGCGTACCTCCAAAGACCAGATTGGAGGACATCATGGTATCTTGTACCAAAAAGGCACTGGCTGGAATCGGTTGGCTGCCGGCGATGTCTGAGCGCTCGAAAACAATACCTGTATCGACTGGCTGCGGATGAAACGCTAAGTCAACAGGCTGACCACTATGGAGACCAGTACCTGTAACGGCTATCGCTGTTTTTATGGTTCTTTGGTTCATGGCTGTCTTCTCACATATTTTGTTACAATTGCCATAGTGTACCATTACCCGCCCCTATTTCGCTATAGTTAAAAGTAGCTAATTTACTTATCTCCTTGATTGATAACACTTATCACTGATTTTTTGCCGTTATCTATGGTCTGTTTTTTCTCTTATATCCGTGCCTGTATCTCAAAATCTGTCATACTTTTTAACACTTAAAGCAGGCTTGTAAACTACAGCAGACACAAAAAAACCAGCAATGTATGCTGGCCTTTTTTTCTATATCTTATATGACAGACAAAATCTGTATGACAAACTACTTGTTTTGCTGACGCTTTAGATAGTCTTGAATACTGTTGGTTTTGGTCTTAGGCTGCTCTTGTATGGTGTTTGTGCGAGTAGTATGGTCTTGATACATTTGCGCTTGTGACTGCTTTTGACTGTTTAACGCACTGGTATGTACGTTAGGATCAACTGGCTGAGTACTGTTTACAGACGGTACTGGCTGCTCTTTCACTTCCGGCTCTTTGCCAGCGTTTTCGTCTAAAGTAAGACCGGTTGCGATGACAGTAACATGCAAATCATCGCCCATTTTTTCATCGATCACAGAGCCGTAGAAAATATGCGCGTCATCGATGTCTGTGATTTCTTCGACGATTTCACTGATTTTGCTCATCTCATCGAGTGATAACGACTCAGAGGAGATAACGTTGACCAACAGGCCTTTGGCGTTTTCTAGGCGTAAATCATCAAGTAGTGGCGATCTGATGGCTTTTTCTGTGGCTTGACGAGCACGATCATCACCGCTGGCGCGGCCAATTCCCATCATAGCGTGACCTTTGGCTGTCATCGCGGTGCGAATATCGTTAAAGTCAATATTAATCATACCTTCGCTGGCGATGGTCTCAGCGATACCTTGAACCGCATGCAATAATACGTCATCGGCTTTTTTAAAGGCATCCTGCATTGAGATGTTGCCATAGACACTCATCAGCTTGTCGTTTGGAATGGTAATAATAGAGTCTACAAAATTGGTCAGCTGCTCGATACCTGCCTTTGCCGCTTTGATGCGTTTACCACCTTCAAATTTAAATGGCGTGGTCACCACAGCAACTGTCAGCACTTCCATCTCTTTTGCGATACGAGCCACCACTGGCGCGGCACCCGTACCCGTACCACCACCCATTCCAGCGGTAATAAACACCATATCTGAATGCTCAAGCAAGCCGCGGATAGCCTCTTCTTCGCTCTCTGCTGCCTCGCGGCCTACTTCTGGGTTGGCACCAGCACCTAGCCCGCGGTTGGTCTTTGCGCCCAGCTGCAGTTTATGCGGCGCTGTCAGACGGTCAAGTGCTTGTTTATCCGTATTGGCACAGACGAAGGTTACACCTCTAATCCCTTGTTGTACCATATGTTCAACCGCATTACCGCCGCCGCCACCCACACCGAATACTGTGAAGCTTGCTTGGCCGTTATTTTGAAGCTGGTTATCATCTGGCATGGTGTATTTTAACATAAGAAAGATTCTCCAGTTGCAGATAGCGTAGTGGTCGATACGTAGTAACGCACTCATGTGGCGCGCTATCGATATACTATATATAAATGTATTTAAATAAAATAGGGTAAATGGCCCAAATAGTTTGGCTAAGACGAAATATTTCGTCTTAGCACGGTATTTACTGCTTAATCTATTGTTTGTCGGTCTCGCTCTTGCCTCACCCCTCTATAAGCCTATATCAGAGTGTCTCGACTAAAAGCATGGCCCAACAGTAACAGCGGCACTTAGCAGCGTCATAGTATCTTTTTTAAGACATTGGCAAAACGCTGGCCTGCGCTCTGAAAAACGCCCGTGACGCGGCTTTTTTTGATGGCTTCAGGCTCGCTTTTTTCACTGCGGCGGAACTGCTCACTTTGACTATATAGTAGTGTACCAAATGCCGTCTGATAAGCGCGATCATTCACTTGGATATTGAGCTGTCTAAACGCTTCGTCATTATCAAAATGATTGTGTGCGCTGATTGCAGGATGAGTATTGGTCAGCACCACCGGCATTTTTAGCAGCTTTTTGGTAAAGGGTATCATGCCTTTGATGGCCGTACCGCCGCCTGTGAGCACGATGCCTTTATCAATATAGCCGATTAGATCAGCCTCATGCAATTGACGCGCCACTTCGGTAAATATCTGTATATAGCGCGCTTCAATAATACGTGCCAGATTATAGGTACCGATATTGATCTCGTCATTCGAGCCTTGTGGCTTAAAAAGAAAAAACGAGCTGGGATCGACGCTATTGACATCGACGGTACCATACGTTTTTTTGAGCTTTTCTGCCTCAATCATCGAGATGCCAAAATCTGCTGAAATGTCCATCGTTACCTCATGGCTACCCGTGGCGATACAGTGGGTAAAAATCAGCTTGTTTTCTTTATAGACACAAATACTGGTCGTACTAGCGCCAATATCCACCAAGCAAACCCCTTGCTGGCGCTCATCGCTCATTAAGCTATACTCAGCACTAGTCACCGCATCAAACACAATATGATCGATGCCGACATCACAGCTTTGCAAAAGTTTTTGGATATTTTGGCGACTAGAAACCGGCATCATCATCATGTGATACATCACGGTGATGTTGTGCGCCATCATCTCAATGGCATCATCGACCATAAAGTCTTGCTCATCGACATAGATACCCTGCTGGCAGCAATGCATCAGATAATAATCTGGCGACAAATCGCGGGATTTGGCATTGGATAGGGCTTGCACCATGTCTTTGGCACGGACCACTTCGTCTTCAACTCGCACCTCACCTGCACTGTTGCTACTGAGGAGCTCTGGCGTGGCAAGCGTAAGCCACACACTATGCACGCGGCAATTGGCCGTGTCTTCGGCTTCTTGAATGGCTTGTTTGATGGCGCCTTGTAGACGTTCGCGGTGTTTGATTTGCCCTTGATAAAAATCGCTGTTTTTAACTTGTCCCACGCCCAGTATGCGAATGTCTGTTGCAGAGACGACATTGCCTATCACGACATATACTGCCGTGGCGCTTAGATGGACAACAACCAGATTTTCAGTATTTTTCATGGTACCAGACAAATTATCGCTAAACAGGAGAGCAGATGACGTCTCCATTAAATCATTAAAACCATCGCTATATTCTTTGTAGTAAATAAACAACTTTTACTAAATAAACAGCATCTATCTATCGGTGCGCTATGACTGGCTGTTTATCAGGTTTGTGCATGACCCCTCATGCTTATCTTTCTGAGCCGGCTTTTATCATTTTTTACTCAGCATCACCACCGATTATGATGAGCGTGCTGGTGGCGCGCTGATATCCCAAGAGATGGTAAAGCCGTTTTTGTAACGCAAGTCCACTGACTGTATCTCATCGCGGCGATCGCTTAATTGATTGGCCAATAATTGACTCAGATTAAGCAGTTTTTGCGCCGTATTTTCGTTATCAACAATCACTCGCAATCCATTATCGAAACGAATCAGCCACGTCATTCTGGGTGATAAGATGATGTCCTCGACCTGTATACCTAGCGGCGCATACCAGTCGTTGACTTGCTGCATCTGCTGCATGATGACTGGCGCTTGTGATATCTCACCTTGCAGCGTTGCAAACCCCTCTTGCGCCAGATCTTTGCTATCAGCAGGCACAAAAACCGCGCCTTTTGCATCGACCAGTCGCTCTGTACCAAAGTTTGCAATCGCTTGTTTGGGCAGTGCCGTCACCACGATACCGCGTTGCCAATCGCGTGAGACACTCACTTGATCGACCCACGCCAGCCCAGTTGCGATGTCTCTGAGCGCTTGCAAATCAGAGGTAAAAAAACTACTGACTTTTTGCTGATTCATCACTTGACTGAGCGAACGATACTGCGTCACGGTCAAGCCCTGATTGCTCACATGAATAGCAGCTGGCGGGGCATCTCGCAGCGCCTTGCCGCCCATCAGTAGTATCAGTACCAACAAACCTAGTACCAAGACCATAAATAAGTATCTAACCGAAGTCGGCACTTGAAAACTAGAGGTCGGGCGACGGGTTTTATCACTCATCAAGTCAGTTGCCTCGTTGACGGTTTGAGCCATAACGACCTTTTTCCCTATATTTGCATAGATTGCTCATGCTGTTTGTTGATATTAATTTTCTCATCGATGTTGCAAACCGTTTGAGTGCAAACCGTGTAAATAGTAGGTTAGCAAATACTTGGGAGAAAACGACATTTATAGTGCGGTCATGCTCTGTTAAATGTAACATTTTTCTTACTTTATGAACGACTTATGACAGCTGCTCATAAAAAACACAAATATCACCAAAACAACCTAATAATTACAATATTAACGTATTTTGTGGTCAAACAATAGCCTAACCCCAAAGAGTGACTATGAATTTACACAAGTTTACATGAAGCTATGATATAGCAGCGCTAGCGATACATTATCCGTTTTCAAACCATGCTGGTTTCCGGATAAAACAGCTTTTGCTAACCTTCACTACACAGTCTGAGATAAAATATGCCAGCACAGCGCGTCAAAATCCATACCGTGCGCTTTTGCGGCCATCGGCACCAAGCTATGACTGGTCATCCCAGGTACTGTGTTGATTTCTAGCAGCCAAAAGTTGCCCGCCTCATCCTGCATGGCATCGATGCGGCCCCAGCCTTTGGCATCGACGGCACGGAACGCGGCAAGGCTCAGCTCTTGTAAATGCTTTTCGTCCGCGGCACTTAAACCGCAAGGGATATAGTAGCTGGTATCGTTGCGATTATATTTGGCTTCAAAGTCGTAAAAATTGGTGATATCGGCAGGCTCAAGGCGAATCACAGGGTAGGCCTCGTCATCGATGATCACGATGGTAAACTCACGGCCAGTAATCCAGCGCTCTGCCATGACCGCGTCACCGCACTGCACGGCTGTTGCATAGGCGGCCGGTAGCTCATCGAGATTGTTGACTTTGGTCATGCCAATGCTTGAACCTTCATGCACCGGTTTGATAATGAGCGGCAAACCCAGCATATTGACCACTTGCTGCCAATCGGTGTCGGCTGTCAATAATGAGAACGGCGCGGTTGATAAGCCGCACCCTTGCCATAACTGCTTGGTGCGTACTTTATCCATACCCAGTGCCGAGGCCAAAATACCTGAGCCTGTCTGCGGAATATCGAACCATTGCAGCACGCCTTGTAGCAAGCCGTCTTCGCCGCCGCGACCATGCAAAACATTAAACACGCGATCATACTGACGCAGCTCGGTGATGTCTTGGTGCTTAGGATCAAAATGGGTGGCATCAACGCCTTGGTTTTGCAAAGCCTGTAATACAGCAGCCCCGCTGTCTAGTGACACGCTGCGCTCATTGCTACTGCCACCATAAACAACGGCTACTTTACCAAATTCACTGGCATTTTTAACTTTAGAGGTCACCGCTTTTGATGACTGCTCTTTGGTTGATTGCTTGTTTTCCATACTGCTCTTCCCTGCTTGTGCCGCTGCTGCGATGACTGGCTCTGGGTTGATGATAATGGTTTTATCCTCAGTGATAGGCTCATCTTGTTTTAGCGTCTCTGCCAGTCTGTCTAGAGTGTCTTGCTGAGTTTGTATCGTCATGAGGATAATTCCTAAAAGTCTTTTAGCTTACTGGATATAAAGGTTGTTTGCGGCCAAGTCGATAGCAATCTGCCCAACATTACCAGCGCCTTGGGTGATTAGCATGTCATTGGCCTTTAATAAACGCTGCATAGCAGGGGCCAGATTGTCCTTATCGATAATCGTCGGCTCGACCTCACCGCGCAGACGGATACTGCGTGCTAAGGATTTGGTATCAGCACCAGCAATCGGATTTTCGCCTGCAGAGTAAACCTCTAATAACAACAACTCATCGACGCTTGAGAGCACTTCGACAAACTCATCATAGCAGTCACGCGTGCGGGTATAACGGTGCGGCTGAAACAGCATCACCAAGCGGCGATCCGGAAAGCTTTGGCGCGCCGCTTTAATCGTCGCATCGACTTCTTTTGGATGATGGCCATAGTCATCAATGAGTAACACATCACCCTCATCGACAGCCACAGCGGCGTGCTGCTCAAAGCGGCGACCAACGCCTTCAAACTTTTGCAAAGCGCGAGTAATCGCCTCGTCATCGACGCCTTCATCGGTCGCCATGGTGATAGCGGCCAGCGCATTGTAGACGTTATGGATGCCAGGGATGTTTAAGGTAAGACGCAGCGGCTCGCGGTCGCGGCGCAATACAGTAAAATGCGTCTTGGTGCCTTCACTCACCACATCGATCGCTTGCACATCATTAAAAGGCTCAAACCCAAAGGTCAATACTGGACGGCCAATATCGTCAATCATCGCATACAGCTCAGGATCATCACCGCAAACCACGGCCAAACCATAAAAAGGCATGTTTTGTAAAAACTGAATATAAGCTGCTTTGAGCTTATCAAAGCTGTTTTCGTAAGTGTCCATATGGTCTTGATCGATATTGGTCACAATCGCTGCCATCGGATGCAAGGACAAAAACGACGCATCTGACTCATCGGCCTCGGCCACCAAATAACGACTGCTACCGAGCGCGGCGTTTTTGCCAGACGCATTGAGTTTACCGCCGATGACGTAGGTTGGGTCTAGCTGCGCCTCTGCCATCATGGTGGTCAATAAGCTGGTGGTGGTGGTCTTGCCATGTGCACCCGCAACCGCGATACCATGACGATAACGCATCAGCTCGCCCAACATATCAGCACGGCGAACCACAGGCAGGCGCGCTTTTAATGCTGCTTTGACCTCAGGATTGCTCCGATCAATCGCGGAGGACACAACGATGACATCGGCGTTGGCGATGTTTTTAGAGTCATGCCCAATCGATATATCGATACCTATCTGCTGTAAGCGGCGCGTCACCACACTGTCAGCAATATCAGAGCCGCTGACCTGATAGCCTTGATTGTTCATCACCTCTGCAATACCGCACATCCCCGAGCCGCCAATACCGACAAAATGCAGATGTTGAATACGGCGCATTTCTGGTATTTCGATCAAACGCTTGGGTAGAGATTTTTCAGAGGTAGACATAAGAGATTCTCTTGGTTAAAGGCAAATAAAATAGGGTGAGTCAAAATAACTGATTAAGACAATCAGCCTCAACGCCTGTCGCTGACAACGATAGAAACTATAACGTTTGCCAAATGATATCAGCAACCTGCTTGCTGGCATGGCGATTGGCAAGCGCGTGGCCTTTTTTGGCCATCTCCAAACACGTCGCGCGATCCAGTGCCGCCAGCTCTTGGCTCAAGCGCTGCGCGGTCAGCTCAGACTGCGGCAATAAAATCGCAGCACCGTGGTCAGTTAACGTGCGGGCATTGGCGGTTTGATGGTCATCCACCGCGTGTGGCAATGGCACAAAAATCGCCGCAATACCGACGTTTTGAATCTCAGTGACCGTCAAAGCGCCGGCACGGCATACAATAACATCTGCCCAATTATAGGCGGCAGCCATATCATCGATAAAAGGCTGTACCACAAACGTGTGCTGGCTCAAATCCTCATGATCGTAGGCCGCTTGCGTCGTTTGTTCATTATTACGGCCGCATTGATGACGCACATCAAACGGCTGATCTAATAGCGCCAAAGCCTTGGGTACATTGGTGTTGAGCGCCTGTGCACCCAGCGATCCGCCTACTACTAATAGCTTTAGGGGCGTGCTGTCGTGGATATCATAGCGCTCAGTAGGCTTTGCGACGCCCGTAATGGCGTTGCGCACAGGGTTGCCCACCGTCTCAAGCTTAGCATCCTGCTGGCTATTGGCAAACGTATCTTCAAACGCTTGTAGCACCTTGGTCGCCATCTTAGACAAATAGCGATTGCTCATACCAGCGATGGCGTTTTGCTCATGAATGATCAGTGGGGTTTTGGTCAAACGCGCTGCAATACCGCCAGGCGCAGTGACATAGCCTCCAAAACCCACCACCATATCGATCTGATTGCTACGAATCACTTTGATAGCCACTATCGTCGCCGAGAGCAGGGTCACCGGCAGCTTTAAGAGACGGCCAACGCCCTTGCCACGCAGACCCTGCATATCGATTGCATGAAAGCGGTAGCCTGTCGGCTCGACCAAACGGTTTTCCATACCAGCGGGCGTGCCCAGCCAATGAATCACCGCGCCGCGTTTGCTCAGCTCTTCACTAACGGCCAGTGCCGGAAACACGTGACCACCCGTCCCAGCAGCCATCATTAGTATATGCGGTGTTTTCATGAACCCCTGCCTATCTTTTTTGTATTTATATGAAGCACTTATTGTCCTATCGTGGTCATGGCCCACCGTCCAAAACGAGCCGCCGAAAGCTGGCATAGTATAGTGTAAATTATGGGCTGATATATAGTACTTTATGCACAGTTCATAACAAAAATCCAAGCCATGAAAAATCACGGCTTGGGCGTTATTAGCATGTGCTTAGAGGCGCATTTTTCGGCCCCATCTTAGCACAAGGTTTTTTTTCTCATTGTGCACATACTTTAGTAATAAATTACGCTATCGTTACTGCTTTGTTTAGGGCGTATCCTCAATTCAATCGATAGCCATCTAAATGGGCTAAAAATGGCCAAATTTTGCCAACCATCGTCAAATAGCTGGCTAATACCTCGATATTATCTGCGCTATTTTCCTTGTTTGGCGGCAATTTATCTCATTTTTATCACCATTTTTAAAATGAGGATACGCCCTAATGAGCGCGCTTGTGCTCGATTGCGATAATCAAATCTGTAGCAATATCGGTGCCACACTGGTCATCAATCTCGCGTACACAAGTCGGACTGGTAACGTTAATCTCTGTGATACGGCCGCCGATCAAATCAAGCCCGACAAACATAAGACCTTTTTCTTTGACGATGGGCGCGACGACCTCTGCCACTTGACGCTCTATATCGGTGAGCGGCATCGCCACCCCACTACCACCGGCCGCAAGATTGCCACGCGTTTCGCCTTTGACTGGAATACGTGCCAAGCTATAATCGACCACCACTCCATCGACGATAAGCACACGCTTATCGCCCTCGGCGATCTCAGGTAAGTAGCGCTGCGCCATGATCGGCAAGGTCTCAAGCTCGGTCAAAACCTCTAACGTCACCCCGATATTTGGGCTGTCAGCGGTCAGTCGAAAAATACCGGTGCCGCCCATGCCGTCTAAGGGTTTGACGATGACGTCTTGTTGCTCGGCGATAAACTGGCGAATGTGTGCCTGTTTGCTGGTCACAATCGTCGGACTCATATAGTCGCTAAACCAAGTGGCAAACAGCTTTTCATTACAGTCGCGAATCGCTTGTGGGTCATTGACCACTAACACGCCTGCCGCTTTGGCATGATCTAGCATATAGGTGGCATAAATGAAACGCATGTCAAACGGTGGATCTTTACGCATCAAAACCACATCATAATCACTGATCGCGCCTGTGGCCTTGTCGCCCAAGCTATAAAAATCTGCCGGATCACGTTTGACGGTCACAGGCTGGGTATCGGCCATCAACTGACCGCGATCCAGCCACAGATCATGAATCTGACAATAGCCAAGCGTATGACCACGGTCTTGAGCCGCCCACATCATCGCCAAGCTGGTGTCCTTTTTATAATTGACCTGCTCGATAGGGTCCATGATGACCAGTATGTGTAAGGATTTTTTTTGATTTTCTTGGCTCATAATAATACTCATTTATATTAGATGGTTTAGGCGCGCTGATATATAGCCGATATGTACACTAGCAACCACAGAGCAGCAGCCACTATAACGATAATGACCAACTATACACCGTACTGGGCGCGGTAATGCTGCATTTTTGCAAGTTGGGTGGCGTCTTTGTACTGGCCGTTTGCCGCTGCCAAATAGCTGATCAGATCGTCGATATCGACCAATGCTCGTACTGGTACGTTTAGCGTCGCGGCCAGCTCTTGGATAGCAGAGTGCTCACCTTGGCCTTTTTCTTTTCGATCAAGCGCCACGATAATACCTGCCACGCTGGCGCCCGCTTGCTCGAGTATCTCGACCACTTCACGCATCGCTGTGCCAGCCGTAATCACATCATCGAGCACCCAGACCGCCTTACCGCTGACATCTGCACCCACCAAGTTACCGCCCTCGCCATGTGTTTTGGCTTCTTTGCGGTTATAGCCCCATTTGGCGTTGATACCGTGATGCTGCCACAACGCTTGCGCGGTGGCAGCAACAAAGGGAATGCCTTTATAAGCCGCACCAAAGATGACCAGCTCTTGCATGTCCGCCTCGTCACTTTTGGTCATTTGTGCCGCCAAAGCATCTGCATAGCCGCGTGCCAGCAGAGACAACATCTCACCTGTCGCCAGCAAGCCTGCATTAAAAAAATAGGGGCTGATACGACCAGACTTTAGGACAAACTCGCCAAACTTAAGCACTTGGTTATCAAGCGCCAGCTGAATAAATTGATGAGAAGAAAAAGAGGCGGTTTGAGCGTCAGCAGTTGCGGCATTTAGCATGAAATATTCCTATTGGCAAAAAAAGGCAAAAAAGTGGCGTTATTGTACGCATTATTGATCAGCTTGACCAACCGTTGATGGCATAATCCTGCATATTGGGATAACGCATCAATAAGCCATTACGCGATGAGAGGTTAAAGTAACAGTGACCGTCATGGCTGACTTGTATGTCCCAGCCCAAATAGTAGGCGGCGACCACGACATGCCCTGCAAATACTCGAATTTGCCGATAAACATGGCGCTGCGCAGGCTCACAGATCACCTGACTGAGCAAATAGCTGCGTACGTACTGGCACACTTGCGCCGCACTATAGCGGTGATTGATGCTTTTACGCGTCTGGCACTGCTTTAGCGCATGAACCGCCGCGCTGCACGCCATGATGTCAGTGGCCAAGCTGCCTTCACCCGTTTCAAACTGCTGCGGCTGCAAGATCACCTGCCAGTCATCAGCATAGGCATCGCTTAGTAACTCGTCAGGATTATAGCGTTTGATAAGGGCGTACAGGGAGGCGGTAGAGGCTTTGGTCTTCTCAGGCAAGCCTGCGCTTGTTTGGTGAGTTTTTACCGAGCGATCAGTAGGCGCAAAACCATAACGATGAAGCGCTGGATACGCGCGCATGGCCTGATGGATATCGGCCATATCCAACAATATCATGTCACCGAGCGGCGATAGTAGCGGCTGTTCGCTGTGGTTTTGATAAAAGCTGTCAGGCAACTCGACAAGCTTTGCTGCCTGTAATAGCGCCAAATGCTCAGCCAACGCCTCAGAGGCAATCAGCGCCCATTTCGATAAACTGCTTGTACAAGGCTGATAGAACCGTTTAGAGTTGCCGTAAAGCCGGCGCAGCTGACCGTTTAGCCGCCGCGCTGGCTCTGGAATATCACTCAGCGGCCGCGCAGGATCGAGCGGCGCTTGGTTTGGATCAAAATTAGGGTGCACGATGGCAGGCTGCTGACTATCAGGCAACGTAGAGGAGCGCTCAGCATTGCCTTCTGCCAGCATGTCGCTTGCTGCGCGCTTTGCAGTAGATAAGCGGCTCTCAGAAGTAGAAGGCTGGGTCATGAAATCTCCATCAATGATAAAAAACGATAAGCGCGAAATAAGGACCGGCTGTGCTGTATCGGTTTTAGAATAACTGAACGATAGGGTTGACGATAGATGGCTATTTTACGCTTGATGGCGCAAAATATCACGGTAACCTACTTGCCAGTCAGGATAGTCAAGCCACGCTAATGGTATATTGCTGTGCAGACGCTTGCCCGTGACGGCGGTTTTTTCGTCCGCTATCGCTGGCGGCGCTTCTCCCACTTGCGCACTGAGCCAAACATCAAGCTCCAAGGTGGTGACTGGCGCATAATCCGTCGCAATATAAAGCGGCTTTGGCGCAGCAATGGTCAAGACATTGACGATGATATTGACCAGATCGCTATCCATAATACGATTGCTCCAGTGGGCAGCGGCGACGGGCTTTTTTTGCGGATCGCGGGCTTGACGCAGGCGCATCAGACGCTCGTGCCCATAGATACCACTCGGGCGAATGACAATGGCGCGATCACCAAAGCCTTGCTGCAGTACCTTTTCTGCTTGCAAGATAATTTGCGAGGCTTCGCGCTCAGGCAGGGTCGGAACCGTCTCTTCGTCTATCCACTCGCCACCATCCTGCCCATAAACGCCCGTTGACGAAATAAACACAACGCGCGTCAGATGTGGTAGTTGCTCGGCCAGCGCGGCTACATGCTGAGCAATCGCCAAATAGCTGTTTTGATAACCGCTGGCTGAATAGTCATCCGGCGTGACGATAATCGCCAAATGGGTAAAGTCCTGCAGCTCATCAGCGCGCAAGCGCAAGGCATCTGCTTGCATAAAGCTTGCTTGATCATTTAAATCATAGTGCTCGCGGGTGCGGCGAGCAAGACCGGTGACTGACAAACCGTCCTGCGCCAGTTTATTGGCCACGGGCAGTCCGATGTCGCCTTGTCCGATAATCAGTAGGTGCATACTCATTTTATATCCTTAAAAATAGCGTCGGTATGACAGCTGTATATTGTCATTGGCATCGATACGCTCCTGCCACTCATAGCTGGCATTGATGCGCACTGCTTGATTTTTATCGATATCGTACTGTAGGCCGACGCTTGAGATTGGCTGCCAATAATGACTGCGAGCGTCTGGGTCGTCACTGCTGCCATGATACCAATATGGCAATTGTAATTGGGCCTGCGCGCGTAACTGATTGTTAATCTGATAGTCACAGCCTGTATTGACCCCAGCACCGATACGAAAGCCTTTATGGATGCCGCGGCCTGCTTGCCCCTTCCCTGACAATAGGGCGTAGCATAGCTGCGGCGGCATCTCACCGCTGCCAGCTTTTGGGCTGCCGAGCGCCCACGACCAGCCCGTCTCATAGCCGGCGCTACCGACCAAGTGATCACGCCCTGATGGTTGCGAGCCATCATTTACGCGGGTCGCCTCGACACTGGCGCCCCAGGTTTTGCCTTGCTTGGCGGTATTGACAGGATTAAAAGAGCGACCTCGTAGTATTGTAAAATTTTCTAAAACCACACGATCTGGCTCATGGTCTTTATTACTGTCTGTTTCATAAAAACGCACGGTCGCAGCCAGTGCCTCTAGATTAAAAAACTGCGGAAATCCTGAAGCGCGATCCAAGGTATCATGGAATCCCAAACGCAATCCCACATCAAGGTAGCCATTATCACCGCGCTGACCTGCGCCAATCTGAGCCACTTGTAATGGATGTCTATCGATTGGGTTGTTGTCCGAGGCAATAATGCCATGATCTATGATGGTCTTTTTATCGCCAGCTGAGATACTCGATGCCACATTGCGCGCGGCTGATTGAATATTACTCGCGTCATCATTGGTGAGGTTTTGATAGCCCAGTGCGGCCGCCTTGGCATTATTTAGCTCGGCTTGACGCACGGTACTGTCAGATGGGGTATAGCGGGCATCTGCCAATAAAGATTCCTCATCAAGCAGCTTGACCACATCGGAGGGGATGACCACATAAGGCAGCTGGCTGAGCAAATCTTGCTCGGGGCGCACCACATCGATCAGACGCAAAATCTCAGAGGCGCAGTTATCCGTGGTAAAATAATAAGGAATCTCTAAATCCTTAGTTTCCCACACATGCAGGATGATTTGCTGCACCTCTGCAGGTGTCAAATCCAACTGATACGTCCACGCATCACGCTCATCGTCTTTGAGATATTTGGTTAGCTTTTCGGGATAAGGGTCGATCTCAATTCTATTATTATAACCGCCGCTGGTGGCTTTAATGGCATAAACAGCGAACGCATCGTCAGGGTCGCCATCGACGGTGTCATTGAGGGCGTAAGCATGGTGAATCTGACTGGGGTCAGCAGCGCTGATCGGTGAGTCGATACGTAGCAGGGTATGGGCGAACGCGGAGATTGGATTGTCCAAGTACTCCTCAGCAAACATAATGGATAGCTGCTCGGGGTTTAGCATCGCCATCCACTCTGTCAGCTCAGGGCAGTTCGCTTGCAAGCTTGAGCTATCAATGCCTAGCCTCTGAGTGAGCCAGTGTGTGCGCGCAGGAAACCGGCAAATAGCGGACTGTGCATCGCTGCTGGGTTTAGACTCAGGCGGTGCGACCATCTGCTCGGCCAAGGCCACTAGCAGCGCATCCAGCTCAGCGCCAGCGTCGTGCTGGCCGTCAGTGCTGAGAAAAAACGCAGGACTATCGATAAGGCTTTTGGACGCGTCTTTATTAAAGAGTGATTTTTTATCATCCAAAAAATACAACAATCGCCGCCAAGTGGTATGCTCAGCCAGACTGTGCGCTTGCACCTGCTGACGCCAGGTGGCTAATAATTGCTCGGCTTCGCTATTTTGACTATGCAAGGTGCCATCAGTCTGCGGCGTTAGGCTCCGGCTAATATCAGCCGTGGTGATTGGCGCAGCCGCCAGCTCGCCTGTCATCACCAAAGACGCAGGCGTCGGCAACACAGCCTGCACTTGCGCTGAGAGTAGCAGCGCTGCCACTGCAAAAGGCAAACGTGCACGCACGCAGCACGCTCGCAGGCGAGTAGCGCTTGAGGTACAATTTACAGAAAAAATCGGCTTTGTAGACATGAGGAAACTCTCGCCCGTTATCATATGAATCATATGAGTGAATATAAATCTAAATAACAACTAAACATGCTAACCACCATCATCGATGCCATACATCTGACATCTGCACTCAACCTATTTATAACGAAAACGACAATATAAAGAGAACATTATGCCCAGCTCAACCATCCCATCATCCATGGCTATCGATGATGGCCTACTATCGGCCGCCACTTGGCTTGCATCACCCAATTTTAATAAGCGACCTGAGCACACCACGATTGATACCATTGTCATTCACAATATCAGTCTACCGCCCAACGAGTTTGGCGCATGCGGCTCTGATGGTGTGCATTATGTCAAAGCACTATTTACCAATCAGTTGGACTGGGACGCCCATCCGTATTTTCAGACTATCAAAGGTGCTGAAGTGTCAGCGCACCTGTTCATAGAACGTGATGGCACAATTACGCAATTTGTCAACTTCAATGAGCGCGCGTGGCATGCTGGCAGATCCAGCTACCTTGGGCGACCTGAGTGTAATGATTATAGCATCGGCATCGAGCTTGAAGGGTCTGATTTTGTGTCCTTTACCGCCGCGCAATACCACACGCTTGCAGCTGTCGTCGCGGCTATATATAGCGCCTACCCCAACACCCGCCGTCACCTCACTGGACACAGCGACATCGCCCCTGGACGCAAGACCGATCCAGGCGAGTTTTTTGAATGGGCGCGGCTGCGTGAGCTTATTGCTCACCAAATGGCAGGATAGCTGCTGCTGGCTGGTAGCATTTTCACAGTCACTCCATTTATCTCGATAACGAAAGTGCTATAATTTGTCAGTTTTTTGACACCCACCACTCAGTAACTTCTTATCAGCAACCCCTTATCAGTAAACAACATAGCAAAACAGGTTCTTATGGCAAAAAGTCGGTTATTTCGCTCTACGATGGTCGTCAGTAGCATGACCATGCTGTCTCGTATTTTAGGCTTGGTACGTGATGTGGTGTTATTGGGCGTGTTTGGCGCAGGTGGCCTGATGGATGCCTTTTTGGTCGCTTTCAAGATTCCAAACTTTTTGCGGCGTCTGTTTGCCGAAGGCGCTTTTAGCCAAGCATTCGTCCCTGTGCTGTCTGAGTATAAAGAAAAATACAGCCTACAGCAGGTGCAAATTTTGGTCAGTCGTACCTCAGGGGCACTGCTACTAGTGCTGTCCATGCTGACGGTGCTGGTGATTTTAATTGCGCCGTGGGTGGTGACACTGTTTGCCCCAGGGTTTGCTGAACAACCCGACAAATTTGCCATCACCGCTGAGCTGCTGCGCCTGACTTTTCCGTATTTGCTGTTTATCTCTATGACCGCCTTTGCCAGCGGTATCCTACAAAGCTATGGCCGCTTTGCCGCACCAGCCTTCGCCCCCGTGTTATTAAACTTATGCATGATTGGTGGCGCGCTGATTTTCGCGCCGATGTTTGATACACCGATCATGGCGCTCGGCTATGCAGTGGCTATCGCAGGATTGCTACAGTTTTTGATACAGCTGCCGCAGCTTTGGCAACAAAAGCTGCTGGTCGCGCCCAAGGTTGACTTCAAACATGAAGGCGTCAGACGTATTCTAAAGCTGATGCTACCGGCTATCTTTGGTGTCTCGGTCACCCAGATTAATCTGCTGCTCAATACCGTCTTTGCCTCATTGATGATAGGCGGCTCAGTCTCTTGGCTCTATGCAGCCGAGCGCATGAGCGAGCTACCGCTTGGGCTCATCGGGGTGGCGATTGGGACGGTGATTTTGCCCAGCTTATCAAAGAGCGAAGCGCAAAAAGACGATGTCAGCTTTAAAAAGACCATCGACTGGGCGGCTCGTCTGATTATTTTGGTGGGCGTGCCAGCGTCGGCGGCGTTATTTATCTTAGCCGATGTGCTCATGCAGGCGCTGTTTTTGCGCGGAGAGTTTACTTTGCGTGACTCACAGATGAGCGCGCTGGCGCTGCGTAGTATGGCGGGCGGTATTTTAGGCTTTATGCTGATTAAGATTTTTGCGCCTGCGTTTTTTGCGCGGCAAGACACCAAAACCCCAGTAAAAATCGGTATTATCTCTGTCTTTGCCAATATGATTTTTAGCGTGGTTTTTATCGGTATTTTTTACTTTTTAGAGATGCCGCTACATGGCGGATTGGCCTTAGCCACCACAGGTGCCGCTTTTGTCAACGCCGGCTTGTTGTATTACTTCTTATATCAGCGTGAGATTTTTCGCTTTGGCAGTCATTGGAAAAAACTGTTTGCTCAGTTTGCGATTGCTACAAGTGCCATGATTGCCGCCCTGTACGTCATGCTGCCTTATTTTCCAACCGATGAGGCGCAGTGGCAGCGTATCATTGCTCTGCTCGTCATGTGTGCGGTGGGCGCAGCGGTCTATGGTGTGGCTTTATTGGCCACAGGCTTTCGTCCGCGCCAGCTCAAACATGGCTAAACGACGCCTTTACCAAACCAAAACAAGCCTTATATGAGAAATGATAGTGCGTGATGCGGATAGTTGTGATAATTGACGTTTAACGAATACATAAATTTTGAGGGTCAATATGACAACAAAACAATCCAGCTTACTACGCTTACCGACCTTACTCACTGCTGGCGTTCTAAGCACCGGCTTACTTGTGAGTGGTTGTGATAATAATGATAATGCAGATACCGCAGCTATTGAAGATAACGCAGCTGTTGCCAAAACCTCTGAGGATGACCTAACGACTTCGGTAGAGACAGTCGATAGCGACAATGACGTAAAGAATGAGCAGATAGCGGCTAATACTGAAGAAAAAACCGCTATCGATAGTGATAGTGTCAATCCTGTCACCGCCTCTGCCAAGCAAAAAAGCTTGGTCACCAATCCCACCCAAGCAGGCACGCCAGAAGATACGGTAAAAAAAGCGCTAGATAGCTTATATTATGGTGATGCCAAAAAATCCGCCTCATATTATGAAGTGGATATGGCAAACTTTGAAGAAGAGCTGGCCAACACGCAGTCAGCGTTTCAACAAACAGTCGATGGCGTCACCATTACGGATACCAAGTATAGTGGTGATAAAACGCGTGCCACCATCACAGGCGAGCTGATGCTAAAAGGCCAAAGTGAACCTGCGCCGCTGACTTATGAGCTGCAAAAGATAGATGGTCAGTGGAAAATTTTGGGCTAAGTTTTTCGCTTATTTGTTTGAAGTGCCCTCTGATGTCACGGCTTTGCCAAGCATCACAACATCTGCGATAAATCCGTCCATATCGCACACTTCTGGCATATAGCCCCACTGCTCAAAGCCAAGCTTATCAAACAGTCCTAAGCTTGGCTGATTGTGCGCAAAGATTAGCGCGACGACATTATGAATACCAAGACTTGGTGCTTGCGTCAGCATCCAGCGTGTCAGCAAACTACCTAAACCCTTTGCTTGATAGTCTTGATGCAGATAGATACTCACCTCTGTGCTGATATGATAAGCCATACGCGCATATAAGTCGCTAAAGCTGCCCCACGCCACGATTGGTGCTGTTTTTTGATTGGTTTGCACCGCTTGCACTGTTTGAGCTGTATCCTCGCTCGCTTGCTCCATCGATTGCACCCTAGCTCTAACGACATAAATAGGCCGCGTCGGACTGTTTATGTGCTCGGCAAACCACGCGGCGCGCTCTTCACAGGTCACGGGTGTCAGCTGCGCTGTGGCTTGTTTGCCAGCGATACTTTGATTGTAAATCGCCACAACCTCGGGCAAGTCCTCTGCTCTAGCATGCTGTACCGACCATACATCATTGAGACGGTAAGACGGGGCCAAAGCAGGTAAAGAAGTAGCAGTCATAGAATGTCCATAGCTAAAAAGCGACACGGGGTATTTGGGGAAATAATACTCACCATCTAGGCCATCATCAACAGACAGTAAAGCCGCGATAGCGCAGATCAGCAAACGCGTTTTTTGCGATGCAGCCATCGCTGACACAAATCGTTTGATACAGGTTCGTTTGATACAGGTATTATCCATAGACCATAAGATGTTAGTATGGCTATTTTACTTTATAATGGCTGGTTTTAGACACCTCAATGTTTTAGCTGGGCGTGTTTTTTCCTTCTTTATTTGGTCTTATTTATCATAGCTGACATTTATGAACACCTATTTTCTTGAGCAACTGATTGCCACACCAAGCGCCCTGCCTGCCCATACTCACCCAGTAGCGCTAGCGCCTTGTGTGCTCACTATCGGTAACTTTGATGGTGTGCATTTAGGCCATCAAGCGATGCTTGCCCAAGTACGCGATATCGCCGATGCGCGGGGGCTTGATGCTGCCGTCATGATATTTGAGCCGCAGCCACGTGAGTTTTTTGCGCCAGCAAGCGCCCCTGCTCGCCTTACCAACTTGGCAGAAAAGCAGGCACTACTTGCAGAGTACGGCGTAGAGACACTCATTGTCGCAGGATTTGACAATGAGTTTCGCTCACTATCGGCGCAGGCATTCGCGGATTTACTGGCACTGCGCCTAAACGTCAAAGCCTTGGTGCTAGGAGATGATTTTAAATTTGGTCATGACCGGACGGGCGACAGTGCGTTTTTGCGCAGCTATGGCTTAGACGTGACTAATCTGCATACTGTCGTCGATGATGGCGGCAAAGCGGCACGTATCAGCTCAACCCGTGTGCGTGATTTGTTATTGGCAGGAGATATTGCGTCGGCCAACGCCTTGCTTGGCCGTGATTATACAATGACAGGCGAGGTCATCGGTGGGGATAAAATCGGCCGTACTCTGGACTTTCCCACCGCCAATATCGAGCTTAAGCGCTTAAAGCCTGCGCTGCATGGTATCTTTGCCGTCGATGTGGTCAGCCTGGATGATAAAGGCGAGATAGTCGCAGATGGTTTAACAAAACTGGCTAATGATGACAATATGGGCATAACAGGTTTGCGTCCGCACAGTTTGTTTGGCACGGCCAGCATCGGCATCCGCCCCTCTGTCGACAAAGCCCACGACTGGCGCTTAGAAGTACATTTTCCCAACCTACAAGCTGACTTATACGGCCTGACGCTACAAGTGCGCTTTTTGCATTATTTGCATGGCGAGCGCCATTATGAGAGCTTAGACGCCCTAAAAACAGGTATCCATAATGATGTCAAAGAACTGATTGCTTGGCGCGCTCAGCAGCCTGACTGAGCAGTATATTCAGATGTGACAGGTGTGAAGCTAAGATGTTTAGACATAAAACCCCCACAGTCGATATTTTACTGTGGGGGTTTTATGCTTTTCTAATACTTCTATATTAGGTTTTTTATATCAGCTTTTAGGCATCTGGATGCATACGGACATTTAACTCATCAATCGTCTCTACCCAAGCGGCGTCTTTTTGCCATTCTTCTTGCAAAAACATACGCTGATTGTCCGTCCAGATATCAGAATCTACCAGTTTTTCATCTTTGGCCAATTTGTTTTTTTCGATAAACTGATTAATCGCCTCATCAGAGCTATCGAGTCCTAACTGGGCAAATAGCTCATTCATATTATATTCAGGTTCACCTAACATACTGTCTCTCCTTAAATGGTGCAGGTTTAATTGTACTTATTATTGCAACGAACCCATTTATTGTAGCAAGCTTTTTTTTGTTCGCTGTTAATCCACGTTTATCTAACGTTATCAATTGTATTGATGAGGGTCTCAATAAATGTCAACGCACAAAAAAGCCCTCAGTTCATCAATGAGGGCTTTTTTTATGGCTGTCTACCATACTTTTAGCAAAGTCATGGCTTATGGTAGTAGGTGTGCTACCGCATCACGCTCTTCGCTCAGCTCTTGCTCAGTGGCGGCCATTTTCTCTTTTGAAAATTCTGATGACACATCAACGCCGTCTACGATAGACCAGTCGCCGTTAGCGCATGTGCATGGGAATGAGTAGATAAGGCCTTCAGCGATACCGTATTCCCCATTTGAATAAACACCCATAGAGACCCAATCGTTCTCGTCAGTACCGAGTGCCCACGTGCGCATATGGGCGATAGCAGCGTTGGCAGCAGAAGCTGCAGATGAGGCGCCGCGAGCTTTAATGATGGCCGCGCCGCGCTGCTGTACTTCTGGGATGTACGTGTTTTCGTACCAATCACGATCAACCAACTCTAGCGCTGGTTTGCCATTGACAGTCGCAGCCGTTAGGTCTGGATACTGGGTCGATGAGT
Organism: Psychrobacter celer; assembly: GCF_016107555.1. Classification (GTDB taxonomy): domain Bacteria; phylum Pseudomonadota; class Gammaproteobacteria; order Pseudomonadales; family Moraxellaceae; genus Psychrobacter; species Psychrobacter celer. The sequence goes on along the minus strand of NZ_JABASU010000001.1, from coordinate 171,526 downwards.
GGTTGCCCCAGATGGTCATGTTTTTGATGTCATTGACAGTGCTGTCAGTTTTTTCGGCCAGCTGTGCCATCGCACGGTTATGATCTAGGCGAGTCATGGCGGTGAAGTTACGTGGATCTAGGTCTGGTGCGTTACGCTGAGCGATTAGCGCGTTGGTGTTGGCAGGGTTGCCGACGACCAATACTTTTACATCACGGCTAGCCACTTCGTTCAATGCTTTGCCTTGTGCTGAGAAAATCGCAGCGTTGGCTTCTAGTAAGTCCTTACGCTCCATACCTGGGCCACGTGGACGGGCACCGACGAGTAACGCGTAGTCAGCATCTTTGAATGCTACATTTGCATCATCAGTTTGAACGATACCTGCCAACAATGGGAATGCGCAGTCTTCTAGTTCCATGACCACACCCTTTAGGGCGTCAAGCGCTGGTGTGATTTCAAGCAATTGCAAAATAACTGGCTGATCTTTACCTAGCATCTCGCCAGATGCAATACGAAATAGCATCGCGTAGCTGATATTACCAGCGGCACCAGTGACGGCAACACGTAAAGGCTGTTTCATTGACATTGAATACTCCCTAATTGATGATTAGATCATTCATGATTGTAATAGATGATTATCTTTTTAGATATCGACTTGTTTGCTGCACAAAGGCAGCGCTAAACCGAGAGCTAGTGTAGCACTTCGTTTGGCAAATCGTCTAGAGACAATCAGAGGCTTGCCGCGGATTCTCACGGATTATATTGTTACATTTTATACAAAATAATCGATGGGGTCACAAAAGCACTGAGGCTACCAGCGTTTAAAAAAACGGATAAAACAAGGTAAAAGACAGCGAGTAAAGGCTAAAACACGGCCATAAACAATCACCAAAGAGAGAGCATAGCAACACAGCCTGCAAAAAAGCAGCGCTCATACCGAAATAGTACAGCGGCCAGTGTCCATGTTGGAGTACAGCAACACCTACTTACCGCCTGAGATGATAAACTTGCTACCGCAATTATTTACCACTTGATAGCACTTCCCAAAATCACTGCCATCATAGCAGACATGGATGTCGGTCAAAATCGACTGACGACGATTGCCAGCCTGACAGATCAGATCAATACCACTGGCGGACAGACCGCTATTTAAGCGTGTCATTTGACTGATAAATCGCGCCTTAGACACAGTATAACTGTTACCCGTATGCAGCTCGTTTGGGAGTTTTAGTGCACCCGCGTAGTTGGTTATTTGACGAAAGTAACTGGCCGCACTCAGAGGGCTACAAGCGCCGTAACGCTGCCATGCCTGACTACGAACCGTGGTATCAGGCATGATACGATTGACGACTTTTAGCTGTAGCGGTGTCAGACGCGGCTCACTGCCCACACCGCAGCGCTCACCATAGCCCATATCTAGTCCCGACACCGTTAAAGAGTAGCCTTCTAGGCATTGACGCATGCGCGCGCGTGTCGGCTGTATGCTGCATAGCGCAGGGGTCATCTCAATCATCAACACCCGCTGTCCTGTCTTGACGGTGCTAGCAGCGTGCGCGGGTAACAACATCACGCCTTGCAACATGATCAGCGCACCTATACTAGATGACGCCATAATGGCTCGGCCAGATGGGCTAAACTTGGACGTCGATTTATAAGACAAGTGCATTTTCATCTGTGATGATGAGGGATGCCTCGTTTTTGATAATACAGACAAGGTAAGATATTTTTTGATCATAGGAGGCTGGAAACATCTAGCAATGACAAAACATGGACTATCACTCAGGGCTGCACAAAGACGTCGATATCGGACATCGCAAGGCTTACTAAGCATAGCGGCAACAAAAATATGAGGGCTTACCAATTGATAAACACAAAACTTTGGCGCTAAACAACAGGCCAATAACCACAACACAATAAAGTCATGGTAGCAAACCGTTTTTTTTAATCTATAGCAGAAACGTAAACATCGGAGCAAGGCGGCAGCAGTAACACCGCCATATATGCGACTCCCTGATAAAGTCATGTCTGTGCCAAAGTGGCAGCGCCACGAGCAATGGCCATGTTGTCGCTACATCTGTCCTAAAATAAGCCACCAAAAGCAAACCATCAAAGACGACGCATTGATGGCTATTAAAGGATAAACGTATTAAAACGCTGCTGGCACGGTGCCCATACGCTGCGAGATCGGCTGACTGCGGCCAAGCAAACTGCTATATACCGTCGCGTTTTCCATCACATGCTTGACATAATTACGAGTCTCAGGAAAAGCTATCGACTCCACATACTGGTCGGCGGCAAGTGAGCCATACACAGGCTGCCAGCGTTTGGCGTTGTTGGGTCCAGCATTATAGCCTGCGGTGGCCAGTACTGGCTGGTAGTTGAGCTTGCCTAAGATATCACCCATATACCATGTGCCATAGCGGATATTGGTGTCGCCGCTGTTGGCACGGCTGGCGCTATAGCTCTCGCCCAAATGACGAGCGATATACTTTGCTGTACCTGGCATGATTTGCATCAAGCCGCTTGCACCAACGTTTGAGCGTGCCGATGTCACAAAACGGCTCTCTTGACGCATGATGCCATAAGCCCACGCAGGATCGATGCCCGCCGACTGGCTATAGCGTACCACTGCGCTCTGGTGCGGCATCGGATGCGATAGCGCCAGACTGTTTACGCTATCGGTATTATCAATCGCATAAATCGCCCGATCCAGCCAGCCCATGTCGTAGGCCTGCCGAGCGGCAGCAATGATGAGACTGTTATCACGATTGTCTCGAGCCTGCTTGACAGCCCAGTTCCACTCGCGGTTGGCGTAGCCGCGACTCGCGTCAGAGTTGTATAGTGCAAATGCACGGGCAAAGTGTGGGTTTTGCATGACGCGGGCGCGATCTGCGGCGCTGACAGTTGGCAAGTTATTGCCGCCCAAACGGCTGGCATCAAAACGCTGACCGACTTTATCTTTTGCTAGCAGGCCATAGTAATCATTACTCTTGGCGATATTTTGATACATTCTTTTTGCTAGGCCGCGTTTACCTGCATCACTTGATTGCTCATAAGCGCGTGCCAGCCAATATTGCCACTGATTGCTTTTTTGGGTTTCGCCATCCATCTTTGAGATGGCTTCGACCACATCATCCCAGCGGCTAAAGCGAATCGCGGCCATGGCATAGTCTTCGGCTTCTTCAAAGTTAAAGTCATCATCTAAGCTATTACGAAACCAGTCCACCGCCTCAGCATTAAACCCATCATCGGTATTATGATTCATACGCTGTACCCCAAGGATACGATAGGCGTAGCGGCGGGTTTCGTCATTGAGCAAGCGTGTCGCGCGCTGATTGTCTTGTTTGATATCAAAGTCCAACTGTAGCGCTGCTTCACGATAAGACTTATCGGCGACGCGGCCCAATGCATATAAGTACAAGTATTGGTTGGTTTGGCTGGCAGGCTCACGACCAAAACGCGTAAAAAACGCTGATGGGTTGAGCTGAATCTCACTCAACGCCGCATAAGCAATGGGCGTCCCTAAACGCGATGACAAAGCCATGATATCGCCCGTCTTGCCTTTACGTAGCATACGCTTGAGGCGTGCGGCGCGATCTTGGTTGCTAATCAAGGCGTTATTGTTCATCTCCATCGCCAGCTGATCACACAGTGCTGGCTGCTTTTTAGTGGTCAGCCATACATCAGACTTGGCCGCCATGGCACGCATGGTATCGCCGCCATTATTAAAGCCAAGCGCCACCGCACAGCGCTCAGAGCTATCGGCATTGGTTATCAGATTGGCCACTTGCCGTACAGCAGCATAGTCATTGGCTGCCGCTTTGGTCTCAGCAAAGTCCGCCACCAGCTTTTCGGCCATGACCGTATTAGGATACTGACGGACAAACTGTGCCACCGCCGCCGAGCTTTGTGAGCCCAAATCCAGATTCATGCGCCAATAGGTCGGGTACATCGCAAACAACCCACCACTCATCAACTGTTCGTAATTATACAGTGCGCTGACATCTCCCCGATCGGCTGCTATCGCCGCCGCCATAAACGAGTCAATGCTGTTGTCTTGTTGATAACTGGGTTTTTGCTCAAAGCGGTCATCCTCGCCCCACGTCAGCTCCGCACAAGCAACTTGTGATAGGCCAAGCGCACCAAGGGCTGTCGCCATGAAGACGCCAAACCGCAGCGTACTGGTGGTTAACCGCGATGGACGGTGTTCTCGATAAACAGAGGCTCTATCCTTGATGCTATGAGCGGCGCGCAACTTTGTCATACTGACTCTCTTTATTATGTCTTTATCAATAGGTAAACAGCGGTTTATCACGTACCGCTAAGCGTATGCCACTTATCATACTATACCCGTTGCACTTTCAACCATCACCTTTACCTTTTGTTAATAAATACGACAGTACGGTGTAACATAAAAGTGATAGTAAGCGGCGTTATTTTGCAAAGTGGTGATCAATCGCAGTAAATAATTGATACTGTTAGAAATAACCCACCCTATCGCCGCTTAATGACCCTTGCTAATTTTTCACATTGGCACAGGGTTGTGATAAAATACGCCACCTGTTAATCGGCTACCCTGCTATATTTTAGTCAATCATGGACTTATCCTTATGAGTGTTACTGTATTTAATCCCCGCCTCGATGACGCTAATGTTACCCCAACAACGGCGAGCGCGCCTACCGTTGCGGCACTCAAAGACTCAAGTTCTGCCAGTATGTCTGCCGATCAAGCCCCGACCAAAAAAGTCTTTGTCACCACGCAAGGCTGTCAGATGAACGTCTATGATTCTGGCAAGATGCTCGATGTGCTCGGTGATTCACACGGTATGGAGGTCACGCACAACATCGATGAAGCAGATGTCCTGCTGATGAACACCTGCTCTATCCGCGAAAAAGCGCAAGAAAAAGTCTTTTCAGAGCTGGGCCGCTGGCGCAAACTGAAAGAAAAACGTCCTGACCTTGTTATCGGTGTCGGCGGCTGTGTGGCCTCACAAGAAGGCGATAACATTCAAAAACGCGCGCCCTATGTCGACATGGTGTTTGGTCCACAAACCTTGCACCGTCTGCCAGAGCTGTATGATCAATCAAATGAGCAGCGTAATATCGCACCCAAAAACCGTATTGGCACCATTGATGTGTCATTTCCGAGTATCGAGAAGTTTGACTTTTTGCCGGAGCCGCGTGTCGAGGGCTACAAAGCATTTGTCTCTATTATGGAAGGCTGCTCGAAGTATTGCTCGTTTTGTGTGGTGCCTTATACTCGCGGTGAAGAGCTCTCGCGCCCGCTCGATGACATCTTGGCCGAGATTGACAGTCTTGCCGAGCAAGGCATTCGTGAGATAAACCTACTTGGTCAAAACGTCAATGGCTATCGCGGCGAAAAAGACGACGGCAGTATTTGCCGTTTTGCAGAATTGCTGCACTATGTCTCGCACGTCGATGGTATCGAGCGTATTCGCTATACCACCAGCCACCCGCTGGAGTTTACTGACGATATCATCGATGCTTATGCCAAGCTGCCAGAGCTGGTGTCGCACCTACACCTGCCGGTGCAAAGCGGCTCAAATAGTATCCTTGCGGCGATGAAACGCAACCATACTATCGATGTCTATATCAATCAGATCAATAAGTTAAAAGCCATTCGCCCCGACATTCACTTATCGAGCGATTTTATCATCGGGTTCCCTGGTGAGACCGATGAAGATTTTCAAGATACATTGAACTTGGCAAAGGCGTTGAACTTTGATCACTCGTACAGCTTTATTTACTCTAAGCGTCCGGGCACGCCCGCCGCTGAGCTGCCTGACGATGTGAGCTTTGCTACCAAAAAAGCGCGCTTAGCAGAATTTCAAAAAGTCATTGTTGAGTCAACGCTAGCCAAGACCCATGAGATGGTCGGCACCACGACGCGTGTCTTGGTCGAGCAAGTGGCCGATCGTCACCCTGATTGCTTGATTGGCACCGCGGACAACACCCGCACGGTGATGTTCCCTTATAATGAGGCACAAATGAACGAGCTACTCGGTAAAATCGTCAGCGTACGTGTGACCGACTTCGTCAGCCCGCACATGGTCAAGGGTGAGCTGGTCGAGGTATTGGCGTAATGTTGCCTGCGTAAATATCAGCCTTCTGCTTCTTAAACGCTCATCAAAAAGCCGCTCTCTACTGAGGTAGGGAGCGGCTTTTTTTAGCAGTGGCTAGAGCGTGTTGAACATTCAACCTTGGCAAGATTAAACCATAAATCCATTTAATACCTCAGCCAATAGTGCTGCTGCAATAAGGATAAATATCACCCCGCAGCCACGGTTGAGCCATGCTAAGCGACTGCCAACATCTAGCCAGCTGGCCAGCTTTTTGCCACCAAGCGTATAGACAATCTGCCAAATCGTCTCACTCAAAAACAGCCCGCAAGTCAGCATAAGATACTGCGGCCATAATGGCGCACTAAAATTGATAAACTTGGGGAAAAAGGCGGCAAAAAACAAAATGGCTTTGGGGTTGGACAACGATACCCATATCCCAGTGCGAAATAACGTCATACTGCTCGGCGAGGCCTTTACCGCGGCGCTAGAGAGCGAACGCGGCCGAGGTGTGTCGTGCGCGGCCAAGGACGGCCAGCTTTCTGGATAATCGGCCGCCACCTCTTCGCTCATCTCGCGCGCATCATTCATCAAACTGCCTACACTTGCATCACGCCAAGAGCTGATACCCAAATAGATCAAATAAGCAGCACCAACGGTCTTAATCAGGGTTAGCAGCCACGGTGACTGACGACTAATCACATCGAGCCCCAGTAGCGTCGATAGCAACAACAAAAACAGCCCAAGGCTCAGACCCGCCAGCGTCCATAGCGTGCGCTTTACCCCATAGTTCATCCCATACTGAAACGCCAGCAGCATATTAGGACCAGGAGTCGCCGAGATAAAAAACGTACTTGCAAAAAACATCGCAAACAGATGCCAAGACATCAGCCAACCCCTACTTTTTTATAAAAATAACTGAATATACCGAAAACGAAGACACGTAAACACCACCATAAGGACGGTGTATTTTATGCCTACTTATATCGAAAACAAGCGACTTTATGCGTCAGACTCGCTATAGGCGAATCCAAATACATCAGATACGTGGCTATCAAGGCACTCCAATGAAACGTTGTGTCGTTTTGTTTTTATATCAAATTGACTGTATTAAACTCACGACTGCGATGTAGCGCTTGCTAATAACTTTTGCAAAAACGCATCACAGCGCGCCATCTCACTGAGCGCGACAAACTCATCAGCCTTATGTGCCTGCTCGATACTACCAGGACCGCAGATAATCGTCGGAATACCACTATTGGTGAACTGTCCGCCTTCGGTGGCATAAGCCACTTTGTGACGGGTGTCATCATCGGTGAGCGCCGCTATCAGCGCTTGTAGCTCGGCACTGTCGTTGTCAGTCATCGCAGGTACGGCCTCCATCTGTAGTAGCTCAATGCCGGTATTAGCAGCACGCGCTTGCATCTGCGCGCTTAGCTCTGCGACCTTGGCTTTGATCGGTACCAAGATATCGTCTTGTGTCATGTGCGGCAGGTTACGATAATCAAAGGTAAACTCACACAGATTGGGCACGATATTGGTCGCAGTGCCGCCTTGTATGGTGCCGACAGACAACGTCGAGTACGGCACATCAAACCACTCATCATTGTCATCACGGCCGCTGATCTCGTCTGCCAGCTCATCGACATAACCAATCAAACGGCTGGCATAGCTGATGGCGTTGACACCTTGCGCGGTCAATGACGAATGCGCCGACTGACCATGTACACGGCAACGATAAACCGCGATGCCTTTGTGCGCGACAACCATCGTCATATTGGTCGGCTCGCCGACGATACAATAATCAGGCGTGATACCGCGCGCCTTGAGATCCGCCAGCAGCAATGGCGCACCCAAGCAGCCAACCTCTTCATCAAACGACAATGCCAAATGCAACGGCCGGCGCAATTGACCGGCGTTAGACAGCTTTACTGCTTGCGGTAATAGTGTCAGCGCGCAAGCAATAAAGCCTTTCATGTCGCAGGCACCGCGGCCATAGAGCCTATCGCCGCGAATGGTAGCAGTAAACGGCGCTGTCGCCCAATCCTGCCCTTCCACTGGCACCACATCGGTATGACCGGACAGCACCAGACCGTGGTTCACCTCATCAGCGTTTGCCCCAGCAGGTACTGTGACAAACAAATTGGCCTTATCTTTGGCGTCATTAAAGGTCAGATCTACGGTCAAACCCAACTGCTCACAGTACCCTTGCACATCCTCAATCAACGCTAGATTTGAGTGGCGACTGACGGTATCAAAGCCAATTAGCCGCGTCAGCCAGTCGATACTATCCGTAGGATAGCCAATGGTGTACGAGTCGTCTTTGCGCTGATCATCACTATGTAAAGTCATAAAACATCCTTATTATGAGGTACCTGTTACGATATAGGCGTCGTCCCCCTTTGAGGTTTAAGAGGGATTATTTTGGTTCATCGCATCCACCACAGGCGGTATTGGTTTTGGCAACTTACCCTCTGCTTGTAGCTCTTTGGTGGTTTTTGCATCGATGGCCAATCCAGCGATTAGCGCGATGTCTTTTACTGGTTTGCGCTTGCGAGTTGCAAAGCTCACGGGCACCATCCGCGCAAACTCGTAAATATACAAATAAGACTCTTCGCCGCCCTCAAAGTCCTCATCTTCTGCCAGACGAATCGCCCCAATCTTGGCCAAATCCGATAGCATCTCGTTTTCATCCCCACTGATCTGACAGTCAGTGATACCAAAGCCTGTCATAAAACCATTGGCCCACTGTTTCAACGCCATCACACGCTCGTATAGATCGTGTTCGTCATCTGGTAGCAGCGGCATATACGCATAAGCATCGTCTTTGTCTTTGAGCTGAAACACCGTGTCTTCTGCTTCTTCTGCGAGCAAAGTCAGCGCCGCTTCAGGCAATGGCGCAAAGCTCAGCTCTTCAAACACCTTTGCCCATACTTGCTCGTCAGGCGCGTTACACGCCGTCATCAGCCCCGTCATCAGACCATGCACCTCACTGATCGATACGTCATTCCAGTCGTCAAATGCGGTCAGCCACGTATTCCAGCCAGAGATATTGTCATTCATAATAATTGTCCTAGTAAAGGGTTGTGACTTATAAAATCAGAAAAATCGCTTATAAAACAAAAAATCAGCTCGATACCACTCATCGCGCTGAGCCAAAAAATACATAGATAAGATTTAGGTATATGTAATTACTTTGTTGATATAGATATTATGCGGTCACCTATGGCATTATTAAATACACAAAACAAAATTCATTCACGCTTACTTGTTAAGGATAAAAACTGACTATGTATGATCAACTTAAAATATTAGAAAAAATGATACTCGACATCAAAAAACAGTATCAGCTTGTCAGTGCTGAACTTAGCAGCCTAAAAAAGCAGCCAACCACAGATCCAAAGCAAATCACCGACTTACAAAACAAGCTAAATACCAGCCATAGCGAGCGTGACGGTGCCAAAAAACAACTGAACGATCTGGATAAACGTTATCAAAGCTTGGCCGAAGCCCATCATATGATCGGTGAAGAGCAAGACAAGTTACAAAAGCAGATCAGCCAATTACAACAACAAAACCGTGAATTGCAGCAGCATAATAATGAACTAAAGCAGCAGTATAGCGATATCAAACAACAAAATAGCGAATTACAGAAAAAAAACCAGTTGGCAGCAGAGCGTACTCAAGTTGTCCTCAAACGCCTCACGCGTATCGACCAAGCCGAAGGTTAGAGTCTTGGTGATCGCTGTAATAGCTGATACCCCCATTTACTGACCCATATATTGTAGGATTTATCATGACTGATGACCATACCAATGCCGCAAACAACTCGCCTAAGCAAGCAGAGCCAAGCGCATCCAAAGCCCCTATCAGCACAACCACGGCAGGTGCTACCAGCAAGCCTATGACACCCGAGTCACAAGTCAAAAAAGTCGATATTGTCATCGCGGGCGTGACCTACCCCATTTACTGTCCGATCCATGAGCAAGAAGAGCTACTATCTGCCGTCTCTTATATCAATAACTACGCGCTGGATCTTAGACGTGAGGCACCCAGCCTGAGCCAAGAAAGCCTGCTGGTGCTGTGCTGCCTTAACTTGTATGAAAAAATCCATGCCAATCAAAGAAGCGAAGAGGATCGCCTGCAGCAAGACAAACAGTCTGAGGCGCTACTCAATAAGATCATGAAAGACGCCCAATCTATTTTGTAGGCCAGCGCATCTTTTGGCCTGCTTGATTCTTTTGGCCTGCTTGATAGATAGGTTAAAAAGAGAGTTTATGAGTAAGAAAAAAAGCGCTTTTTTTATACACTTTTTTTATACTATGGCTAGCCGCCATCATGCATTAGGATCATATACCTTGCCTGCATGATAGTCTGCCTGATGCTCGTAATTGCAAAAAAACAGAAGGTTACTATCCGTCTCCATACTGCCAGCACTTGGCTGTGCAGTATTTGTCGTGACAGATGCAGGCTTGGTTTCGAGGACACCGCGGTACTCAGCCAAGCTATTGCCACAAAAGTCACAGGTGCGCGGCGTGACCACATCGCCTTTTTGCGGCATCATGCTTTTGGGCGGCCGCGGATACATAAACTTATAAAAGGCCCACATCACAGCCCAAATGATAAGAATCACAATAATCACAGCAAACACGGCGGTGCTCCTTTGAAGACGGGTTCAGACATGATAGATGCAGCGCGGCAGCATCGCCCAAAAAGCTGGCAATATAAGGCCAGCTTTTTTATGGGCTAAATAGGCTGGTAGATGCGATATAAACCAGCAAAAACAGGCTGAGAACCTTTGACTATAATAGATATATTCGTTACTAAATAAAAGAGATACACGGTACAAATTCGCTAGACTGGTACAAACTTCTTTGCGTGCGGTGCTGCGCCGATAGGTGCGGCAAAGAACTTATCCCAGTCTCGCTGTATTCTTTTTATATTGACCTGACTATATCTTAGCGACAACGAGCGCTATAGCTGTAATTCACTGATATCAGCCACGGTCAAAAACAGCGCTCGTACTTGCTTGAGCAGCGCCAAGCGGTTGTTTTTTAGCGCCGCATCTTCACTGTTGACCATGACATCAGCGAAAAATTGGGTCAAAGGCGCATCCAGACTTGCCAGCGTTTGCAAAACTTGCGTATAGTCAGCGGTTTCTAGCAAAGGCTTGACCGCTGTCTGCGCTTGTTGAACAGCTTGATATAATTCCTGCTCAGCAGGCTCGGACAATAGCGCCTCGTCGACGTTATCTGCCACGCTGACCTCTGACTTAGCCAATATATTTGCCACCCGCTTGTTTGAATCGGCAAGTTTTTCAGCTTGAGCCAGCTCACTAAACGCTTGTACCGCACGAATACGCTGATCAAAATCCAGCGGCATATGCGGCTGGATCGCTTGCACCGCTTGGATGGTATCGACGCTCACGCCTTGCTCGGTGTACATCGCCCGATAGCGAGAATTTAAGAAGCCCATCACTTGAGTAAAAGTATCACCCATTTTGGCAATCTTACTGCCATCGCTGGTGCTATAGCCTTTAACCGCTTGCTCAACCAAAGCGGCAAGATTGATCGGTAGTTGTTTTTCGATCAAGATACGCAAAATACCAATGGCCGAGCGGCGCAGACTAAACGGATCTTTTGAGCCGGTAGGTGCTTGGTCAATGGCAAAAATACCGACCAGTGTATCCAAACGATCGGCCAATGCCAGACAGATACCAATCGGCGTCTGCGGCAATACATCCCCGCTAAACTTCGGCAAATACTGCTCTTGCAGACTGTCCGCGACCGCCGCAGGCTCACCATTTAAGCGTGCATAGTAGGTTCCGGCGATACCTTGCAACTCCGGATACTCACCGACCAGCGAGCTTGCTAGATCGGCTTTGGACAAGATGGCAGCGCGCACGGTGTCTTCGACCTCGATATCGTGGCCTTGCTGCTGCATCAAAGTGGCAACAAAGGCAGCAAGCTTGGCGATACGCTCAGACTTTTCCCAAATCGTACCGAGCTTGTCTTGGAAAACGCGAGTCTTTAAGCTCTCGGTCAAAGCAAACAATGGCTGTTTTTGATCTTGTAAAAAGAAAAACTCGGCATCAGCCAAGCGCGGCCGCACGACTTTTTCGTTGCCTTCGATGATTTGGTTGGGATCTGTGGACTCAATATTGGTGATAAAAATAAAGTACGGTTGCAACTTACCTGCTTTATCGGTTAAGCAAAAATACTTTTGATCCGCTTGCATGGTGGAGATTAACGCCTCTTGCGGCACTTGCAAAAAGCGCGGCTCAAAGCTTGCTCTAAGCGCAATCGGGAAATCAACCAGCGCGGTCACTTCATCTAGCAACTCTTGCGGTACGATGGCGTCGGCATTGACTTCATCGGCCAGTGCTTTGACTTGGTTTTTGATGAGCATTTGACGCTTATCAAAATCGGCCACCACTTTTAGATCCGTTAGTAGCGACTCATAGTCGGTAGCATGAGCAATCTTACGATAGTCAGGGCTGTGGAAGCGGTGACCACGGGTTTGGTTGTTGGTTTGATGCCCTTGGATAGTGGCATCGATCACTGCATCGTCTTGCATCAAGACTACCCACTGTACCGGACGCACAAACTCTTCTCGGCTGCTACCTGAGCGCATACGCTTGGCAATTGGCAGACTATCTAATGCCGTCTGAAAGATGCTCGGTAGCAGCTCTGTGGTCGCTTGACCGTGAATGGTCTGCTCGTAGCCGACATAATCCCCTTTATCGGTGTTAATCGTTATCAGCTCGCTCGCTTCAATCCCTAAACCCTTAGCAAAGCCCATCGCTGCACGGGTTGGGTTGCCATCGCTATCAAACGCTGCTTTAATCGCAGGGCCACGTTTTTGTTCGGTACGATCAGGCTGCTTGTCGCTAATTCCTGTGATCTGAATCGCCAAACGGCGCGGTGCGGCAAAGGACTTAATGCCATCAAAACTGATATTGGCGTCTTTTAGTTGCTCGGTGACACTCGTTTGCAAGGCATCGCGTAGCGGTTTTAGGCTTTTTGGAGGTAGCTCTTCACACCCCAGTTCAAATAAAATAGTACTCATGGGATGCTCCTATTTGTCGTTGGTAGATTGGTGGTTGTTGGTGACGGCTTTATCGCCTGTCACATCGTCTGCTGCCGCGTCTTCTTCTGGTGCTTTTGGTAGATACTTATCGAGCGCCGCTTGGCGATGTTCTTCATCAGCCAATGGGAAGCCAAGCTTGGCACGCGCTTCGACATACCCAAAGGCCACTTTGCGCGCCAAGGTACGGACACGCAAAATAAAGCGCTGACGCTCCGTCACAGAAATGGCGCCACGAGCGTCCAGTAGGTTAAACGCATGAGAGGCTTTGAGTACCATCTCGTAGGCTGGCAGCGGCAATCCTTCGGCCACAAGCTTATCAGCCTGCTGCTCATAAAAATCAAACATCTGCCCCATCATCGGTACATCGGCGTGCTCAAAGTTATAAGTGGACTGCTCCACTTCGTTTTGATGAAAGACATCGCCATAGGTCACGCGGCCAAACTCACCATCCGCCCAAACCAAATCATAGACGCTATCGACGCCTTGTACATACATCGCTAGACGCTCAAGACCGTAAGTAATCTCACCGGTGACTGGAAAGCACTCAATGCCGCCCACTTGCTGAAAATAGGTAAACTGCGTGACTTCCATACCGTTTAGCCAAATCTCCCAGCCCAGCCCCCACGCCCCAAGCGTTGGCGATTCCCAGTTGTCTTCGACAAAACGCACGTCATGAACCAGCGGATCGATACCGATGGCCCGCAGTGAGTCCAAATACAACTCTTGGATATTGGGCGGGTTGGGTTTTAGTACCACTTGAAACTGGTAATAATGCTGCAAGCGGTTTGGGTTGTCACCGTAGCGGCCGTCTGTCGGGCGGCGTGATGGCTGCACATAAGCTGCATTCCAGCGCTCAGGGCCAAGCGAGCGCAAAAACGTCGCCGTATGAAAGGTACCGGCACCGACTTCCATATCGTAAGGCTGCAAGACCACGCAGCCTTTGTCAGCCCAATAGTTTTGCAAGGTTAGGATGAGATCTTGAAACGTCATCGGTTGAGAATCTTTCGCTTGTGATGTCATAGTTTGGATTGTCATAGTTTGGGGCATCTTAATAAAGCCACTGTGGAATGAGTATTATGAAATATTGATAGCGCTCGTATTGCCTATTCGGCAACGACTCTATTTGCCTGCTCACCTTACTAAAAATTGACCATTTTATCCATATTTACCGCAACTAAATTTATGCTATCTGTCCAAATACCGTGCGCTATGCCCCATATCAAATGCTATCGAAAGTAATTATGTCTATCGAGCAGTGTAGACACAGCACGCACATAAACCCTATACCTGTCGCACCTCTCAACTTATAACCATTTTTTTCAATGACCATAAAGGCAAAAACAAAAAAATACCCAAATGCGTGAGCATCTGGGCAGGAGGAAAAGTATGTCGCTGGTATCCTGATGGGTCAGGCTTTTTATTTTTTTAGTAACGCTTATTTGGTGACGCTTTTTTTGATACAGATTTTAATATAAGTTTTAAGCAAAGCTGGGTAACGAACCGTTTGTATGTCAACCTATAAAATATCAGCCTATCGGGTGCTACTGATAAGACTCATGAGTGGCTTTCGGCATGATAATCCATAAAATAATATAAATTAAGATACCTGGAACCGCCGCACTCAGTGAAGATACAATCACAAACAATACTCTTACCCAAGTAGGCGACCAACCGATGTATTCTGCAATACCGCCCATCACCCCTGCTATCATACGATTGTTTTGCGAGCGATGTAATTTTGCTAATTTAGCCAAATCCAATACCTCTCTATTTTACGTTTTCTATTTCTTGTTATTTGAACCTAGACAAAAGACCGCTGTTTTTGTCTTATATTCTGTGCATTATATTTTTTATCTTGTGTCTTTTAGTTAGGCTAAATCTGTAGCCTTTCTAACTTACAAATCAGTATAGCAACTATTTTCTTATGGTCTGTTGAAGATGTACCAGTGCTTTGTGAGTTTATGCTACCTAAGCTTGCCCTAATCTGTCCTGACCGCCTGTAAACCACTGATTTTAAATAGTTATTTCAAAATGTTTCAGAATTGAGTTTGTTGCCAAAACCTTACTTTTACTGCCTACCTACTTTGAAATACCAAGCACAATCAATCAGATACGCTTATATACTTTTACCGGTTATACTGATGGTTGTGTTTATAGGTTTATAGGTAATCCGATATCAAAACAATACAGCGAGATGACAAGTCGTTTTTTGCAGCCTCTGTGATAACAGTACACAAGGAAAATTTGTACCAATTGCACATTCATAGGAGCGTATCGATTTTATTTCAAACTGACGATACCCTAGCCACATTGCTTTATCGCCACTTAACGCCTGTTTAATAAAAACAACCTTTATCAGCGCTTGTTTACAATAACCTACCTGCAAATCGACCAAAACCTTTATACCATGCAAATTGTATTACTTTTATAAAAACGCTTACTAACAAACCAACAAGGATTGCTATGTACGATACGGGGTTGATGATTGGTCATTTTGAACCACTACATTTGGGGCAAATGCGCAGTATTTTGGAGGCCGCAGGGCAAGCTAAAATACTACATATCGTCATCACAGCGCACCCGACGCCGCATCCAGACTTTAGCATTACGCTACAAGATAAGGCGCGCTGGCTACAGATGGCCTGTGCTGACTTGCCTTTTATTCACATTCATACCACCCATGAGATTGCCCTGCCGTTTCATGACAGCTTTGATGAGGTGCACATCGACATCCCAGCCAGCAATGCCAAGCTGCATCGTCTGAGCCAAACGCTCGCGTTGCCTGCAGAAGCGGTGCTGTTTGTGGTACAAAACCATCCTTTAGCCAAATCCCATATCACAGCACACCTGCAGATGCCCGTGGTAACGACGGCGCTACAGCCAGCGTTTAACTCATCTGCCATCGCTCGCGATCCTGTGGCCCATTGGTCAGCGATTCACCCTCAAGCACGCGGTGATTACACAAAGACGGTCGCGATCGTCGGCGGTGAAAGCTCAGGGAAAACAACCTTGGTACATAAGCTTGCCAACTATTATGGCGCAAGCTTTGCGTTAGAGATGGGACGTTTATACGTCGGTACGGACTTGGGTGGCAGCGAGATTGGGCTACAGTATAGTGACTATGGACCCATCGCCCTCAATCATGCTCAGGCGACTCGAGAGGCCGCAGCCGTAGCGACTGCCCCTGTGACCATTGTCGATACTGATTTTGTGACTACACAGGCGTTTTGTGAAGAGTACGAAGGTCGTAGCCACCCGTTTGTGGCCGCGTGTATCGATGAGTTTCGCTTGGACCATACCATCATGCTAGACAACAATACGCCATGGGTAGATGACGGCATGCGCTCACTGGGCACCCCTGAGGCGCGCGGGCGCTTTGAGCAGCGGCTAGTCGATATCTTTACCCGCCATGGTATCGAGCCGCATTTGATCGATGCGCCTGATTATGATGCTCGCTATCGGCAAGCGTTACGTTTTATCGATCGACATGTCTATAACAAAAACCAATAAACAAAGCGCGGTGAGTCAACGCCAAATAAAAAACAGATAAAGTAAAAAACAAACAAAGTAAAAATACAGAATAAAAACAGCATATTATAAAAGAAGTGGCTTGTAAAAAAGTCAAAACCACAACGGTCAAACAAGCCGCTCCCAACATTTATTTTAGGAAAAACCTATGCGTATTCAGCTATTAGACAATATCACTGGTAAGTGGGCCATGCAGTGGATCATCACTTGGTTTATCTGCGGCGTGATTGCCTTATCAGTAGGCTTTTGGTTGACCACCGATCATACCACCCTAGATTGGTTTTATTTGGCGGTGTCCTTGATCGGCTTGATTTGTGTGGTATCGCTATCATTTCGCAAAAACGTCTTGGGCAATGGCTTTGGCATGGCCGCCACTGCAGGTGAAGTGGTGGTGCAAGCAACCTCGGGCGCGGTGGGTTTGATGCTGGCGCCTTTATTTAACTTTTTTACCCATGTCTATGGCATTTTTTATTGGTCAAAGCACACCGACCCTGACGGCGACATGATACCCAAGTCTGCCAGCAAAGCCGTTTGGCTGATTACCATTGCCTTTATTGTGATTGGTCTGGCGCTATTTCCTACCGTCAACGACCTTTTAGCCAGCTATGGTTATGCGGTGGTTGAAGACGACAACAGTCTGTTTTTAGGCTTCATTTCCTTTTTTTGGATCAATGTCCTTGCCTTTGTACTCTCAATCACCGCCCAAGCCGCCATGATTTTGCGCTATTCGTTTAACTGGTGGCTGTGGATTATCGTCAATTTTGTTTGGCTCATTGTCAATCTTATGTCTGGCAACTACATTTTTGCCATTCAAACCATGATCTATCAAGTCAACTCCTTTATCGGTCTGTATGAATGGCATCGTAGCGAGAGAAGCTAATATACTAAAATAATAGGGCTTAGATGACTCAGACTATTTAGATGGCTTAGACGCCTTTGATAGACCCTATCGCATCTAGGATAAAGCTGACAGAGCTGACTGAACCGTCTATCAGATACCATGGTAGAGAAGTCCAATTAGTGCTACAAATGATACTAGAGGCGCTCTGATGTGGGAGAGGAGTGTCGTATCTTAATGACTAACAAGGAGGTTAGTATGTCTCGTCGTCTGCCCCGCCTGTCAAAACGCACACTTGAGCAGTGGCTCAGTGAGTACTCTGTCAGCCACCAAAACCTAATCAACAAAAAAATCCATTGGCTCTGCGTGCCGACCATCTTTGTCAGTTTACTTGGGATGGGTATGTCGCTATCCGTTTGGTTTACCTTAGTGCTTAGTGCCTTGGTCTTGCTGTTCTACATGCGTTTGTCCACGCCGTTATTTTTGGCGATGGGTATGTTTATTCTTATCTGCCTGTCTGTCATGACCTTACTACCGTGGGGCTTTAAGGTCTGGGCAGGTATCTTTGTTGTGGCTTGGATTGGCCAGTTTATCGGTCATAAAATCGAAGGCAAAAAACCCTCATTTTTTGAAGATTTACAGTTTTTATTAATTGGGCCTGCATGGGTGGCCAATAGCCTGATGGGTGACAAAACCAGTAGCTAACTCTCCGGTGGAGCGCGTTATGTGCTCAGGGCTGGTGTTCTGACGGTTTTTATACCGATTATTTTCGTTTATATGGTTTTATCCTTACTCTAGCCATGCTGTACGACGACAAATCGCTTGATTTCTTCACCCTAAAAAAGCGCCACCCATGAGCTGGATGGCGCTTTTTTGGTTTTTTATCTCTTACACTACCGAGCTTTGGTGCTTATTTACCAAACACCTTCATACGCTCTTCTACTGGCTTAAACTCTTTGTCACCAGCTGGCTGCTCGATGGCACCAAATACCATCTGCGCGTTTAGCTCCCAATCATCAGCGATATTCCAAGTATTGGCAACTTGCTGGTCAATCACTGGATTATAATGCTGCAAGTTGGCGCCAACATCGATACTTGCCAATGCCGTCCAAATCACATACTGATGCATGGCACTGGTCTGGTGTGCCCAGATTGGGAATTTGTCCGCATATAAAGGTGCTGCTTCTTGCATGCTTCTGACCACACCTTTGTCTTCGAAAAACAATATCGTACCAGCACCGGCTTTAAAGCCTGCGATTTTATCTTTTGTACCTTGAAATTTCTCGTCGTCACCCACGATGACCTTCAATGTCTCTTCGGTGATGTCCCACAGTTTTTGATGATCCTCATCGAACAAGACCACGATACGAGCTGACTGAGAGTTGAAGGAGGAAGGCGTGTGTAAAATAGCGTGCTCTACCAATTTTACAATCTCATCCTTAGAGACTGGTAGTTGATCGCTCAAGGCATAGATAGAGCGGCGTTTTTCGGCAAGATTTTGTAAGGTTGTTAGGTCTGACATAATAAGACTCCGTCGGGTTAAGTATTTAGGTTGTATATAAAGTATGTGTTTTAAAATGAGTCGATAGTAAAAATAGTAAAACTTGCTTGATCGTCATTTGATTGTAAAAGTAACACTGACGGATCTATATTCAAATTTTGTAAAAAATCTTCACAATAACGTGAATCATAAAAGATAAATTAACAATCTGTATTATCAAATCATCCTTTAAAACCGTCAGGCAGCGCTGGAGCGGGCAGACGTTTCATATCAGAGTCGACATTACCAAAGCGCTCGTGGCCGTTGTTCCAATCGATGATAGACTGCTCAATCTCTTCTTTATTATCAGCGACAAAGTTCCACCACAGCAGCACTTGATTGTTTAATGGTTCACCGCCGATAAACATCACCCGTGTGCCTTTTTTGGCGACCAGCCTGATGCTTTCGTTATTTTCGACATCACTATCGTGGAAGCGAAATAGCTGGTCTTGCTCACAGATTTTGCCTTCAGACTCAATCTGCCCTTCGCTGACCAAGATACCGTATTCAAAACCAGGCTCTAGCGTTAGGGTGACCTCGCCATCCTCTAGCCAGTACACATCGATACCGACCATTTTGGAGTACTGTATCGTTGGCGCTTCGTAGCGCTCGCCTGTGACGCTGGTGTAGTTGCCCGTGGTCAATATCATCTCTACATTACTTTCCATCCACGTCGGTAGCTCTGGATAGTGATGAAAGCCGCGCTCGATTTTTTGGTCTGTCGGTAGAGCAATCCACAGCTGCACCATACTCAGCGCACGCGCCGCATCTGGCGAGCCGCCTGTATCAGGAAAGACACTTTGCTCGGTATGACTGATGCCTTGGGTCAACCCCGTACCTGCCGTCATGACGTTGACTTGGTTTTTGGTAATTACTTGCTCGTTGCCCAAGCTGTCTTTGTGCAGCACTTCGCCATCTAACATCCAGCTAAAGGTTTGCAAATTGGTATGCGGATGACGACCCACTTGCATGCCAGCCTCACCGTCCTCAAACTCAACAGGGCCTGCGTGATCCAAAAAGCACCACGCACCGATCGGTTTTTTGCCAGTATTAGGTAACAGACGGGCGATAGGAATACCGCCAACATCGGCCAAACGCGGCTCTAGGGTTTTAATACTCATGACTCCCCTCTTATCATACAGCATACAAGTGTTACAAAAAGCAACGAATAGACACATTTATAATAGACATTGGCGCTCAAATGTCCTATTTCTTTGCTAAACTTAACTATAGCACCTATAAGCACTGCTTAACGGAAATAAATGAAAAAACGTTAAGCCAATGCGCTTTTTTCTCTACCATAATTCTCGATCACAAATAAGGATAATGAACCATGATGCTCCCTTCTATCAAACAAGCCAATCGTGCCTTCGCCTTCGCTGCTATCAGCGCCCTTGGCATGATGAGCACTGTCGGTCAGGCAGCGACCTATGAGCTGGACCCTAAGCATACCGCGGTGCGCTTTTTTGTCGATCATTTTGGCACCTCGACCAATGCTGGTGGCTTTTATAACCTCTCAGGCATTCTGGAGTACGCACCCAAAGAACAAAAAGGCTTTATTGGCATCACCATTCCGATGGGCAGCTTGAGCACAGGTATCAAAGAGTTTGATGGTCATTTAAAATCTGCGGATTTCTTTAATGTCAAAGAGCATCCAACCGCTTATTTTAAATCTACCAATTGGCAGTTTGATGGTAATAAAGTCAAATCAGTCACAGGCGACTTAACACTACTGGGTCAGACGCATCCTGTGACACTGACAGCCACTAAGTTTAACTGCTATGACAACCCACTGCTAAACGCTGAATCGTGCGGCGGCGATTTTGAAACCACCATCGACAGAACCAAGTGGGGTATCAATACTTATACCGACGGCGGTATGATGAAAAACATCAAACTGGTCGTTCAAGTAGAAGGCAGTAAAAAGGCCGATCTCAAGTAACGATCGCTTGTCTTATAAAGATCATATAGTCGATTAGAGATAAAACAGATACACGATATGTACTACAATTAAGCTGAGTTTTTAACTCAGCTTTTTTGATGGTATAAAGATTTAGGGGCTGTCCTAAATGGTATAGAGAACTTTTGGAACCAAGCTAAACGGCATCTACGCAAGTTTAACGGGGTTCCAAAAGAGCATTTTCACCTCTATTTAAAGGAATGTGAGTGGCGTTTTAATCACAGTGACCCAAAGTCGCAATGACTACAATTAAAACAGTGGGTTAAACAGGGTTTAAACTAGTTATCTAGGACAGCCCCTATTATTATTTATGATGTCTCGTATGTTACTTAGTATGCGCGCTTACTCTAAAATACGTATGTCAATTCATCCGTAATTTGTAACCGCTTTTGCGTAAGCTTTGACCAGCTGCCAAATTTTACCCATAAAAAAAGCCTCACAATAATGTGAGGCTTTAGTGCTCTAACAGAGCCATATTTGGAGCGGGATAAGAGATTCGAACTCTCGACCCCAACCTTGGCAAGGTTATGCTCTACCACTGAGCTAATCCCGCTAAACATCGAATCGCGTCATTGTTAACAACAACTCCGTCTCGATAGGCTGGCTATTTTAGCAAAAATTCTGAGCCTGTCAACACCTTTTTTGGCATTTTGTGCAAATATTTTCGCCGTCAGCCTTTATTTACCAGCGACTCTGTTATAAACGTTTGATTTTACAATGAGTATTATCAGCCAGTTTTTCTAAAATATTTTAGCAAATAAAGGGCTGTATTTGCTGGGCTCACGGCTATGCATGTCTATCACTGTGTTTGGGCGCGCTGCTTACTTACAATCATAGGGTGTACTGTTACTTTTTCTGTCTTGGTTTTGGCTTATTAACATTATTATACTTTGTGCAACTTTATTTATTATTTACAGTGAGGATGTTTATTATGAAAAAATTACTGACCACAACTGTCATGGCCGCGTCTTTGTCGGCGCTGACACTGACTGGCTGTAGTAGCACCACCAATACTGGCGCGGTGGGCGTTGATCGCCAGCAGTTGCTCTTGGTCTCTAATGAGCAGGTGTTACAGTTATCAGCGCAAAGCTATGCAAAGACCTTGCAAGAAGCAAAAGCTCGCGGTTTGCTCGATACCAATAGATCCCAGCTCAATCGCCTCAAAAACATCTCCAACCGTCTGATCGGGCAAGTCGGCGTCTATCGTCCTGATGCGGCAAAGTGGCCATGGGAAGTACACACGATCAAATCAAATCAGCTTAACGCTTTTGTGATGCCAGGTGGCAAAATCATGTTTTATTCAGGCATCATCGATCGCCTCAATCTGACCGATGATGAAATCGCTGCCATCATGGGACATGAGATGTCTCACGCATTACGTGAGCACTCACGCGAGCGTATCTCTCGCCAATACGCCACTCAAACAGGCATTGGCGTCGCCGCTAGTATCTTTGGTCTCTCGCAAGGTCAGGCGCAGCTGGCCAATATCGCCGGTGACCTAGGCCTGAGTCGTCCGCATGGTCGTACTCAAGAAGCAGAAGCCGACCAGATTGGCCTTGAGCTAATGGCTCGCGCAGGCTACAACCCGCAGGCCGCGATTAGCTTATGGCAAAAAATGCAGCGCGCCAGCCAAGGCGAGCCGCCGCAGTTTTTGAGCACTCACCCAAGCAGCAGCAATCGCATTGCCCAGTTGCAGTCATTGATGCCCAAAGTCATGCCGCTTTACCAAAAAGCACGCCGCTAATCATCATTTAGCATGACTGATTAGATTGACTGTCAAGCAGAGTACAGACCACGGTTTGTATTCTGCTTTTTTTATAAAAGTGGCCATATTCCATTGTCTGCTGAATGATAAGGCTTGCGTATCAGTGTCTGCTACAATCGGCGTCTGCTATAATAGCCTCATGCATCGCCGCAAGACACTAGTACGCCATTGATGCCCATATCTCATCAAACACCACTTTATTAAATAACGCTTTATCAAATACTACCTTATCAAACCATATCGCGTAAAAGGATGCTATCTATGAATACCACGCCTACCGCTGATGCCCTCTATGCTGAGCTACAGAGCTTGCAGCCGCAGCATATCGAGCTGATTAACGAATCGATGAATCATGCAGGCTACTTTGATGGCAAAGAAAGTCATTTTAAACTCACTATCGTAAGCGATGCCTTTGAGGGCAAGCGTTTGGTCGCTCGCCATCAACTGGTTTATGGCTTGGTCGCGCCCCTACTGACCTCGCAAGGTGGCTCGGTGCATGCCTTAGCCATACATGCCTATACGCCAACAGAATGGCAAGGGCAAAGCCCAGACAGCCCCTTGTGTGCTGGTCAAAACAGCTAAGCCATCGACAGAATAACAGAATAATCAACCATGACTGCGCGTCGTATGAACATTGTGACGGTAGCGCTGCGTGATTGGATCACCTCAAAGGGAAGGATATTTAATGAAACACTTACATATGCTGATGGCCGTCCTGACCATCGTTCTGTTTTTATATCAAAGCTATCTGGTATTGAGTGCCAATAGACGCGCTCCAAAGGCGGTGAAGATAGCCACGCACATCATTTATGCGCTTGTCATCGGCTCAGGTGCCATCATGTTGATGCAGCTAATGAGTGCCAACGCTCCTGTACAGTGGGTGTTTGCCAAGATTATTTTGTTAATCGCTGCCATCAGTGCCAGCATAAAAGCCTTTAACAACCATGCAACGCCCGCCCAAAGGAAAACGGGGATTTTGATCTCGGCGATCGCCTATGCAGGTATCGTGATACTTGCTGTGGTCAAACCAGCAAACTTATTTTAAGCCGCTGTTTACGGAGGCTGCGCAAAATTCATCCCAGTAGCGCTTTGGAACTTATGACAGTTTTGTTTGCAACTGACTATAGCTGGCATATTTCATAAATGACATATTTTTCAATATCTTAATCTGTTTATTTTTGCTATCTTAAATATAAACAACGGCGTTTATCACAGATCTTGCTGTTTATACACCCCCCCATCGTGCCTTATGGAGCCACTATGAAAACTCTCTTTTCCGCGACATTACTGGCCTCAGCAGGCATTTTTGCGCTTGCAGGCTGCGCCTCGACTGGCAATATCACTCCGCAGTATGTGCCGCCCAGCACCTACCAAAACTATGACTGCCAAGCGCTGAGCCAAGAGTACAACCGTATCAATCGTTATGTCGAGACTGCGCGCAATCAGCAGTCGACCATCGCTGCCTCTGGCGTGGGGGTCGGCGTCTCAGCGGGCCGCTGGGGTATCTCACCCAATATCAGTTTTGGCCTGGGAAAAAGCAACAATACCAAAGCCCGCGATGCCAAGCTATCACGGCTCTACGGCGAGCGTGATGCCGTTGTTCAGTCCGCACGCATCCAGCGCTGCAGCTTTGCCAATGGCATCAAGATATATGGCGAATAAACAAACTATGGTGAGTTGATAGAGGTCAAATCGATCAAATACCATCGTTGCTCATACGACCATAAAAAAGCCAATACGCGATCAACGTATTGGCTTTTTTGATGAGGATATCTAGGGTGTGTCCTCAATTCAATCGATAGCCATCTAAATGGGCTAAATCTGGCCAAACCGTGTCAAATAGCTGACTAATATCTCAATATTATCTGCGCTATTTTCCTTGTTGACGGCGATTTATCTCATTTTTATCGCCATTTTTAAAATGAGGACACACCCTAGTGATTATGATTGCAATTGTAGGCTTTGTACCCACTGCACGATTTGCTGGCTGGGTAGCGCGCCTGACTGCCGCGCAATCTCTTTACCGCCTCTAAAGGCTACCATCGTCGGTAAGCTGCGTATACGATAAGGCGCGGCGGCTTGTTCGTACTTATCGGTTTGCAATTTGGCAAAGACTACTTGTGGCAATTGACTGGCAGCCTCTTTAAACTGCGGCGCCATCATCAGGCACGGTTGACACCAGCTCGCCCAAAAATCCACGATGGTCAATACCTCATTTTTTTGAATGACTTTATTGACGGTTTGTGCGCTCAGCTCATGCGCGCTGCCTGTCAATAATGGCTGACGGCAGCTACCACAGTTTGGCGCAGCAGTCAGCCGCGCTGCTGGTATACGGTTGGTCGCTTGGCAGTGCGGGCAGACCAGATGCAGATTTTGTTCATTCATCATCAGACTCCTTTTTTAGCCCTTACGATTTTTGCGGCGTATGTGTTTGCTACTTTTAAATATAGCATAACTTTACATGCTGCCATTATCCCAGCGCATTGATGGGTACTTTAAGATAACGGATGCCATTGGCTTCTGGTTGCGGAAAATTCCCTGCATCGATATTGACCTGTACAGCCGGAATAATCAGACGCGGCATCGAAAGCGTGGCATCACGCCGCTCACGCATCTGCACAAACTCTGCCTCGTTGATACCGTCTTTGACATGAATATTGCCCATTTTTTGGGCGGCAACCGTGGTCGTGGGGCAGTGTTTGCGTCCTTTGCTCGGATAGTCATGACACAGATACATGATGGTATCTTCGGGAAGCGCCAGCAACTTTTGGATAGAGTGATACAGAATCTTGGCATCACCACCTGGGAAGTCACAACGCGCCGTGCCGACATCGGGGGCAAACAACGTGTCTCCGACAAACACCACGGTTTTTTCGGCATCGGCTGCTAGATAGGCCATATCTGCACGCGTATGACCTGGCACATACATCGCTGTGATGGTGATCTCACCAAGCGCTAAGGTATCGCCGTCGTCTGTCAAAATGTCGAACTGACTGGCATCGGTACGAAAACTCATGTCAAAGTTAAAAATTTGCTTAAATATTTTTTGCACTTCTGTGATGTGCTGACCGATGACGAGCTGCCCGCCGAGTGTTTCTTTGACATGGATAGCCGCAGATATATGATCGGCGTGGGCGTGGGTTTCGATGATATACACCAGCTCCCAGCCCTGCTCGCGGACAAAGGCGATGATCTCATCGACGCTACTGGTAGCGGTGTGACCAGACTTGGCATCAAAATCTAATACGGGATCGATGATGGCACATAACTTGTGTTGGACATCGGCCAGTACGTGCGTATAGGTCTCAGTATCGCTATGTAAGAAAGAATGAACTTGCATGGCAGCCTCGCTATCAGAATGTTTCATCTATAAATATTTTTAACCTATAAATAATAGTTAAGTATGATATCGAGTCGTATATAATATTTACTCAGTTGCCGACTCATTTATAGTGTTAATATAGCAACTCCTATACATTTTATCAATTTATATAATGTAATTAACGATAACTTGCTATCATTGATGATATCATTGATAATTAACCATATATTTATTAGGGCGTGTTGAACATTCGTAAATAGGCACTGCTGATCGCTAAAATTGTTCCAGACAAGGCACAAAGCGACGATAATGCAGATGCCTTAGCGAGATTTGTAACGCAGTATGGGGCAATTTTAGCATCAGCCCGCAGGGACAGGACTCTTTTTTGCCGCTTCATCGTTAAAAATAAGCGCTTAGAATGACTAAACTTATTATTTTTAACATCGAATCGCCTAAAAAATAGTCGCTGTCAGTGCCATGGTCGAATGTTCAACACGCCCTAATGTCACCGAGATAATTATTGCTACTTTATAAGGAGCTCACTCTGACTACTTCTACTTCAGCATCGAGTGCATCCATTCAGAGTACGAATGAGGATGCATCCACATATCCAGCAGACTTTGTCCCTACCGATCTTGCCAAGCAGATGCAACAAGCCTCTATGCAAGCCAGCCAACTATTAAAGTCGCTCTCGCACCCTGATCGCTTGCTGCTGCTGTGTCAGCTCACCCAAGGTGAATACTGCGTCAGTGAGCTTGAAGGTTTGGTCGGCGTTGGACAGCCCAGCTTGTCGCAGCAACTCGGTATCTTGCGCAAAGATGAGCTGGTCACGACCCGCCGCGAAGGCAAACAGATCTACTATCGTATCGCAAGTGAGGATGCGCTGGCGGTCTTAAATCTGCTGTACCAACGTTTTTGTGCCAAAACCGACTAGCCACAGCCAGTCGATAGCCGTTCACAGACGCGGACGGCCACTATCACTTGATGGCGCTGCTATTTTTTGTTGTCGAAATATTTTTTAAGATGATGTACTGATATGTCTTCTATCGCTGCTCGCCTGACTCCCACGTGGCTACGCCAATACCAGCTAGCCACCTTGCCAACTGACGTCATCGCCGGATTGGTCGTGGGCGTGCTTGTCATTCCGCAGAGCCTCGGCTACGCAGTATTGGCAGGATTACCACCTGTGTATGGCCTATATGCGGCGATTGTGCCAGTCATTGTCTATGCTTGGCTGGGCTCGAGCAATGTCCAAGCGGTCGGTCCTGTCGCCATCACGGCTATTATGACGGCAAGTAGCTTACTGCCCTATGCCGATAAAGGCGCTGAGCAGTACGCCTTGATGGCGAGCCTATTGGCGTTTATGGTAGGAGCGCTGCTCTGGGTAGCCGGACGTCTCAAGCTCGGCTGGATCATGCAGTTCATCAGCCGCGGGGTCTCGGCAGGCTTTGTCAGCGGTGCAGCGGTGCTTATTTTTGTCAGTCAGCTGAAGTATTTGACCGCTATTCCAGTGGCGGGTAGTAGCTTGATTGGCTATCTCTCTAGCCTGCAGATGTACGTGCGCCAGCTGCATCCTCTGACCTTGCTTATCGGTGTCATCGCCTTCGCTCTTTTGGTAGCGAACCGCTATGCCAGCAAGTGGGTCTGGCGTACGTGGCTGTCAGCGTCATCGGCTAAATGGACCGAGCGCTTATTTCCCCTGATTTTGCTCGGTGTGGCGATCATACTGAGTATGGCGCTGCATTGGGGCGCGCTGGGGGTTGCGACCATCGGCAGTATTCCGCAAGGGCTGCCAAGCTTCACACTACCGCATCTGCCCGATGTGCAAGAAGCGCTCAAGCTTTTGCCCACTGCAGGGCTGATGGCACTGATTGTCTTTGTGTCCAGTAGCTCTGTGGCGAGCACTTATGCACGCTTGCGCGGTGAGCGTTTCGATGCCAACCGTGAGCTAACTGGTCTTGGGCTGGCCAACTTATCTGGCGGTCTGTTTCAGAGCTTTGCGGTCGCTGGCGGGTTTTCGCGTACCGCCATCAACGTCGACTCAGGGGCCAAAACGCCAATGGCCAGCCTCGTCACTGTGGTGGTGATGATCGCCGCGCTGATCGCTTTTGGTAATGCACTCGCGCCGCTACCTTATGCGCTGCTAGGAGCGACCATCATGGCCTCTATCATTGGGCTTATCGATATCGATACCCTAAAGTCGGCGTGGCAGCGAGATCGTTTGGATGCCGCTAGCTTTATTGCAGCGTTTGCAGGCGTACTGATATTTGGCCTAAATACAGGACTGGTCATCGGTCTGATGGTGTCTTTTGCCAGCCTTATCTGGCAATCAAGTAAGCCGCACGTGGCGATCGTCGGTCAGTTGGGCGGCACTGGTCACTTTCGCAATATCAATCGTCATGATGTGGTGACTTTTGATAATTTGTTGCTACTGCGTATCGATGAAAGCTTGTTTTTTGGCAACAGCGAATCGGTGCACCTGCGCATTTTAAAGGCATTACAACAATACCCTGAGGCGCGCGAGCTTATCTTAATCATGTCTGCTGTCAATCATATCGACCTGACCGCCCAAGAGATGCTCAGTACGCTCAACAAAGAGCTGGCACAACAACATAAACGTCTGCACTTTAGCTTTGTAAAGGGGCCTGTCATGGATGTCATCGGCCATACACCGCTCATCACCGAGCTATCAGGGCAGGTCTATCTCAGTACACTAGACGCTGTCAACGCGTTGACAGCGCGCTAGCAGGCGGCTGGTATGTATGATTTTATAGTTGCAAGCTGCTGTTTGCCGCTTTTTTTTTACGACATCGCATCAATCACTGGTGTCACTGGCAATAAAATATCGTTATGATAGGATATAAAGCAGGCTGTTTTTTGTATAGACAAATAAATTAAAATGGTAGGCTGTCATCTCCCGCTCACGGAGGGTGCCTGACGCTTTGCCGTCTTATGACAGACCGACTGCCCTATCCCATTTTTCACATATTTAATCAAAACTATTTATGACCGATGACATAACGATTTATAAGCAAATTCATCCCAGCCAGTGTATCAAACTTGCCGAGCTGGGCTATCGCTCTGTGCTCAACATCCGCCCTGATGCAGAAGTGGAGTCACAGCCCAGTAGTGACGAGTTTGCCGATGCCACCGAGCAGGCAAACCTAAGCTATCAGCACCTGCCTTTTGATGATGAGCGTTTGAGTATGCTGACCGTCGAGCAGTTTGCCGCCCTTTATCACGCGCTGCCCAAACCCATCTTGATGTTTTGTGGTACTGGAGCGCGCGCCAAGCTCTTGTATCAAAGTGCCTTGATGCAGGGTTTGTTGTAAGCCTATATAGCCAAGTGCCGCTGGGGTATTTGCTCTGCGCTCTATGACTGTATGGCTTTATGAATGCACGCTATAAGCTATAAGCTATAAGCTACAAACAGCCATCTCTGATTTTTGGCTGATAAGCCATGATAGAGCCCAACAGCTCTATACACGTAAAATGCTGGCGCAAAAACCAGCCCATACAACTAAAAGTAGGAAGATTTATGAGTCATCAAGTTCGTATCACAGGGCAAATCACCCCTGACCAAGTCCCTATGCTCGCCGAAAATGGCTTTAAAACCATCATCAATAACCGCCCTGATGGCGAAGAGCCAGGACAGCCAACCAGCGCAGAGATTGAAGCGGCAGCGACCGAGGCAGGCTTGGCTTACAAAGAAGTGTCTTTTGCCGGTAGTGAGCTCAGCCAACACCACGTCGAAGAATTCGCAGATTTTTTTAATCAAGCTGAGCAGCCCATGCTGATCTTTTGCCGTACGGGTAACCGCTCAACCGGTATCTACGAAGCGGCCAAACGCATGGATTTGCTAGACGACTAGCCTATCATTAAGTCATGCACCCGCCAGATACGCCATGGCAATAACAATAAGTGCCTGTGCTAATGACATTAACAATGCTCAAGACGCTTGGCATAAACGATGAACCATAAAAAACCCCTGAAGCCTATATAGACTTCAGGGGTGTGTTTTATAAAAGATAAGTAATTAAGTAAGAGCTTACTGCATCACCAAGTATTCAAACGCTGATAATGCTGCTTTACTACCCTCACCCATCGCGATATTGATCTGCTTAAAGGGGACTGTGGTCACGTCACCACAAGCAAAGATGCCTTTGCGGTCAGTGCGGCAGCGCTCATCAATTTCAATCTCACCAAAGCGATTTAGATCGACAAAGCCTTTGACAAAATCCGTGTTTGGCACAAGACCAATCTGCACAAACACCCCTGACAAATCGAGCTCATGGGTCTCACCGGTGCTGCGATCTTGATAAACGATAGACGTTACCTTATTGTCAGTCGCTTTGATCTCTTGAGTGGCCGCATTGGTGATAAACTCGATATTGTCTTTTTCTTTGGCTTTATTAATCAGCACCTGATCGGCTTTGAGGTCGTCTGCAAACTCAAGCACCGTCACATGATTGACAATACCCGCTAAGTCCAGTGCTGCCTCGACACCTGAGTTACCACCACCGATGACGGCGATGTCTTTACCTTTAAAGAACGGGCCATCACAGTGAGCACAGTAAGCCACGCCTTGACCGATGTTTTCTTCTTCGCCTGGCACACCAAGCTTGCGCCACTGGGCACCGGTCGCAAGGATAATGCTGCGCGTCTCAAAGCTCTCACCGGTGTTTAGATGAATGCTGTAATTTTCCTCGACCGTCTCACCGATTTCTTTGACACTGACGTGCTCTTTTAGGGTAATGTTGTACTCACGCAAGTGTTTTTCAAAGTTGGCTGACAACTCGTTACCCGTAGTCAACGGTACAGAGATCAGGTTTTCGATGTCTTGCGTGTCTTTTACTTGTCCGCCAATACGGTCAGCGACCATGGTGACTTTGAGGCCTTTACGCGCGGTATAAATCGCGGCGGCAACCCCAGCAGGACCAGCACCGATGATGGTAACATCTTGCTGCTCTAATTGGTCTTCGTCAGCGCCTGCCTCTGCTAGCAAGTCAGGGAACTGCTCTTGCAGTTTTCCGATGAGCTTTGCCGTATCGATCAGACCATTGGCAAATGGCTTACCGTTTAAGAAAACCGCTGGCACGCCTTGAATATTGTTTGCCTCGACCTGCTCTTGGAACAACGCACCATCGATCATCTCGTTGCTGATATCATCGTTGAGTATCGCAAATTGGTTAAGCGCTTGCACCACTTCTGGGCAGTTGTGGCAAGACAACGATACGTAAGTTTGAAAATGCAACGGCTTATTAAAGCGTTTGATCAGTTTTTGAATACCCTCATCTAACTTCAGCGTATGACCGCCCGCTTGCAAGATTGCCAAAACCAGCGAGGTAAACTCATGGCCACCTGGGATACCGCTAAAGACGATACCCGTATCACTTAGCGCGCCATCGATATGGCTATAAATCGCAAAGCTGATCGCGCTTGGCAGGCTGTCGTCAGTGGCTTGTGCATCGAAATTGATTTTATCAGTCGTGCCTGCGATTTTACTCAAAAAATCAATCAACTCACTGCGTTTTTCGTGCTCACCGCTACCCAATACAAAGGTAATCGGACGAGTCATGTTTTCGCTATAGCTTTTGATCGCATCTAATAAATTTTGATCTATCATGTTTGTTCCCCATCATTATTGGATATGTAACGGCAACTGTCGCATTGCCTGTTCAAATACGGTTTTTTTATGGCTGTTTCTGTTATAAAGAAGCGATTGGGCATTTGGTTTATGCCCTTTGATGTCTCTATTATCATGGGTTTAGGCATGTTGGGCAAGCTGAGAAACTCAAACCTTACGTTTTATAA
Source organism: Psychrobacter celer (assembly GCF_016107555.1). Taxonomy (GTDB): domain Bacteria; phylum Pseudomonadota; class Gammaproteobacteria; order Pseudomonadales; family Moraxellaceae; genus Psychrobacter; species Psychrobacter celer. The sequence continues at coordinate 139,611 of NZ_JABASU010000001.1, read as the reverse complement.
AACCAATCGTAAATTATTAAAAATAATTAATATTAAAACCACTCTTGGCGGATTGCCATGGTATCAAGACGGTTTTTTCGCTACAATCAAATGAGGCGAATGGGAAGGGTTCTTATTTGTCTGCATCAACCTCAAGTCTCACCATTACAGCAATCTTCACGATCATGCGCTCATCTTGCTGGTGTTTGTGGCAAGCTGGCGCTTCATAACAAGGATGACAATATGAGAAAGACTGATACATGGCAAGATAACCGAGAGATCATCAGCGAGCTAAAACAAAAAGACAGTCACTTTGCCAGCATTTTTGATGAGCACACCATGCTGGATCAGCAAATCAATCAGCTGGAAAAAGACACGGTCAAACATACCAGCCGCGAAGACGAAATCGAGCAAATGAAACGACGAAAGCTGCATTTAAAAGATGAGATTTATCAAATCATCGATAAAAACAAACTACAGTCTCAGGCTTAGCACCATACGCCCTAGGGCAAAAACACAAACATTTTTTAATCATATAAACCCCCATCAATTTTTGCTGATGGGGGTTTTGTTTCATAATATAACTAGCGAATAGTTATCAACCGCCAATGATTTCGCCGCCATTGACGTGTATCACTTGTCCTGTCACATAGCTTGCATCATCACTTGCTAAGTACAAGTAAGCAGGCGCGACCTCATTGGGCTGCCCTGCTCGTCCCATCGGCGAGCTTTGGCCAAATGTTTCAATTTCATCGGGTGTGAATGATGCGACGATAAGCGGTGTCCAAATTGGCCCCGGCGCAACACCATTGACGCGGATACCTTTATCATTACTCATCAAATTGTTGGAGAGCGCACGGGTAAAGGATAAAATAGCGCCTTTGGTTGCAGCATAGTCCATCAGATGATCGCTGCCGCGGTAGGCGGTGATGGAGGTAGTATTAATAATACTACTGCCCGCTTGCATGTGCGGCAGGGCAAATTTGCTCAGCCAAAAATGCGGATAAAAATTGGTATGAATGGTCTGATCGAGCTGCTCGGTGCTGATGTCCGTGAGCGTTTGCTGCTCGACTTGTCTGCCTGCATTATTGACCAAAACATCGATTTTGCCAAACTCTTTAACCGTTCTATCAATGAGCGCCTTACATTTGTCTTCATTTGACAAGTCAGAGGCAACCAATAAACAGCGGCGACCATAGGACTCAACGTGATGCTGCGTCTTTTTAGCGTCTTCATCTTCACATAGATAGCTGACCACCACATCTGCGCCTTCTTTGGCAAATAAAATCGCCACCGCTTGACCGATGCCGCTATCAGCCCCCGTTACAATCGCGACTTTGCCAGCCAGCTTGCCATCTGGATAGTCGCGCGGTAGTACCTCAGGGCTTGGATGTTGTTGTTTTTGCGAGCCGGGCAAAGACTGCTGCTGCTGAGGGAAGTCTTTATTTTCTGATTGATGACTCATGATTTTACTCCTTTATTATCCTATTCATTCTTATAATGGTTGTGATTAAATCATCGATGATAAAACAAGCTTTTGAATAATCCACTGCCGCTTATCGTGCAAAGCCTGTTATCAGCATAAATAACCGAAAATAGAATTTGGTAAAATCTGGTGTCAACCTGTGGACGAGATGTAAAAAAAGACCCTATCAACATCTGCTGATGGGGTCTTTGTCTATAATACTGGCCAAATATAATTAATGACCAGTGCTATAAAATTATCTAAATAATGTATCGACTACTTAGATTTTACCAACCAAATCAAGGCTTGGTTTTAGCGTTGCTTGACCTTGCTCCCAAGCGGCTGGGCAAACTTCGCCGTCGTTGTCACGAACGTACTGAGCGGCTTTTACTTTACGGACCACGTCTTTTGCGCTACGGCCGATGCCTAGGTCATGGATTTCAGCTACTTTGATGAGGCCGTCTGGATCGACGATGAAAGTACCGCGAAGCGCTGCGTTGTCTTCTTCGATCATGATGTTAAAACCACGAGTGATTTTACCAGTGCCATCACCTAGCATTGGGAAAGTGACTTTGCCAATCGCTTCTGAAGAGTCGTGCCATGCTTTGTGTACAAAATGCGTGTCAGTTGATACTGAGTACACTTCTACGCCTAAGTCTTTTAGCTCTTGGTAATGGTTTGCCATGTCTTCAAGCTCAGTTGGGCAAACAAAAGTAAAGTCGTGTGGGTAAAACATAAACACAGCCCAGCTGCCTTTTACGTCTTCTGAAGTGATGGTTTTGAACTCACCGTTTACAAACGCTTCTGTTGAGAATTCTGGGATTTCTTGATTGATAATAGCTGCCATGATTGGCTCCTTTTTTGATTACAGTGTTTTAAGTTACATTGTGATGATAGAGTTGGCTGTTTTTACCAAGCCTTTAACTCTCTGAGCTACATGACAAACTATACGCGAATTTCATGGTTAATCCAGTTAAAAGTTTTTAATGTGATGTTTTGTTTTATTAAACTTGTTAAACTATTATCTCTAGTTTTTATCATCAGTGCTGTACGCGTGTATGCTGGCCTGATAGTAAGCAAGTATCCGACATCAATCATCTGACAAGATAGCATTAAAAAGCCCATAAATAGAGAGGTTTTATGATTACTTTACGTCAACTTGAGTTTGCCTTAGCCGTCGCCAAACACCGCCATTTTAAGCGCGCGGCCGAAGAATGTAATATTTCACAGTCTGCGCTGAGTCTCGGTATCGCTGAGCTCGAAAAACAGCTAGATACGCAGATTTTTGAGCGTAACAATAAGCAAGTGCTGATCACCCCGATTGGGCAAGATATCTTGACACGCGCGCAGCGGGTGTTTTCTGAAGTGCGAGATTTGACCACACGCGCCCACAGTCACAAGACCCCGCTTGCATATCCGATGACGGTCGGTATCATTCCAACGATTGCCCCGTACTTGCTGCCTAAAGTACTGCCCGCGCTGCGCGAGCATTATCCTGAGTTTCGTATGACCATCATCGAGCAGCAAACCGAGCGCCTACTCGAGCAGGTACGCTACGGCCATATCGATACTGCTATTATTGCCTTGCCTTATGCGGTCGATGGGCTACACAGTTTTGAGTTTTGGAGTGAGGACTTTTTTGCGGTATTCCCCAAAGATGATGTACACGCCAAGCTTGATAGCATTAGCTCTGATGAGCTAGCGACCGCGAATCTGATGCTATTAGGCGAGGGTCACTGCTTAACCGATCAAACCTTATCCGTCTGTCATTTCGATCGCGCTGAGATGAAATCAAGTTTTTCTGATGCCAGTCTCAATACTTTGATTCAGATGGCACTTGCCAACATGGGAACGACGCTGGTGCCAGAGATGGCCTTAGATCAGCTGCATCTACATAACCAAAACGCGGTCGCTGTGCCACTTTCCGAGGCCGGACCGCATCGTCACATTGCCTTTGTCACGCGTTTAAACTATGCGCGGGTCGATGATGTCAACTTGCTGGGTAATGTGTTTAAACAAGCATTAGAAGAAGCGGCCAATAAGAGCTAAGCAAATATGACCGACCTCTTGCAAACCAGCTCTCGTCTTAGTCAATGCTTTGAGAAGCATCTACTATCGGCTACAAATAGCGATGTTAAGCCTGCGCAAGCTCATGCGCTTTGGCAGGATATCGCCAATCGTTACAATGAGTCTACTCGCGCTTATCATACGCTCACACATTTGCAGCAGCTTTTTTGTCAGTTTGAGCAGATTAATCATAAGCTACAGCAGCCGGCTATTATTGCCTTAGCATTGTTTTATCATGACGTGATTTATGCGCCGATACGTAATGATAATGAGCTAAAAAGCGCTGAGTATGCAGTGCAAGTCTTAGATAAATATTTGACCTCTAAACAGGTTAAACGTATTTACGATCTAATAATGATGACTGCAGATCATCAGCTTACTGACCATGCCGACCGTGACGCTGCCTATTTGCTCGATATGGATTTATCTGTTTTAGGCGCAAGTTGGCCTGAGTATGAAGAATATGCTAAATCGGTGCGACAAGAGTATGCTCATGTTGCAAAAGTGGCGTATCGAGTAGGACGCACGCAAGTATTAAAGGGCTTGCTCGCTCATCCGAGACTGTATTTAACGGACTATTACTATCAGCGCTTAGAAGCTCAAGCGCGTAAGAATATCAGGCGGGAGCTTACTTTGCTTGCAGCTTAATAAATAGCTCTCTGCCTTGCCGTGCCGGATGTGAGTTATAGCAGCGCTCCATAATATCTATATCAAAATGGCTGGCAAAATGCTGCTGATACGCTTCTTTTGTACCACCAAAGGGCGGCTCATCACGGCCAAAATCGACATCAAACAACACGCCAACCAGCTTACCTTGTGGTTTGAGCAGTGAGGCCATTTTTTTGACATAATCGTCGCGGCGTGAAGGGTCAATGGCACAAAAAAACGTCTGCTCAAGTACCCAATCAAACTGATACTGCGCAGGCGATAACTCAAAAAAGTCGGCACAAACTAAATGCTCAGATGGAAAGTCAGGATAGCGCTCGGCAAAGTCATTGATGGGCGCTGGAGCAAAGTCCACCAGCGTCACATTAGTAAAGCATTGCTCATGCAAATAGCCTACCTCGTAAGCATTCCCTGCTCCTGGCACCAAAATAGCCTGCGCCTTAGCAGATTCAGGCAACTGGTCTATATAGGCTTTGAGCGGTGGCGACACTTGCCCCATATCCCAACCGGTACTGTCTTGCTCGTAGCGCTGCTGCCAAAACTCGGCTTGACTGACATTTTCCATATTATATTTATCCTTGATTGCTTATTTTAAATAATACGTTTTGTACTGTTATAGATTATCATATCAGTATTTTAGTCAGTATTATGGTCGATATTATGTCGATATTATATAGGATTGACCATACCATTCTTAATCCAACTGCCCTGTCTTGCCTGCTAGCATATCGTGCCAATACCGGTAGTCTGGCATCGCGGCCGCCACCGTTTGCCAAAACTCATGGCTATGGTTGGCATGATGCAGGTGGCACAGCTCATGGACGATGACATATTCAGTACATTCAAGCGGATAGGCAGGCAGATACACAGATAGCCAAATACGACGCGCGCGTGTGTTGCAGCTGCCCCAGCGCGTATGCATCTTTTTTAGGCGTATCTCATTGGCATAGGCACCGACCACAGGTTGCCATTTGTCAAACAATGACGGCATGATAGCCGCAAGCTGCTCACGGTAATAGGCCAGTTTTTTATCATGGCTGAGTGTGATAGATTGCTCGGCACCCCAAAGTAAAATAGGGCTGTCGGCCGTTGAAGCGTCCGCTAAAGGACGATGTTTACGCTGGTGCTGCTCTAAGACTTGTGCATGATTGTCGATTGCCCAAGACACACGCTTGGCAATGGCTTGCTCGATCTGCGCGGTACTGATAAAAGCCGGTGCGGAGACCATCAATGTGTACGGCTTTAAGCGAAAATTGATGTTTTTGACGCGCTTTTTATGGACTTGCAGCTCTATCCCTGCCTGCGCAAGATGTTGTCTCACCGCATGTAGACTGATGGCCTGTCTCCTTACATACTTATATTCTTGCTTTGTTATTTAGCACTTATCGCCGTTATAGCGCTTGCAAATGATTGTCAAAAGACATTTTATGCCACTTGCTATCGCTCCTCACTTGCCAAGCGGTATCTAGCGATGTGTTGGCTGCTGTCGGTGCCGACTTCACCTCCAATGTCGTTAGCCGCCCTTGCCCATCACTCACGATAAAACCTGCTTTTTTCTCATCAGCCAACACCGACGCGCCCGCACAATCTGGTAAACTGACATCATCGATCAGCTGCTGCGTATTTAGATCATAAATCGCCGCACAGCCGCCAATTGGGGTGGTGACGCATAGTAAATCATGCACACTATCGACGGCGACGCTGGCGATATACTGATGAAAGCGCTGCCACTCATCATTAGGCATGGTGAGCGGCTCGAAGTCAGCATCGCCGCGATGATGCGTCAGTACCAAGGGCACATTGATATGCTTATCTCCTTGAAACTGAATACCAATCATCACCCTGCCATCGTCATGCATGGCGAGATGACGCACGCTCATCTGGTTGTGCGCTGGGACGACCTGCTCTAGCAACGCGCCCGTATGACGATTGAGATACACCAATGACGGGCGCATGCTATCGAGATTTAGCTCTTCGCGTGAGGCACGCTCGGTTTTGATACCGCCATTGGCGATCACCAGTGTGTCGCCATCAGGATGCATCACCAGCTCATGCGGGCCGATACCAAAAGCATCAAATTCTGCGATTTTCTGATAGTCATCAGTCGCATCATAGACACCGATTTTGCCATCGAGGCTCACCGTATCGTTTTCGGTCACATACAAACGCTGGGCATCTAAGCTATAGCAGGCATGACCATAAAAATGTCGATGGTTTGCCGCTTGAATAGCTGTCTTGACCTGCCCTGTGGCAGTATCAAGCACCCAAAACTTCTCACTAGGGCGACGTCCCATCACCACGACATCACGGCGCTGATGATGATTGGTTTTATGGTATTGCATATCGTACTGGGTATCTGTATCAAGCACTCCATCGACAGACGGCTGTACGACGATATCATGGACACGCTCAGGCATGGTGGTCTGCCAAACGATCTGTCTATCAGCGTCAATACCGACGACGCCAAAGTCATTGTCAGACTGGCCATCAGTGTGGTCAGTGTCAGTAAGATTTTTTGGCATAGATGCCACCCCACTTACCCAGCAAACGGGGCGTGCCATCATGGTGGTGGTATGCACAGCAGCCAAATCAGATATAACATTGTTATCAGTGTTATCTGAATAAGGCTGCTGATAGGCTCTCTGCCATGTCACTGTCGCCTGCTGGCAAGCATGGCAAAAGCGTGCTAGCTTTGACCACTTAGGCTGCTCCGACGGCTGTGGCTCTGAGCTACTGCTCAGCTGCCATGTCTGCCACTGCGCACGGACACCGATCACGTAATCTTGCAAGCTCGCATCGGGCTGCCGGCGTTTACGATAATGATGATGGACAGCGACCAGCGCCGCCGTGCCTGTGACGCTAGCGAGCGTCGTCATGACAGCGGACGTCAGTCGCTCGCGGCGAGACTGATTGCTATCTTTCGTTAGTAAAGCTCGGTTATGGGTATCGTCGTTACGCTTACGCATTATTTAATCACCATCGGTACTATTAAAGCCCACACGGATACCGAGTGCCGGTATCAGCTGGCGCTTAATAATACGAGTAATAGTGGTCATATGGTCATACAATTCTTGCTGCGTTGCTTTATCAGCCGTGGCGATATCTTCTGGCATCTGCGCCAATAGCGTGGTGGCATCTGCTAAGGCAGTCGATAGCGTATCAGCGACGTTGTTTTCATTATTACTGCCGAGGATTGCCGTCAGGACAGGGTCGGTCAGCGCCTCATTTAACGTGGCTAATTTGGCATTAATAATGGCGCGGCTTTGGCCAGCGGTGGCGGCTGGCACATGACCTTTGGCTTTGCCGGTCAGTCCCAAAGGCTGGTCAATGGCGTTAGATTTCATGGTCTCAACCAATGACAATAACGAATTGAACCATTGGTTTAAGCCCTGATCGCTATCAGCTGTTTTATCAATCGCCAACAGCATTGTCGCATTTTTTTGCCAGTCTTTTTCGATGTTTTGTAGGCGCGTACTCAAGGCGTCACTGGCGCTTAGCACATAAGCACACTGCCCCGCATCCAAGCGATCATTGGCGTACAGGGCTTCTTCTAGCCCTGGCACCCCTTGCACGATAGCACTCTCATCAGCGAGCTGCGCTGCGGTGAGCTTTGGATTGGCTGCGATCAAATCAGCCACACCGCTATGCACCAGCCTGCGCTCATCAGGATAGTAGTTGATATATAGGTTGCTCATGCTAGCGGTGGCAGGCCCAAAGTTGATCATCTCAGCGCGCGCCCACGCTTGTGCCAGCACCAGCCACTGATCCCGCAGCGCTTGCAGCTCATCACCACTGACTGCGTCTGACTGACAGTGCTTTTGTGCCAGCTCATGCAGCAGCTCACTTTGACGCGCCGCATCGGCATAGGCAGGAATGACGAGGTCATCTGCCACATGGGTCAGATAGGTCTTTTCTGTCTCAGCGCTGATATCGACAGCAGCGATACGCTCTGTACTATTATTTTTGTCATCTACAGAAGGCGTAGCAGCGCTATCTTGCGCGACTTCTTGACCCTCAGAGTTTGGCGCTTTTTTTTCATCTGCAGGTTTAACGCAGCTGATCAGCAGGCCCGCACTCAAAGCAGACAGTGCCATTGCTACAGCAGGGTTTATTTTCATAAGTTTCTCGGTATTTGTATGAGTGGTTTTATCAATTGTTTATTAGTCGTTTGCTAAGAGCGCACTCTTTGCCCACACGCCTTTGGTCAAACAATTTATAGCGACTGCAAGAACGCTGTCAATTCAGCTCGTCCTTGCTTATCTAACTGTAGGACTTTTTGTTTTTGTTTTTCGGCCTCGCCGCCATGCCATAGTACTGCTTCCATCAAGGTGCGTGCACGGCCATCATGCAAAAACGTCGCTTGCGGATCGACCGTTTGGGCAAGACCAATACCCCATAAAGCCGGCGTTCGCCACTCATAAGAGTTGGCCAAAAACTCTACTTGCGCGTCTTTGGGCGGCAGCTTACCAGCAATCGTCCGATCGGCAAGCTCGTCGCCCATATCATGCAGCAGCAAATCAGTATAAGGATAAATCACTTGTCCGTGCTGCTCAAGATGGTCGTCGTCGGTTTTTGGCAACTGATAGCGCGGGGTATGACAGCTTTGGCAGCCCATATCATAAAAGCGTTTTTTGCCAGCAAGTACCAGCTTATCCTCGGCATTGCGGCGATGCGGGACGGCCAGATTGCGTGTATAAAACTCCACAAACTTGGCCACCTCGTCATTGACTTCCACCGGCGGCTTACCACCGCCTTGCTCATCAGCGCCCGTGGTTGCATTGACACACGCCGTTTGCGCAGGCATGCAGGACTCATGAGGACGGATGTTTGAGGTCAGCCCCATGTCTTCATTAAAAGCACTTTGGTTCTGTGTCAAAAGCTTGGTTTGTCCTGCTTTCCAGCCAAAGCGTCCCAACGCGGTTTTGCCCGTCTGTGGATCCATGACCCAGTTAAACTTGCCACTGATATCAGCGCTGTCATTATCGACGGCTTGTTTCTTGATATCGTCATCAGGTATTTGTTCCAACAGTCCAAGCCCAATCATCGGCAAGGCCACGCGCGGCGATACCATCATCTCATCATCAAACGCCCCATAGCCAGGGTTGGTTAGATGAAAGGTGGGCGCGCGCAGGGTTTCGACGTGACCATCAGCGAAAGTGACGGGCTTGTCTGTCCACTGCACCGCGATTCTTGCTTCAGCAGGCACGCCCTGAATACCGCGATCTTGTAGCTGGCCGCCATACATCGGATGCACGACTTTTTCGATCAGCGAGTTTTGCAGCTGCGCTCGCTCCTCATCGGTGGTCGCTGGCATCGCCAAACGAATCAGCAAGCTATCGGCATCGTCCTCACTACTCATCGGTGCGTGGCCACGGCCATCCTTGATATGACAAGACTGACAAGCCGCGACGTTAAACAATGCTCCCAGGCCATCACGGCTATCGGTACTGGCAGGTGCGACCACCCACGGCTGACGAAAAAACGCATTACCAATAAAAAAACTGCCCTTACGTGAGGCCGACAGATTGGATGAGGGTTTGGAGTAACTCTCGCTACTGGTAATGCTAATGCCCGTGTCGCCGCCTTGTTTGATCTCTTGCGGGTCAAATGTCACCAGCTGCTGCATCGGCACGCCAGCCAGCGCTTCCACAGTTTGCGTACGTTTGGGCGTCAAAGCGGACGCGCCTTCGCCACTTGCAACGGCAGTGTCATTGGTGTTTTTATTGGTCGATGCGCTGTCTGACGTGCTATCCGTGGGCTGACAAGCGCTGATGGCGATTGCACCTGCGACGGTGATCGCAAGTTTCAACGATGTACCTTGTAAGCTTGAAGAAAAGAAAGGGAAAGCAGAGGGTTTGGCAGGAATGACGCTCATAGGTGTTGCCTTAGTTCTCAAGTAGAACCATTAAAATGACTGGCTATAACAGTATTTTTTCTTATCAATATAACGGTATAAAAATACATCGACGCTATAAGTCAACGTCTGAACTATTTTATTGCACGTAAAAATACGTTGCTAACGGTCGTTAACAACGCATGTATTATATATAACTTGTCCTTTTACAAACATATCTTCCGTCAGCTTTTCATGACTTGTAAAACATAATCGACATCATGAAATTATTCTATGTGAGAGAAGTCAATCGCTTAAAACTGTGAGCCAGCGTCCGCGTCTAAGTTATCGATACCGACTGCATTTGCCGCATTTTCGATACCATCTGTTAGCGCTTGCAGACTTGTGATACCCGCCTCGATCCAGCCGCGGCGTTTGTTTTGCTCTTCTGCTGAGATGTCATGCTTGCTCGCTTGACCGACCGTTGCAATCATCTGATCGACCTTGATGCCTTCTTTTTCGCCTTTTTCTACGATGACATTAAAGGCGTCTTCGACCTTTTTAAAGTCAGCAGTCAGCTTATCAGCCGCTTCTTGATGACCACTATCGATCAGATAGTTTTTGACACCGTAGCCACCGATGGTTTTGCCAGCGACAGTCTTATAGCTGCCATTAAAGACGTTTTGGATGCCGCGTGCGTTATTGGCATAGCTTAGGTGAGTTAAGTCACTAAAGCACTCGTGCTCATCTTCAGTAGAGCCCGTCACAAACGCGACCTGCATGCGCTCAGAGGCCAGCTCACCTAAGGCCAAGCTGCCCATTTGATACATGATTTGACGTAGGCCATTGTCGTATTTACGCGCCATCAGATCGCTACGTAGAGTGTTTTCGCTCTCAGGCTGCCACTCAGCTTCCATCGCTGTGAGGTCATCTACCAGCAACTGCGCTGCCGCTTTTAAGAACTCGCCGCGACGCTCACAGATACTGACGTCTTCATTGACTGTATCACCGCTGGTACATTGTCCAGCTTCGGTGACATAGTCAGTCACAGGGCGCTCGCCTGCCCCTGCGCTGACACCGTTGGTGTCTTGACCCCATAGCATAAACTCAATCGCATGATAGCCTGTGGTGACATTGGCTTCACTACCGCCGATCTCATTCATATCTGCCAGTAACTCAGGTGTAATATTGCTGGTATCTTGTTTGACACTACCGACCGTGATGCTGTCGCTATTGATGATATTGTCTTGGCTGTTGTACTCGCCTTCGTAGCTATCGCTGACATAGTCGATCAAAGCTTCATCAAGTGGCCACGCATTGACCTGACCTTCCCAGCCATCGACACTACCGATGGCGCGCTTATCATTGGCCGTCACAAACCCTTCATCAAAACGGAAAACTTCTGTCTGAGAGTATGGCTGACGCGCCGTTTTATAAGCTGCTTTTGCCGCCTCTAGATTGGCTTCAGTGGGCGTCTCTACATAGGTCTCTACCGCCTTTTGTAGCGCTTTAGCCGTTTCAAGTGAGTCTTTGTAGGCGGCATGAGCCATATTGGCATAGCTGATTACCAATCTGTCGGTATGTGCCCGATCGGTCGCCGATAGCTCGCCGCTGTCCACTGACTCTGCGCTTTGTACTTCTGTTTGACTCTCTGCACTTGTCTCGGCATTTTCGTCGGTTTGTTTGGTGCAACCCGACACCATTAATAACCCTGCCAGCGCAGCAGCCAAAGCGGTGGGGAAAATCTTACGGCTCGTTCCTATGGTAATCGTCATACACATCCTCAAAGATATTACAAAAGAAAAAATCGTCGTCAGTGCCACAGCACGTACTGAATCTATATATCATAATGTAGATAAAGTCAGTATCGGTTGTTGCGCTTATGTTACGGCATTTATCTAAAACCTCTATGAATTATAGGGTTATTGATAATCATTATCAATATTTAATTTTACATCAGCATTCACGGCGATGGTGATAGTCTGATATTAGGCATAAAAAAAGCCAGCAATTCGCTGACTCTTTTATGATCGATCTACTTATTATAACTATTTTACTTATCGATAGAACGATAAATTAGTTAACGCTCTGTGGCGAGTTGATGGTCAACTCAACGCGGCGGTTTTGCTGGCGACCATAGTCAGTGCTATTGTCCGCAACTGGGCGAGACTCGCCGTAAGCCACTACATTGATACGATTGGCAGACACACCGCGTGCTGTTAGGTAGTTGGCTACTGAATAAGCGCGGTCACGTGATAGACCCATGTTATAAGAGGCTGAACCGCGGCTGTCTGTATGACCTGCGATGTTTACCGTGGTCTTGTTATACTGGTTCATGGTCGAGGCCAGCTTATCAAGCGTTGGCTTGAAAGATGAGCTTAGGGTCGCATCATCAAAAGCAAAAGTAATGTTGCCTGGCATGACAAGGTCGATGTTACCTGTAGTTGGGTTTTGCTCAACCGTCACGCCTGTACCTGCCATTTGCTGCTCAAGCTGCTTGGCTTGACGCTCCATGTAGTAACCGACGCCAGCACCCAGTGCAGCACCGATAGCCGCATCACGGCCAGTCTTCTCACCGCCTGTTGCTTTAGAGATTACCGCGCCACCTGCTGCACCTGCTAGAGTACCTAAAGCAGTTTTATTTAGACGCTGCTGTCCGGTGTTTGGATCAGTAGTACAGCCGCTTAAAGCTAGACCTGATGCTACTGCTGCAATCATAAGTTGGTTACGCATAATATTTCCTCTTAAATTTAAACCAGTAAAATGACAAATAAATTGTGCTTTTTATAAAGATTTTTCCATTAATCTCATTTAGGTGCTTGTATACACTCATCATTATTATGGCAATTACAATCTCATTATGTGTAATATTTTGTCACACCTATGTATGAAAAGTGCAGAAGATACTATTAAAAAAGACAGGACTTTGTGCGGTTTTCTTCTGCTACGATATCTTTTACTCATGAGCCCTGATAATCATAAAAAAATTCTTTACCCACAAAACCACTCGCTCTCACGCCGACTCTCAGTCTCATCTCAAAACTTGTTATCGCAAGTCACGTTTACACTCGTACACTATGAGTGCTTTCTGCTAAAATCACTTCGTATATGAACTTACTTCACCATACCCTTTGTCTTAAGCGGTGGACCATAAATATCCCAACAATACCGATTGAAAAGGATTTAGCATGCGACTGACATCTACTATCAAAAAAATACATAAGCGCAGCCCAAAGCTCGGAAAAGCGGTCTCGCTTGCGACGGCGACAGGCGTCATTGCAGCCAACAGCTTCGTTGGTAGTATTCCTTTATGGTTAATGGGCGTGGGCAAAATCATCACCGGCGCGCCGATCGCCGATAAAACCGTCATCAAAATCACCAACCACTGGATCAGTAGCAATAATGCCTTGATTGATAACATGTTGCCGCGTAAGGACTGGCGGATCAGCCTGCCCGACGACGTCAATACTGAGGGCAAATATCTGCTCATTAGCAACCATCAGTCTTGGGTCGATACCAGCATTGTCCAATACATCAGCGAAAAACGCTTGCCGCTCACACGGTTTTTTACCAAGTTTGAGCTGATTTATATCCCAATCGTGGGTCAGGCGTTTTACTTTTTAGACTTCCCAATGATGCGCCGACATTCAAAAGAAGCAGTGGCAAAAAACCCCGCCCTAAAAGGCCAAGATATCGAGGAAGCCAAACGTGCCTGCGCGTTGTTAAAAGACAAGCCCTTCACGTTGTTAAATTACCTAGAGGGCACGCGCTTTACCCAAGCCAAACACGAACAGCAAAAATCTCCTTATACACATTTGCTCAAACCACGCGCAGGCGGACTCTCTTTAGCCATCAATGCACTGGGCAGTGAGATGGATGGCCTGCTGGATATGACCATCGTGTATCCTGATGGCGTCCCTACCTACAGCGATCTGTGGAAAGGCAATATCAAACGCTTAGGCGTTGACGTCAGATACCTAGACATCCCAGCTGAGCTGTTTGCTGGGATTAAACGCGGCGGCTACGAAAACGATGAGCAAGTAAAAGCACAAATGTTTGCGTGGATTGAGCAAGTTTGGCGCGACAAAGATCAGCGCATCAGCGACATGTTAGCAGATTTTGAGCACAACCCTGCCGCTGACCATACTTCATAATACTTGAGTACTTCATAATACTTGAGTACTTCATAATACTTGAGTACTTCATAATACTTGAATGCTGCATGAGGGCTAAATAGCAGCCAAATCACTGGTGGCTGGTCTTGCGCGGCGAGCCACGCTATCGGCATTCACGTATCGTTTTTATTGCAAGCGACCGATATCATAAAAGATGGGTTGTTTTTTAGTCCTATTCATTGATAATGTGAGTCATGATCCGCTGATGGTGAGGATGTATGTATCGTACACCGTCTATCTCACCTATGCTTTGTACCGTTTATCATTTCATCATTAATAAGGTCTGACTGTGCCCGCCTCATCTACTCCTAGCTCGCAGCTGAACACAGCCTCTGTGCCCAATCAGTCGACTCGGCTACCTGATCATCCGCCGCCCAGTCGCCCCAATCGGCCAAAGCCAAACCGCGCAAAGCTGGCTTATGACATTGTGATGATCGTGGCCATCAGTATTGATCTGTTGTTGATCAGTATCGATGCGATTTTGATGAGCAATTTTAGCAGTCATGTCGCAGAGTGGCTGCGCATCAGTGAGGCGCTGCTTTGGTATCAAAACACCTTACACGACCCCTTGCGTACCGCTGGTGGGTTTTTTACGATATTTTTGATCGCAGAGCTGTTGCTACGCTGGGCACTTGCAATAAAAGACAACGTATATTATCGCTGGTTCTTTTTTCCTTTTGTGCATTGGTATGAAGTGCTTGGCTGTTTTCCGCAGCTGCGCGCGCTGCGCTTGTTTCGTGCTGTCATCATTGGCCGCCGTCTGTATCAGCTTGGCTATCAAGTACTGCCGCAGCCTTGGATCAATCGTATCAAGTTTTATATTGACCTCTTATTAGAAGAGCTGTCTGATCGCGTGATACTGACCACCATCCAAAACTTTCGGCAGCAGCTGACCAATCCTGAAACACACAAATCCTTTATCGAGTCCACGATAGCGCGCAATCGTCGTGAGATAGAAGCTGCGGTACTCTCCGTCCTGCGCACAGAGCTGGTGCCCAAACTACAGGCACTGACTGCAGCCTCAGGCGGCGGCAGCATACTCGCCCGTGAGATGGGCGGCGCTATCGAAGAAGGCTTGGCCAATACGCCTGAGCTGCGTCGTTATCTGCGCATGATACCCATCGCTGGCAGCCTGATTGAGTCGCAGCTACAGCATGTCGGGCACAATATTGGGGAAAACGTCGTGTACGCTCTCAATAAACGTCTGCTAGACCCTGAACGCTTAGATGAGTTGATGGTGGCCATTGCCAGTGGTATTGCGCAAATAGACACCGACAACAGCGCACTGGACGCTTTAGTCTCTAGTATTATCGACGACAGTTTGACGGAGTTTGAAGCACAGGTAAAAGTCCAGCAGTGGAAACATCAAGACATGCTCAACCTTTGAGCGATACATTTGACCATCAACCCAATGCCAGATAAAGACTGGTATCACACAGCATCACTGAGTCATACAGCGTATGATATGACAATACATAGTACGGTAAAGACAGCGACAAGATTATCTCTTGAGGATTGATATATGACAGTTTTAGATAATGGCACCCAAGGCGCAAGCGCCGCACCAGCGTTGGCGTTTTATGGCAAGATGCTGACCTTTTCGCGTTTGCAGTTTGGCACAGATGAGCTCAGTGCTATCGAAGCTCAGCTTGCAGCCACACTCAGCGGTAAATCGAGCAATATCCCAGTCCTTATCGATAGCGAGGTCGAGCAGGATCTCTCTGCTTTGGTAGAGCTGCTATGGTCGTGGGGACTACAGCCCATCGGTGTCGTCACAGGTTTGCTGGATGCACAGGCGCGTGAGCTGCGTTTGGCCATTTTTCCTGCTGATGGCAAGCGTATTGAGCGCATCTTACCGACCAAAAAACCAGCGACCCAGCGTCAGCAAGTCATCGCAGACCAACCTGCTGAATCAAGCGCGGCCAGCAGTCCAGAAGACAACGCCGCGACAGATAGCACCGCTACCACTGAGACAACGCTCGCTGATGTTGCCGCTGAGACATTGGTCAGCGCTGAGCAAATCACCAG
The DNA here is from genome assembly GCF_016107555.1 of Psychrobacter celer. Classification (GTDB taxonomy): domain Bacteria; phylum Pseudomonadota; class Gammaproteobacteria; order Pseudomonadales; family Moraxellaceae; genus Psychrobacter; species Psychrobacter celer. The sequence goes on along the minus strand of NZ_JABASU010000001.1, from coordinate 123,398 downwards.
CCTTATTTATGACCAAATGCTACGCTCAGGCCAAAGCCTCAATCATGTGGGCGGCGATTTGATTTTGACCAATAGCGTCAATAGCGGCGCTGAAGCCATCACTGACAACAGCCTACACGTATATGGTCGTGCGCAAGGCCGTCTGGTAGCAGGTGCCACCGGCGACAAAGACGCGCGTATCTTCTGTCAAGTCTTTAACCCCTCATTGGTATCGGTCGCTGGCACTTACTGCCTGCGCGACAACCTACCTGAGCACGTGATCGACAAATCAGTACAAGTGCGGTTTGTCGAAGGAGAAGGTTTAGTATTTACAGTCATGGATGATGTATAGCGCTCGTAGACAAAAGTGCCAGCCGCAATACCAGCAGCTCTGGCTTGTAAACGTCTGCGCAAATAAAAACATGGCTGGCGACAAATAATGCTACGATATTGGCAGTCTCGCTATAGATAATGACCGCTTTAATAGTACTGTAAGTTTATTTAACAAAACTGCTCTATGATGAATTGCTGGCTCTGCCACTATTTACCCTATTCATCAGCGCTCGTTATATCATCTGTTAAGGCGTTTATGTTACGCCGGTCTATAGGCTATAGAGAGGTGCCATAGCACGAGTCATACTAGTATTGATGTTGGTATTGAACTCGGTATCGTCGTTTAGATATAAATACACTGGCATCTGATGGTGTGCAGGGCGACTGATACAGATTGTTTACTGCCGTATAGACCTGCTATAAATTTTTGTTTATTTATGCTAGGCTACTTTCGCAGGTAGTGCTTATATTTACAGTGAACGATATAAGCGTGCGCTATTTTTTATAATAGATATCCCATTGATTCATAGGAGTGTGCCATTGTGGCGAAGATAGTTGTCATCACTTCAGGTAAAGGCGGCGTGGGCAAAACCACGACAAGTGCCTCTTTTGCCGCCGGTTTAGCATTGCGTGGTTATAAGACGGTCGTTATCGATTTTGATGTGGGTCTACGTAATCTAGACTTAATCATGGGTTGCGAAAATCGAATCGTGTACGACTTTGTCGATGTGATCAACGGCAATGCCCGTTTGTCGCAAGCGCTTGTCAAAGACAAACAGCTTGAAAACTTGTATATCCTTCCTGCCAGTCAAACGCGTGATAAAGACGCTCTGACAGATGAGGGCGTGAGCGAGGTCATGTCTGAGCTGTCTAAGCAGTTTGACTATATCATCTGCGACTCGCCTGCTGGTATCGAACGCGGCGCGCAGCTGGCCATGTATCATGCTGATGAAGCCATCATCGTCACTAACCCTGAGATTTCCTCGGTTCGTGACTCAGATCGCATTATTGGTATTTTGCAAAGCCAAACAAAAAAAGTTGCAGAAAACCAAGGCTCCGTCCGTGAGCATTTGGTCATCACGCGCTACAATCCTGAACGTGCAGCAGCAAATGAGATGATGGACATTGACACCATCTCTAATGATATTTTAAAAGTGCCATTGCTCGGTGTAGTGCCAGAAAGCCACTCCGTCTTAGAAGCCTCTAACCATGGTGAGCCTGTGATTCATTATGGCGATTCGGTTGCTGGTCAATGTTATGATGACATCGTTGCCCGCTTTTTGGGTGAAGAGCGTCCGCTGCGTCATATCGATGTGAAGAAAAAGAGTCTACTACAGCGCTGGTTTGGGAGTTAATAATGAGTAAGAAAAAAGGATTTTGGAGTAGCCTATTTGGTACTGATGACAGCAGTAGTGCTGGTAGCGCCAACCTAGCCACTGAGCGTCTTAAGGTCATCGTTGCAAGCGAAAACCGCCTAAACAGTCGTCTCACCGCCGATCGCATCGAAAAAATGAAGCGTGAAATACTAGAGGTGGTCAATAAATACGTCAATGGTGTACAGATTGATGATGTCAATATCAATCATCGCTCCGAAGACAGCTTAGACGTCTTAGAAATGAACATCAATTTGCCTGAGCACAAAAGATAAGTCTGGCAGTACAGCGCCTCTTATCAGCGATTTTGTGACGCATACGAAAAAGCCCTAAGCATCTTACTTAGGGCTTTTCTATGTGGCAATCTGATGGGTGACTTTTAGCAAGTGATATGAACATTACTCATATGAGACGGGCTTCTATTATACCTCGATGTGTCAGTCCATCGCCTACGCCGCATACGCTTAATATCGATACTCAGTGCGCTTATTTCATACGAGCGAGCAGGTTGTCTTTTTTGACAAACTGATGATACAACGCTGCAGCGATATGTAGCAATGTAAAGCCGATAATCATCGGCCAAATGATATCGGTATGCATGTCATTAAAAAAACGCGCCAAGCTTCTATCTGGTGTGACAAATACTGGAATCTGAAACAAACCAAAAATATCTACCGGTCTGCCACCATATACAGACATCAACAAACCCGCCAACGGCATCGCGATCAATGTGGCATACAAGGCAAAGTGCGACAGTTTAGAGACCCACAACTGCCAAGCTGGCATGGGCAGTGCTGGCGGCGCTTTGGTAAAAACACGGTTAATCACCCGCGCGATCATCCAAAACAATAAACTGACCCCAAACGCCTTATGCAAGCCGATATAAAGATTGCTATCGAGGTTTTCGTATAACAATATCAGAATCCAAGTGATTAGCAACAAAACCGCACTAATCCAATGAAACACGCGACTAGTGACTGACCACTTGGACATATTTGACTGTGTGTTATTCATGAGCTGCTCTATTATCCTTATCGCTATTTATGGCAGTGATTGGTTGGCAATGCACACAAGGAAAATGAATAGCCGTAGGTTTGTATCTATTCTAAAACAGATTAACGATACCAACCGAACGCTAGCTGTCCATCTCAACCAACTGATGCGCGATTTTTTCTAAATCAGGCACCACATAAACGGTGTCCTCAATCATCACCGTTTGAAAAAGGTAGGATAGCATACCCTCTGCCGTAAAGCGTCCCTCAGCGGTAATTTTATCCGTGCTGTCAGAGTCGGCAAAATACGCCTGCCTATCTGTATCTTTCACATCAGAGATACCCACTTGGCGCTGATACAATTGACCTGACGTCTGGAGCGCCATGCGGTGCTCTATGGTGTTACCTTCTAGTATAATCATCTTATCAGGCGTTTGTTCTTGCGTGAGCAGATCAAACACAGGCAATACTTGCTGCTGCCAATGATAGCTGGAGGCGCGCTCATGCGTGTCTTCAATGCTCAAAATCAGACCGCTTGGAATAATCCAATCAGGCTGATTAAAAGCGGGAATAAAAGTGACATCCAGCATACCGTGGTTTGTGGTCAGTAAGCTGACTGCTTCAAACGAGTGTCGTAAAATTTGTTTCATACATCGCTCACAGTAAGTTAACGCAAAGAGGCCGTCGCCTTTTCACCAATATAGTCGGTAAGTTTTTGTGCCAATTGAACAGGGCTGCCGACAAAATCACAATAACCTGAATCAATGATGGCTTGTGGTTGGCTCGGACAAGCACTCAAGTTTGGCTCTTGTGCCCATAATTGGCTGTCATTATCTTGAATAAGATCCAAGTATTGCGAGCCATCATCACCCATACCTGAAAATATGATGTTGATAAGCTCACTGCCGTACACATCGCTGGTGTTTTTTAAAATCTGGCCAATAGCTGGTTTGTATTCACCATCCCAAGGCTGCTCTAGCAGTATCACCCGCCCAGTAGAGTCACAGACTATCTGCTTGTCTATAGGGGCTATCAGACATTGACCAGCTCGCAGACGCTGCGATGAGGTGATGACCTGACAGCGCCACTCGTTGTGGCGATTTAAAATACGGGGCAGCGTACCAATCATGGTTTGGTTAAAATGATGCGCGAGTAAAATACAAATCGGTAGCGTGGGCGATAAGTTATCCAAAAACTCTTTTACCGCGCTCGGCCCGCCCATAGAGGCACCCAAAAACACCACATAATGCCAGTCGTTATCAGTATCATCGCTTTTATAGACAGGCGTATGCACCAACACGGGCAGTGCCAGCATCTGCGCCAGCTTACGCTTTAGCTGACGCTGCCATTTAGCATACAGCTGCGCTTCATTGAGATAAGGGGCTTGACTAAATCCCACCAGCACGGCGGCAGGTTTGGAGGCAGCCGTTACCGTCGCCATATCATCATCATAGTCGCTATCGATCAGCCAAATGTCTATTTCGGCCTCAAAAAGTGCGGTTTTTTTTTGTAATTGCGCACGCGACACACAGTCTATCAGCGCAAAACCGCAGCTACGAACTGTGTCTGAAAACGCCATGCGCTGATGATGGTCTTCGGCCACCACCAGCACCTTTATATTTGCTTTTGCCTTCCCTGTTAGTGCCAAAATACCTGCATTATCCTTCATAAGTTAAGCTGACCTCATCACCCAGCAGCCTCTGGATTTTATCGAGCAGCTGTTTTTCTTGGAACGGTTTGCCCATATAGTCATTTACCCCAATCTCTAAGGCGCGCTGACGATGCTTTTCACCAGTACGCGAGGTGATCATAATGATTGGAATATGCTGTAAGCGCTGATTGTTTCTGACTTGCGTTGCCACCTCAAAGCCATCCATCCGCGGCATCTCAATATCGAGCAATATCATATCTGGCGTGGTTTCTTGTAGTATTTCGATAGCATCGATACCATCTCTGGCAAGCGCCACATTGAAGCCTTGACGCTCTAAGAAACGAGAGGTCACTTTACGTACCGTGACTGAGTCATCCACCACCAGTACCGTCGGTTTTGACTGAGTGCCGCTAGGTTTGGTCACGTTTTTGACTCTTGGAGCATTTCGCATTAGGGCAATCAAGTCCAAAATCGGCATGACCGAGCCATCACCCATGATGGTCGCCGCCGAAATGCCTGAGAGGTTGGATAGCTGCTGTCCCAATGGTTTGACGACCACTTCAATACGTGAGCCTGCAATCTGATCGACCTGTAAGGCGATGTTTTGTCCCGTGCGGTTTTTGATGATGATCAGTGGTAGGCTAGTGTTGGTATTGACCATCAGCTCGTTGAGCTTATTACCCGAGAGAATCTCGTTGAGATAACGTACGCGGTAATCATTCCCTTCAAACGCTAACGTGGCGTCGTTGGACTGATAATACTCATAAAGTTTTTCTGGGTTGATACGCACCACACGCTCGATCTGTACCAGTGGAATAGCATAGTAGCGATCGGCTGCACGTACGACCAGCGCATCAGACACTGCAACTGTCAGTGGTAAGCGCATGGTAAAGCGTGACCCTTTGCCCAGCTCCGACACCACAGTGACCGCCCCGCCCAACTGGCGAATCTCACTGATCACTACATCCATACCAACGCCGCGGCCTGAGATTTGCGTCACTTGCTTACTGGTACTCAAGCCGGCATTAAAGATATATTGCATGATATCGACATCAGTCAGGCTATCGTCATTGGCATCGATAAGGCCTTGAGAGATGGCTTTGTTGCGTACGGCTTCTACATCGATACCGCAGCCATCATCCGATAACTGAATGACGACCTCACTCCCTTCGCGGTGCACCTCTAAAGTGATATGACCGCTACGCTCTTTGCCTGCTTTGAGTCGAGCCGAGGTGTTTTCGATACCATGGTCGACAGCGTTTCGCAGCATATGCTCAAGCGGTGAGGTAATCCGCTCCAAAATGGTTCTATCCATCTCATCATCAGCATTGATAATGGTCAATTCTACAGATTTATTAAGCTCGTTTGCAGTCTGACGGACGACACGCTCCAGACGCGGGGTCAAGCGCGTAAACGGCACCATACGCGAGTTCATCAAACCGTCCTGTAGCTCGGTTTGTGTACGTGCCAGCTGCAGCAGCAAGCTTTCGCTATCACGGGTTTTTTCTAATAAAGTGTGGTTGATATCGACCAAATCCGAGGCCGACTCTGACAATGATTTGGACAACTGATTGAGTGACGAGTACTGATCCATCTCCAATGGATCAAAACCTTCATTATTAATCAGCTCGTCATCGATTTGCGACAATATCTGTGCTTCAAGCTCCGTCTCCATACGGCGCAGCTGATCGGCCAAGCGCTGTACGGTAATGCCCATCTCTTCGATACTGTTGGTCAAGCTGCTCATACCCATATCGATACGAGCACGGTTGATCGCAGACTCACCCGATAGGTTGATCATATGCTCAATCAAGCCACCTGAGATACGAATCATCTCATTGCTGCTGGCACTCTGCTCTTCCTCATCGGTCTCTGCAAACATCGACGGCATCTGACTGATGTCTTTTTCTAGATATTGTGAATCCTGTGCTTCTTTTGCCAGCAAGATCGCTGTACGCTGTGCTTGCAGCGACTCTTTTGGTACTTGTTTTAGGCTATTAGGGTTTTTACCAAACTGCTGGAGCGCTTCAATCAGTAGCGTCGGCGTTGGCGGGTTGACCTGTAGACCTAGCATAAATACCGCATCTGCCAGCCAGTCGTGACAAGCAACAATCAATGCTTGAGCTTTTTCGGTTGCAGGACGGCGACGGCTGGCAAAGTTTTTATACGTCGCTTCTAGCTCATAAGCCAAGTCAGCGATGCCGCTGGCGCCGACCATTTTGGCACCACCTGTGATGGTATGCAGATCACGCTGTAGCGACTGTAACGCCACGGTATCTTCGGCATCTTGCAAAAACACTTGCAAGTGTCGGTTTTGGTTGGTCAGCTCTTCTGCTTCTTCTAAAAACACCGCCAAAAGATCAGGATCAGGCAAGCCATTGGCCCATGATTGCTTGATCATGGTATCTAAGCTGACCGTGTCTGCTACTTCATGGCTCTGCTGGGTATTGTCAGCCTGTGCTTGGGTGTCGGCGTCGAAGTGGTTAGTCGGTGCTGGTATGATCAGCTCAACCACCGCTGGCAATGTGTCTGCTTTTTCAAACTGTTGTAACTGCTCAATCAATTCTGTAGCAAAAAACGACTGCTGATGACGAACGATATGCATGACTTGCAATGACATGGTGTCCTGCACCATTTGCATAATCTTTAGCCACTGCGCGGTTGGTGTTTTCCTGTTTTCTACAAAGGCTTCATAAATGCTCTCCGCCTCATGGGTCAGGTCGCCAATACTGCTAATGCCCGCCATTCTTGCGCCACCTTTGATAGTGTGTAGGTGACGCTGCAATACTTTAAGCGCGTTGATATTGGTGATATCGGCACGCCACTTACTAAAGCTTTCATCCAGCGCGTCATCTAGCTCTTGCGCTTCTTCTAAGAAGATCTCAAGCAGCTCTACATCGGTATCGATCGACTCAAGCTGCAGCTCGGGTGCAGCAACCGTGCGAACCATCGACTCGGCATCATCGCCGTCATCGAAGCCAGCAAGCGCCTGCAACTCATGTAGCACTTGCGGGTCGACTTTTAGTGAAGTGCTGCCAGCGAGCGCATCAAACAAGCCGACCAATTGCGCGTGGCCAGCGAGTAATACCGCCTGCACCTCTGCTTGTTTTGCCAATTCTGGATGCCGCTGTAGATAAGCGTAAGCGTGCGCCAAACCGCCAAGGATAGCAGTGAATTTTGGAAATTCTTGGGCTTTATTGGTGAGGTGTTTGATTTGGCTAAGTTGCTGCTCTATATAGCGCTGAGCCTGCGAGATATCCCCCTGACTTAGCGCCTCCTCTAGCTCCCACTCAGCGTCTAATAACTCATCAATATTGTCATCCAACAACTGCTCAATCGTTGGCTTATTGTCGGAGGCTGTCTGATCGTCATGGATGAGATACTGCTCACCAAGCATGGCTTGCAATGACGCAATATCTTGCTGGCTTTGGGCATCTTCCACCGAAACATCAGGTTGTTGGACGTTTTGCTTATAATTCGTTAGATAACCATTGATCAGCATAGCTGACCGTGCCAACGCCTCTAAATGCAGCGGCGTCATCGCGGTATCTTGCTGTTGTAGCAGCTCTAAACTATGCTCTATCGTCGCACTCACGTCACTGATAGCCGCTAACGCACTAGAGCCTGATGCGCCGCGCAGCGTATGAAAGGCTCGTACAATCTCATCGGTCACCTCAATCTGAGGCTGATCTCGATGCGTGGCAACAAACTGCTCAATGTCTTGTAATAACGCTTCGGCTTCATCGATGAAAATCTCACAGAAGGCTTGCTCTTCTTCGCTCTGCGGCGTCAAAATCACCGGTGCTTCTGCCATCATTTCATTGACAGAAGTAAGCGATTGCAAGGTACTATCTATCTCTATGGCCGCTACAGCGTCCCTTACCTCGCTGTCATCACCGTCATTACTGTCATCACTACCTTCATAGTCGCTCGCAGCCTCAATCTCATCGGCATCAGTCTCATCCCACCGCTCTGAAGCTAAAGCCAAGTCGTCTTTGTGAATATCAGACGCAGGCGTACTGCCCGTTTGCGCCAGTAAGGCTGGGTAACTAAAGTCCTGAGATTTTTGTTTGCTATAGGCGTTTGCACAGGCAATCCATAACGGTATCAGTGCTGGATACTCTTCACCACCTTGCTCAAAGGTAGCGAGCATCGCTGGGTAAGCGGCTAATACATCAGCCATTAGCTGAGTGATATCTGCTGTCACCTCAATACTGCGATCCAGTACACGATTGAGCATATTTTCAATAGCCCAAGCCAGCTCAGCGCTATAGTTGGCCCCGACCATGCGGCCTGAGCCTTTTAGGGTATGGAAACCGCGGCGAATATCTGTCAAGGCATCTAGGTCAGTAGGAGACATGCGCCAGTTTTCATACAAAGGCACGATTTCGCTCAATACCTCATCGGCCTCTTCGATAAATATCTCTTTAATATCAGGGTCTGCATCATTGGCATCGGCTGGTAGCTGCTCAGTATCTGGCATAAAGGGCGCAAGCACTGCTGGAACCTCAAGATCAAACAAAGACACCGTTTCGCCGCGCACTTCGGTATCGGCTGTATCCATACCGATCTCATTAGACGCAGCGGCATCATTACTCTGTGATGCAGCGACGTCAGCTGCAGCGCGCACTTCATCAGCCAGCATTTCCGCCTCAGCCCCTGACTCGGTGTCAGAGATGGCCAATGCAGACTCGCTCTCGGCCAATCCAGCGTCGACAGGTTGTCCGCTCAATAGATTACGGCTTTGCAGTATTGTGATAGCAGGATCCACACTTGGCGGCCGTTTGGCTTGAAAGTCGGCGACGAGAGTGGGCAGATGCGTTGTGGTTTGCGTGACCAGAGTTACCACGTCTTCGGTGACGGGCAAGGTTTTGTCCAACAATCGATTCAGTAAGTTTTCGATAGACCAAGCCATCTCACTGATGCTAAAAGCCCCCACCATGCGCCCTGAGCCTTTTAGAGTATGAAAACCTCTACGCACTTCTGTCAAGGGTGTCAAATCCTGTGAGTCTTGCTGCCAAATAGGCAAAAAGTCTTCTAAATCAGCGATCACTTCTGTGACTTCTTCGACAAATATCTCACAGATATCGGCATCTGCCTCAAAGCTATCAGGCTGCAACTGCGTGCGAGCCTCGGCCAATGCTTCACTATCCTTATGCGTAGCACTGTCATCTTGCACGTTGTCATCACGCATGTTGTCATCCTCTAGCGCATCATCGGATGGCTGGGCAGATAGATCATGACTGGCAGGAGCAATCTCACCGCTGTCATCATAGCGCAGCACGTCAGTTGCGGCAGGTGTCTGGGTATGAAAAGTATCACTAACCATCTCTGGCGCCTCAATATAAGCATCAAGCAGTGCTTCTGCTCTGGCCGTATGCTCACTTGCGAGCGTTAATAGTTGCTGATCAAAAACCTGCTGAGCCAGATAATCTAACAACAGCTCGATTGACGTTAGTGCTTCCGCCAAGGCTTGCGTCACATCCCAACTCAGCGCATCAATCTCGTGCGTTTTTAGCTGGCTAAAGATATGCGCGATCTGATCGGTGGTCTGGCAGATCGTTGGCAACCCCATATCATCAAAGGCTTGACCGATTTTTGCAAAGTCAGCAGTCGTCGGTAGCAGATGCACTTCTTGACGCTGTATATACTCATTAAAGCTTTGTTTGACGTCTTCGACAGCGATGCGCAGCTCACGCAGCCCTTCACCCGCCGACACAGCATCAGCACTTGTGACGGGTTGCTCGTTGGCACTGTCAAGTACATCAGAAAAAGGAACAAACGCGGCGGCCTCACCAATCTTTTGCGAGATCACTTGCTCCGTATTGTAAATGGCGCTGTATAGCTCTTGCAGCTTTTGTTCAATTTGCCATTGTACTTGAGTCAGCGCCGCCTCAGACGCCAGCGCCTGCTCTATCTCGGTCAGTATTTCTGCCACTTGTGCGGCATAATATGTCCAACCACGCCCCTCCAGCTGAGTTTGTATCTTTTGCAGCGGATACAACAGTGTGGTTGGCTTGTCTAAATGAAAAACCAAAGTCTCAAGTTCACTCAATATACGCGGTAAAAAACGCGACTCTACCGCCGAGCTTTGGGGCAAGTTGCTCAGTATCGACTGCGTATTGTCACTGCTTTGGTCGAGACCACTTAGCTCGATATAAATATTGGTTATAAGGCTGTTGATGACACTTGTCACAGGCGGTGTTTGCTGTACAAAAGCATCAATGATCTGATCAAGCTCGCTTAACAGAGGGGCATACTGCTTAGGCAATGGAGCGGTATTTTTCGCAAGCTCACTAAACCACAGCTCAGTCAAGTACCAGAGCCGCTGCAAATTTTCCTCTTGGCTCGTCTGCCGCAGGTATTGGCTGACTTTTTCTAGCGGGGTTAATAACGGCGGCTGATTACTATTAACACTTAACAGCACCTGTACTTGTTGTCGCCAGACGAGCAATAACTGCTGGTATTGTTGCTCGTCTAGATGCTCGGTGACGTCATCTGTTCGCACAGGTACGGCCAGCTCAAACCCATCCACAGCCGCATCTGTGTCAGTTTTTTGATGCAATGCGCCCTGCTGAATAGCGCTGGATGCCAATGATGACCCACTAGCCGCTCCCAATTGCGTTAGCACCTCAAGCAGTTGCTCCGCGGCGGCCGTGATTGGGGCGGTATGGTGACTGCCGATGCGAGCATACTGATTTAACGCTCGTTGCAACAATCGGTGCGCAAGCTGACCCACGCGGCGCGCCTCGCTAGCTAGGCCATCGCGGCCACCAACTTCTGCTAATGCGCTGAGCTTGTATGCCAGATCTGCCAATGCCGGTAGATTGCTCATGATGAGCGCGCCACCGAGCTGATGATAGGGCGCGACCATGTGCTCATAATTGATGGGATCAGCGTCTAATTGCCAGCCATCCGATACCTGTGATAATTGCTGATTAAATAGAGGGAGCAACCACTCAAGCGTCACTATGTCATTGGGCTGGTTTTTCATAGGGTCATCCTAACTCGTCTAGGCACTAATTTTGCCACTCATGAAGGCACGGGTTTTAAGTGTTGGTCTTTTGCCACACATTAACCTGTGGGTTCGCAATACGGCGCATATTTGCAGGACGCCAAAACAGCGCCTCACCCGGAGCCAATACAATGTATCCACCGGGAGCACACTGCGCTGACAGCCGCGCCAAAATATCACGCTGATCAAATTTGCGAAAATACAGCAGCATGTTTTGGCAAATAATCACCTGCTGCAGATGTGGCGTGGGTGGTTGCTGCTCGATAATATTATGTAAAGCAAAGCTTACGTGTGATTGCAGCGTTGGGGCAACTTGCCATGATGTCTGTATCGCTGTAGCAGGCATCGCGGTATCTGCCAAGCTCGATGTAGACGTTGGGCGGTTTGCTGATAACGGATACACATACGGCTGACAGTGCTGCGGAATCAAGGCCTGCTGACGTTTGTCATATTGCGCCAACCGTGCTTTTACCAGTGCTTGTTCACTAACGTCAGTGCCTAATATCACAAACCTCGTCAGCTGCTGCGCCGCCAGACTCATGGCCAGCGACCACACCTCTTGCCCACCGGCACAGCCCACACTCCAAATACGAAACAACTTATCTACGCCGCTTACCCCATTAGCACTTATCCTATCGGCGTTTAGGGCTAGGCGTTGATGCTCGGCGGCGCACTGGGTCACAAAATCTATCGAAGGCTGATGTCGAAAAAAACGGCTTTCGTGGATAAGTACTTTGTCCAGCAGCTGTTGACGCAGCGCATTGCTTTTGGGCAGCTGATACCATAGCTGCTTGACGCTTAAGCCATGCGACTGGGCGGTATGGTCAATCGCATTTTTTAACCATTTTAGCTGGACATCTGGTAGTACAAAGCCCGTTTCGAGCTCTATATACCGTTGCCATTGCTGCGCATCAAAATGATCGTTTTGCATTACCGTCTTACCCAGCGCAGCGCTGCTTGCTTTAACAAAGCTGCGGGTTGGTTGATTAAGATCGTCCACATGACCTGCTATCATTGTTATGCACCGTTACTGCACCTGTTTGCCGACTCAGGCTCTAGCACCAAATACTTATCAGACGCTCTCTGATAAAACCTCTTCAGACTCTAGCATATCAGCGTCCAACAACTCATCGTCATTTGAGATTTTAAACCCAGTGACAGACTCTTGTAGTGCGGCTGCCATCTCACTCAACTCACCGATAGAGCGCGCGGTCGCCATGGTACCTGATGAGGTCTGTGACGTAATGTCTTGAATGACGTTCATGGTGTGTGAAATATGGCCTGCAGATTCAGCTTGCTGCAATGCCGCGTTTGAGATGTTTTGGATCAAATCAGCGAGCGTGTTTGAAACGCTTTGCACTTCTTCTAGTGCCTCACCGGCGTCTTTTGCCAGACGTGCACCGCGTACGACTTCAGAGGTCGTTGATTCCATCGAAACGACCGCCTCATTTGTATCTGCCTGAATGGTTTTTACCAGTGTTTCGATCTGCTTGGTCGCATTGGCTGAACGCTCAGCGAGACGCTGAACCTCGTCAGCAACGACCGCAAAGCCTCGGCCTGCCTCACCTGCCATCGACGCCTGAATGGCCGCATTCAATGCCAAAACGTTGGTCTGATCGGCAATGTCATTAATCAAGCTAACGATATCGCCAATCTCTTGTGACGACTCACCCAAGCGCTTGATACGCTTTGAGGTTTCTTGAATCTGATCACGAATCACGTTCATACCTTCGATAGAGCGCTGTACCACCTCGGCTCCATTATAGGCAATGGCAACTGAGCGCTGGGCTACGGTCGCTGACTCTGAGGCGTTGTTAGACACTTGGTCAATCGACACCGTCATTTCATTAATCGCCGCCGACACGCCAGCGATCTCTTGTGCTTGGTGCTCAGAGGCTTCGGCCAACTCTACAGCGTTCATCTGTGTTTGCTCTGATGATTGCGAGACGCGCTCAGCGGTACTGTTAATGACCAGTACCAGCTGACGCAGCTGGTCGATGGCAAAGTTGACTGAGTCGGCAATCGCCCCTGTAAAGTCTTCTGATACAGTCGCATTGACGGTCAAGTCCCCTTCTGCCAAGTCACCTAGCTCATCGAGTAGACGCAAAATAGCGATCTGGTTACGCTCGTTTTCCTCTTGGATTTGACGAGCACGCTCAGACTCCGCCTCGGCTTCTTGACGGCGACGTAGGGTTTCTTTTTCGATCAAGATGCGCTCTGAGCCGCCCCGTTGTTTTAAGATTTTATATAGGGCAAAGAAAATACCTAGCATGCCTATGATCAACACCACCACAGGCAGAATGACCGATTGATTAAAGTCAGAGAAATACTGACTCACTGACGATACAGAGTTGCCTAGCCAAATCAAACAAGCCACGCTTATCGCCACAAACAGAACCAGCAATAAATTCCATTCACTATAGGCATCTTTGCCATCCGCTGTGGTTTTGGGCGTACCAGCTACAGGTTTTTTTATAACATCACTCATCTTACGTATTCCTTTCAAACAATCGTCAAAGTCTTATCGTGACTGACTTTGACAATCTTATTGTTATCAAAACAACGATCAACAAAGCCTGTATGAATGCTGACATCCAACCGCATCATGTCAGTCGCTAATCCTCTGTCTTTATGAATGAGACAGATTCTGTATTATCGACAGTTATATTGCCGCATCGCTATACTGCAAATCCTGCGCTAGTAAGCTTGGCATGAAAACATACCAATCTTGCTCATTTTTATAAAACTTACCGTGATTATAAGGCGCAAATGGTGAGCTTGGCTCGATGGCCTCGGCGCGATATTGGTCACTGGTAAACTGCTCAATACCGATCACCTGATCGACGAGCAAACCTGAAAACAGGTTGTCGTGATCGATGACAATGACCTTACGCTGACTCATTTGCGCCACACGGCTAGGTACTTGTAAAAACTGTGACAAATCCGTGATCGGTAATAAACGACCACGGATATTGGCAATACCTAGCATCCAAGGCTTCACTAAGGGTAAGCTGGTATATTCTGGCATGGCCAACACCTCCGATACCTGACCCATTGGCGCCACCAAACGCTGTCCGCCAATCTCAAATACCACACCTTGCCAGTCATATTCTTGCCCACTGCGGCGACCACTTTTGCGCGCGCGTGCCAGATCTGCTAGACGCAGAAGCTCAATAAACCCTTTGGAAGCCACAAGCTACTCCATTACTCGACGAATGATATTGACCAAGCTGCTCTCGTCAATCGGTTTGGTCATATACTCTTTAGCGCCTTGACGCTTACCCCACACACGGTCTGTTTCTTGGTTTTTGGTACTGATCATGATCACTGGGATATGGGCGGTGGTTTTGCCGCGGGTGATCTTGCGTGTCGCCTGAAAACCATTCATCTCTGGCATCACCACATCCATCAAAATCACATCTGGCAGATGATCTGCTGCCATCTGACAGCCCTGCTCCCCATTGTTCGCCTCTAACACTTGAAAGTTGTTTTTGGAGAGCATGTCGCGAAATTTCGCCATTTCAGATGGCGAGTCGTCAATGACTAAGACGGTAGTCATAGGATTTTCCTTTATTTACGAAGATGTCCATTTGGATATTCAAATATATTATAAAGACCAACTGCTAAAGCCTGTGCTCCAAATACTCATGATCACACGCCTCTCACCGCAGTGGTTACTCGTTGTCAAGCGGCTAGCAACAGCCGTACGTGATATCAAAACCTGCACAAAATATGCCACGCTCAAAGATAGTCTGGCACATTTATTTTGACCCTTTGTCTAGCGATATTGGTTGATCGCGTCAAACAGCTCGTCTTTACTAAATGGCTTGGTCAGATACTCATCAGAGCCAACGATACGGCCGCGTGCTTTATCAAACAAACCGTCTTTAGATGACAACATGATTACAGGCTTGTCGGCATAATCAGGGTTGTTTTTGATCAAAGCACAGGTTTGATAACCATCTAAACGTGGCATCATAATATCCACAAAAATAATATCGGGATTGTTATCGACAATCTTTGCAAGTGCATCAAAGCCATCAATAGCAGTTACAACTTCGCAGCCCGCCTTTTGTAACAAGGTTTCTGCAGTACGGCGAATGGTTTTGGAATCATCAATCACCATCACTTTTAAGCCATCAAAATTATTTTCCATTCTCATTGTCCTATGAACGACTATGGGTTTGTCACGCGATCTATCAACACAGCTGTTAGGGTATTCTCAATTGATCATTTATTGATTATGGGCTTGAGACGACCTCTGCCATCTATCTATATCGTAGCGGACCTATCTTTTCTTTTATGAGTATCTGGCTTTTATCAGTCCTGAGCAAAAGTAGCCCCGCCATCTGGGTCATGATAGGCAATTTATGAAGGCTGAATCGATTGACGCTCAATCCGGTGGCCAACCACCAACCACTGTGCTTAGCGTGTCGCCAGATAAAGGTATCTTAATGCATAAAAAACATTAAAGCACTTTGCCATAAACTATCGTCATCCTACTTTTTGATAAAAACAGGGCAAAAAATCCACCAACTTCATGATATTTCTGCATTATATAGAATCAACTACCACATTGCTGAATAATTTTCGATTGTGATAAAAATGTATCAATATATTTTGTTATGTTTGTTTTAGCACAGTTATTCATGCAATTCCAGTGATTAACAAATTTATGTTCAGACTGACCAGTCTCCTAGCTAATAACTTAAATAGCTATCCAAATAATTACCTAAATGGTTATCTAAATAGCTACCTATAGCCATACTCCAGTCATGCTTCTATCAGCAGGTTGTATGGCTTAGCATTTGGCAGTCATGATTGCATGACGACCGGCAATGTTTGGTCACTGCACAATCAGCTAGCGTACAATCGTTTCACCTCATAGGATTTCACTATATAATAAAACGACGATTATAACGGTGACTGCTATGACAGCTTTTCAATGGTTAAAAAAAAGCCCGTACTTACTTAGCGTTTTGCTGCTGCTGGCTTGTCAGCCCTCCCCGCCTACCGATGAGCCTGTCACAGCCGAAAACAGTGAGACAGTAGATAACCCACTGATCATCAGTGATAGCACGGTGACGATGACGCCAGACCATATTCTAAGTATCAAACCATCGCGCTATCAACCCAGCCTCGGGCTACAGGGCAATATACAGCCGATCAAACAAAGTCAGTTTGTCGCCGCCCAGCCGCTGTATGTCGAACAAGTACTGGTCAGTGAAGGTCAGCAGGTCGAAAAAGACGCGCCTTTGCTTATCGTCCGACGGCTGAACATGACCAGTCAAACACCTCCCAAACGCTCAGATGAGATAAATACAGAGGCCGATGGCAACTCAGCGCCACAAACCGAGAATGCAGCACCGCAAACCAAAAGTGCAGCAAAAGACCCAGCTACTGAAAAAACTTCACCTCGTCCGGATCAGACAAAACAAGCCACCATAGAGGACGCGGCCTCCGAGCCATCAGCCATCGATAGCAAGTCTACCTCTGCTAGCCAAGCCACCTCCGACAGCAACCCTGCCTCAGCCAAGCTGCCGCGCCAAAACGACGCGGATGCAGACGCTGCGACAGACACACCGGACGACGCCTCAAAGCATTCGTCATACCAACTTATCACAGTGCGTGCCAGCTTCGCTGGGCGGATCGCGCAGTTAAATGCCGCCGCAGGACAGCAGCTCGCTGCACGTACGTCCTTACTGCAGATCGCTGATGAGACCAAGCTATACTTTGTCGCAACCGTGCCTATTCAGGCAAAGCCGCAGCTATCGGTAGGACAAACGGTTAATTTTACAACCGCTGAGCTGACAGATCAGTTCACCGGTCAAGTCAGCAAACTGGTCGAAGCCCCGCACCCCAAAAAGCTGCTGGTCCATGTCAATGTGATCGATAACGAGAGCAGTCGCAAAAAACTGCTGCCTAAGATGCAGGTCACGGGGCGGGTCAACTATGGACAAATCGATGTCGGCACTATCGTGCCTAGACGCGCTTTACATGATGTGAACTTGACAGAATTGCATTCACCGCCATACAAACCTCTAAGGCCATTGGCGGCAAATGTGTGGATCATCGGACAAGATCAGCGTCTGACGCGCCAGCCTGTAGAAGTGATCGAGTTTAACCCCACCACTCAGCAGTATCTGATCGCAGGCATCAGTAATGATAGCTTGATTTGCTTGGCCGATTTACCCCTTGATTCTAAAGGCAAAAAAGTCATTGTGTCCTAATGGCTTACGCTGGCAGTTACATTATGCAGAAACATTAACAAAGCTTGTCTTGTTTTGTCACAGCAAAATTAGGCACTATGTCTTTATTATTAGCGGTCTTTATTATTAGCGCGTTTACAGCAAGCATACGTATTTAAGCGTATATATATTTACGAGATAGTACCTTTAAATAGTGCCTTTAAATAATGTCTTTAAATAGCACATAACACATTCAGACGTTTGACATAACAGCGGTCGCATCTGATGTATTTATCAGAATGACTGTACAGAGCTGTATAAACGCCTGACCCATGATAACAACAACTAGAGGATAACCCATGAGTAAACAGATCTTATTAATAGAAGATGATCCAGATTTAGCAGAATTGATCAGCGACTATCTGACCATGAATTATTACGACGTACATCACGCAGGGCTTGGTCAAGAAGGTCTTGACTTATTAGATACCAAAGAGCGCGATATCGATTTGGTGGTGCTTGATTTGATGCTGCCCGATATGGATGGTATGCAGGTCTGTCAAAAGATCCGTGGCAATAAAAACAACATGACCAATAAGGTACCTATTATCATGTTGACGGCCAAAGGTGATACCACAGATCGCGTGTTGGGCCTTGAGATGGGTGCCGATGACTATATCGCCAAGCCTTTTGAGCCGCGTGAGTTATTGGCTCGTATCCGCGCTGTGATTCGCCGTCATGAGCAACCAAACCAAGCAGACAGCCAGTCAGATAGCTTGACGTTTGGCCGCTTAAGCGTATTTCCTGACAGTCATGAGGTGACGATTGATGATGAGCCGGTACGTTTGACCACGCATCAGTTTCAATTACTACACTACTTTGCCACGCATTCTGGTAAAGTACTCAATCGTGAGCAGCTCTGGCAGGCGATGCCAAATGATGACAGCTCAGACAATATCGACCGCGCCATTGATGTACATATTTCACGTTTACGCGCCTTGATTGAAGACAACCCTCGCCAGCCCAAACGTATCATCACCGTACGCGGCGTCGGTTATCAATTTGCCACTGATCAGGTCTGATTTTTTGCTCATATTATGAGCGGCAGCACGCTATAAACGGCAGACCATATAGTAACCGTTTTGAATCGTTATAAACGTCTGATAATAGAGATGGTTTAATGCAGCACTTGGGTTTTCGCTCTTTATTTGCCAAGCTATTTGCCAGTGTGATGCTGGCGCTTATCTTATTTGCAGTGGCGATGGTGCTGTTGACCCAGCTGGTCCATGATAAAGATGCGGGAATTCGCTCCGAGGTATTGGCCACTCAGATATTAGGGCAAATCGATCCTTTTTTGCATGAGCTAAATACCGCCATTAGCAAAGACAACCGTTTGCAGTCGCGGTTTATGCTGGCGGTCGTCAAAAAAAGCTTTGATATTTTTGACGAGTCTTTACAGGCCAAAATGGGTCTGTATGACAGTGATGGTCATTTGCTGATGCAAACCGACCACAGCGATTTGCCATTAGAGCTGCCGCCAACCCCGTCTTTGTTATCACGCGTTTTCCCTTCTTTTTCTGATACCGCCACGACCCAGCAAGCACAAGTATATAGCAGCACAGGCTATACGCTGCTGTACGAACCGCGTTTACCGCCCAAAAAACCAGCCCTTTCTGCGGCATTGAACCTATTTACCGGCACCTTATTGCTGCTGCTTATCATGGCAGGGGTTTTGTGGATTATTGCTCGCACCATGACGTGGCGTATCAATCAGATGAGCCAGCAGATGACACAGCTGGGTGATGGTGATTTTACCGTGCGAGTCAATGCGCGCGGTAATGATGAGATTGCTTCCTTGGCGCGCGGTTTTAACCAAGCGGCACAAAAAATCGAGCATTTGGTCGATGCCAATAACTTACTGCTGGCGCACGCCTCTCATGAGCTGCGCACACCCATCACGCGTATTCGCTTGCAGATTGAGATGATGGACATGCTGGCAGGCGCGCTGCCCTCTGATATCAAAGAAAAGTTTGATAAACGCGCCCAAGCCATCAATCGCGATTTGTCTGGGCTCAATGACTTGGTAGAAAGCATCTTGCTGGTCAGCCGCTTGGATGCAGGTCATGCGTTGCAGCAAGTAGAGCGCCTAGATTTATACGATCTCATCAATCAAGAGCGCCAACATTACCCTGAAGCGACGTTGATCGGCGAGCACATCGTCATCGATGGGCAGGCCTCTATGCTAACCCATTTGATTCGCAATCTATTGACCAATGCGATGCTACATGGGGTGCCGCCAGTGACCGTACTGCTATATGGCGTACAGACCATTGACGAGGCCGATAGCATCCCAGACTACCTGCTGCAAACCCTCATTTGCAGTAGTTTCGCCGACTATAATAGCTCAGACTTTGACTCCTATGATGAGACCGCGGCACCAACCCGAGAGGATGGCCGGGCGGCATCAGCGCAAGGCGACGATACCGCGCTCACAGATACCGCCGCGGCTGAAGCAGACATGACAGAGAGGGTCATGGCCCTGCCTGCACCGCCTATCTACAAAAACGGCGAAACGCTCGTTGACGAGGCCGCTGTCGTTAATGAGGCAGATAATACTGATGCTACTCACACTGCGGTCGACACGACAAACGACAACGCTGCTGACCGTCCTAACCACGATGCAACACCAAGCTGCGAGACGCATAAGATTAAGATATCTGCAGTAGGGGCGGATGACACGCTTGCAACGGAGACGGATGATAACGCTCTCGCTTCGGCCAATAACCATACCGCTCTTAAACCAAAGGACGCGCGCGCATCGCTATCTGTGATGACAGACTATCAGCGCTTTACCTCTGGGTTTGCGGACAAAATCAAAAAAGTCATTTGGCGTGCGGTACCTGAGAGCGCGGCACAGGCTGATAGTAACCAACCCCCTCTCCTTGACGCGGCAGCAGCGGATAGTGACATTACAGTACAAAAAACCAAAGACAGTCTGATGAGCAAAGGTATCAATGCGCTAAAAAATGGCCACAGCCAAAAAAGCGCCATCGCCGATAGTACAGCCACTAGCGATGATAGCAAAAAGCCAAAAGACCAAAAATTTAGTAGCAAAAACGCGACGCAGCTTGACGGGGAGGCTATGGACGAGCCGCGCAAAGAAGGCTTGTTTACCAAGCATCTCAAAAAAACCAAAACAGAGCCTGAACGTCCTCTGCCCAAATACGCGGTACTGGCCGTCATCGACGAAGGAGCTGGTATCCCTGAAGAAAAGCGTAAAGAAGTGTTTAGCCCATTTGTGCGTTTGCAACAAAAAAACAAAGGCTCAGGGCTGGGGTTATCACTGGTATCACAAATCGTCACCGCGCATCAAGGCCGTATCATCACTGATACCATCAATGGCCATACAAGGTTTTTGGTCATACTGCCAGTCAAGCATAATCCGCACTATCATCCAAATGACTAGGACGTATTCTTATCTTGCTAGCGCAAACTCCTCTATTAAGTGTGCCTATCTAGTCTTCTTGTCAAAAACCGCTCTTATTATCTGCCTCTTTTCCTCGCCTCCCCCGCCTAATCACTATTCATCATAAGCGGGTCGCGGATGCGCATATCCAAAGTACCCGACAATATGCTATATTAGCGCCCCTTATTATAGGGTTATGAACGATTGTTTTTTTACCTCTTAGATGACGATAGAGGCAAAACAAGGCGTTTGTGACATTAAAAAAACCATTGAATTTTGAGCCCTCCATGAATGACATGATTGTCTTAAACGATGTGACCAAAAGTTTTTTAAGTGACCGCTCAATCAAAGACAAAGATGGCAAACCTCACTGGTTTACTGCTGTCGAGCCGACGTCACTGTCCATCCAGCAAGGTGAAATCTTTGGCCTAATGGGCTATTCTGGTGCCGGTAAATCCACCTTGTTGCGCCTGATCAATATGCTCGAGCGTCCAGATTCAGGTCAGGTCATCATCGATGGCACTGATTTGACCACCTTATCAGCCAGCGACCTACGAGTGGCGCGCCACAATATCGGTATGATATTTCAACAGTTTAATCTCATGTCCAATCGCACCGTCTTTGACAACGTAGCCTTTAACCTGATGGTCGCAGGCTATCCGCGTCGTGATATTCATCAGCGTGTCATGGACTGCCTGGAGATTGTCGATCTGACTGATCGCGCCGGTCACTATCCAGCGCAGCTCTCAGGCGGCCAAAAGCAGCGCGTTGGTATCGCCCGCGCGATAGCGCCTAGTCCAAAGGTGCTACTGGCCGATGAGCCGACCAGTGCCCTCGATCCTGCGACAACTCGTAGCTTGCTCACCTGTCTGCGTGATATCAACGAGCAGCTAGGCGTGACCATCGTCATCGTCACCCACGAGATGAGTGTGATTCGCAGGCTTTGCGACCGCGCCGCCTTATTACACCAAGGCAAGCTGCTTGAGGTTGCAGACGTAAGAGATGGTCTGATTCAGGCCACCACCCCGATTGGCCAAGGCTTAGTCGTTGAGGACTAATGAGGTAGGAGAAATAATATGTTAACTGGTACGGAACTATCCGCCTCGATCGACAAGCTGTTTGCGCTGCGTAAAGAGATTGTGACTGCGTTTATTGATACCTTTATCATGCTGGGTATCTCAACGACGGTTGCCATTTTGATCGGTGGGCTATTTGGAATATTCTTATTCTTATCCAGCGATAGACAGTTTTTGCAAAATAAAACACTATATGCTGTGTTAGGCGGCATCACCAACTTTATGCGCGCCTTCCCGTTTGTGATTTTAATGATTGCGATGAGTCCATTTACCAAAGCCATCGTCGGTACAGGTATCGGACCGATTGCCGCCTCTTTGGTGCTTGCGATTGCCGGCTCGTTTTATTTTGCCCGTTTGGTCGAGCAAAACCTGCGTGAAGTCCCGCGCGGTATCATCGAGGCCACCGAGTCGATGGGCGCTCGCCCCTTTACCATTATCAAAGTCTTGCTCAACGAGGCGCGCTCAGGGCTGGTGCTGTCAGTGACTATCTTGTGTATCAGCTTGCTGTCATACTCTGCGGCGGCGGGTATGATCGGCGGCGGCGGTTTGGGCGATTTGGCCATTCGTTATGGTTATTATCGTTACCAAACTGAGGTGATGATTTTTATCGTGATTATGCTATCGATCATGGTCATTGCTATCCAAGCGTCTGGTAACTGGCTGGCCAACCGCCTAGACAAACGTTAAGCCGCTTTGGCAAATACTTGACATTGCCAGCGACTCGGTTTATTTTTGGCAGTAATGAATCCTCTTAGCTCTTATCATAAAAAGCAGCATTACTATGTAGAATGTTGCTTTTTTAATGCTCAGGCGCGACTCACATAACCCAATCCCATGTACGAATAAGGAAATTTTATGAAATTAACAGATATCAGCCGTCAGTTCGCCACTGCCTTTGCAACCGTTGGTATGACAGGGCTTGTATTGGTGGGCTGTAACAACTCATCAGCGCCAGAAGCCAACAAAGAAACGGCGACTGAAAACACCACAGCCCAAACGGCAGACAGCGATATCGATCCTGAGCATAGCAAAATCGTCATCGGTACCACTGAAGGTGACTTTGCCGACATGGTACGTAACCAAGTCAAAGGCGCGCTAGAAGAACAAGGTTATGACGTTGAGCTCATCGCATTTACCGACTATGTGCGTCCTAATTTGGCGCTGGCTGAAGGCGACTTGGATATCAATATCTTCCAGCACAAGCCTTATCTTGATACCTTTAAAAAAGAAAACAATCTAGATTTGGTTGAGGTATTCCAAGTACCGACCGCCCCGCTTGGTCTTTATTCAGGTAAAAAGACCAGCCTTGATGAAGCCTACAAAGGTATGAGTGTCTCAGCACCAAACGATCCAAGCAACTTTGCGCGTGCCCTTGTGATGATGGACGACCTTGGCTGGATTACGCTAAAAGACAATATCGATCCGTTGACAGCCTCAAAGACTGATATCGCGGATAACAGCAAATACGACATCAATATCGTCGAATTAGAAGCCGCACAGCTGCCACGTGCCCGTGATGAAGTTGATTTTGCGGTGATTAATGGTAACTATGCCACCGACTCTGGTATCAAATTGACCGAAGCACTGTTTCAAGAGCCAAGCTTTGCTTATGTCAACTGGTCAGCGATCAAGTCTGCCGATACTGGCAAAAAATGGGTAGAAGACGTCACCAACGCCTATAACTCAGAAGCCTTCAAAAAGTACGCGCATGAGACATTCCCTGGCTACAAATACCCAAAAATCTGGGGTGAAAACACCGCCGACGCAACCAAAGCCCCTGAAAATGCGGCTGTAGAGACCGAAGCGGCGCAGTAATTTATAACCGTGCTTCCGCGTCTATAAAAGCACCCAGTATCAATCGATATTGGGCGCTTTTTTTGCTTATCTCTCATCCGTCCGCTACGCTTCTTACGCCTTGACTCTACTGTCTTTTCTGACTCTCGTGATTACACTGACAACGTTTATCCATAAGTCAGACAGCTTTAGAGCGTGCTTTCATCTCAAAAATAATGATAAAAATGACGTTACAGCCTGTTTGTCCTTTGTAGGAAAGCGTCAACCGACCTTTTACTTTATTCTATTTTTTTCTATAGTAGCTGGGTTGCCGAGTTGTTCTGTTAGGGCAAGTTCTACAATCAACACTATGATACGACTGTTATTTATTCAGTTTTAAAAGTTTCTCACTCAGGTGGTGATATTTATAGGTAGTGACATTGATAGGTAGTGACACTGAATTCAGTGCTTACTTGTTTGGAGAACAGTTATATAAAGAACACTTATATAAACAGCCATAAAACCACACTCAACACATAATAAGGATAATAATATGAGCAAGAAAACTTATAATATTCGTACCGCAGGCCAAGCCAATATTCCTGTGCTAGGGCTAGGTACTTGGCAATCAACAGGCCAAGACTGTATCGATGTTGTCAGCCAAGCGTTAAAAATGGGCTATGAGCACATTGATACTGCGCAAGCTTATGACAATGAAACAGAGGTCGGAGAAGGTATCAAGCAATCAGGCGTGGCGCGTGATAAGTTCTTTTTGACCACCAAGATTTTCCCTGATGATATGAAGTTTGAGCCAGAAAAGCTGATAGCCGCCGCCAAGCGCTCATTAGAAAACCTAGATACCGATTATGTCGATCTACTGCTATTACACTGGCCTGATGATCGCGTGCCATTGTCTGAGACCATTCCTGCGCTGTGTGAACTGCAAAAACAAGGGCTGACGCGCCATATTGGAGTTTCTAACTTTAATATCGCTCATATCATCGAAGCCAAAAAACACGCTGATGTGCCTATTGTCGTCAACCAAGTAGAGTTTCATCCGTTTATCAAACAAAATACCTTGCAGACTTTTTTGAATAACCATCATATTTTATTAGAAGCCTATTCGCCACTGGCGCGCGGTGATGTGTTTGACAATGAGGTCATCAAAGAGATTGCGGATAAGCATGGCGTGACACCTGCGCAAATATCACTGGCTTGGATATTATCGGACAAAAACCGTGTGGCCATTCCCAAGACCTCCAATCCCGATCATCTACAAGGCAACTTGGATGCCATTGATATCCAGCTTAGCGCCGATGAGTTAGAAAAAATCGGCAACTTGGCCCGTAGCGATGGCCGTAAAATCGAGCATCCTGACTATACGCCTGAATGGGATGACTAGGGCGTATCCTCGATTCAATCGATAGCCATCTAAATGGGCCAAAAATAGCTAAATCTGGCCAAACGGTGTTAGATAGCTGACTACTATCTCGATAGTATCTGCGCTATTTTCCTTGTTTGACGGCGATTTATCTCGTTTTTATCGCCATTTTCAAAATGAGGACACGCCCTAATATTTTTATCAAAACCCACATAAAAAAGCGCCGCTAAACAAATATTAGCGGCGCTTTTACGGTCAGTGTGGCTATTTTTGAACGCTACTGCTGCAGCGTTTGGGTCTCATGGATTGGCTCTGCTGGATTGTACTGCTCAGAAGGCGGCGTCAATCCATTGCGATTGTTTTCTTTCATAGATTTGGCAACCTCAGGCGGCATGTAGTTTTCGTCGTGCTTAGCCAGCACTTCCCCTGCGACAAAGGTCTCGCCTTGCATTTTACCTGTAGCAACCACGCCTGAGTTTTCAGCAAATAAATCTGGCAAGATACCTTGATAAGTCACAGGCACCGTCGATTCAAAATCGGTAATCGCAAACTCCACACTCAGCGGATCATTTGGTGCTCGCTGCACGCTGCCAGCGACGACCATACCACCAGCACGGATACGCTTATTTTGCGGCGCTTCCCCTTGGGCGATGGCCGTTGCATCAAAATAGTAGTCAGTCTGCTGCCCAATGGCATAGATGACCAACGCCACGGCTATCGCGGCTCCTGCCAGCGTAAACATCACCCACATCAGTTTTTTGCGACGAACTGCGTTCATACCACTACCTCATTGATGAGTCACTGTCTTATAGTCAAACCATTCTAAAAATAACATAGTGCTATTGAGATAAATGTTGCGAGCATCGAACGATAACAGCACGCAAGTAAAATTTATACCAGTAGCGTGTTTAAATCTAAAGCGGTTTTACTTTGAACTGACCATATCAGTCATATCCAATGCAATATAAACCCATAAAACAGAAAATATTAAAGAAACCACCATTAGAAAAACCTTTTTTAAATATTTTTCTAATCGTACTTTCTAATAGCTATATAGTAGCATTTTTTGCATCAATCAATAAGCCCCCAAGCCTTCATATCGCCATATAGTGACGATATAGACACCCTAGTCTTGCGAGCTAAACTGATGATATTCAGATGGTTTTTTGACTACTTGGTTGTAGGACTGGAGGTGTTGGCAGTACGCTGTGCTTGCCGCGCTTGCTGGATGGTCAATTGCTTAATCAGCGCTTGTCGCTGTCTGCGGCTATAAAAAATAAAAGCCAGCACCACACCCACGGTAATCGCCCAACACGACCAGACAAACACGCCATGCTTACCCATGGCGATAAACTCAGACACGCTATAAAAATAAGGCTGCATCATCATCTCCTAGCCGTTATTTGTTTTGTCCACGAATATATTCTTTGACCCAAGCCTTGCCTTGATCGCGGTACAAAATCAAAGTATTGGTGCGATAAATCGCCAAGGTCGCCACCAGTAAATAGCTACCGACGACCATAAGCAGCAGCGGCATCCACATATCGGCTGACATTTTTGGTGCAGCGGTCAAGGTAAAAGTCGAGCCTTGGTGCAAGGTGTTCCACCACTGTACCGAGTATTTGATAATCGGCAGGTTGACCGCACCGACGATGGACAAGATAGCTGCCGCTTTGCCGCGGTTGGCGGTATGCTCAAAGGCGGCAAACAGCGCCATGACGCCCGCGTACAAAAACGCCAAAATCAGCATCGAGGTCAAACGCGCGTCCCAGACCCAATACGTCCCCCAAGTGGGTTTTGCCCAAATAGAGCCGGTGATTAAGCTGATCACACAAAGCAAAAACCCCAGCGGCACGAGCGCTTGCGCCACCAAGCTGGCCGTCTTGATTTTCCAAACCAAAAAGATAACCCCCAACACCGCAAGGGCAAAATAGATGGAGATGGCCAGACTGGCTGCCGGTACGTGGATAAATATAATACGGTAGCTGTTGCCTTGTAAGTAGTCAGGCGGCGCAAATGCCAGCCCCCAGACACTACCAATCGCAAGGCAAATACTGGCAAGTATGGCAAGCCACTTGACCCAAGGCGCAAAAATGCGAAAAAACTGCTTGGTACCAACAGTGGTCAAAAAGCCTTGCCAAATGCGCTGCCACAGGCTAGGAGATGAGACATTATTCAGGTTGGGCATGAGGATAAACCTATTTACACAGCATAGTGGTTTGACAGATAGGGCATCATGGACGCTACGACATCATGATTGCTACTATCCGCTAACCTGCCGGCGTTAAACACTGGATAGAATCTACAAGTGACTTGTTTGTATCGTTAATTGGCTATTATAGCAAAGTTGCCCGTTTTCAACATGCTGTTGATATAAAGGTTTTTTTAATTGAGCCACGCCATCTTTAAGGTCATAGCAATCACCCATGGCATCACCAGCACAGAGATGATGCTGCCAGCTAATAACAGCGCTAGTATCGGCAAACCATTGAGACCTGTGGCAAACAAATCCACCGCCCCAGTGGCAAAAATCAGTACCGGAAGTTGCATGGGCAAAGCTATCAGCGGCACCAGCACGGCACCGTTTTTTAATGACAGTGTCAAACTACTGGCAACGGCAGAGAGCATCAGCAGCATCGGACTGCCAGTGACGATAGAGGCTAGTAATATCCACGCCTCAAACCAGCTAAGCTGAAATAGCGGCACCGCCAATAAGCTAAGCACCGCCACAATACCGCTACTAAAAATCCAGTGTATGGCTAAGCGGATAAGTACCCAAAGCGGTAGCGATGCTCTGGCAACCACCAACTGCGCCAGCGTGCCATTATCGAGCGCGGGCTTAAACAGCCCATCAACCCCCATCACCAATGACAAGAGCGCAGCAATCCACACAGCAGACACGCCTAAACGCTGCAATAGCGCAGGCTCACTACCGACGGCCAGCGGAAACAAGGTAATAATTACTAAAAACAGTACGAGCGGATATAGCCACTGTACCGCTCCTTGCTGCTTGACCTGCCATTCGCGCCGCCAGAGCTGCCCAAAGCTGATACCGCGCGTACCGTCGGAGGTATTTGAGCGCGGCTTTGCTGCTTGCATTGGTGCAGACTGTACTGGGCTATCTGTCATGATCCATCCTTTTACTGAGACTCATCGCCCTTATACCATATAATCTGACAAATCGAGCATTTGATTGGCGACGCCGACGGCCTGATGACTGGTCATTAATATCGCACCGCCCGCACTGGCAAAGTCGCACAGCCTATTCTCCATTCGTGCCACCATATCGACATCCAGCGCGGTAAACGGCTCATCCAGCAGCCATAACGGTGTCACCGCAGGCGTCAATAAATACAATCTGGCAAGAGTAATACGCCGCGTCTGCCCAGCGGATAGATGGCTTGAGCTTACGGTCTCAAAGCCTTGTAACCCTACCCACGTCAGAGCAGCATCAATGTCAGTACTGCTTGGCGCGATGCCATATAGATTGAGCAAAAACGTCAAGTTTTGTGCGACTGTCAGATTGGGATGGATACCCAGCTGATGCGAGACATATAACGGCTGTACAGGTAAGCTCTCGACGCCTTGATAGCGCACGGTACCTGTCAGCACCGGCAGTAGTCCTGCCAGCTGCATCAGCAGTGTCGTCTTACCCGTACCATTAGCACCGATGAGATGGCAGATATCCCCTGTAGACAGTGTGAGCGCGACCTTTTCGCATAGGGGAGTCTCACCGCGCTGGACGGTCAGCTCAGCGAGCGCAAGTAAAGAAGCATCTACAGCGGTCATCCACATCTCTCATTATTTATTAAGCGTTAGCAATATTCATCACAACAAAACACCGCGTTCGTGACATAATAGTTGATGCGCTTACCATTCACAAAAACTTGTCCGTGCTTCCTAAATGAATAAAGCTGACACTGACAATCGTATTTTTTGGGGTTGATATTACCCCAACCACACAGTATAACAAATTGTCCATCACTATGACCTCAAAACCTATGCCGACTTCACAAGATAACCCTAGTTTAGAAACCCACCCTGCCCCCTCTCAGAGGCAAACAGCAGATGTCCAGCCAAACAGCCAGTCAAACACTAGCGCTGGCGCACCTCTCAGTCTTGATAGTATCATCGAGGCACAAGTTGGCTTTATGCAACAATGGCTTAGGGCACAAGCAGATACCTTAAGCGTGCAGGCATGTCAGTGGTTTGGCGAGCAGCCATTATGCCAGTACCTACAGGCTGATGATTTAAAGCGCCTCATCAATGACGGCTTATTACAGCAGCCGATGAGCGACGTCATGCGCACCGATATCCGTGATATCCTGCATACCGTTATCTACCATCCGATCAATGACAATGTCCCATTGTCTGAACTGATAGACGACACCCAAGTCGAGACCCTTGCCAGCTATATCGGCCGTCACGACGAGCAGCGCAATGCCCTTATTCATACGCTCATCGGCAACGAGACCTTTGCTGACCTACTCACCCAGACGCTTTATCACGCTATCAATGATTTTATGGAAAATACGCTCGATAAAGCAGGTGGCGTGGGCAAACTGATGAAGCTTGGCCGCAGCTCATTTGAAAAAGCCACCAATAAAAACCTAGATGATAAGCTGCAAACTTATTTGCACCGTAACATTAAAGACTTGACGCAGCGCGCAGAGACCAACGCTCAAACGCACTTGTCTAACGATGAGGTCACGCGGCTGTTGGTCATGGGCTGGTCACGTATCAAAGACCTACCGATCAGCGAGATACAAACATACCTAAATGACGAGGCCGATAATAACAGTATCGAGCATATCGAAGCCAGCATTCAGCAAAGCTATAACCGCTTGCGCTTATCGCCCTATCTGCGCAGTCTGGTAGCAGCCAGCATCGACACGTGGTACAGCAATCACCAGACAGACACCATTGCGGCAGTGGCGGCGAGCCTACCTATCGATACCTCGCTCGCCTCACCACTGAGCACAGCATTACGACCGATCATACAAGACGCGCTTGACAGTCCATGGTTTACCGCTCATATTCGTGAGATGCTACAAGCTTTTTATGCGCAGCCTGCTATCAAAGCTTCGTTTGCGGGGCACGGCGATGAGCCCCGCTAATCACCAGCGCGGTAGTTGATAAGGGCGGCGTAGCAAACAGTATGGTCATCGGCAAAGTGATATTATTGTCTTTACGGTATTATCTTTACTATATTGCCTTTACTGTAACGCCCTTACTTCTCTATCGGTCATGGCAATCTTATGAGTCAACGTAACAAACTCAGCTTATGGCAACGACTCAAGCGGCTGCTGACAGAGGCCGCGCCGCCTGCTGTCGTCGATGACGATAATGACGACTTTCGGCAAACCACAATCGATGATGAGCTCAATGACAGGCCGTTATCTAGCGACAGATCTGCCAGCCGTCTAGACAGCAATTCAAACAGCCATATAGACGCCTCTGATAATGACAGCAAGCCTATCGGCACCGCGCCTCCTCAACCTACGTCAGATAGCACTCATCAGTCGCCCGATCCTACCGACACTCATATCGATATTGTCGAGTGCTTAAAACAATACTTTGAACAAAAACAATGGCACTATGTCTACTATCGCCCAAGCAAAGGCGATCAGCGGCAGTCGCATCATTTGTCGCTAAAGATGCAACATAAGCAGCTAAGCTGTGGCTACTTGTTTCGCGTGCCAGCAGAAAACAAACTGCTAGCCGTATATGGCATATTGCCTTTTTTGATTCCAGAGAGTCACCAAAGTGCCGCGATGCTATTGATTACCCAAATCAACTATGACATGCTGATTGGTAATCTAGAGATGGATATAAACGATGGCGAGATACGCTATAAATATGCTATCGATGTCGAAGCCGTCGGTATCAATGACGATATCATCGAACATGTCTTACAAAGCGTCATCGCCATGACCACAGTCGCCCATGAGCTGTTTTATGATTTGATCAATCAGCAATATCCTGCCGAAGACATGCAAACGTTACTGACAGAGCTGCGTCAACAAGCAGATTCGCGCACCTTCTTTTTGCCAACTCAGTATGTTCAGTAATCCACTGATTCTGATGGCTATCCGCAGCTTTTACAATTCCTCACCAACCCCTTATTTTCAAAGCGTTTAAACTTATCTATCCTTAAAACACTTTTCAAAAAAGACATGCTTTAACACTATGCTAAAAATTGCCTATTCTGACGTGTTTCGTTATAGCGTGCCTGACAAGCACCGCTTCCCTATGCAAAAGTACACCATGATTCCTGAGCGCTTGCTTGAAGAAGGCACCATTACCCATGATAACTTTTTTGCGCCAAAACGTCTGACAGAAGAAGAAATCTTAACCACGCATACGGCGGACTACTGGCATAAGCTTAAAACCCAAACCTTGCCGCGCAAAGAAGCGCGACCTATCGGTTTTGAGATGACCGAAGCGTTAGTGGATCGGGGTCGTCATATCGCGCACGCCACTTATGAATGTGCATTATATGCCCAGCAGTATGGGGTGGCGATGAATGTCGCGGGCGGCACCCATCATGCGTTTGCCGATCATGGCGAGGGGTTTTGCGTGTTTAACGATGTGTGTATCGCCAGCAATTTATTATTAAGTCGCGGGCAGGCGCAAAAGATTTTAATCGTGGATTTGGACGTCCATCAAGGCAATGGTAATGCCAGCATTATGGCGGATGAGCCGCGTGTTTTTGTCTTTAGTATGCATGGCGCTAAGAACTATCCGTTTCGTAAAGAAATATCCGACTTAGATATTGAGCTGGACAACGATATGGGTGATGCAGAATATTTACAGATTTTGATGGAGACGCTGCCACGCCTAATTAGCGACGTCGCACCAGATATGATTTTTTATCAGTCTGCAGTCGATGTGCTGGCGACCGATAAGCTGGGTAAACTTGGTCTCACGCGCGCTGGCTGCAAAGCGCGCGATCAGTATGTGTTGCAGCAAGCAAAAGCCGCTAATATTCCAGTCGCTATTGTCATGGGCGGTGGTTATTCAGAAGATATTGAAGATGTGGTCGAGGCGCACTGCAATACCTTTCGCATCGCCCAGCAGCTGTATTTTGGTGAGATAGCTGGTTAAGGTTCAGCGCATGTATGGTGGAGACAAAAGAGTAAAATAAGATTAGCGAGGCTTATATGGCAAAGATATTGATTATTATAGGGGCTGTACTGATCATTGTCGGGGTTATTTGGCTGCTGTTTCCTAGCGCGTTTTCTTGGATAGGTAATCTGCCAGGCGATATTAAGCATACTTCAGGCCATACTCGGGTTTATTTTCCAGTGGTCACTATGATAGTGATTAGTGTCATCGCGACCATCGTGTTAAATTTATTCAATCGCTAACCTGAAAAACACTCCCTATAGTCAACTTACTTTAAACCGAGTCAGTGCTACTGGGAGGTTGTTTGTGCAGCATCGAACGATAGCAGCACGCAAGCAAGATTTATACCAGTAGTCCGTAATAGTTGATGGTTTGATTCTGTTTATTACTGACTATACTACAAAAACGCCATCACCCCCTGCCAGCCCACACGCAGCCCCAGTACGGAGAGAATCACTAAAATAAGCTGACGAAAGCGTGCTTGCGGCAAATAACGACGCAAGCGGATACCAATCAACAACGTCGCAACCGACAATACACTAAATACCGCTATCAGCTGCCACTCACCACGGCCAAGCGCCATGATTGGCTCACGCAATACGATGATTTGAGCGATTTTACCCAAAAAATAACACATATTGCCGACTTTGGCGATGGTGTTTTTATCATTGCTGGCAGAGAGCAAATACATCATCAGGATGGTCGACATCGCATTGGTCGCACCGCCAATAACGCCTGCACTAAAACCTACGATAATCAGTACTGGCTTGGTATCAGGCAGGCGGATTTGCTTACCGAGTAAGCTACTGACCACATAATAGCCAATGACCGCCGCCAGCAGTACTAAGATGTACGCGCTATCGACCCACAGTAGTAGCTTTGCCCCCAAAATACTGCCAAGCAGACTGGTCAACGCCAGCAGCCAGTAGCGTCTGCCATAATAGATAAAGTTTTGCCAAATACTACGGCCACCGCCCGCTAGCCACGTCAGCGCGTTGAGCAGTAATGACGGAAAAATAATCAGCACAATGGCGTATGGCAGCGGGTACATGCTCGCAAGTGCAGTGGTGGTGACCAAGGTGACGCCCAGCCCACTGATACCATGCAGCAGTGATGCTAGCGCAAAGATAGCCATCAGTAATACGGTCTGGGTACTTGTATCATCCATCATACCTACCACACCGCCTTAGCGCCCGATTTGACCCAACTGATCTGCATCACTATTCTGACATCACCATATAGCTGTGCCGTGATTGAGCTATCACTAAGCATCGTACCGATGCCAGAGGGTCTCACCGATAATACGGGTCAACTGCTCAGCGATTTTATCCTTGCTTGCTTTTTCTAACGTGACACTGTCGTGCTCATAACGCTCGGAAAAAAACACTTGCATAGCGTTATCATCACTGGCAAATCCAATATCCGCGCGAGACACATCATTGCAAGCAATCAAATCCAAGTCTTTGGAGACAAGCTTACCACGTGCATAACGCTCGACATCTTGCGTTTCTGCTGCAAAACCCACGACAAACAGCTCAGGATGCGCAAGCGAGATAGTCGCTAAGATATCAGGGTTTTTTACCAAGTCTAGTGTCATCGACTCTTGGGTTTTTTTGATTTTTTGCGGCGCCGCGTCTCGGGTACGATAGTCAGCGACAGCCGCAGTGGCGATAAAGATATCAGCGACTCTAAGCTCGTCATCAGTGACATGGTCGTGCATATGAGTGTGACCACCTTCGTGCTCATGCGTCTCACCGCAGCCACAGTCATCATGATGTTCGTGCGAATGGTCATGAGAATGCTCAGAAGGGTGTTCATGCTCCTCTTCGGACATATACTGTAATGCCGTATGCGTACCTGCCACACACTGCTGAGCCGTCAGCAACATCTCTTCGGCAGACAGCACATCGATACGCGTGACATTGAGCGGCGTCGGTAAACCCACCTTGCCACCTGCTATCAAGACCACCTCGGCACCGGCGGCCACGCAAGCGCGCGCTAACGCAAAGCCCATCTTCCCTGATGAATGATTGGACAAGTAGCGCACTGGATCGATCGCCTCGACCGTCGGCCCTGCAGTAATGACCACTCTTTTACCAGCCAATAGCTGCGGCGTGGTCTGCATGGCATTGAACAATAGCACCTCGGCCAACAGCGCCTCAGGATCAGGTAAGCGGCCGGCTCCCACATCACCGCACGCTTGCTCACCGCTGGCAGGGGCAATGATTTGATAGTTCATATCGCGTAGGGTCTGTACATTGAGATTGACCGCAGGGTGCGCCCACATCTGCTGGTTCATCGCTGGCGCAACCAGCACCGGCGCGCTCGTTGCCAGACAGACTGTGGTGAGCAAATCGTCCGCCATACCCATCGCTAGGCGTGCCAAAGTATTGGCAGACGCAGGCGCGATGACGACCAAATCTGCCCATTTTGCCAGCTCGATATGCCCCATACCCGCCTCCGCTCGCTCATCGAGTAAAGAGATATGCACCTCGTTACCCGTCAGCGCCTGCAATGTCAGAGGCGTGATAAAGGCTTGCGCGCCGCTGGTCATGATGACGCGCACATCAAAGCCTGCTTTGACAAGCAAGCGAGCAAAAATAGCGGATTTATAAGCGGCGATACCGCCGGTGATAGCGAGCACGATATTGGACATAAGCATGGCATCAATAAAAAAAGTGGAAAGATAAATTGCGCTTATAGTAACAATTATGAGATAAATTGGGTAAAAATTTACGTATTTCGCCCATTTATCGATACGGGCGTGTTTATCAAAATAGCACTTTTAGGAAATAATAATGGCAATCAAGGACTGGCACGAAGACGACCGACCGCGTGAGAGACTACTCAAAAACGGGGCAGCAAGCTTGTCTGACGCTGAGATTTTGGCGATATTTTTACGTACGGGTACTCAGTCACAGTCGGCAATCGAGCTGGCGCGACACCTTATCGACCAATTCGGTAGCCTCGCTGAGCTGTTGGCCGCCCCGCAAGACACCGTCCTCGCCTGCCATGGCATCGGCCCTGCCAAGTACGCCCAGATACTGGCCTCGCTTGAGATGGGGACACGCTACTTGGACAGTCAGCTAAAAACAGGGCAAGCGCTTGGACGCTCTCAAGTGGTCAAAGACTATATCAGCACCCAGCTACGCGGCGAGCACCGCGAGGTCTTTGCCGTACTGTGCTTGGACAACGCACTCAATTTATTAAATTTTGAGATACTGTTTACAGGCGGTATCTCCTCTTGCTCTGTCTGTATCAAACACGTCCTACGCCATGCGCTGAGTCATGCAGCCAATCAGCTTATCATCGCCCACAATCATCCGCACACCGATGCGACCCCATCGACTGCCGACAATGTGCTTACCTATGAGCTAAAAAAAGCCTGCGACCTAATCGACTTGTCATTGGTGGATCATATAATCGTAGGGCGCAACAACACGTTGTCTTATGCCGAAAACGGCTTTGCGCCTTTTTCTTAAATGATAAAAATATTGATAGTCATCCCATAATCGCCATACCTAGCGTCTTATGATACATATTTTCGACACAGCGTAGCACTTTCGCTATTGATAGTCATCGACAACTGTTTCATATTGATGGCTAACTGTGTTTTTCGTAGAGATTTGACTCTCAGTATTTTGGCACACGGTCATAAATAACACTTAAAAACCCACGTCAGAAAAACCATAACTATATGTATCTGACCTGCATTCACACATTTTTACGCTATTGTTTGGCGTTATAAAGGAGACAGTCATGGCAATTGGCTTATTTATTTTGGCAATATTCATTCAATTAGCCATGGTCTTGGCCATCTTTTTGATGTCCTTATCACGTGTCACCGGCAGTATCGTCGCCCTTGCCACCGTTATCATCACTGCTGTTATCAGCCCGTGGTCGCTTGTTTTGGGTATTCCAATAGCGGTGTTGTGCTTGATACTGCTTATCTCGCCGCTGCGGCAGTCCCTTATCACCAAGCCGGTCTATAAGACGCTGGGTGGTGCGATGCCCAGCATGAGCGATACTGAGCGAGAAGCGCTGGATGCTGGCACCAGCTGGTGGGAAAAAGAGCTGTTTATGGGTGCGCCCAATTGGGACACTTTTGCCAAATATCCTTATCCAGAGCTGTCAGATGAAGAGCAAAGTTTCATCGATAACGAAGTAGAGACGCTGTGCGCCATGCTTGATGAATGGAAAATTCAGCATGAGGATAAAGAGCTTTCGGCTGAAGCCTGGCGATTTATCAAAGACAATGGCTTTTTGGGTTTGATTATTCCAAAAGAATTTGGTGGCCGAGCGTTTAGCTCTTATGCCCAAAGTCGGGTGATGAGCAAAATCGCCTCACGCTCGCCGACAGCAGCAGTGAGCTGCATGGTGCCAAACTCACTCGGCCCAGGCGAGCTGCTCATGCATTATGGTACCGATGAGCAAAAACAGCGCTGGCTACCGGGACTGGCAAGCGGTGATGAAGTGCCTTGTTTTGGTTTGACAGGGCCTGAAGCAGGCTCTGACGCAGGCGCGATACCGGATACTGGTGTGGTGTGTTATGGCAGGCATGAAGGCGAGCACGTGCTTGGTCTACGGATGAATTTCTCAAAACGCTGGATTACTCTGGCTCCCATCGCGACAGTCGTGGGCTTAGCCTTTAAGATGCACGATCCAGAAGGCTTGCTTGGGGATGCTAAAAAGACCGACTATGGCATCACTTGTGCGCTGATTCCCGCCGATCACGAGGGCGTGGTCGTCGGGCCTCGTCACAATCCTATTGGCTCGCCCTTTATGAATGGTACGGTCGATGGCAAGGATGTCTTTATTCCGCTGGATTATATCATCGGCGGCGTCGAAAACGCGGGGCGCGGCTGGCGTATGCTGATGGAGTGCTTGGGCGTCGGCCGCGGCATCTCTTTGCCTGCTCTGTCCACGTCGGCCAGTGAGATGACCTATCTGTCTGTCGGTGCCTTTGCCAAAGTCCGCGAGCAGTTCAAAATCTCTGTCGGTAAGTTTGAAGGAGTACAAGACGCCACCAGCCGTATGGCCAGTCATACCTATATGTTAGAGGCGTTTCGTCATCTCGTCACCTGTGGTCTCAACCAAGGGGGCACACCATCGGTCATGACGGCCATGGCAAAATACTACGCCACCGAAACCATGCGTGAAGTGGTCAATGACGGTATGGATGTGGTCGGTGGCCGTGCGGTACAGATGGGGCCACGCAACTTTTTGGCGACGCCTTATCAGGCAATCCCTGTCTCTATCACCGTTGAGGGTGCCAATATCTTGACGCGCTCACTGATGATATTTGGTCAAGGAGCGATGCGCTGCCATCCTTATCTGTTTGATGAGCTACAACTGCTACAAAGCGAGGACAAACATCACGCTATCCGCGAGTTTGATACTTTATTCTTTAAGCATTTGGGTTATACCTTTAACCGCGGGGCAAAAGCCTTTGTTGCAGGCTATGTCGGCGGCAGCAATCATGTGCCAAGCTTTGCCGATCGCTTTACCCGCCCTTACTATAAGCACATCAACCGTTTGAGCGCCAGCTTTGCCTTGACTGCCGATATGGCGTTGGGGCTGCTCGCAGGTGATCTAAAGCGTAAAGAGATGCTCTCTGGACGTCTGGCTGATATTCATAGTCATTTATTTATCGCGACGGCCATCTTGCAGTTTTATGAGCATGGCAGCAAGTCTGAAGCGGAGCGTTTGCATGCCGAAGTCGCTTTACAAAATAGCCTGTTCACCATCCAAGAAGCGTTTGAGTCATTTTTTGAAAACTTCCCAAATCGCTTTGCCGCAGCGTTGGTTGGATTTGTGACTTTCCCCAGTGGCCGCATCTTTACGCCGCCAAGCGACGAGCTAAAACGTCAGCTCGGCGATGCCTTTATGGGAGACTTTGAGGCCAATCCTTTTCGCGATTACCTCAAGACCATGGTCTATTACAACACCGATGAGGACGATGTGACAGGCCGTATGGAAAACGCCTATCAGACCTTATTGGGTATCGAGCCGCTGTGGCAAAAATTTAAAAAGGCAGAGCACAAAGACAGCTTTGCCGGTCTGAGCTTTGAAGACCATGTGGTCTATGCCAGCCAAAACGAAGATATCACCGAAGAAGAAGCCGAAGTGCTTATTCAATACAATGCCATACGTTTTGATTCACTATTGACCGATGTCTTTGACAAGCATCTATCACAAGCGCAGCCACGCTTTAACCCTCATACGCTCGAAAATGCGGTCAATCAGTTGACTGACTATGCTGAGCGCAAACGTGCGGCGCAAGCTCAGAGTGACGCCGCGCCTTATGATGAGTCTGCTACCGACACAGTCACTGACACAGCAGCCAATAGCATAGCAGCGGGCGCAGCTCACAATGCCGTAGCGGCAGAAGGCTTGCAGGCCTCAGCAGATGAGCCAACAGGCGATGATAATCCCAACCATGGCTATGAGCCTGATGGTGAGGTAGAAATGGTCGCAGAGCAAGACTCTCAAAAAGAAGCACAGGCTCAGACTGACTTTGATGACTCTCATCCTGAGATTGAGGCCTTGGATGCACGTCACCGTGACGCCGCCTCGCACCTCAATGAGCGTATGGGCAACAATCATCGTAGCACAGCCTCAGAGCGCGCTGAGCCAGACAGCGCTCAACTGCATGGCACCCAGCTAACGGACAATGCCGACCAGATAGATACTGACCATGCCAATACTGATGGCATCAATCACGACGACGTCAATCAAAAAGACAGGGCGCACAAAACGCAGTCTATCGACGAGCACTTAGACGAGCTGGGCGATAGTGAGCCATGGCAAGACAAACATCGCCACGGGGAAAGCAAAAACTAAGCGATGGACTATTTAGAAAGTGCTTCTTTAGAAAGTGCTTCTTTAGAAAGTTCCTCTTTAGAAAGCACTGTTTTAAAGCACGGTTGCTTATTAGCGCGTGACCTCATTTAGAGAGCTATCGATAGAATTAAGAATACGCCTAGCCTCTCATCTTGATAGACTTATGTTTTATAGCAAGGTAATTCTTACCAGTGGCCTGAAACTTAACCATTGATATATTATCTGTCATTTTTACAAAAGACTGCCGCGGTTAGGCAGTCTTTTTTTTGTCCGAGCGTTTTTGGTCATCGCACCCTTTTGATGATGACATTTAACAAAAACGCGTTGGTGCTGGCTTAAATGTCGATATTTTAGCGACGTTAACCTAATGATTATGGTGCTTTTGGCGATTTATAGCATCGGATCTGTTTTTTGCTAAGTGATTATCTCAGCCAATTTTTTGACAAAAAAGCTTAAACCGCCTTTAATCAGTTATAGATTATTATTTAAGTTATAAAAAAATCTTGCAGTAACCTTAACAATTATTTTATATTGTCGAATAGCCTGACATGAAATGACAGACAAAATTTTGCAGATGCAACACCATCAGGCGTAAGGATGGCAATCATAAACGCATTGGTTTAGTAGCACCCTTGATACTGAATGTTGCGGATAAAAGGATAGAGTTTATGTGGAAAAATATGGGACTAACGGGCAAGATCATCGTTGCCATGGTGCTCGGTATCATACTGGGATTATTTATC
Organism: Psychrobacter celer; assembly: GCF_016107555.1. GTDB lineage: Bacteria > Pseudomonadota > Gammaproteobacteria > Pseudomonadales > Moraxellaceae > Psychrobacter > Psychrobacter celer. The sequence goes on along the minus strand of NZ_JABASU010000001.1, from coordinate 83,457 downwards.
AACTATTTAGGACTGAACGCTGAAGGCGGTTTTGTTAGTACATATATCACCAATGGGTTTTTGGCCATCATCGGCAAGCTATTCGTAAACTCCCTCAAAATGCTGGTCGTGCCTTTGGTACTTATCTCGCTGATTTGCGGGGTGTGCGGTATTGGTGATATTCGCTTGCTTGGACGCATAGGTACCAAGACTTTCCTAATCTATATGATGACGACCGCGCTTGCCATTGCAACTGCTATCGGGCTTGGGCTTTTATTTGGTATCGGTAAAGGCATGGAGGTTGAGACAGAAGCGGCATTTGAAGCCAAGTCTGCGCCACCTCTACTCGATGTTTTTGCAAATATCGTTCCGTCAAACCCCATCAGTGCGATGGCAAATGGCGACATGCTGTCGATTATCTTCTTTGCCATCTTGATCGGTATCAGTATTTTGATGGTCGGCAAACCTGCCAAAGGGTTGGTACAAAGCTTGGAGCTGATTAATGAAGTCATCTTAAAGATGGTGACCATCATTATGAATCTTGCGCCTTATGGGGTTTTTGCGCTATTGACCAAAGCCATGGCGGAGCTGGGTTTAGACCTGATTTGGTCGTTGCTCGGTTATGTTGCGGTACTGATTGGCTCACTGGCTTTCCACTTTTTTATTACTATGATGATCGTGCTAAAGCTGTTTTCTGGTCTGTCTATTAAGACGTTTTTGGCGAAAATGCGCGAAGTACAGATTTTTGCTTTTAGTACCTCAAGCTCGAATGCCACCATTCCGATCACGCTGCGTACCGTCACCAAGCGTATGGGTGTCAACAACTCAGTAGCCTCGTTTACCGTGCCTTTTGGGGCGACCATCAACATGGATGGTACGGCCATCATGCAAGGTACAGCGACCATCTTTATTGCCAATATCTATGGTATTGATTTGGGTGTGACCGAGTATCTGACAGTTATCTTGATGTCGGTGCTGGCCTCTGTCGGTACCGCAGGCGTCCCTGGTGTGGGCTTGATCATGCTGTCTATGGTGTTTGCTCAAGTCGGTCTGCCTATCGAAGGTATCGGTCTGATCTTGGGTGTGGATCGTATTCTTGATATGCTGCGTACGGCGGTCAACGTCGGCGGCGATGCAGCAGTGACAGCAATCGTGGCAAAATCTGAAGAAAAAATGGACGTCGCTATCTACAACGATCCTGCGGCGGGCACCAAAGACGTCTTTGATGGTCACATCGATGAAGACAATGAGCGTGAGTTCTCTCAAGTGTTTAGTGATGGCATCATGGGTAGTGAGTACGATGATATTGATCGTCGCCGCTAATCGATAAAGCGTTTATTTATTCATTTATAAAAACCTTAGTTCACTTTGAACTGAGGTTTTTTTATGGCTGCACTGCCTATAAACAGGCTGTATCGATACTCAATAAATCACAGCTTGCGTTAGCCAATCACATACTTGGTAATCATGGCAAGGCAGACCAGCACGATGACAGGACGAATCAGCTTGCTTCCCCCTTTGACCACCATATGCGAGCCAAAATATGCCCCTACCGTTTGTCCGACCATCATTGCCAGACCGACTGTCCACAACACATTACCGCCCAAAATAAAAAAAATCAGCGAGCCAATATTGGTCGATAAGTTCAAAACCTTAGCCGCGCCTGTTGCCTCGATGATCTGCCGACCACGTAGCGCCACATTACCCAGCGCAAAAAACATGCCCGTCCCTGGCCCGATATAGCCATCATAAAACCCAATCAATGGCGCCACAATTTTTTGCCACTTGCCCTCTGAGATACGCGGCGCCGCTTCCACCTCGCCAAGCTTGGGCGCAAACAAAGTATAAATCCCAATAGCGGCAATCAAAAACGGAATCAGCTTTTCGAGTAGATCCGGCGGCGACATCTGTACAGCGATGGTACCGATGACTGAGCCAATAAAAGCCCCGACAATCGCCACCTTTATATTTTTAGGGCTGATGACACCTTTTTTTATCATCGTAATCGAGGCCGCTAGCGCACCCGAGGCGGCTTGTAGCTTGTTGGTACCAAGCGTGAGCACTGGCGGGATATTGGCAAGTAGCATGGCTGGTATGGTGAGTAGTCCACCGCCGCCTGCGATGGCATCGATAAAACCGGCTATTGCGGCCACCGCCGTAAGCATTAAGATGATCTCGATAGAGAGGGATAAGTCCATGACGCTGACCTGCAAAATTGATAAGAAAAATCAGCCTCGATATTGAGGCTGCCTGTACCGCTATCTATCAGCGGATACACTGACCTGCTGACACATTTATACCCATAAGTGGCACTATAGAGTGCCGCTCATTATAAAGATAAAAACATAAAAAAAAGCCAAAAACGTAAAAAAGTCTGCTAGATTTGTCTAAGGCCTGCCCTCGATTCAATCGATAGTCATCTAGATCGGCTAAAGATAGTGACGCGCGCTGGGTAGTCAGTAACGACTTATCACTATATTTACCAGTGTTATCATCGTTATAATATCGCTATTGTGGATATAGCAAGACGTGCTTATGACTTTGGGTTGACGTATTTTGTTGTCTATATGAATCAGAGTATGAGAAACTGTTGCTATCTGTTTGTATGGCGCGCTAAGCGGCCGCATCGATATTTGAGGTTATTGAATTGTTTGGCAATTCGTTTTTAGTAATTTGTATTTAGGAAATGAGGGTAATATGGCAATACGAAGGATTAAGGCATTTTTTGAATTTGAGGCAGCAGGCGGCATCGTGTTAGCACTGGCTGCCATTGCTGCAATGATCATTGCCAACTCCCCTCTAAGCACATGGTATGAAGGCTTTATCCATGCCCCTGTTGCCATTCAAATCGGTGATTTTGCGATTGCCAAAGACGCCCATCATTGGATCAATGACGGCCTGATGGCGATTTTCTTTTTTTTGGTCGGTCTTGAGCTCAAGCGCGAAGTGCTCATCGGTGAGCTGTCCAATGTCAAACAAATCATTTTGCCAGCGGGCGCGGCCATCGGCGGGATGATCATGCCCGCTGTAGTCTATCTGATCTTTAACTATAGCGAGCCTGAGTTTTGGAAAGGTTGGGCCATTCCTGCCGCCACAGATATCGCTTTTGCCCTCGGCATCTTAAGCCTACTTGGCAATCGCGTCCCAAACTCTCTCAAAGTATTTTTGGTATCGATTGCTATTTTTGATGATATCGGCGCGATTTTGATCATTGCCTTGTTTTATACCAGCGAACTATCCCTTGAGTCATTGGCCTTTGCAGGGCTATGCTTGCCATTTTTATATTTGCTAAACCGTCGTAACGTGACCAGTATCACTCCCTACCTACTCATCGGCGTTATCATGTGGATAGCCGTCCTCAAGTCGGGTATCCATGCGACATTAGCGGGCGTGGTGTTGGCGTTGTTTATTCCTATGTTTGATCGCACTGACCCTGAGCACTCCCCTGTCGAAGAGCTAGAGCACGACCTACACAACACCGTGGCTTTTGGTATCTTGCCACTATTTGCCTTTGCCAACTCAGGCATCTCGCTCAAAGGCGCAGGGTTTGCAGAGCTGTTTCACTCTGTACCGCTGGGGATTGCCGCCGGTCTATTTATCGGTAAGCAGTTGGGTGTCATGGCGATGTGCTGGTTGATCTTCAAGCTCGGTATCTCAACCATGCCAAAGGGCATAAATTATAAGCAAATTTATGGTGCTGCGTTGCTTTGCGGTGTAGGTTTTACCATGAGCTTATTTATCGGAGGCCTTGCTTTTGCAGGCGACACCACGTTATTTGATGAACGTCTAGGCATCATCATGGGCTCTATCGTCTCTGGGGTTGCAGGTTACCTCATGCTCAAAGTCAGCCTAAAAGACAACGTCAGCGGCACCTCAGTCGATTTGACGCGGCCTCAGCCATAATCCATCATCAGAAAAAGGCGAGTTATTTTGCGGTTATTTAGCCAACACATAGCTCACCGCTTTCTTCTTTCAACCCTAACAGTAAAAACAATAACCGCAGAAAAACAGCATCGCAAGCCATGTTTGGATAAAGGCGGTAAGCGCAATGACACCTCGCCTCGTGACATCTAGATGCACACTGGGCGCAACTGATAGCAGCAGTCTTAGGAGATGACCATGCAGGGACTTATCAGACCTATATCGCTTAGTCTGCCTATCCTTGGCAGTATGTTTTTACTATCATGCGCGACTCTCTCCAAACAACAATGCCTGATTGGTGATTGGGAAACGATAGGCTATAACGATGGCGTAGCAGGCTACTCCTCAGAGCGCCTCGCCTCACACAGCAAAGCCTGTGCCAAAGCACATGTGACCCCTGATTATCTTGCGTGGGAGCGCGGCCGCAAGCTTGGTTTGCAGCAATACTGTACGAGCAACAATGCGTACAATGTCGGTCGCCGCGGGCGCAGGTTAAACAACGTCTGCCCTGCTGCTATGATAAACCACCTCCAACAGGCCAATCAGCACGGCCTAGCTTACTATCGTCTAGACAACCAGCTCGACACAGACAGACGCCTATTAGATGAGTATCAAACAGAATTTGATCAGCTTGAGAGCGGCGCAATGCTAGACTTTGCCAACGAAAAAGACGCTCGCAAACGGCTGTTGTTTTTGGCCGATGAACTTGGGTCGATCAAACGTCGCCTCGATGACACACAAAGGCAGCTCGATATGCTCAACCACACGTCTAAATATTAGGCCATCATAAAAAGCCTACTGATAAAGGCATTTGTTACCTATGGATCCAAACAATACAGCCCAGACACAGCCAGCGCGCGCGTCCAAATCGAGCCAACCTACCTTTGCATCGTATCAGCGTCATGGGCGTACCACAGCGATTGATGATCATCATGACCTACAGGTCTTAAAGCGGATCAAGCGCTATTTGCTGCCCAAAGATTTTGTCATCTCGCAAGATTTATTAGAGGAGATGGTCGCAGGCTACGACATCGGCGACCCCCTGACAGATACGCTCGCGGCTGACGGCCTGCGTTTTGCCAAACCCTTACAGCAGCTTATCCTCGATAACAAAACCGACAGTAAACTCGCAGCTCATCCGTCCTTTTCTGCACTGGCTGAGCAGTTTAGCGACCATCCTACTTGGTTTGATCCACAGCTTGCACAGACTGGGGCCGTCGCCTATCGGCGCTATCCGCTGATGCTGATTTGGCTGCTGCGAAATGTGGCATTGATGGCAGGTTATAGCATCCCTGCCCTATCGCTGCCACTGATCCAAACCGGCGCGTTGATGCACGATGCCCTGCCAAGACTCATGCGCACTTATGCTTATATTTTGGCTGTCTCTGAGCATCCATTATTGCCCAAAACAAGCACACGTATGCCGCGCGCACGAGGGCCTATCGATAGCGTTTTGGCGATCGGCTCTGAGGGTTGGCGTCAGTCGATTCAGGTGCGGCAGATTCACACGCTCGTACGGCAAAACTTGCTCAGTGGCAAAAACAACGCGGCAAAAGGCGTCGCCACAGAGGCCGATCAGCATCGCAATCCCGATGGCAGCTGGAACACTGCTTATTGGGGTGTACCGATCAACCAAACTGATATGATTGCCACTCATCTGCAGTTCTCGTTACTGATTATGCGCGGGCTACGACTGCTTGGCGCGCGTATCAGTAGCGAGGAGGCCGAGGGAATTTTGCATTTATGGAATCTTGCCAGTTACTGGATGGGTGTGGATTTAGAGCGCCTACCAAAGGATGAGGCCGCCTGCTGGGAGTGGCTCTACACTTACTTGTCCATTCAACAGCTAGACTTTGAGATGGGACAACCTTTAGCAAAAGCCCTACACGATCTGCCGCGGCAACTGATGGGCGAAGACAATCGCCGTGGGCGTTTTGTAGAGATGGTCAATGCCAGTGTGACACGTACTCTGGTCGGTGATGATATCGGAGACGGCTTAGCGCTACCAAAATCAAAGTTTCGGTTTGGTGTCTTATCCTCCGTGCCTATCTTGTTTGCGCTCGATACCGCCCGTCAGCACAACCAAACGGTAGCCACCAAACTAGAAGCCTTTCGCGCCAAACGTCAAGACAATATGAACTGGTGGCTCAAGAAAAACGACGCCTATTATCAATGACGCAGCAGCTGTCGGCTCAGCTCATTACAATCTTACAATCGGCTGTCTTGCACGCGGTAATACCATTCTAACTGCCGACCAAAAGCTGTCTCTAATAAGCTGGCAATGACGCGGCCTGTCAGCCCCCAGACCGTCTCGCCATCGACTTGCCAGCTGGGCGTAAGTATCGTTGCCACCTGATCTTGCATGGCATATTCTATCGTGTACTCAACGGTAGGCTGCGTGAGTAATGCCTCAAAATCTGCCCAAAAAATACGTGATATCTCACCGATCTCAGGTACCAGTACCAAATCAGGCGCGATCAAAGCCACGATTGGACGCACGCTCATGCCGCTTTTGGAGGTCTGAATGGGTAGCTGACCGATTAGCTGTACCTTGTTGGGCGGGAGAGCCGTCTCTTCACAGGCCTCACGTAGCGCTGTAACGACGTTATTACCATCCCCTATCTCGTATTTACCGCCAGCGCAAGATACCTCGCCTGCATGGCTATTCATGTGCGCGGCGCGGCGCGTCAAAAGCAGCTTGGGATGGCGCTCATGGGTGATGGCCACCAGTATCGAAGCATCGGCAATGGGCGTCTGGTATAGACTGTCTAAGACACGCGCGCTGCGAGAGCTTTGCTGCGCGGTATGCAGCGCTGAATCGGCCAACGTATTTAACGTCTCTTGCTGAACCCGCTCGGTCAGTTGCCTGAGTGTCGGATAGCGAATAAAAGGTGGTATAGCAACCGACTGCTCATCTAACTGCACAGTCTGGGAAGGGAGTAACATGATCTTGCCCTATGTTTTTATCAATATGTGGCGTGACTAGCTGTAGACTAGCGTACTCTTCACGCAGCTGCATGCTATTTGTGTGACTGTTCATTTGTCAGGAGGTATTCGTCATGAGGTGTTTGTCATGAACGTCTCAAATCGCATCGACAGACATGCGCCGCGTATTGTCTTCTTAATTTTATAAGTCAACGTGTTTTATGAATTAGCGTGACCGCTTATGACAAACGGCGGTGATGGCTTGCCACGATGCCACGGGGCTTTGCTGTCATTTATCGGACTATGATCCGCCAGCGATATGCAGCGTTACTGTTATCATGCTGCGCTACGAGCAAAATGTGTGCTATCTTAAGGCGGTGCTTGCTTATTAGAATAACATCTTGCAGCACCGCTTTACCGGTATCCTGATAGCACACACAAAAACCAACGTACGAAGGGCGGGCGCGTCTGACAATGACGGGGTGTTTTTGCCATTAGGAGTCCTGACTCTTTATCTCTCACGCTTACTACATTTATAAAGGCAGTTGATATGCGCTATTGTCTCCAATGCGGTCATCAAGCAGAACGAAAAATACCAGCCACGGATAATATGCCGCGTTTGGTATGCCCAAATTGCAACTATATTCACTACGAAAACCCAAAAGTCATCTGTGGGTCGCTGGTCGTACATAAAGACAGAGTGCTGCTATGCCGCCGCGCGATAGAGCCACAATATGGTCTTTGGACGATACCGGCAGGCTTTATGGAAAACGGGGAAACCATGGCAGAGGGCGCCGCGCGTGAGAGCTACGAAGAAGCGGATGCGGTGGTGTTAAACCCTCATCTGTACTGTATCTACGATCTGCCAGACATCGGACAGATATACTCAATTTATTTGGCCGATCTCAAAGACGGTGCATATGGTGTCGGCTCTGAAAGCCTTGACTGTGCGCTGTTTAGCGAAGAAGACATCCCGTGGGATAGTCTCGCCTTTGAAGCGGTGCGCCGCACTTTACGAAGCTACTTTGCCGATCGACAGCAGTTTAGCCAATTGTCTGAGTTTCCTATTCATCAAGATATGATTGGCAAAGACTTGAGTATCAAACGTTTTTAAACGCCTTTAAACGTTGACTCAATCATCAGTCTTTTTACTAAGAACTATAAAAGCAGACAATAACCTAGTATTGTCTGCTTCATAAATGCTCACAGTCACAGATTGGTTTTTATCCAAAAAACACCATTAGCTCTTTATTTTGCAAACGTTAAAGCCGAGGTTTTTCACGGTTTCTTCTTTATCATAAGGCGCTAGTACTGCACGTACATGCTGTTGCCCTTGCAGGTATTGCTTGGCCACGCGCTGTAGGTCCGCCACCGTCACATCCAATATGGCGGCGCGCATCTTACGTTGCCAGTCAGCACCGCGATGGTGCAAATCAGCAAAGCAGGCTTTGACTGCCTCGCCAGCTGGAGAGCCTGGCTTATCCATACCCGAGATGATACCTAAGATGGCTTCTTCTAGCTGCTCATCGGTCTGCGGCTCATTTAGTAACCACTCAATACTGGCCTCAAAATGCGCAAAGGTCTCAGCACACTGCGGGTCGCGGTAGCTAAAGAATTTAAAAGCGCAGGCATTGGCGTCATAGCCTGCACCGCCGCCGTAAGCACCGCCGCGCTCACGGATGGCGCTGTGCAAGTAGCCATTGCGCAGATACGGCGCTAATACCATCAAAGCAGCGGTATCAGGATGATCGGCCGCTGGCACACGATAAGCGCTGGCATTATGATAGACGTTGGTCGGTACTAGCCATACCAAGTCCCCAACATCGAGCGCAGCGCTGCTCTCTCGTGCCTTGATGGTGTCTGTCTCGCCATTTAACGCTGCCGCAAGGTGCAGCTCGGCAAACTCACTTGGGATAGTGTCTTTGATAGTCGCATCAGAGACACCCAATTGCGCGGCAAGCGCTGGCGCTTGACTGTCTTTCCAGCTCTCGACAATTAAGTCGCTTAAGCGCTCGGTTTGCTCAGCTTCACAAATGATCACGGCATGCTTGGGCAAGCTGATCACACGCTGGTGCAAGTCCATCAGGCTGGTTGCCAATTTATCCCACTGCGTGTCATCATCACTGGCATGCGCCAAAAAGTCTTTTAGCGCGTTTAGTGCAGGCAAGCCACTACGCACATACTCAAGCTGCGCTTGACGGCTCATACCGCGGCTGGCGGTTTGCATGGCATAAGAATGCCCAGAGCTTGCCAAATTCGACTGCCAGCCCGCTTGACGCTGCTGCAAAATTTCTTTGATACGGTCATGCTCGCTAAAGACGCTATGCTCCATGACTTCTTTGAGCAAATCAATCGCTTCAGGCTTGCGGTTGAGCGCACGGGTCGCCACCACAAAATAACTGCTGATCGTTTGGCTATCATCGATACTGGTGCGCTGGCTGATACGCGCCGTCACGCCAGAAGAATGCGCCGCTTGCTTGGCCTGCATCTCATGAGCACTCATCGAGTCAGTACCCAGCTCTGATAGTAGGCTTAAATAAATCGGTAGCAATGGATGATTGATCACCTCGTTCACAGGCAGACTGCTGGTGTCCTGATTGCCAATAGCATCGGTCAACGGCACAATCACTTGATAATAATACAAGCCATTGGTGCCTGCTTCATATTCAAACAGCGTACTGTCTTGCCCGCTTAGGCGCACTTGTTTTTGTGTGCCTTGCTTAAAGCTGATATCGGTCGGGACATCCTCCAGTCCGACTTTTGGCAATAGGCTTAAATCATCAGGCGCTGCTTGCCGCGCTGCCAAATCAAGGGCTTGCTGTTTTAAGATGGCTTTATCATCAGCGCTCAAGTCCATCGCGATGGTATCAAGACGGGTCTGCTCTGCTGCGGCAAGGCGCGCTGATTTTTCACTATCTGGCGTCAGCGTCACGCGCACACGGTGCTGATTGTCGAGCAGATGGGTTTTGATAAGGTTTGGTAGCCACTGTGCGTCTTTTACTTGCTCACGCAGCCACTGTAAATGCTTATCCACTTCCCAGACGTCGATCGGGTTGCCATCATGAATGGCCGTGCTAAAGCCTTCGAGCATCAAATTTAAACCATAAGGGATACTATCGCCGCCGATATGGCGCTGATCGATCTCGATCTGATGCAAAATGGTCTCAATCGTATCATCATCGATCGGTTTACTGGCCACTTCAGTCAGTAAATCCATAATACCCTGCTCTACTGCCTCGGCATGCTCAGGGTTGGAGCCGCGTAGACCGGTATAAAATACCATCTCATAATGGCTGTCATCGAGTCCCAACAGCGGACTTGGCGCTTTGCCAAGCGGATGACTGTCGAGATACGCACGCAATGGCGAGCCAGCATGCTCGACCAACACGCCTTCTAATAGACGCAAAGCCAGACGCTGCTTGGGATCGGTGATTGATGGCAGCAGCCACGCCACCACATGATGGGTTTGGTCAGGGCCCGCCTCGTCAGCCGTATAAGTATCGATAGCGCTGATTGGCGCAGGCAAACGCTGCTCTGGACGTGAGGCGTGTTTTTTACCCGCTTCAAACTGGCTCAAAGCATCGTCATGGATTTTCGCTTGGGTCTCGGCGACCGGAATATTACCAAAGCTCATAATCACGCTGTTTGATGGATGGTAATGGCTTTGATGGAACTCAACGAGCTCGGTGTGGGTCAAATCAGGAATATCCGCAGGATCACCGCCCGAGTTATAATGATAAGTGGTCGTTGGGAATAAATGATGGGCGACCGTATGATAGAGCTGGTCGATCTCGCCGCTCATCGCACCTTTCATCTCATTAAAGACAATACCTTTAAACTGCGGTTTGTCATTCTCGTCCAATTCTACGCGGATACCTTCTTGAGCAAAATCAAGCGGATGAATATTGGGGAAAAACGACGCATCAAGATACACAGCAAGTAAATTGAAGTAATCGTTTTTATTTTGTGTGGCATACGGATACGCTGTCCAGTCGGCCGCGGTCATGGCGTTCATAAAGGTGTTTAATGAGCGCTTAATCATCGAAAAAAACGGATCACGAACCGGAAACCTTGCCGAGCCGCAAAGTGCCACATGCTCCAAGATATGTGCCTCGCCCTTTGAGTCCATCGGCTGAGTACGAAAGCCAACCAAAAAGGCGTTTTCATCACTTGGGTGCGCCAAATGATAATGCATCGCGCCGGTTTTGACATGCTGACTGATCAGCACGTCCATTGACAACGCCTCGATATGGCGATGCTCAATCAACTCAAACGCTGGATGCAACGTTAGATCGGCGATAAATGGCGTGTCAGTCATAGTGATCCTTATCAAATTATAATATATAGGGTGCCGTAGTAGATGGGGCTGCTGTTTTGATAAGTCAAGCGATCTGAGCGTTAATATTCTACGTCGCCCCTTCTCTTTATGAGTCGATTGACAGGTTGTTTTGTAAGTCGCTTGATCAATAAAGTCTTATGGGCTGTCTGTTAAATGCTAAATTACTTAGGGAGTTATAAAGATTGTCTATCTGGGAATATCCATAACAAAATAATGGATTTAACCCTTAACAAACACCGCCACCACTGCTACTATAAAATAAACGTCTTAATAGGAGCTGATGATGGGCTATCAACATATTTTACTGGTCACCGACTTGTTGTCTGATGCAGATGCCGTCGCACTCAAGGCCAGACGTATCCTTGCAGGCTCTCCTGAAGCGAAGTTGTCTGTATTGCATATCGTCGAGGACGACATGGTGCGCTTTGGCTTTGAGCTGGTGCCAGCCTCCAGCCTATCAGGCGATGTCGATGGCGAGCACTGGCAAGAAGCACGAGAAAAACTGGCGCAGTTTTTGGCGCGTAATGAGCTGCATGCGGTCAACTCTGAGGTGACATCTGCTATCTCGAACAGTAAGGGTATCGTCAATTATTGCCGCGACCATCAAGTCGACTTGCTCATCATCGGCCGCCATGAGCGTCACGGTATCGCCGCATGGTTGGCCAAAGCGACAGCCGACAGTATCTTGCCAAATATTCCTTGCGACAGCTTGGTGGTCAAGCTCGACCAGCCCTTTGCAGAGTAAGTAATACGCCGCCTGCGTCATCTGTATGATGACACCTGATGACGACTTAACAGCGCTCTGTAGTAGTGCTATAGTAAATACTATCTGACATGAGGAAGACGCTATGAGTTACGAACACATACTACTGGTCACCGACTTACTCTCTGATGCCGATATCGTCGCACAAAAGGCCAAACGTATCGTCGATAACCGCCCCGGCGCTAAGCTATCCGTACTGCACATCGTCAAAGACACCATGGTCGGTTTTGGTTATGAGTTGGTCCCCGCCTCGAGCTTATACGATGAGATCGATGATGAGCGCTGCCAAGAAGCACGGGCAAAGCTGGCGCAGTTTTTGGCGCGTAATGAGCTAGACGCCGTCAACTCGCAAGTGACCACCGCCATTTCTAGCAGCGAAGGCATCGTCAATTATTGCCACAAACACGACGTCGATCTCTTGGTCATCGGTCGACACAAGCGCACAGGCATCGCCGCGTGGATCAGCGGTGCTACGGCGGACAATATCCTGCCCAACGTCCCATGCGACAGCTTGGTCGTAAGACTCGACAAACCCGTATCCAAGTAGCGCCAATAAAACGTAATAGTGCTCAAACAATAGCGCTCAAACCGTAACGCACAAATAGTCGCGCTCAAAACCTCAAACGCTAAAAAAGCGCGGTGTATCTACGACGCCGCGCTTTTTGTGTTTGCTCAATCGTCTTGTATCATATCTATAAAAGTCTGCCAAATCGGGCTTTGATGGCGGGCTTTGTGCCAGACCAACCACCACGTCCGTGACAAATCGATACCTGCGACTTTTACTTGTACCAGCTTTCCTGCTGCCAGCTCCGCCTCGATGACATGCTGAGACAGGCAGCCAAGACCGATATCGGCACTGACCATATGCTTGATGGCCTCCGACTGCTGAATTGCCATAATCACCTCGGCCTCTGGCAGATGTTTGAGCAGCTGCTCATCGATGATCTGCCGCGTGCCCGACCCCGCCTCTCGCACCAGTAGCGGCAGTTTGGCCAACTGTGTAAGAGTCATATGATACAGACGTTCAGTCTCTTGATAATCTGCAAGACCTGCCAGCCATCTGCTATCGGGTTTGGCAAATATCATCAAAGTATCTGTCCGCCATGCGCGCTGCTCGATGGTCTTAATATCTGTGGGGCGCGGCATGCCCTCTACCAACGCGATATCGATATTTAACTGCTCAACCTCCGCCACCACCTCTTGCGTATTGGCGATATACATATCGACACGAGCGTCTGGCAGCACCTGATACAGCTTGGCCAGCAGCGGCGGCAAGGCATAGTTACCGATGGTGGTGCTGGCGCCAATATGAATCTGACCGGCTTGATACTTATGATAATGCTCCAGCATCAACGACTGCTCTAAGATCGCTTGCGCTTGCATATAAATAGGATGAGCATTGGGGTGCTGGTTGAGCCTGCGTCCGACCCGCTCAAATAACGGCATCTGCAGACGCGCCTCCAGCTCACTCAGCGCACTACTGACGGCCGACTGCGAGAGATGCAGCGCTTCACTAGCGCGGCTGGTGCTACCAGTTTGATAAATACTCACAAACACCGCCAGTTGCTTTAGGGTAATCTTCGGTAGCGTTTGCGTGGCTTTTTTCATTGTCTCACTTGCCTTATATCCGTCTGTAGATGTATGTCACACGACCTATATTTTTTAATACACAACAGATTTAACAATCTGTCTTTTACTATAGCGAATTCAGTATAGTAAAAGACACAGTGGGACTGGAATAAATTTTTCGCAGCCTCTGTCTGGGTAGGTACAGCACGCAAGGAAAATTTAGACCAGTTCCACCTTGATATATAATGTATCTGTTTTATTTAGGATCGACTATAAGCTTGTTTTAACAACGCCTTCGTCACTGCTGGCACCTCTGCTTTTAATAGAGGTGTTTTTCACGCCATTTTTACCTATATTTTCGATAGCTTCTATCTTATTAATCTGTTTTTATTATAAGTTAGCTTACCTTATACTGTCTACTCATAAGCTTATGCTTATTTTGATTATAGCCATGAGGACGACGAGCCATGTATGCTTTTACACAGTCAATGAATCACTATTGCCCGCGCAACCGCCACTTAGCAGGGCTGGTGGTGGTGTTCTTTGGTAGTTTGCTGTGCTTGTGGTTGGATGCCAGCATCGATAGTTGGTCAAATGGCCGTATCGTTGGCCTCTCTCCGTTGACGCTGGCGATATTGCTTGGCATGGTACTGGGCAATACCGTCTACCCGCAGTTCGCGGAGCGCTTACAGGTGGGCGTGGCCTTTGCTAAGGGGCAAATATTGCGTCTGGCCATTATCTTTTATGGCTTTAAGCTGACCTTAACACAAGTCTCCAGTGTCGGAATGCCAGCAATCATGACCGATGCTCTAGTCTTAACCTCGACGTTTTTATTGACTTACTGGCTCGGTACCAGATGGCTAAAGGTCGATAAGCAAACGACACTACTGATTGGCTCAGGGGTTAGCATTTGCGGGGCGGCGGCAGTCATCGCCGCAGAGCCTGTGGTCAAGGCCGAAGCGCACAAGGTGACGATCGCTGTGGCGACGGTAGTGGTATTTGGCACCATTGCCATGCTGCTTTATCCATTTTTATACCATCTTGGCTGGCTGCAGCCGTGGCTCGACGCTCAGCAATACGGTATTTATACCGGCTCCACCATTCATGAAGTGGCGCAAGTGGTGGTCGCGGGTAACGCGGTGAGCACCGAGGTCGGCAATACCGCGGTCGTCACCAAAATGATACGGGTCATGATGCTCGCGCCATTTTTGCTTATTTTATCATTCGCCTTGACCTCATCTGGTAGCGGTCAAGCTGACAAACCTTCCCTAATGAGCCGTGTGCGACAAGTGAATGTCCCTTGGTTTGCTTTTATCTTTATCTTGGTGGTGCTGTTGCACACTTGGATACCGATGTCCGATGGCTTTGAGCAAAGTATGGTGATGTTAGATGATGTGATGCTGACGATGGCGATGTTTGCGTTAGGCTTAACTACACATATGAGCGCTATCAAACAAGCTGGCGTCAAGCCACTGATTTTAGGAGCAGTGATGTTTGCTTGGTTGCTGCTCGGCGGCGGAGTGATCAATATCGCTATCAGCTCATTTGGTTAACCTGCAGCTCATTTACCTAAAACTAGAAAGACCAACGATAGTGAAGTCGTTGGCCTTTTTTATTGCTCGTCCGTATAAGCGATGATAGCCATCATAGACGACAACTATCTATAATCCCATAACTTACGATCCTTAACTACAGACGAAAAAAAACGAACCCAAAGGCTCGTTTTTTTATTTTGCTCTATTCATCTATAAAAGACAAATTAGATAGCAACGATGTTGTGTGCTTGTGGGCCTTTTTGGCCTTGAGTTACAGTGAACTCAACTTCTTGGCCTTCAGCCAAAGTTTTGAAGCCTGAGCCTGAGATTTCGCTGTAATGAGCGAAAACGTCTGCGCCGTTTTCTGGAGCGATGAAACCAAAACCTTTAGCTTCGTTGAACCACTTAACTGTACCTTTTTGAACGTCTGACATAGTCATAACCCTGATATTTAATTTATTTGTGGTCTAATAGACCGATAACGCTTGCAAATAGCTACTGAACGATAAATATTAAAACGAAGGATTATAACTAATACTACGAGGTAATGATTTGGTGCAGAACTGCTCTTAAGCTTGGATGTATTATAGGGGGAACATCCTAGTATCGCAAGCCTTATCTCAGGTTTTATGTAACTGGACTTAACTATTGCCCTATATTGGCGACTTTATTTGGCATTTGGCAGACGAAACAAATAGACTGCAACCCCGCTACAGACCAACGCTACCAGCCATGCCGCCCATGCCATATCAGCGGGCAGACGATAAAACAACATGGCAGTCGATATCGCCATCATGATGGTCGCAAGCCACTTAGCATAAAGCGGTACTGCATGACTTTCTTCCCAATCACGGACGTATTTGCCGAAGTATTTGTGATTGATCAGCCAAAAATGAAAGCGCCGCGAGCTACGTGCCCAGCACCCTGCCGCCAGTAATATAAAAGGCGCAGTCGGCATCACTGGTAATACTACGCCAATGATACCCAGTACAAAAAACAACCAGCCTAATATGACAAATGTCCAACGCACTGTCGGGCTTTGGTGCTGATTGGTCTTTGGGCGGTAGTAGAAGTGCTTTTTTTGGCTCATAAAGGATGTCGTTGGATAGTGTCAGATAATCAGGTTTTGGCCGGCAAATTTATGACAAAGACGGCGGCTTATAGAACTCACTAAGGATGCCGTATCAGGAGATATGCTACAAGACTATTTTTATGAGGGTTTTGCTAGCAATCGGTATGTTTGGTTAGTGATTGGGTAAATTGAGTCTATCTCCCTATCGCAAATAAAGCAAAAAGACCGCTGCTTTATGATGATAGCGGTCTTTAACACATGTGTCATATAAATGGATTAATTATCCATCTACTCAGCAATATCTATAGCGTCATTACAATAAACACACTGGCTCTAAAGTTGGCTTGTAGGTGTAAGTGAACTCTTGACCATTTGGATAGGCCTGCTGCAACTCAGGGTCGCTAAAGCTTTGGTTGAGTACCAGCGTTTGTTTGGGTGCCAGTTTTATGACCTTAACTTGGGAAAAAACTGGCTCGTTTTCATATTGAAGCCCTACTGCGGTACGGTTGGGCTTTAGGTTATATTTTTCTACGGCCGCTTGCTGATAGCTACCATCGGTATAGCATTTAAAGCGATAGTTGTAACTTGTGCCATCTCGGCGAAAGTTGACTACAGCAGCTTGACCGCCCATCCCTGCTGTCATCGCCCAATAGCCGTCGTAGATCTGTTGTGGCAACTGGTAGGTGTTATTGACCTGATCGTTTGGGTGCGATGGCGACATGCCAGTACTGGCACAGCCGGATAAAAACAACGCGCCGCCTAGCATGGCAGCGGTAATCTTAAGATAATGGCTCATGGCTCGTCCTTTAGTTATGAGTGAGTTGATGGGTTATAAAAGTTATATAAATGGTTTACCTTAGCACTTTAAGACAGATAGCATATCACTCTTTAATCATGGCACATTGGTCGAAACATGAGAATGAGCATTAACAATATTCACAAAAAAACGCCATCACAATCGTGACGGCGTTTTCTACTTATGCAGATATTTCTATGCTAATTACAACGCTTTTAACTGCTCCATCTGCGCCGTCATCGCGGTCAACTGCCCCTCTAGCTCAGCCAGTTTTACTTTTTCCGCATCAACCACTTGCGCTGGCGCTTTACTCACAAAACCTTCGTTAGAGAGCTTACGCGAGATACCTTCGGCTTGCTTTTGTAGCTTATCAAAAGATTTGCCCAGACGTTTTAGCTCAGCGGTTGGGTCAATCAGCCCTTTCATGGGTACCAGTACGCGTAGCTGACCGACCATGCTCGATGACGATAGTGGCACCTCATCGCCGTCTTTTAGAAGGGTTAAGCTCTCCACTTTCGCTAATGCCTTAAATTGATTGGCAATGCGCGATAGGCGCTGCTCTTCCTCATTAGTGATATTTTGTAGTAGCACAGGCAAGCGCACCGCGTTACCGAGCTTCATCTCGCCTCTGATATTACGGACGCTAGCGATTAGTTCTTGTAGCCATGCCATGTCCGCCTCCACCTGCTCACTGATCTGCGCATTATCAGCTTGAGGATAGGCTGCGACGACGATGCTGTCAGTATCTTTACGGTTCAGCAGTGGCGCGACAGTCTGCCAAATCTCTTCGGTCAGATACGGCATGATTGGATGGGTGAAACGTAGCGCAGTCTCTAACACGTGTAGCAGTACATAGCGGATTTGCGCTTTACGCTCGTCTGTCACCGAGTCGTCATTGAGGCTGGCTTTGGCAAGCTCGACATACCAGTCGCAGTATTCGTTCCAGATAAACTCATAAATGTCATGGCTGACCATATCTAGGCGATACTGGGCAAAGTGCTGATGGATATTGCTAATCGTCGAGTTGAGACGGCTCATGATCCATTTTTCTGGTAACTCCCAAACATCTACGTTGGCTGCTTGGTCGATAGGTTTGGCGTTACCGTCATTATCGATACAGTTCATCAGTACAAAGCGGCTGGCGTTCCATATTTTATTACAGAAGTTACGATAGCCCTCAACGCGCTTGAGATCAAAGTTAATGTCGCGGCCAGTACTGGCAAGAGAGGTGAAGGTAAAGCGCAGCGCATCAGTGCCGTAAGCTGGGATACCCTCTGGGAATTCTTTACGCGTTTGTTTTTCAATCTTCGCCGCGTCTTTGGGGTTCATCATATTGCTGGTGCGTTTTTCGACCAGCGCTTCTAGATCGATACCGTCAATCAAATCAATCGGATCTAAGACGTTGCCTTTCGACTTAGACATTTTTTGACCATTGCCATCACGTACTAGGCCATGGACATAGACGGTCTTAAACGGTACTTGCGGCGTACCATCTTCGTTTTTGACAAAATGCATGGTCATCATGATCATGCGCGCTACCCAGAAGAAAATAATGTCAAAACCAGTGACTAACACGCTGGTCGGGTGGAAAGTCTGCAGCACGCGCGGATCGGCCTTAGGGTCTGCCCAATCTAGCGTACTAAAGGTCCATAGCCCTGAGCTAAACCACGTATCGAGCACATCATCGTCTTGGCGCAATGCCACATCATCGCTGAGATTGTACTTAGTGCGAACCTCCGCCTCGCTACGTGCGACATACACCTCACCTGCCGCATCGTCGTACCACGCTGGGATGCGGTGACCCCACCACAGCTGACGGCTGATACACCAGTCCTGCAGGTCAGTCATCCATGCCATATACATGTTTTTGTACTGTGCAGGGACGAACTCAATATCGCCATTCTCGACCGCATCAATCGCTGGTCCCGCCAGCTTATTGACGGCGACATACCACTGATCAGTCAGCCACGGCTCGACGATGGTACCACCGCGCTCGGCACGCGGCGCTTTTAGCGCGTAGTCTTCGATGTCTTCTAGCCAGCCTTCGCTACTCGCTTGCTCGACCAGTTGCTTGCGCGCAGCAAAACGCTCAAGCCCAGCGTATTCGCTCGGCGTGGTCTCAAGCGCAGGCTCACGCGTTTGCAGATCAGCATAGACCTGCATCTCAGGCAAAATGTTGGCACGCTCATCTAAGATGTTAATCAGTGGCAAGCTGTGACGACGGCCCAGCTCATAATCATTAAAGTCATGGGCAGGGGTAATCTTGACACAGCCTGTACCAAAGTCGCTTTCGACATAATCATCGGCCACGATCGGCACCACGCGGCCTGTGATTGGCAAAGTAATGGTCTTGCCGATCAAATGCACATAGCGCTCATCGCTTGGGTTGACGGCCACAGCGGTATCACCCAATAATGTCTCAGGACGGGTGGTGGCGACCACCAGATAGTTTTTGCCGTCTTGGGTGGTGATGTCTGTATCGGTAAAATAGTAACGGAAATGCCACAAGCTGCCTTTTTCATCGACGTTTTCTACTTCTAAATCAGACAGTGCGGTCTGGAACTTAGGGTCCCAGTTGACCAAACGCTTACCGCGGTAAATAAGACCTTCATCAAACAGACGCACAAACACTTCTTTGACCGCATTGGATAAGCCATCATCCATGGTAAAGCGCTCACGCGACCAATCCACCGAGCTACCAAGACGGCGAATCTGACGGGTGATGTTGCCGCCCGACTCTTCTTTCCATTCCCAGACTTTATCGATAAAGTCTTCGCGCGTCATATCACGGCGGCGGATGCCTTGCGCCTCTAGGCGGCGCTCAACGACCATCTGCGTTGCGATACCAGCGTGATCGGTGCCCGGTTGCCAAAGCGTATTGTCACCATCCATACGGTGATAGCGGGTCAGCGCATCCATAATGGCATTGTTAAAGCCGTGCCCCATGTGCAGCGAGCCTGTGACGTTCGGCGGCGGCAAGGCGATAGAAAACGACTCGTCCTTATCAAAAGTTGGGGCAAAATAACCGCTCTCCTCCCAGCCTTGATACATGCCCGCTTCGACATCCTTTGGGCTGTAAGCGTTTTCTAATTGACTCAAGGCGGCTTGAATAGACTCGGTCAAGTTGGTCGTGCTGTTGGTATGATTCTCAGGATTGCTCATAATAGAATAATCTTTTATTAATAATGAATGAATTCGGTCAAACAAATAACATGAAACGTAAGCGATGGGATTGATAGAGTGATTTTAACGCAGATGGCCAGATTTTGTTAGATGCTAAGGCAATTTATCGGCTTTTCGGCTTTGAAGCGCATCCATTAAACAATTAACGAACAGCAATCCCCCCTCTGGCAAATATAATGCGTTATAGTCATGCTATAACATATAACGTCTGTCCATATATTGGCCGAGACCTTCTGCCAGTCGGTAGCGCCCCATCATTGTCCCATAACCAGCGAGTTTACTGTGCCCAAAGATACCGAGAATAACAATGCCTACCAAGCCGAGCCATCACGCAATAAGCCTACCGCAGAGGATATGGCGCGCCCTGACGATACGCCAGACAATGACGCCGCCGCAGACCACTACCCGCCAGACGACAGCGAGGTACAAGCAACTAAGACCCTAAAGAATGAAGACCTACCCAAAGAAATCAGCGATGAAGACAAAGAAACCATCAAAAAAGTCGCAGGCGATGACAATCTAAGCCAAGCAAAAAGCTATGCCAGTATCTTGGTGGAGCAAGTGATACATGCCAAAGAAACCTTTGAGCGCTCTTTAGGCTCATTATTTACCAGCGCCTTTACCGCAGGGTTTGAGATTGGCATCAGCTTTTTTATGATTTTATCAGCCTTTACGCTACTGAGCGCCGTCATACCTAGCGAGTATGCCATCGTCCTCGCCTCCTTGCTGTATCCGGTGGGCTTTATCATCGTTGTCATCGGCCAGTCGCTATTATTTACCGAGCAGACCTCCCTCCTAAGCCTGCCTGTCTTAAACAAAATCGAACCCTTGCACAAGCTGCTAAGGCTATGGGGCATTGTTATCGCAGGTAATATCGTCGGCGGCTGCCTGTTTGCCGCCTTGATGATTGGCCTTGGCCTGAATATGCAGCTGTTTGGCGCCAGTGATATCGATGCTTATGCTGAGCATATTTTGGGGTTTAGATGGTGGGTCATCTTTGGCAGTGCCGTACTGGCAGGCTGGATGATGGGCATCGCGGCATGGCTTGTGACCTCAGCGCGCGATACCATTAGCCGTATCGTCTTGGTAACGCTAATCACCGGTAGTATTGGTTTTTTGGGACTGCATCATAGCATCGTCGGCAACATCGAGATTTTCTCCGCCCTGCTGTATGGCAATACCGTCAGTCTATGGCGCTATTTGCTGTTTTTGATAGTGGTGCTGGCTGGCAATACGGTGGGCGGCGTGGTCTTTGTCGCGATACTAAAAAACCGCGCTTTTTTATTTGAAGTGGAGCGTGTCAAAGAGCAGACCGACGACAAAATATAGTCAGTCCGATATGACATTGGCACACTTTATGTCATATGCCACTGGTATGTATTTTTCGCAGCATCGAGCAGCATCGAGCAGTATCGGCACAGCGCGCAAAGAAAGCTAAACACCCGTAGCGCTGTCCCTATTTTAAAATAGATTACTTATAAGTATCGATGCGCGTGGCCTTAGCGCTGGTCAACACCCTATAAAACCAATACAGGGCGACTCGGATCGCTTTGAGTAGCCAGTTATAAGCGGCGAGCAGCTAAGACACTCATCTCCACCTCTGAGCGCTTTACTTGACGATATTTGGCGCCAAACACTCTGACCAAGATACCAGCAGTCAAAAACATGATGAGGGTATAAATCGCAGGCGTCATCGACATTTTATAATTGGCCAATAGGGTCAATGCCATAAAGAGAGATAACGTGCTGTTTTGTAGGCCGACTTCTAAGGTTACCGACGTTCTTTGCGCCAAATTTAGGCCAAACCACTTACTGCTATAGTAGCCAAGCGCCATGGTCGAGAGGTTAAGGAGCAACGATACCGGGCCTGTCGCGAGTAGCGCCTCGACGAGGATATCACGCTGGACATAGCTTAAAAACACCACCAAAAACGTCAAAAATATCACCCCAAATCTCGACACATAGACCTGAGAGTGATCAGCGATACGCGGCGCATAGCGTTTGATCAGCATACCGAGGCTGATAGGCACGATGGTCAACACCACCAACGTCAGCACGGTTTTTAGGACAGGTAACTCAAACGCACTACCAGCACCCATAAAATAAATCAGCGAAAAGCTCAGCACCACAGGAATGCTAAAGACTGTGATGACACTGGCAATCGCTGTCATCGTCACTGACAACGCCACATCGCCTTTGGCCAGATAGGTAAATAAATTGGAAGTGGTGCCTCCTGGGCACAGCACCAGCAGCATGACACCGACGGCGTATTCAGGCTCTAGAGGCATGATATTGGCCAATGCAAAGCCGATGAGCGGTAATAACAACAGCTGATTGGTCAAACCGATACCAACTGCCTTGGGATATGTTAAAACGCGTTTAAAATCATTGGCGACGAGAGTGAGACCCATACCCGTCATAATCAAAAACAAACAAATGGGGATGATAATTGAGTTGACTAAAGTGACAATTTCCAGACCGTCCATAACCACATCCTTGTAGATACTACCCGCCCAAAACCCGCAACAGCAGCCACCTTCACATCAAAGCGTCAGCACCTGTGTATTGTTTTTTGACCGGATATAAGACCCTGCGTGGGCCAGTGTATGACAGCATTCCATGCCATCGTGTCTATACGCCCCCTCATGGAGCAGTATAAAAAAGTATATCGTTGTAAAAGCGGCTTTATCTGTTTTATTCAACGACTCATCAGTCAGATGTGACGGTCTAAGAAAGGAGAGCAAACTAGGAAGGAAAATCAGGAAGGCAAATAAAGTGTAAAAATAAGACAATTAGGGCGTGTCATCGATACTATGCACCGCTGTGCCATAAGCAATGGCCTCCACCATGCTACCGAGCTGGTTGACATTGGTCACCTCAAGGCGTAAACCATAGATGTGATTGTAGCCTTTGGCATGTGCTTGAGTGCGCATACGTACGATGGCCTCGCGGCGCGCGCGATCCAGCAGCGTCTCATAAGTGGTTAGGTTTTTGCCAAAGATGCTCAGCACCCGCGCGACGATCATTTTAAAATAATCCTGCGCGATCACGACGCTGCCGAGCACCAGCTCACCTTGCGTGTCCGCCGCCAGTTTGGGACGATAAAACCGCTCGCTTGAGACCACAATATGACCCAGCGTTTGCTCAGATTGGCGTAGCTGCGCTAGATGCTGACGCTCATGACGGGTGCCAAAAAACCACCCCACCACAAACAATACAAGGAGCGGCGCATAGTTGATAAGCATTTGGGTGAATGACTGGTTCATGACACGTCTCTTCTTATAAAAAAGCAGATAGGCTTTTTAGGTGGTTAACCAAAAGGGTTGAAACGTGGTAAGTTATCAGCTGGCACCGCGCTTGGCTGGGTGGTCGTGGCTTGCGGTGGGCGTGATGAATCATCGTGACGATTGGAAGGCTGAGGCGCTGGATCCGGCATCGGTACGGCCTTGACCGCCGTACCATAGACAAACAGCTCGGAAGCCCCTTGAGCGATACTAGAGGTCGAAAAGCGCAAGCCCACCACCGCATCTGCGCCCAGTGCTTCGGCCTTGACCACCATACGATCGATTGCCTCTTGGCGCGATTCTTCTAACAGCTCGGTATAGGCAGTCAGCTCGCCACCGACGATGTTTTTTAGCCCAGCAAACAAGTCTTTGCCGACGTGTTTTGAGCGTACCGTACTACCATAGATCACATCCAAACGCTCAGTGATCTGATACCCTGGTAGATGCTCAAGATTAGAGAGTTGCAAAGCCATGATATTACCTTATGCATACAAAATAACAGCGGCAGCTGTCTGTTAAAACAGCTGCTATTTAAAGAACTGACGCGTGGGACGATCTAGGTACGGTATCAGTCGTTGGTATGAAACAACAAAAACAGCTCGGTCAGATTGCCTTCGATACTATTGGCCATCTGTGCCAGCTTGTCTTCATCATGGCGCATGGCGGCCAGCTCAGGATCTTCATCATCGATACCACTGAGCACAATCATCGGTAGCGTCAATACCGCCACATCCTCGCTGGTTTCTTCATCTTCAAACCAATCACTGGCTTCCTCGCCATACATCGCATCGACAAAACCAATCGACCAAGCGACGATGTCTGACTCATCGGAGAAATCTACCGCCACTTCCTCATCACCAGCGTCTTCGTTGAAAGGCAACTCGATGGGTGTCTCGTTTTTTAGCTCAGCCATGATAGCGGCACGCCAGCGTTTGATACCATCGACGACGTTTTCTGGAATCTCGCTCACATGACCTTCAAAAAACGCATCCAACCAATTAGGCAGCGGGCGACCGATAACGGTGGCGGTCAAAAAACCATGGGCGGCGACACTATCGAGGACGTAGGGGTTTTCTTGGGTGTCTAAGTAGTCTAGTAGTTCGTCAAAGCTTAATGGATCACTCATGAGTAAAAGTCCTTAAATGAGGGGTGTCAATCGCAAAACGATCGAAGATAGGCATGATGATGGAGGGGACAAGAAAGCGACTGTTAAAAGTTACGTATCCAAACCGTCATGATAAAAAATAAAAGCAGGCAACGCCAAATCTCGATAGAAAGATGAAGCGCTGCTGTAAAGCGGTCATTAAAAGGCTTTAGTTGACAAACATACGGCGCTAGAGCGACAGACGAATGCTGCTGGCAGAAAAAAATGCCGGCACTATGACGTAGCCGCTCAGATATCGTCGTCGTCCCAATCATCGTCGTCTTCATCGAAATCGTCGAGATCATCGAGATCGTCTTTTAGCTCTCTTGCCAAACGCTTTTCTTCGAGCAAGTTATCGATCAATCGACGCTTTTCGAGGCTACTTAAGCGTGTGCGCACACTTGTCTCAGCCTCTTCTACTATCTTTGCGTCATCATCATCGACAAAGTCATCATCAAAATCGTCGTCAATATCAGCATCACTCATGACAAACTCCTATCAGTTTTAGCAAAGGTATAAAAAATACATCAATATATATATGCCTTATAAAGTCTCTGTTGAGAGTTGTCAATCCTTTTTGTCAATATGGCATATTTCCCAGTCCCAGCCAAACCTCTTTGCTAAGCGGTATTGTAGGCAATTGTACAGACTACATCGGTACAAGACAGCGCTCTTGATAAGCACTTATGAATAAGAAGCCTCTTGATTGTCGACCATCAATACCGCATTACGCACATCCGCCAACCGCTGAATCATCGCATCATTGCCCCCCTCAAATATCGCACACTCACGCTCATGGACGGTCGTTGGGCGCATGATGCTCTGTACCTGTACATGGTGGCTGATTTGTTTGAGACCTGCATTGGGCAATAAGATCAGCATTTGCTCTTTTTTGCCGATACCATGCAGCAGATGCATCATGGCTTCACTTTGTGCATCATCACTGACGCCTGCTTTGGCAGGCAGTGCAAAACGCGACAGCTCGATATGCTTATCATGGATAATTTTGTTTAGCATCAAATACAGCTTGCCCAGCATCACGCCTGCCAGCGCCACTTTGGCATGGCTGTTGTCGGCTTTGAGCAGCACACTGGCTCCTTTATCATCAAAACTTGGCTCATTTATCACGCTGACACCGAGCAGTAGCGGCTGTTTTAGTAGCTCGGTCGTCGCTTGATTGAGCAGCTGTGTGCATAGTGCCAGATATGGTAGGCGCTGGGCGGGCGCTAGACGCTCAAGCATATTAAACTCATCATGAAAGACGATTTGTACCCTGACACTATCAAACGTGCGCGTGGCTGATAGGTGCGCGCTGCCATGAGCCACTTTGCCTATGCTTTGGTTATGGCTTGTTTCTGATGGCTTATTCTCTGTATGATGGGCTGACTCTGCTTTGGACGTCGCATCAACATCATCCTTTATACCCGCACTTATATCCGAATCATGCTCAGTATCAGTCCGAGTATCAGCATCTGCAGACGTTGCGCCTTGCTGCCCTCTGATATAGCTATTGACTGCGCCATGAATGTTTAGCGTACGTACCGCAGCGCTGGCATCGGCGGTGGCTGTATTGTCAACTGTGCTCTGTGTCACCTCAACGTCTGCGGCGCGGCGGTCGTCCTCATAGCTGCTACGATCATAATCGCGCTCAGAGCCTCGCTGATCGAGCTGTCTAAACTGCTCGCGATGTAGCTCTGAGATATCACGGCTGATAGCGTTGATTTGCTCTTTGGTCGGGCGCGCAAGATAACCATAAATCAGCCATAGCAATAGATGCAGGAGCAGCATGCCAATGACAAACGGCCACTGCATGGCGATAATCTCGCCCTTGCTGATATCTTTTAGCGTCAGCGCCACACTACCGATGACCGCATCGCCTTTGGTAGCGATTTGACGGATGGTATCGCCCTGCTGCATCGGTGCGTTGCCTACTGGTACCAAGATATCATCGTTGTTGTCTTTGATCAAAATACGCGTCACGTCCTGCTCACTGGTGTAGCGATTGGCGATGACACTGAGGCTGACACGGTCTTTGTTTTCTAGCGACAGCCTCGCTTCATCTATCAGTTGTGCGACCATCTGTTCGCCTTTTAACGCACGACTTTTGCTCAACTGCTGATCAGTACTGATGACCAATAGCAGTGTCTGCAAACAAAAACTAACCAGAAGAATAATGGCAAACAACCCTTGCCGCGGCGCTAAATACGTCATGATATGGTAAACTTTTTTGGATAAATGAAATTAAAAAACGAGACTGTCGCTCATTTTTTGGCTAATTTTAAAAAATCGTCGGTCTTGTTTAGTGTGCTTGCTATCATACTTACACACAGCTGTGCTTACATACCGCTATCGCTCTTATCATACAGACCAAGCGGGCGCGCTTATCATAGCTACTATAGCACCATAATAAGCCTTATAGCGTTAGCAGTTTTAGAAATTTATGTGGGCAACGCAGCCGTTTTTTGCAGACCATAATACTTTGCGCGCCATCTATAGGCGCTGACCTGTAAAACTGTTATTATTCCTAATCTTATATGAGCATACAAGGGACAATTGAGTCATGCCAAAAAATACCTCTTATTCGTTACCAAAAGACAGCAAAGCATGGCAACAAGCCGTGGATTCTGTTGCATCGCTACTACCCAACAATACGAATTTGCAAGATTTTGACGCATTGCAGTCCCTTCCTGTTTTTGCCCTTATCGTCGTCCTACCAACTCACGTATCAGCGCTGGACATTCATCAGTATGTACAGTCTTGGGTCGATGAGCAGCCCAACTGGCATTTGGTCACCGTAGCAGAAGACGCCGATGCCAGCTTTGTCAATATCACGGTGTCTGATACCGAGCCTACAGCAGGTGATGCGCAGCGCTTGCCATTTACCCCCGTGCAGGTCTATCGCTATTTGTTGGTGCCTGTGACCGACACCTTGATGCACCCTGCCAAAAAGACGGCAGCCGCCCACATCATCGACGATCAGCTTACCACCCGCTTACGTCACGACTTGACCAAAGCCTATAACAATACAAGCCGTACAGACAGCGGCGAGCAGCTAGATGTGGTCGATTGTCATATCCTGTCCATCGGTCATATGCTGCGCACGCATAAGCTTGCCTGCTTTGATATGGACTCGACGTTGATCGAACAAGAAGTCATCGTCGAGCTGGCCAAAACCGCTGGTATCGGCGAAAAAGTCGAAGCCATCACCGAGGCGGCTATGCGCGGAGAGATCGATTTTGATGAGTCTTTTGCCCAGCGCGTGGCGCTACTCAAAGGCATCTCAACCGATGTCCTCGATGATATCTGCCGCCGTTTGACCTTATCGACAGGCGCGCGCACCACGATCAGTGCACTCAAAGCACTGGGCTATCATACGGTGCTGGTATCAGGGGGCTTTACCTATTTTGCCAACTATATCGCCGAGCAGTTAGGTATCGATGAAGTACACGCCAACGCCTTAGATATCGATGAAGGTGAAGTGACCGGTCATGTGCAGCTGCCTATCGTCAATGGTGCCAAAAAAGCCGCCATCGCCGAGCAGACTGCCGAGCGCTTAGGTATTGATATGTCACAAGTAGTCTGTGTCGGTGACGGTGCTAATGACTTACCGATGATGGCCATTGCTGATTTGGGCGTCGCTTACCGCGCCAAACCCATCGTTCAAGCGCGTGCCGACGCTGCCATCAATGTCACAGGACTTGAGGGCGCGCTTTATGCTTTGGGTTATCCAGCGCTCGCCCCGACCAAGTAACGGCAAAACACACTATAGCCAGTCCCCTATAATACTGGCCGGCAAGATACTATGTACTACTGGGTACCACGTGCTACTGGTATTTATTTTGTGCAGCATCTATCGGCGTAGGCACAGCACGTAAGGAACATAAACACCAGTCGTGCTGTGCCTGTCCTAAAGTAGAGTAGCTATACGCTCAAAAAAGCTAGGTTGATACCTTGTCATCGACCTAGCTTTTATGTTTATCTCGTTGCATTTTTTCTTTATTAGCTTTGTTGCACTATTAGCTTTGTTTCACTCGATATTTTACCCCATCACGTATTTTTGTATAAAGGATGCACCCATGACGGCACCTCAATCACCGCGGCCAAGCAAGTCGTCAGCAGCGGATAACCAGCCAAAATCGCTAGCAGCCACTTATATCAAGGGCATGGCGATGGGTGCCGCTGATATTGTCCCTGGCGTCTCTGGCGGCACCATTGCTTTGATTGCCGGCATCTATGAGCGCCTGATCAATGCGCTTGGCAGTATTGGCCCCAGCTTGTGGCAGGTGTTTCGCGCAGAGGGCGGTTTACGAGGTTTGCTTGCGGTCTGGCGACAAGTCGATGCCACGTTTTTGTTGTTTTTGTTGCTGGGTATTGCCAGTAGTTTTGCCACGTTAGCAGGTATGATCAAGCACCTCTTAGACCATCAACCGCTACTGATTTGGTCGTTCTTTTTTGGTCTGGTCGTCGCCACGGTATTTTTATTACTGACAGAGATTAAACGCTGGAATATCGGCCGCATGCTACTGTTTTTGGTAGGGATTATCAGTGCTGTGGTGATTAGCAGCCTACCAATCATGACCACCACACCAAGCTTGCCTTATTTGTTTTTTGCCGGGGCAGTGGCTATTTGTGCGATGATATTGCCTGGGGTATCAGGGTCTTTTATTTTGCTGTTATTGGGTGCTTATGACGCTGTATTAGAAGCGGTCGATACCATGAACCTTAGCATTCTTTTGACCGTAATCGCTGGTATGGCAACAGGGCTGTTGTTATTCACGCGGGCGCTCAAATGGTTACTAGCGCACTATTACCAAGCCACGCTCGCCCTACTGACCGGCTTTATCGCCGGCTCCTTGGTCAAAGTATGGCCATGGAAGGTCGATGCGTTGGGGACGCTCGACAGCGACGCCATTTATAACGTCATGCCATGGCAGTATCCGGCAGGCGCGCAGTGGGCGACCACGATAGGGCTAATGCTGCTTGGCGCTGTATTGGTATCTTTGCTCTCGTGGTGGGGTAATCGCCATGCTTAAGGCCGTTTATCGGCTTTGTGATTGGTGCCTAGCATTCTAAAAAACCAAACGTCAACGGTTGTCGCAAAGTCGCCTCTACCCTCTTTAGCTTTACTCAGCAAGCTTTCATAATAGTCGCATTGTTATAAGAAATTCACCTTATCAATAGCGAGATGAATGATGTTAATGACTGTTTTTTCCTTTATCGGTATAGATAGCTTGAGTGGTACGGCACTGTTTGCGTATGGGCTACTGGCAGGTTTGGTGCTGGCGTTGGCGTTTTCATCACAGCGCTGGCTGCTATGGTATCTGTTTGGCGGTATGGCCTATTGGCTAGCAGTCGAGGCCATCCAAAGCCTATTGATCAGTCGCCCGGCCCTGCTAGCGCTATCAGAATGGCACAGCTATGTCATCGCCATGGGTATCAGCTGGTTGCCGCTGGCAGGCTGGGTGCTGTATCGAGCCATACGCTACGATGATGTCAGTCAGTCAGTACAGCAGCAGCGCGAATTGCAAGCCGCGCGCTATATAGAGCATACGCCAGTGTATGACGACGATTATCAGCCGCGTTTTCATTGATGATGGCTAATGTTACAAGATACTAAACGCTCTCTACTTAACTACTAAAGAATTGATGGTATTTGATGGTTTATACTCTAACTATATATTTGCCGAAAAAATTCATATAAAGTACGCTATATTTTTTGTCTTATTCTTTAGGAGTTTTATGATGTTTACGCTACCTGTATTAGATATCAAGTCTGACCCGTTAGATGTATTGCTGGCAGTGATTGGCTATCGCCTCTCTATGTTGGCCGATAGTGATAATGAAGACGTACAAAAGCTGCTTGCGGATCGTGATGTGACCATCGAGCTTGCCAGCACTGAGTCTGGTATTGCACGTTATTATCGCTTTGATAATGGTCAGTTTAGTCAGCAAAGTGGCCATGCAACAGAAGCCGATTTGACCATTACTTTTAAAGACTCGATGACGGGCGTAAAGCTGCTAACCAAAGGCGATTTGCCAAGCTTTATGACGGCGGTACAAGAAGGCAACTTAAGTATCGAGGGTGACTACAGCTTGATGATGTGGTTCAATAAACTTGCCAAGCACATCGTGCCCGCCATCCCAGAAGAATACAAACCTTATATTCAAAAGGCCAAGCCTTACGCTTATAAAGCGCAGCAGTTTGCCAATCATTGGATCGGCGTTGCCAAGCACAAACTGGGTAAGTAATCACCTATTTGCTAAAGTGTCCTTTATAGCTCTATAAAGGCTAGACTTATAAAGTCGTTGTCATTGGTGTTTTGATGGTATCGATTGCCGGTACGCTTTGGCAGCATTCTGACTTTCTAAAAAGGTTGCGGTATACTATATCGTAGCCTTTTTTATCATATAAAATCACAACCTACCCTCTTCATCGTATTATAAAAGGATTTACCTTATGGCAGGATTGCTTAATATCTCAGAGCCCAGCAGCCAGCAAAACGCGAAAAACAACGGCTTGGAGCCTGACTTTTTGACCGACATAAAGACCGAAGCGACGGCGCAGCCTACCTCTCATAGCAGCTATAGCCGTGATGATATCGCGCGGTTGTTTGATTTGCCATTGATGGACTTGCTGATGCAAGCACAGACTGTGCATCGTCAGCATTTTACAGCCAACGAAGTACAGATTAGTACCTTACTATCTATCAAAACTGGCAACTGCCCTGAAGATTGTGGCTACTGCTCACAATCAGGCCACCACCGCGACACCACCAAACTGCAGGCAGAAAAACGTATCGAAGTCGATAAGGTCATCGCCGCCGCCAGGCGCGCCAAAGCCACGGGTTCGTCGCGCTTTTGTATGGGTGCGGCTTGGAAACACCCAAGCGCCAAAGACATGCCGTATGTGGTCGAGCTGATCAAAGAAGTCAAAGCATTGGGGCTTGAGACCTGCATGACCCTAGGTATGCTAGATGACCAACAGGCCGCGCAGCTGGCTGATGCAGGGCTTGATTATTACAATCACAACCTAGATACCTCGCGGCGCTACTACGAGCAAG
This sequence comes from Psychrobacter celer, assembly GCF_016107555.1. Taxonomy (GTDB): domain Bacteria; phylum Pseudomonadota; class Gammaproteobacteria; order Pseudomonadales; family Moraxellaceae; genus Psychrobacter; species Psychrobacter celer. Next base: position 51,886 of record NZ_JABASU010000001.1, on the reverse strand, counting down.
TGGTCAGCACCCGCAGTTATGACGAGCGCCTAGACACTCTCGCTCATGTTCGTAACTCTGGTATCAATGTCTGTAGCGGCAATATCGTGGGGATGGGCGAGAGCCGTGATGACCGTATCGACTGGGTACATGAGCTGCTAAAAATGCCCAAAGCGCCTGAATCTATTCCGGTCAATCTATTGGTGCCCATTCAAGGCACACCGATCGGTGATAAAGTCTTAGCAGAAGGCCAGCTCTCTGTGCTGGAGTGGATACGTACCATTGCGGTGACGCGTATCTGTTGTCCGACCAGCTACGTGCGCTTATCTGCTGGCCGCGAGAGCCTCTCTGATGCCGAGCAAGCTTTGGCCTTTATGGCAGGTGCCAACTCGTTTTTTTATGGTGACAAACTATTGACCACAGGTAACGCCAGTCAATCGAGTGACAATAGACTGATGCGTGAGCTCGGCCTCACTGCTCAGTTTGCCGCCCCTCGTGCGCCAAAGCAGGTGCCTGTGCTGGATGCGATGAGTGGTCATCAATCACAGGTCGTGTTAGCGCAGTAGTCCTTTGTATGCCATTGATTGATAGCTGCGTTGGTAGTCATGTTGGTAGTTGCGCTACTAATGAGCAATATGTGCTAAGCTTGCCGACATGATGGAGCCTACCCGACCAAACAGTAAGAGAGAGGATAATGGCAGATTATTTTAATTGGATCAAAGCGGCGCATATTATTTCTATGGTTTGCTGGTTTGCTGCGATATTTTATTTACCGCGCTTGTTCGTCTATCATGCGATGAGTGAGGACAGTATCAGCCACGAGCGTTTTGCTATCATGGAGCGCAAGCTGTATCGCGGCATCATGACGCCATCAATGATAGCGACATGGGTTTTTGGCTTATGGATGTTAGGACTGGGCTGGGAGGTGTACAAAACCCAAGGCTGGCTACATGCCAAGCTACTGCTGGTAGTACTGCTCTCAGCCTACCACGGTGCTTGCGGTTTTTATCGAAAAAAGCTGATCGATAATCCACATTACAAAACCCATAAGTTTTGGCGCTGGTTTAATGAGATACCTGTTTTTGCCTTGATATTTATCGTGATTTTGGTGGTAGTCAAACCGTTTTAAGGACTGCGACACGAGCTAGATTGATCAAACCAAAACGCCCGTCATCTCTTTAGATAACGGGCGTTTTTTGTAAAGCATGTAAGGTTGCTGTGCCTACGCCGCTTGCTGCTGTGCAAAACTCATCTTCGTCTCGCTGTAGTGTTTTTATCCTGAACCTATTTATCACGCTTAAACACTTGGGCGCATGATTTGATAGACATTGCTCAAATCATACACGCGGTAACGCGCAGGCTCTCGGCGGTTTTCGCCTGCATAGCTGAGAATCAGTGCTTGCTTGGCACGCTCATCGACCCAGCCGACAAACAAGCCGCTATGCTCGACGCCATTGTAGCCGTGATTGATATAATACAGCCAGTCACCTGCTTCTATTTGACTGCTATGAGCATAAGGCCCTTGGCGGTATGTGCCTTTGTGCACCGTATCGCGCGTCACCCCTGCTCGCTTAAACACCGCATCTAAATAATCCCAGCAGCCGCCTTGAATGATTGTACGCTCATTGAGCGCCATTTTACGCGCTGTACTAATGACTTCACGCGCCGCCATACTGCTTTGGCGTTCTGCGCTACTCAGTATCGGTAAATATTCACTATCGACATTGTCATAGCTACCAGACAAAAACGCTGGCAGCACAGATGGCGCTTGATAGGCGCGCTCAGGATAGCGATATGCTGTGCGCCTCACTGGTGCAGTAACTGCCGTGTCAGCGCGATAGCTATCGGCGCGCTGAATGCGAGAGCGCGTACTGATCTTAGCAGAAGGGACGGCTGAATATGATGGGGTATAACGGGCGCTCAGATCTGACTGCGCTGATTTTTGCGCGATAAGCGCACTCATACTATCGGCATGAGAGGATGTCATGCCACCTACAAGTAGCAATAACACGCTACATGACGCTGTAATCGGGAACGATACAGACAGTGACATAGACAATGACAAACGCGACATGACTGACTCCTTGTCAAAGGTACCATTGACAACAAAAAAGTAAAATACCAGTTTTCAGTCTTACTTATAAACCATTTGGGCATAAATCTGCAAGCACTATAGTTCAGTCACTATAAACACAATACCGTGTAACTGGTATGAGCGTATCGATTTTATTTCGAACTGACTATAGCACCGCTTAGAGAAAGGAAATAAGGCCTAAAAAAGGTAGATAGAAAAACTAAAAGGGAGGCGGGTTGTCATTCATCTTAATATTGACATGGCGTTTGCCAAATGTCTGGCCTTGTAATATCGCTTGGGCGGCTTTGGCCTCTTGTACACTCTCAAAGCCGCTGATCTGGCACTTACAGCTACCATCGACATCCGTAATCTGTAGCTGCTCACCCATCAGTGTGACATTATCACTAGTGATCAGGGTAATGTGTTGACGCTTGCTTTGATGGTCATGCACCAGCTCACCACTACGCACCCACAGCATACCGCTACTGATATTTTTGCTCAAAGCTTGTTTTTGCTGCTGGCGTTTTTTATTAAAAATAAAACTACCAACGATGAGCAAAGCCAGCGCACCAATAGCAAGGCGCTCAGGCAACAAACTCATGGCCATCGCGACCGCCACGGCACCCACGAGCAAGGCGGTGCCAAACCAAAACATACCATTGTCAGCCGCTGGCGCTTGATTTTGTAAGGTGATTTTGGCGCCGTCATCAGTCAGCTTGAGCATGTATCGTTACCTATTGCCGAGTATTTACTGCAAAATTAATGCGTTGTTAGAGGACGATAAGACCAAAAAAACGTCGCTTACCAGCCCAGCGCCGTCTGCTGCATGGTAATGAGCTCTGCAATGCCTTTTTCGGCCAGCGCTAGCATATCGTCTGCTTGGGCACGAGTAAACGGCTTTTCTTCGGCAGTGCCTTGTAGCTCAATGAACTCGCCTTTTTGGGTCATGACGACGTTTAGATCGGTATCACAGCTAGCGTCTTCTTCGTAGTTGAGGTCCAAATACGCTTTGCCATCTTTCATACCCACAGAGACCGCCGCCACTAGGCCAATCAATGGATCGGCTTTGAGCTTTTTGGTTTTTTGTAGGCTCTCTAACGCATCGATAAGCGCGATGGCCGCTCCTGTGATACTGGCGGTACGCGTACCACCATCAGCTTGGAGTACATCACAATCAAGATAAATGGTGCTTTCACCAAGCTTGCTAAGATCAATCATAGCACGCAAGCTACGACCGATGAGACGCTGAATCTCTTGCGTACGACCTGACTGCTTACCGCGCGCCGCTTCGCGTTGGTTACGGGTGTTGGTCGCGCGTGGCAACATACCGTATTCGGCCGTGATCCACCCTTTACCCTTACCCTTTAGCCAGCGCGGTACACCAGACTCAACACTAGCGGTACACAGGACTTTGGTATCGCCAAAGCTGACTAACACTGAGCCTTCAGCATGCTTGGTATAATGGCGCTCAAAGCTGATCGAGCGAAGTTGGTCAAGCTCACGATTGTCAATACGCATAAAAATTCCTAGTACTTGTTTTAAAGCAGTGTTGTAAAATAAGTGTTGTCAATAAAAGTTGCACGCGCAAAGCGGCATGAACCACAAACTCTCAGCCAGTCAATGTCTGAGCCGATGCCCGTATGACGATATCCTAACGTGGCAGCGGCGCAATAGCAAGATTCACTCCAGCCATTACGCCGCTGCAAAAAAGACGCTGGTGTTATTCTAGACCTTCCATCTTACGCAATTCTTTACGCAAAATCTTACCGACGTTTGACTTTGGTAATTCATCGACAAACTGTATATGACGCGGACGCTTATAGCCTGTCAGTTGTTTTTTACCAAAATCAAGCAACTCTTGCTCGGTGACCTCGCCTTTTTTGACCACAAACAGCTTAGGCTCTTCGCCGCGCTGCTCATTTGGCACACCAATAGCGCCGCACTCTACCACAGCTGGATGCTCGCTCATGGCTTCTTCGATTTCATTTGGATAGACATTAAACCCTGACACCAAAATCATGTCTTTTTTGCGATCAACGATTTTGATAAAGCCTTTTTCGTCCATGATACCGATGTCGCCTGTTTTTAGGTATCCATTGCTGGTAAAGGTCTTGGCGGTTTCTTTTGGACGGTTTTGATAGCCGATCATCACCTGTGGGCCTTTGACGCAAATCTCGCCGCGATCGCCTAATGCCACTTCGTTTTCGTCCTCATCGATGAGTATCACATCGGTGCTCGAAGCTGGAATACCAATCTTGCCAGTAAACTCAGAGATGGTCATTGGGTTAAAGGCCACCACAGGCGAGGTCTCAGACAGACCATAGCCTTCAACGATAGGCAATCCTGTGATTTTATGCCACTCTTTTGCCACGCTTGGCAACACCGACATCCCGCCGCCGATAGAGGCTTTTAGATTAGAAAAGTCCAAATCGGCAAAGCTTTCTTTGTGTACCAAACCATTAAACAAGGTATTGACCGCTGGGATAAACGAGGGCTTGTATTTGCCCATCTCTTTAATCAAACCATCCAAATCGCGTGGGTTTGGAATCAGCAGCCCTGCATAGCCTTGATACATGCCGTACATACCGCAGACCATAAAGGAGAAGACATGATACAGCGGTAGTGCTGTCAAGATGACATCATTGGCATCGACATCATCATCAAAGGCACTATTCATCAAGGCGCTGATCTGTAGCATATTGGCGACTAGGTTGCCGTGAGAGAGCATGGCACCCTTGGCCACGCCTGTGGTGCCGCCGGTATACTGGAGCAGCGCCACATCGCTGAGGTTCATATCTGGACGCTGGTACTTGCTGGCTGATACAGCGTTTAGCGCCTGTTTAAAGCTCACACTGTCTGGCAAGCTATAGGCTGGAATCATTTTTTTGACATGGCGAGCCACAAGATTGACCACCGCGCCTTTGAGCGTGCCCAGCATATCGCCGATTTTGCACAAGATCACATGCTCGACCTGACCTTTGTCTTCGGCATCTTGATAAGTCTTAGCAAAGTTTTCGACGATAAACAGCGCTTTGGCACCGCTATCATGCAGCTGATGCGATAGTTCGCGGCTGGTATAGAGGGGATTGACATTGACCAGCACCATCCCTGCGCGAATGATACCCAAGGCCACGACAGGATACTGCAAGATATTGGGCATCATCACCCCAACCTTATCACCCTTGACCAGTCCTAGTGACTGCAAGTAGCTGGCGATTTGGCGACTGTACAAATCCAATTGCTTAAAGCTAATAGAAGCACCCATGCAGATATAAGCAGGCTTTTGCCCATAACGCCTAAAATTACGCTCAAATACATCAAGTAAAGAGGTATTGTCCTCTGGCATATCGATAGTTGCTGCGATGCCATAACGCTCATAAGCACTCAACCACGGACTGTCGCTGTCTATCGTCGGCATATCGGGAAAGGCATTGTCTTGATATGCCTGCCTAGCGGTATGGCCCGTGGCAGCTTGATCCTCTGTCGTCTCTTTATTGATACTGTCGGTCATAATTTTCCCTAAATGTTGCCGTTAAAAACATAAAATAATCAAAAGCGCGTCATCATTTCTCGCCCTTTAGCGATGCATTGATTAAAAGCAATACATCGATTAAAAGCAGTGCATCGATTCAATGAAAGACATGCCCCAATAAAGCACCCTTATCTATCGCAGCAAATCTGTGGCTACAAAAGCTTATGAATAAAAAAACAAGGCAACACCATTGGGTTTATCATTCATAAGCTTTGCAAGTCACAAAGCCATACCACGTCATCGATAAGTGGCACCATGCCTTAGCCACACGCTAAGGTATACCTTACTGTCATTATGATGGTTTTGCCAAACCGCTCAAGCCAAACCAACAGATATATACAAAAATAGGTCGGTGGGCACTATAGCAGTTTTATGCAAAATTCTCTATCTATGGCGATGATGTTGTACAGACAAAAATAGCAGAAAAGACAAAAAATGATAAAGCAGCAATCAGCGGCCTTATCATTTTTGTGTACGATGACATCTCGAGCAAAACCCACTCAGACTATAAAGTCATAGCCCTAGTGAGTCATGAATAGCTGATCAGCTCGGCTTAAGCAAGAGCCTAACCGTGGTTTTTTTCTTCAAGCTCTCGCAAGTCTTTGCGTAAGATTTTACCCACGTTTGACTTTGGTAGCTCGTCGATAAACTCCACATAACGCGGACGCTTATAACCCGTTAGATTCTCTTTGCCATACGCGATGACTTCTTCTTCTGTCAAGCTGTCATCACTACGTACCACATAAATCTTTGGCACCTCGCCGCTTTTTTCATCATCGATACCGATGACACCGCACTCTAAGATTTTTGGATGGCCTGACATGACGTCTTCTACTTCGTTTGGATAAACGTTGAAGCCTGACACCAAGATCATGTCTTTTTTGCGATCGACAATCTTAAAGTAGCCTTCTTCATCCATCACACCGATGTCACCGGTACGGAAATAACCATCCGCCGTCATCACCTTGCTCGTGGCATCATCGCGTTTCCAGTATCCTTTCATCACCTGCGGCCCGCGCACACTAATCTCTCCGCGCTCACCAATCTCAACCTCATTACCCGCCTCATCCAAGATGGCCATATCCGTGGCTGGCATTGGCAGACCGATGTTGCCTGAGAACTCGCCTGTCCCTTGTGGGTTTGCTGAGGCAACGGGCGAGGTCTCTGATAGACCATAGCCCTGTACAATGATATTGCCCGTGATTTGCTGCCATTTTGCCGCTGTATCCTTTAGCACAGCCATACCGCCGCCCATCGACATCTCAAGCTTGCTATGATCGAGCGCTTTGAACACCTCACTATTGGCAAGCGCATTAAATAAGGTATTTACCGCTGGGAAAAACGCAGGTGGATAATCTTTGTAGGCTTTGATTAAGCTTGCGCCATCGCGTGGGTTGGGTACCAATAGTCCAATACAGCCGCGATAGAGGCCGTACATACCACAAACGGTAAATGAGAAAATATGATATAGCGGCAGTGCCGTCATAATCACTGGCTGCTCATTCATTTTTTCAAACTTATCAAAAGCATCGCCTAAGTACGTGTCACACTGAATCAAGTTGGCAACCAAATTGCCATGCGTGAGCATAGCGCCTTTGGCCACGCCTGTGGTGCCACCGGTATACTGTAGTACCGCGACATCATCCAAACCGATGTCATTGGGGCGCTGATAGCTGGCCGCCGAAAAGCGATTAAGCGCTTTTTTGAATTTGACGCTACCATTGATATGATAGGCTGGCACCATTTTTTTGACATGGCGCACCACCGTATTGACGATGAAGCCTTTCAGCGGGCTCATCAAGTCGCCCATCGATGTCACCAACACATGATCGACCATCTCCTTGCCGATATCTTCATAGGTTTTGGCAAAGTTTTCTAATAAAATCAGCGCCTTGGCATCAGAATCTTCTAATTGATGGGCAAGCTCTTTGGTGGTATAAAGTGGGTTGACGTTGACCAGCGTCAGACCTGCCCGCAGCACGCCCAAGACAGCAACGGGCAGCTGCAGGATGTTTGGCATCATTACCGCGACTTTATCGCCTTTTTTTAGGCCGAGGGACTGTAGATAGGCGGCGACCTGCTTACTATAACGGTCTAATTCTTCGTACGAGAGTTTGACATCCATACAGACAAACGCGGTTTTGCCAGCGTGATTGATGAAGTTTTGCTCAAGTATCTCGATCAACGAGGTGTCGGCGGGCGGCATATCGATATCGTACTGCATGCCAAGCTTTTCGTAAGTTTTGACCCATACTTTGTCGTTACGACGAATCAAGTTACCGTGATTTTCCATAATCTTTTCTCTCCTAGTAATAGTACGCTACCGTCCACTCATACAAATCACAGCGTGACAAACACACAAAGTCTCAAAGCACTGGCAGACCATGGTGATGGCTGTCAGGCATCGACCTTGCTGTATGGTGACAAGCAAACCCTATAGCGGTAAATAGCCCTTTGTTCATTAACATACACACTTTATAAAGACTACTCAATACAAAAGATTGCTACTTGCGTTCGCAAAGCTACTTGACGCTCATTAATACCATTATTATCAAACAGTTAAGTAATAAATGACTCGCCATTTCATAGATTTTCATTTTCCTATTTATTACTGGACAATTTTCTAATTTTATACCAAACAACCCTCACTGATGCGGTTATTGCTAAAGCGTGGCGAAAACGCTGGCTTTTATGGCAGGTGAAGCGAGTTGTATTATTTTACCTTGCTTGACTGCTTGACTGCTTGCCTGAATAGGCACGTCACACCTTGTCGTCTATTCTGAGTTATCTCTTTTTAATTTTGCTGATATCCTTTACGATAGCACTATCTTATTTTGGCGCTGATGCGCATTATTCATACCTATTAAAACTGATAAGTGAACCTTACTTTATGTCCGATGTTATTGACCATACCGCCCCTGCCGCCCCTTCTCATGAGCCGATGGACACCCGCTCGGTAGCGGAGTTCACCGAGCAGGCTTATCTCAACTACGCCATGTACGTCATCATGGATCGGGCGCTACCAAATATCGCCGATGGTCTAAAGCCCGTCCAGCGCCGTATCGTCTATGCTATGAGTGAGCTTGGCCTAAAATCCTCTGCTAAAGCCAAAAAGTCGGCTCGTACCGTTGGTGATGTACTCGGTAAGTACCACCCACATGGCGACAGTGCTTGTTATGAGGCCATGGTACTGATGGCGCAGCCGTTTAGCTATCGCTATCCGCTCATCACCGGTCAAGGCAACTGGGGCAGCCCTGATGATCCCAAATCCTTTGCCGCCATGCGCTATACCGAGGCCAAAATGTCTGCCTATGCCAACACCTTGCTGGCAGAGCTCGGCCAAGGCACGGTCGATTGGCAAGATAACTTTGATGGTACCTTACAAGAGCCTGTCACCTTGCCTGCGCGCTTGCCCAATATCTTGTTAAACGGCACGACAGGGATCGCCGTCGGTATGGCCACCGACATCCCGCCGCACAACCTAAATGAAGTGGTACGCGCCGCCATTCGCTTACTAAAAAATCCTGAACTATCAGTAAAGCAACTCACCCAGTCGATACCTGCGCCTGATTTGCCCACGCCAGCTGAGATCATCACCAGCAAAAAAGACTTGCAGGCGATGTACGAAAGCGGCCGCGGCAGCTACAAAATGCGCGCGACCTACCATATCGACCCCAAAGAAAAAAACCTCGTCATCATCGATGCGCTGCCCTATCAAGTCTCAGGCAACAAAGTGCAAGAACAAATCGCCAAACTCATGCTGGACAAAAAACTGCCATGGGTGACCGACATACATGACGAGTCTGACCACGAAAACGCCTGCCGTATCGTGCTTGAGCTGCGCTCTACCCGCGTCGATGTCGAGCGCGTGATGAGTCACCTGTTTGCCAGTACTGACCTTGAGAGTAATTATCGCGTCAATATGAATATGATTGGCCTAAACGGTAAACCGCAGGTCAAAAACCTCAAAGAAATCCTTGAAGAGTGGCTGATCTGTCGTCGCTCGGTGGTCACGCGGCGCTTGCAGTATCGCCTCGATAAAATCGATAAACGCTTACACATCTTGGCAGGGTTGCTGATCGCTTATCTACATATCGATGAGGTCATTCGTATCATCCGCGAGGAAGACGAGCCAAAGTCAGCATTGATGGAGGGTTATGATCTAACCGACATCCAAGCCAATGCCATCTTGGACATACGCTTGCGTCAGCTGGCAAGGCTCGAAGAGATTGAGCTGCGCCGCGAGCAAGATGCACTAGACGCTGAGCGCGCCACCATTCAAGAGTACTTGGACAATCCAGACAGCCTGACCAATCTGATGATTGAAGAGCTGAACGCCGATATGAAAGAACACGGCAACGAGCGCATGTCACCACTAGCAGAGCGCGAAGAAGCACAGGCGCTAAAAGAGTCGGATCTGGTACCAAGTGAGCCTATCACCGCGATACTCTCAAAAGCAGGCTGGATTCGCGCTGCGAAAGGTCATGACGTCGATGCCGCTGGCATGAGCTATCGCTCAGGAGACAGCTATCAAGCGCACGCACGCGGTAAGTCCAACGAGAGAATCTACGTACTCGATAGCACAGGGCGTAGCTATAGTGTCGACGCGCATAGCCTAGCCTCAGCGCGTGGTCAAGGCGATCCGCTGACCAGCGTACTCAAGCCGCCAGCAGGTGCCAGCTTTGAGCAGCTAATAACTGGTCGCGACGATCAGCGTATCATCCTCGCCAGCTCTAACGGCTATGGCTTTATCAACACGCTTGGTAACCTCGATAGCAATCAAAAAGCCGGTAAAAAAATCATCAATCTAGCGGCCGATAGTCGTCTGCTTCCTGTCGCTCGTATCGACGCGCCAGCAGAAGTGGCGACCCATGCTGATGGTGAAAACAGCAACGAAAACGTGGCACCTGACCATGTCGCTGTGGTGACCAATGCCGGATATCTACTGATATTTGCCCTCGATGATTTGCCCGAGCAAGCACGTGGTAAAGGTAATAAGCTGATTAAACTAAAAGACGGTGAAGAAGTGCTTGCTATCACGCCGCTAAGCTTGCAAGACAGCCTAGTCATCACCGCAGGCAAACGTCATGTGACGCTAAAGCCCAATGATTTGGCCAACTATACAGGCACTCGTGGTAATCGCGGCGGTCAGTTGCCAAGGGGCTTTCAGAATGTGAATTCGGTTACGGTTGGGTAATCATGGCGATACTTTGTGCTCTAGGCTCTAATAGGCACAGCCCTCCATACTGTTAATAAAAAGCCGTCTATATACAAGGTGAAGACGGCTTTTTTATGCACGCTAAAACAAATGGTCAGTATAGTGAAAAGACACTACTCGGCTAAAACTTGCTAAAGTTGCTATCTCCAAACACTGCTGTCAAGAAGCTTTCAATCTGAGTGCTTGTCATCAGGTAGGGGTTATAGTCAGAACCTGCTGAGAAGCTTTTTAGAGCATAATCTTCATCTTCAGCGTTTGAGGTGAGATGCTTGACTAAAAACCCATTCCATTGACGCGACTCTATTTCATAGATATTCACAATATTAGGGGAAATGACTGAATGTTTATCAAGTATTTTTTCTAAGGCTGTATTGATAGCAGGCCTTGTCCCCTGAAAGCTTTGCACAAAATAACCTTCGCTAATGACCAAAGCTGAAACTATATGATTATCTTCAAAATATCTTCGCCAATACTCAAGTGCACGAGTCAGCTCCACGCCCGAATCTAGGCCGATGTTTTTGGCGACGTATGTCATGTTAATAAGAATATGCTCGCCATTTCTCTTTTTACTTTCTGAGGTATCGTTTGTCGTCATCGGTATAAGAAACCTTATTCATTTGAAATGCTTATCTAAACTAAAACACACTTTATTATAATATATAATAAAATATTTTTTTAGGTTTTCACCGCCTTTTTTACTTGTTATGATTTTTTAGAGTTATAGATAGCATTTCATCTTTAGCCCTGCCGCAACCCCAAAATAGGAATAACCAAGTCTTCCTCATCACTCAGATGCTGCGAGAGTAAATTGGTTACGTCCACCAAGGTTTGATGCAATTGCTCTGCCAGCGCTTTATCCTCAACCTCAGTTCTCGCCAGCGTATCGTTTTGCAGCTGCAGCTTATCAAGTAGCGCATCCAAGCGCACATGGTCGCACCCCAATATCTCAAACCCTGCCTGTAGCTGCGGGTACATCCGAATAAATTCAGGGAAAAACCCCTCGTCCTCAACGCCATGATGCTGATGCAGTTTTAGGATATGCATATTGATACGCTTAAGCATCTGCGAGCGATATTTTGCCCAGTCGTACTCGCCAGTTTGATAACCCTCACTTATCTGTGTCAAGATACGCTGGCGTTTTCGTATGTTAGTATGTACCTTTAGCCAGCCCGATGTCTTATAGGCATAATCTGCGCCAAACCATTGATCGGGCGGCAGCTTGTTATACAGAAATAACCAGTCCGTCTCTAAGCGGCTATCGGGATGACGCGGTGATGGAGCAAACAAATCATCGTCTAATACTTGTGGGCTAGCCTTATTGTCGCTTGTGATAGAAAGAGTCATCAAGGTATCCTTAGGTCGTAGCCTTGGCTGATGGCTGGCGCTGATCATGCTCACTCAAACGTATCACCAAGCACTTATATATTTGCTATTTTATTAAAAATAACTGCACTTACAATAGATAATATTTAGATTTTATATAGGCCGTGCCCCACTCTGACCCATTAACTCAAAAGACTTACACGGTTGTTTTTTAAACATAAAGGATGCTCATGTTTATAGTAGATAAGGCTGCGACAGCCAGTATGCCTCACAAGCTGCCCATGCCAAAAGTGATATTTTTTGATATCGACGATACGCTAAGCCGCAACGGTATTATTGCAGCGCACAACAAGGCTACCCTTGAGGCGCTTGCCCAAACCGACATTAAACTGGTGATTTCTACAGGGCGCTCTAAAGCGATATTGCCTGCTGATATTTTGGCCTTGCTCGAGGCAGAGGTTTTAGACGCCATTATCTGTATGAACGGACAGTACAGCTTTGATAATCAAGGCTTAATCAGTCACTATCCGTTGTCTGCTAAGCAGGCGGACAAAATCGTGCAGTTATGCAAAACAAGCGAGCTCATTCATAAGTTTGACTCAGCGACTCATATCGCTTGGTCGGGGGAAAATGAGCGTCTGCGCGAATTCAATGCCAAAACCCCCAACTCCATCGTTGACCCCCTCTATTACCTATCAAACCCTGTTTATCAGTGCTCGGTGTTTTTTAATAATCAATTCGATAAAATGCAGGATATCGACTTTGCGCGGGACGATTTAAAGCTGGTGCATTGGCATCAAATTGGCGCGGATATTTTGCCAGCCAACGCCTCAAAAGCCCGTGGCATCCTAGACGTTTGTGACTATTACGGCGTAAATGCCAGTGAATGTATGGCGTTCGGCGATGGTATGAATGATTTGGAGATGTTTGATTTGGTCGGCTATGCGGTCGCGATGGGCGATGCCCAGCCTGCGCTGATCGAGCGCGCAGATTTTGTCACAGGTACCATTGAAGAACATGGTATTCAAAAGGTGCTTGAGCAATTTAAGGTGGCGTCATAAATAGAATAGTCTTAAGCAAAACCCTTCAAAACTCTTTTCTTTATCGCCCAAAAAAACCCTTGCCAGTCGCTGACAAGGGTTTTTATTTTGCGAATAACAACTACTGAGCAGGATAATAGGTCTCTGCGCCAGGGCCGACTGGCAGACCCAGCACAAACACCCAGACAGAAAACAATATCGTCCAACCGATCAGAAAAGCCATGGAGTACGGCAGCATCATCGCCATCAAGGTTCCCACCCCAGTGTCTTTTTTGTAGCGCATTGCTACTGCCAAGATAAGACCAAAATAGCTCATCATCGGCGTGATGATATTGGTGGTCGAGTCGCCAATACGGTAGGCCGCCTGAATCATCTCTGGTGCATAACCTGTAAGCATGAGCATCGGCACAAAGATCGGCGCAGTCACCGCCCACTGAGCAGACGCCGAACCGAGCATCAGATTGACCAGACCACAAATGATGATAAAGCCTACCAGCAGTAAAGGACCTGTCATACCAACATCACTTAAGAAGGTCGCGCCAGACACCGCCATCACCGAACCAAGGTTTGACCACTTAAAAAACGCGGTAAACTGCGCGGCAAAAAACACCAATACAATATAAATACTCAAGGAGCTCATGGCGTTACTCATGGCATCGACCACGTCTTGATTGCTCTTGATGCTACCGGTAATCTTACCGTAGATATAGCCTGGTAGGGCAAAGAATACAAAGATAAAGACCACGATGCCTTTCAAAAATGGTGAGCCTGACACCAGACCCGTCTCCGCATTACGCAAGATGCCATCTGCAGGCACTACTGTCCACGCCAGCAATAAGCAAAATATGAGCATACTGATACCTGCCCATAGTAGCCCCTTTTTCTCAATTGACGATACTTTTTCGATTTGCGTTTCTAGTACAGAGGCATCGTCAGCGTCGTTAGGATTGTATTTACCTAGGCTTGGCTCAACGATTTTTTCGGTGACAAAATAACCCAGGCCACTGATCAAAAAGGTACTGGCGATCATAAAGTACCAGTTGGCCTCTGCACCGACGGTGTAGGTAGGATCGATGATACGCGCCGCTTCTTGGGTAATCCCTGATAATAAAGGATCTACCGTACCAAGCAATAAGTTAGCACTATAGCCGCCTGACACCCCAGCAAACGCCGCAGCCAGACCGGCTAGCGGATGCCTACCAAGTGAGTGAAAGATAACTGCCGCCAGTGGTATCAATACCACATAACCAAGCTCGGCGGCGGTGTTTGACATGATGCCAGCGAACACAATGGTAAAGGTCACCATTTTTTTGGGCGCATTCATGACCAGACCACGCAGGGCAGCTGATATCATACCAGAGTGCTCAGCAATACCGACACCGAGCAAGGCCACCAGCACCGTACCAAGCGGCACAAAGCCGGTAAAGTTGGTGACTAAATTTTCAACAATGCGTGCCAAACCCTCGCCGTTCAATAGATTAACGACCTCGATCATGCCATCGGCACTACGTCCGCTGGTGCCCTCAGGGCGCGGATCTATCACCGACACCCCAAAATAAGACATCACAGCTGAGAGTACCAACAGCAGCACAGACATCCAAACAAACAAAATGACCGGATGCGGCAGTAGATTACCGAGCCACTCAACCCCTTGCAAAAATCGCTGCATACGAGAACTTTTCGCTGCGGTATCAAAGTTATTGTTTGGTGGACTGCCATTTGGTGAATTACTTCCTTGCATAGCCGCTGCTCCATTTAGGACTTAAATAAATTAATAGGTTTCAAACATATGAAAACATTGATAAAAGATAGCGATTGAAACATAGTTGGGAAACAGAAACAAATACTTTTTGCTCATAAAACCAAATGTTTGCAATTTTGGACAATCTATAAATGACAAGGAGCCTATATACAGTGCGTTCAATATAAAAACGCTACAGTGGGGCTGGGATAAACTTTACGCAGTCTTTGTCGGCGCAGGCACAGCACGCAAGGATAATTTATACCAGTAGCGCTATAACATTTTTAAATTGAATCTAGGGCGTGTTGAACATTCGACCATGGCACTGACAGCGACTATTTTTTAGGCGATTCGATGTTAAAAATAATAAGTTTAGTCATTCTAAGCGCTTATTTTTAACGATGAAGCGGCAAAAAAGAGTCCTGTCCCTGCGGGCTGATGCTAAAATTGCCCCATACTGCGTTACAAATCTCGCTAAGACATCTGCATTATCGTCGCTTTGTGCCTTGTCTGGAACAATTTTAGCGATCAGCAGTGCCTATTTGCGAATGTTCAACACGCCCTACTATATTCACCAGTACAATCATCAATACAAGTAAACCAAAAACAAAAAAGCGAGAGATTAGAATATCTCTAATCTCTCGCTTTTGCAGCGGTGCAGCAGTACTGTTATTAACGCGTGCGCGCTAGCAGACCATAAATCCAGCCGCCTATTTTATAAAGCCCAATCACCAGTAAAATCAGCACCAGCGCCGCCAGCACATAAGCCAACCAATTCGGCACGCTGCTCAGCCAACCAATGGTAAAGGCCATCCCCATGTAGGTTTCTACCGGCCAATTGACGATAGGCGTCGGTGAGCCTGAGTTAAACATCGCCATAAAAACGATGATACCAATGATGGCAGCAATCACGCCGGCACGGTTACGGTTATTCATGCTTTCTCCTAATCTTACACATATATTTGGTTTTTTAATGACTTGCTCAGTAACATATCCTGAAACGACAGCATCACCTTAATTGTTTTGTTGTACTTTTTATGGTGACGGTAGGCGCGGTCAAAATCTCTTTGTGCCGACCCTTTAAATCAGTAACACTAATGGTCATAATAGTATCAATCACCGTATGCAGCGTTTAGTGCTTTGTATACGCCCGTTTTTATGCCGTTTTATTGATTTGACTTTATTATTTAGGAGAGATATTTTGACACACGTATCATCATCCCAAGCGCCTGCCCGCTCTGTGGCCGGTATCGGTCGCCTATTGCCTACGGCCGTGACAAAGACTGCGCCAAAAGCCTTGCTTGCTATGGCAGTCGGCTTGGTACTTGCCAGCTGTAGTAGCTCTGACAATGCAGCAGCGGATGGCAGTGCTGGCGCAAGCAATGAGACGCTTAATCTGTATAACTGGTCAGAGTATATGCCTCAAGAGATTCTCGATGGTTTTGAAGAAGAGACCGGTATCGCCGTCAATTACACCACTTTTGACTCCAACGAAGCGATGTACGCCAAGCTCAAGCTACTCGATGACTCTAGCCAATACGACTTGGCGATTCCATCGACGTACTATGTCGAAAAAATGGCCAAAGAAGGATTGTTGCAAGAGCTCGATAAATCAAAATTAAGCAACTTTAACAACCTTGATACGTCGTTTACCAATACCAAGGTCGATCCAGACAATAAGTACTCGATTCCTTATATGTGGGGCAGTACAGGTCTTGCCATCAATGGTGATAGCGTCGACCCTGCGACCGTCAATAGTTGGAATGATCTGTGGGACCCGAAATACAAAGGTCAAGTGATGCTGACCAATGACGTGCGCGAAGTCTTTGGTATGGCACTACTAACCCTCGGCTACTCAGGCAACAGCAGCAATCCTGAGGAAATAAAAGCCGCTTATGACAAGCTCACCACATTAATGCCAAATGTCAAAACCTTTAACTCAGATGCCACGCGTATGCCCTATATCGAAGGGGAGACGACGCTTGGTATGACGTGGAATGGCGAAGCGGTCATGGCCAATGATGAAGGCTTGACCAGCTTGGTTTATAAATACCCATCTGAGGGTGCGATACTGTGGATGGATAACTTTGTCATTCCCAAAAATGCCAAGCAAGTGGATGCCGCGCATAAGTTTATCGACTACCTGCTTCGCCCCGAAAACGCCAAAATCATCAGCGAAGAGATTGGCTATGCGTCACCTAACATAGCCGCGCGTGAGCTGATGGATGAAAGCATTCGCAACAACCCAACGATTTATCCATCAAAAGAAGTACTGGCAAAAGCAGAATTCCAAGAAGATGTGGGCGATGAAGCCTTGCAAATGTATCAGCAATACTGGGATAAGCTAAAAACAGGCCGTTAATAGCCATGACGTAATTGCTTAATCCTAGTAGTTCAAAAATAAAAACGCTGATCTAAGATCAGCGTTTTTTATATTATAAATGTAGATCTGTCTCGCCGCCCTGTTCCTTTATACGGCGCTGCTCACGACGCTGATAGCCCAAACCAGACGCCGCAAACCACTGCGGTTTAGTCGTTTGTAACAAGTCGCTCAACTGTTGCAACTGGGTTTGCAAGGTTTGGGTCAACCAAAAGTATCCCTGCCACTCAAACGCTAAACGCTGTACGCTTGGATACTCTGAGACGGCAATACGCGTAATGGGACGAAACACTTCATCACTGGGACTACGTAGCACCGCAGCCATATGCTGCATCGCTTGCGTCAACTCATGCTGATAATGAACCAACAAAACATGGTTTTCCTCATCAATTTCAATATTTGCCAAGCGTGGCGCAGCACTTAATAACAAATCAATGGTGCCAATGATATTGCGATGGGTACGTTGAATGGTCTCCAGCGTCTCTTTTTCGATCCCTGACTCACTTGCGGTCGCAGCGATATGTGGACGCACGGCCAGTAGGCGCTTATTGATCTGTTGTAATGTGGTGACCAACGCTCTATCAACAGGTATTTCTTCAACTGAAAAAGCCACTGGATTTGATTTATGCGTCGTGTTGCCCGCCGCTCCGTCCGCTGCATCAATATGATGGCCAACGCTTGCATATAAGCTGCTACAAGCATCAAGATTGCTACTCAATAGAAATCGCCACATCAGCGTTGATTTTAGCGGCAAAATGAGTGTGACTGCGACCGCCACGCCTGTCCCTAGCAAGATATTGAGCGCACGGTAAATGCCGTCTTGACCAATACTACTATTGCCTAGATCGGAGACAATCATTAACATCGTAATACCCGTCAGCAGCCCTGTGTAGCCAAGCTTACGAACGGCCAGATAGCCAATAATGCCGCTTAATATACCGATAAGTGCATAATCGATCCATAGCCATGCCCCTGCATTTTGATTGAACCACAACACCCCTAATGCTGTGCCAATACCTAGTAGCGTGCCCAGCACACGCTCTTTGGCTTTGGTATAGATAGCGCCTTGATACTGTAACAATCCTAAAATAATAAAAACCGTAATGGTGGTCCACTCACTATGCGGCAGGTTTGTGACTTTATTGACTAATAGCGCCAGTATGACAGCCACTCCCAGACGACAAGCATGTAACACATCTGCACGTTGATAACGAATGTAAGGCTCGATGAATGGAGCAGTAACACGCTGGTAAAAAGTTGATTTCACGCAAGGCTACTCTTTTTAGTGAATAAACGAGTTTTAGTGAATAAATGAGGTAAACGATAAAGCATATAGGGTACGCACAAACATGCTAGCAGTCGAGCTTTTATTTACCAAGCATCACTCAAAAAAAACGCCTTTTGTCTGATAAAAGACAAAAGACGTTTACATCACAAACCACTAATAAATCGTGGAATCTAAATCGAGGTAATTATACTTCTAAAAAGTCTAAGATACCTTCCGCCGCTTCGCGACCTTCCCAAATAGCCGTGACAACTAAGTCCGAGCCGCGCACCATATCGCCACCTGCAAAGATTTTGGGATTGCTGGTTTGAAATTTAAATGTCTGCTGCTCGAGCGCTAGCACGCGGCCCGAGCTATCCATACTCACTTCCTGACTCTCAAACCAGTCGGCAGGGCTAGGACGAAAACCAAAGGCCATAATCACCGCATCACACTCAATGATCTCTTCTGAATTTGGAATCGGCTCAGGACGACGACGGCCACGATTGTCTGGCGCGCCCAGTTGTGTGGTGACGACCTTGACGCCATTGACCTTACCATTTAGGCCGATGATTTCGGTCGGCTGACGGTTGAACAAAAACTGCACTCCTTCCTCGCGCGCATTAACCACCTCGCGGCGTGAGCCTGGCATGTTTTCTTCATCACGGCGATAGGCACAAACGACTTGCTCAGCGCCTTGGCGAATGCTGGTACGATTGCAGTCCATCGCCGTATCGCCACCGCCCAGTACCACGACTCTTTTGCCTTTAAAGTCGATGTACTCTTCAGCATCTTTTTCCCAATCATTGCAGCGATTGACGTTGGCAATCAGATAATCTAGAGCGTCATAAACGCCGTCGAGCTCTTCGCCTACAAAGCCACCGCGCATATAGGTATAAGTGCCCATTCCCATAAACACCGCGTCGTACTCGCTCAACAGCTCATCGATAGTGACGTCTGTACCGATTTCGGTCTCGAGGCGAAACTCAATACCCATGCCTTCAAAAATCACGCGGCGATTGCGCATGACGTCTTTTTCCATCTTAAACTCTGGGATACCAAAGGTCAGTAGGCCGCCAATCTCAGGACGCTTGTCAAAAACCACAGGCTTGACGCCATTTCTTACCAAGATATCAGCGCAGCCCAGACCTGCCGGCCCAGCCCCAATGATGGCAACTTTTTTGTCTGTCCAAACCACATCCGACATATCAGGTCGCCAGCCTAAGGCAAAAGCGGTATCGTTGATATATTTTTCGACATTACCGATGGTCACCGCGCCAAAACCATCGTTTAGCGTACAAGCGCCTTCGCACAAGCGGTCTTGAGGGCAAACGCGGCCGCATACTTCAGGCAAAGTATTGGTACGATGACACAGCTCTGCTGCTTGAAAGATTTGGCCTTCGGTGGCCAGCTTTAGCCAATTAGGGATGTAATTGTGAACTGGGCATTTCCACTCACAATAAGGGTTGCCGCACTCAAGACAACGATGGGCTTGCTGCGCTACCGCCTCGCTCTCAAACGGCTTATAAATCTCAACAAACTCTGTCGAGCGGGTGGCAATGTCTTTTTTGGCAGGATCAAACCGTGGTACATCTAAAAACTGAAAACTATTTTCTAAGCGTTTTGCCATGATAACTGTCTCTTCTCTAGGTGGCTTTTATCGTGGGTGGGGGGCCGCTGCGACACACTGTCAGTCCATCTGACATATGTCACTGCGGGCACCGACCTGCGAAAAAACCAATGTATTAAAACGTCTCTTATACCCTATACCCGACTACTGTGGATCAGCCATGGTGGTCTTTAGGAGACTGGCAATATTCGCCGCTTTGGGCTTGACCAAGTAAAATTTGCGCACATAGTGCTCAAAGTCAGCCAATATCGTCTGGCCCCAAGCGCTGCCTGTTTTATCTACGTGGTTTTCTATCACTTGCTGCAAATAAATGCGGTGCTCTTCGGTTTGCTCGCTGGAGATACGGTTTAAATCAATCAGCTCGTGATTGCAGCGATCAAAAAAGTCGCCATCCATGTCGAGCACGTAAGCAAAGCCACCGGTCATCCCTGCACCAAAATTCAGCCCTGTCCGTCCAAGGATGGTCACCACGCCGCCGGTCATATATTCACAGCAGTGATCGCCTGTGCCCTCTATCACCGCGTGCGCCCCTGAGTTACGTACGCCAAAGCGCTCGCCTGCGGTGCCTGCCGCATATAACTTACCGCCTGTCGCACCATAAAGGCAAGTATTACCGATAATGGCGGTCTCTTGGGTACTAAAACTGGCACCCTTTGGCGGATAGATAACGATCTCGCCACCAGCCATACCTTTACCGACATAGTCATTGGCATCGCCTTCTAGCTCGATATTTAGGCCGCCTGCATTCCACACACCCAAGCTCTGCCCTGCTGTGCCCGTTAGATGCAGCTTGATTGGCATATCACTCATACCAAGATTGCCCCAGACTTGAGCGATCTCACCGGAGATACGCGCGCCGATTGAGCGATCGCAGTTGCCGATTGCATAGCTATAATCGCCGCCTGTACCTTGACGAATATTAAGGAGCATATCACTGACCATCTGCTCAGCGAGCAAGCCCTTATCAAATGGCTCATTACGCTCTACCTGACACGTTTGCGCGTTGCCAACGCTGGCTGGATGACTAAACAAGAGTGGCGTTAAGTCGAGGTGACGCTGCTTTGCAGTATTGCCTTCTAACACCTCGAGCAAGTCAGTACGTCCGACCAGCTCTTCCATACTACGTACGCCAAGGGCGGCAAGCCATTCACGTGTTTCCGTCGCCACAAACTTAAAGAAGTTAATGAGCATCTCCGCTTCACCGATGAAGTGCTCGTCACGCAACTTGGCTTTTTGGGTAGCAACGCCTGTCGGGCAGTTGTTTAGATGGCAGATACGCAAGTATTTACAGCCCACCGCAATCATCGGCGTGGTACCAAAACCAAAGCTTTCTGCACCAAGGATAGCGGCTTTTACCACATCAAGGCCTGTCTTGAGTCCGCCGTCCGTTTGTACCCGCACTTTATGGCGCAGGCCATTGACGCGTAGCGACTGATGCGTCTCTGCCAAGCCCAGCTCCCACGGCGAGCCTGCATGATGGATAGAAGACAGTGGTGACGCTGCCGTACCGCCATCATAGCCTGAGATGGTGATTAAGTCGGCATAGGCCTTGGCCACGCCTGTCGCGATGGTGCCAACGCCTGGACGTGAGACCAGCTTCACCGAGACCAAGGCATCGGGATTGACTTGTTTTAAGTCAAAAATCAGCTGCGCCAAGTCTTCGATAGAATAAATATCATGATGCGGCGGCGGTGAGATGAGTGTCACCCCTGGTACAGAGTAACGCAGGCGCGCGATCAGCGCATTGACCTTACCACCTGGCAGCTGTCCACCCTCCCCTGGTTTTGCACCCTGAGCGACCTTGATCTGCATGACTTCTGCTGAGCGCAAGTACGCAGGCGTGACACCAAAACGACCAGAAGCCACTTGTTTGATTTTTGAATTGCGCAGCGTGCCATAGCGTACTGGATCTTCGCCGCCCTCTCCTGAGTTTGAGCGGCCACCGATGGTATTCATCGCCATGGCGATCGCTTCATGTGCTTCTGGTGATAAAGCGCCAAGCGACATGCCCGCCGAATCAAAGCGTGTCAAGATAGCCGAGATGTCTTCGACCTCATTCACGTCAATTGAGTTATCTGTATTTAGTTGCAACAAATCCCGCAAGGTTGCTACAGGGCGACTATTAACCAAGTCGGCATAATGACGATAATTGTCATAATCGCCTGTCCGCACAGCGGTGTGCAGGCTGTTAATCACATCAGGATTAAAGGCGTGATACTCTTTGTTAAAGACAAACTTGAGCAAACCACCTTGATCAAGGGGCGCACGGCGCTTAAAGGCGTTGGCCGCGAGTATGGCCTGATCTGCTGCCAGATCGGCAAAGGTGGCGCCTTTGATACGGCTTTGCACACCTTTAAAGCATAGGTTTACCACTTCTTCTGAGAGACCAACCGCTTCAAATAGTTGTGCACCGCGATAAGAGACGATGGTTGAGATACCCATTTTTGATAAGATTTTTAGCAAACCTTTATCCAAGCCTTTACGGAAATTGACCCGCGCCTGAATCGGATCACCAAGCAGCTCACCACTTGCCACCAAGTCATCGATGACATCATAAGCCAAATATGGATAGACGCAGGTGGCGCCAAAGCCGATTAATACCGCCACCTGATGCGAGTCACGCGCCAGCCCCGTCTCGATGATGAGATTGGCATCGGCGCGGATACCTTGGGCGATCAGATAATGATGCACTGCCCCTGTCACCATGATGGCATTGGCAGGGACTTTGTCGGCGACGATGTTTTTGTCAGACAATACAATCAGCGTATGGCCGGCGCGAATACTGCTTGCCACTTGCTCACAAATAGCAGTGATGGCTTCTGACAGCTCAAGGGTACGATCATAATTTAAATCAATACGCGCCATCTGAAACGCTGGGTCGTCTAAGCGCTCAAGCTGCTGCATTTTGCTGGCTGACAATACCGGTGAGGATAAAATAATACGGTGTGCATCGCGCGCAGATGGTGCAAACACATTGGTTTCAGCGCCGAGACACGTCTGTAGTGACATCACGATTGACTCACGTAATGGGTCAATCGGTGGGTTGGTCACCTGCGCGAACTGCTGACGAAAAAAATCGCCGACATGACGAATTTGCTGCGACAGCACTGCCATTGGTGTGTCGTCGCCCATCGAGCCCACTGGCTCTTGACCATTTTCGGCATTAGGACGGATGATTTCGGTGCGCTCTTCATTGGTGATGTGATACATCTTTTGTAGGGCCTTGAGTGTCTCGCCGCGGCAGGCCTGCGCCGCCAGCTGCTCTTCTAGGCGCTCATCATCACGGATACGGGTCGCTTCTTCGCGCAGCCATTTGCGATACGGGTGCGCTTTTTTTAGTAAGGTCGCTATGGCTTTGGTATCTAAAATCTGGCCAGTCATGGTATCGATGACCAGCATTTGACCCGGACCGACGCGGCCTTTTGCCAGTACATCTTTTGGTGCATAATCCCAAACACCCACCTCAGAGGCGACCGTAATGTAGCCATTCTTCGTCGTCACCCAGCGCGATGGGCGCAAGCCATTGCGATCAAGCATGCACACCGCATAGCGCCCGTCTTGAATCACCAGACCCGCTGGCCCATCCCATGCCTCCATATGCTGCGAATAAAACTCATAAAACGCGCGCAAATCCATGTCCATGCTATCGACATTTTGCCAAGCAGGTGGCACAAGTATCGACATAGCATGAAACAGGCTCATGCCACCAGACATCAGCACCTCAAGCATATTATCCAAACTCGAAGAATCCGAGCCTGTACGATTGACCAGTGGCGTCAGTTCATTTAGGTTGGGCAGTTTGTCCGATTTGAGTTTTGGGGTGCGTGCCTCCGACCAGTTACGGTTGCCCGTGATGGTATTTAGCTCACCATTGTGCGCCAGATAGCGAAACGGCTGCGCAAGCGGCCAGCGCGGTAAGGTATTGGTAGAAAAACGCTGGTGGAATACCACAATATGTGAGGCCAGGCGCTCATCTTGCAGATCCAAAAAGAACGCTGGCAAGTCAGACGGCATCACCAACCCTTTATAGATAATCGTCTGAGCGCTTAACGAGCACACATAAAACAACTCATCGTCTGCCAAACGTTGCTCGGCTTTTTTGCGCGCGACAAACAGCTTACGATTAAAATCATCTGCTGATAAATCATCAGGCGCATTGACAAACACTTGCTTAAAATCAGGCAATGTCTCACGGCCTATGTCACCGACAATCGTCAAATCAAGTGGCACATTACGCCAGCCCGCCACATCCAAACCTTGTGCAGTAATCTCTTCAGAGAGTATTTGCTGGCTGTGTTTTGCTTTAGCAGCGTCGAGATTGACAAAGACCATGCCCACCGCAAAGTTATCAGTAATATCAAACTGCAGCTCGGCGGCAATTTTTTGAAAAAACTTGGTCGGCGTTGCCAACAATAGACCACAGCCGTCGCCCGTCTTACCATCAGCAGCAACACCGCCACGGTGCGTCATACAGCTTAAGCTATGAATGGCTGTTTTTACCAAATCATGGCTGGCTTCACCCTCAATGTGAGCGATCAAACCAAAACCACAGTTATCAGAGAAATCATCTGGCGTGGCCAAATGCGTATGGGAGGAAATCATTGACATGGCTAGTCCTTTTAAGTGAACGGGTCGCTTATCATCCAATGCGGAGCATAAACGGCTATCCGTAGGCAGAACGGGCTAATAATTAATATTCGTATATCCGAATTAATAATTGATGTGATGTTCTTATTCATCATACTCTGAGAATCAGGTTAGCACCTTGACCCTCCTAGTCATTAATGATGTCTGAACAGATAATTAATGTATGAATAGACAGTAAGTAATAGATCTTGGCAATCAGATAAAAATCGTTTTATCTGCCAGTTACTCAGTTCTCAATCACATGCTATTGTTAACTGGAGTATCGCTTGTCACCGTATATTACCGAACGCTATGATTATATTGGCTAGGTAGTGTAACGGTGCGATGATTTATATTGAATATTTGACGCTCTGTATTTAAGCGCTTTATTCACTCTAACAAGAGCGACCGTAAGGAAGGTTGCGCCATTTATTAGCGTATAAATGCAAATAAAAATGGCGGCGCTTGGGACAACAAACAGTAGCAAAGCGTCTTGTAAATTTGATGCAAGCACTCACCGAATGCTCAATAAATAGTTATTTACGATAACTATACAGAACGTCGCCCACCGTTATATTAGTTAATGATTGGCAAAAAATCTAGTCTTTTCTATCGATTCATCACCCATATTTTGTAAGAGAACGTATTACTAATGGTTATACAACGACGAAAAACAGCAGATAAAAACGCATATAAAGGCAGGTTTCAGCCATCATTTAAGCCATGGTTCATGCAACTAAGATAGCAGAACATCAAAGCAAAAGCGGTCACTGGAGAACATAACAACTGTCACTTGATACACAAAACACCTGCCAAAAAAAACCCACCAGCATCTTTGCTAATGGGCTTTATTACTATCGCTACGGCTATGACTCTGATCAAATCATCAGACGCAACTTAATTGCTTTTTTCTTCAATCAGCTCTTTAATACTGTCGCCGTTATTTTTGGTCGCATTGTCATTTTTGGCAGCGTTGTTGTTTTTAGCTACACCTTGGTTAGTGCTTTTATTGTCCGTGCCGGTATTGCTATTTTTATTGGGATTACTGTTTTTATTGCTGGCGTTATTGACACCGCTATTTGCCGCGCTGTTTGCGCCCGCATTTGCCCCACTGCTACTACTTGGCGGCTTCGGCGTTGGCACGACTGGTGGCTTTTTATTGCTACTATCACCGCCTGCCGCTACCGATTTTTGATTGTCCGCAGGTTTGTTGCTCGACTCTTCGTTGCCTGCGGTCACAGACGACTGCTCTTCACCGCCTATGATACGCTCCTCAGTGACAGATAAGGTCTCAGAGGTGTCGATAGACTGGCGAATACTGGTCTCACTGCTACTCGGTGCGCGCCGTGTTTCATCGACGTCGCTACTGTCATCGGCAGGTTGGCGCACTGGTACTTCGCGCTTGGTCGGGCGCAAATCAACCGCGCGCGTTCGCCTATTGCTCAAATCTTTTATGGGATCGGGGCGCTCATAATTATCAATGATACCGATATAGCGATTGATTTCTTCTGGCAACACGCGGACATCAGCCGGTAATTTAAAGTCCACCAGTTTTGAGGCGCCAACCGCTTCTTGCGGACTGCTCATCAGCCCATAAGTTAGCATATAACGCGCTTGGTTTTCGTCATCTAAATAGCGAAAATACGCAAACTTTTTGCGATCATCACGGCTTTCTAGATAGCTGACGATGACGTCGTTTTCGGCGACATTCATCACCTGCACTGTCCATTTGCCCTTGTTTGCTAGCAAATAGCGCTTGTCTTTGAACTCATCAGGATAGCTGCGCAAATCGCGAATGGTCGCATCAAAGCTGAGCGGCTGCACATCCGTATCCAGCTCATGTAAGGATTCTATGGTGAGCGGCTGCTCAAGCTCAGCACTAAGCGGCTGCGGCGTGGTTATCGGTGCGTTTTCGATTTTGGCACCCATCGCTGGGGTCTGACTAAACATCCAAACCAAAGCGGTAACCACGCCAAGTAGCAACGTCGCTACCAGCCAAATCAATGCTTGGCGGCGATATGCTTGGCTTGCGCTACGCGTCGTCGATCTTGGTGCTGCCATGAGAGTATCCTTGGTGAAAATAGGGTTAAGAATGCAACATAAAGACTCGTTGAAATAAATACCAGCTCACGTTAGGCGCTAAACGCACATTGTCTTCACCAAACGCTTATGATTGTAAAATCAGTATCTTACGTACTGTGTGCGGCCAGCACGTCGGTTAATAGCGTGGCATCAAAGTCATTGGTCAATACCGCCTCACCCAGTGATTTTAACAAAATCAGGCGGATTTGTCCGTGTTTCACTTTTTTATCATGGCCCATCAGATCAAGCGCAGTGTCCACCGCGATCGCAGGCGGATAGATGGGCAGGTTTGCCAAGGTCAACACATGCTTAACACGCGCCACCTCCTCATTACTTAGCCAGCCCATTTTTTGTGAAAGCTCGGCAGCCTGTACCATACCTGCCGCCACAGCCTCGCCGTGTAGCCAGTTGCCGTAGCCTTGATGTGTCTCGATCACATGACCAAAAGTATGGCCAAAGTTAAGCAAGGCACGCACACCTGACTCGCGCTCGTCTTGGGCCACGATATCGGCTTTATATTGACAGCAGCGTTTTACCGCTTCCCCAAGCACGGCCAAATCCAGCGCCATCATGGCAGGCAGATTGCTCTCCAGCCACTGCAAAAAACCGACATCCATGATAAGAGCATACTTGATGACCTCTGCCAGCCCTGCTGAGAGCTCACGAGCGGGCAAGGTTTTGAGTGTACTCATATCAGCCAATACCATTTGCGGTTGCCAAAAAGCGCCAATCATGTTTTTGCCTTGTGCATGATTGATGCCTGTTTTGCCGCCGACACTAGAGTCTACTTGTGACAGCAATGTCGTTGGTATCTGGATAAAATTCACGCCGCGCATAAAACTTGCCGCCGCAAAGCCTGTCATATCGCCGATGACGCCGCCACCTAGGGCGATGAGCGTCACGTCACGGTTGAAATGGGCATCCATCAGTGCATCATAAATCTGATTGATACTGTCTTGGTTTTTATACTGCTCACCATCTGGCAGCACACAGACTCTCACAGCAAAGTGCGCGGCCAGCGCTTGTTCAAATGCAGATAGGTATAAAGGCGCAACCGTCTCATTGGTGACGATTAAAACCTGACGGCCCGTGATATAAGGCGCCACTTGCTGCGCCATACTGCCATTTTTGCCCGCGTCTTCGGTGATAATAATGGGATAATCATGGCTTTGTGTCTGAACGGTTAAACCCTCAAAAAACTGTGGCGTGGCCATGAAGTACTCCTTAAATAGTGGTCATAAGCGATGAGCAGCTGACTGTCCGTCATCTATACAGTATCTATACAGTTAGCTTCGGTTATTGGGGGCGGTAATGGCAGACATATCAAACGATGCCAGCTGCTGCAAAAGTTGATTGACCATATAACGCGGATAAGTATGGCCAGTTGGCATGATGATATGCGCCACTTGACGATATAGCGGATCACGGATGCTGTAGAGATCCTGCAATATCTGCTTGGGGTTGGGCTGCTGTAGCAATGGTCGCGACTTGTCTTTTGCCGTACGCGCCATTTGCACATCAACGGGGGCATTGAGATACACGACGATGCCACGCTGGTGCAAAAATGCGCGATTTTCGGCAGACATGACCGCACCGCCACCAGTTGCCAATACAATTTGCGGTTTTTGGGTCAACTCATCGATGGCGCGTGTCTCACGCTCGCGAAAGCCTGCTTCACCTTCTTTGGCAAAGATCCACGCAATATCGGCACCTGTTTGCGACTCGATATACCAGTCACTATCCAAAAACTCACGTCCTAGCTGCTTAGCCAGCAGTTTACCGATTGTCGTTTTCCCTGCTCCCATCGGCCCCACTAAAAACACCGACGGCAATTCCTCCACCATAGTACTTACTCAGCTAAATTAGCTATGATACAACGTCATTGATATTCTGGCTAGTAACGAGCCGCGATAATTGTCCGCAAAACCTCATCCATCTTTCGGCTGACTCATAAAAAAAGCAAGCACTCAGGCTCGCTTTTTTAAAGTAGGTCAACCTGTGATTAATTCAAGCGGCTGGTACCATCATTGATGAGTTTTGGTGTGACAAAGATTAATAGCTCTTCTTTGGCATTACTACGTACATCTTTGCGGAAGGCGCGGCCAATATACGGCAAATCCCCTAAGAAAGGCACTTTATCCACACCGTTACTGGTACGGTTTTTGAACACGCCACCTAAGACCACGGTCTGGCCATCTTCGATGATAACGTTGGTTGAGATTGAGTCTTCAGCGATGGCGACCTGATTGTTGATGATGGTCGGTGTGCCATTGGTGATGAGGAGCTGTAGGCCAATTTTACCATCAGGGGTGATGTTTGGCGTGGCCTCCAAGCTCAGCGCCGCTTCTTTAAAGCTGGTGGTGGTCGCGCCACTGGCTGAGGCTTCTTGATACGGAATCTGAGTCCCAGATGACACCTTTGCGGTTTGTTTATCCGCGGTCAAAATCTTTGGCGTCGAGATGACTTCACCGCGATTGTCCGCTTGCAGCGCTGATAGCTCAAGGTCGAGCATCACATCTGACATACTGAGCAAACCAAAGGCAATACTACCCGCTGGATTATCCACCCCTAAATCAACGTTTAAGTTATCAGGACTGCTGATGTCATATGAAGGATAAGAAACCGTTTGTCCATTGACAGTCGTGGTCTCTATATCAAAATCTTTAAGATCTGCTAGTGTCTGGTTGCTACCACCAACCAACAAGCTACGATTATTGGCTGCACCATTTGATAAGATTCCCCAGCGAACCCCAATCTCTTTACTAAAGCTGTCAGTGGCACTAACGATACGCGCTTCAATCATCACCTGACGCACCGGAATATCGATTTTGCTGATCAGTTTATGAATGTTTTCAATGCTGTCTGCCACATCTTTGACAATCAAGGTATTGGTACGCTCATCCACAGTGACGGTGCCGCGATTTGACAACAAAGAGTTATTGTCGTCGGCACGGTTTGAGCTACCACCAGAAGAGCCGCTGCCTTGAGAAATCAATGTCAGAACATCTTGCGCTTTAGCATAGCTTAAGCGGATGTACTCTGTACGTAACGGTGCAAAAGATTCAACCGCTTGCTGCGCTTCAAGCTCACGTGCTTCTTGCTCTGCAAGCTCTGTCGCCGGCGCGACCAAAATCACATTGCCATTTTCACGTTTGCCCAGATTTTTACTCTTTAAAATAATATCAAGCGCTTGATCCCAAGGCACGTTGATCAGGCGCAACGTGATTTTACCTGCAACCGAATCACTTGCCACGATATTCATCTCGGTAAACTGCGCCAAAATATCTAAGACGCTGCGGATCTCGACATCTTGGAATTCCATAGACAGTGGCTCACCGCTATAGACCCTTTCTTCGAGCGTCGGCTCACGCAGTAGCTCAGGCTTACTGATGCTGATATTTAGCTGATTGCCTGACTGGTACGCTTGATACTCATAGTCGTCGTTCATATTGATGGTGATGACACCATTTTGACCTTGGTTTTTGGTATCAATACTACTAACCAGACCGCTATTGATATTTAGACGGCGCAGTAAATTTCTAGGCACCGTACTGCCTGTCAAACGGACGACCAGCTTATTGCCTTGACGTTGTACATCCACTGGAATGGCTTCATTGGCCAAAGCGATACTGATATTACCACCACCATCGTTACCTGCAGCAAAATTGACGGCGGTTAGGCCTTCATAGCTATATTGTTTACTCACTTGTGAGGCGGCAAGCTGTGGATCCAATAGCGGATTGACCCGAACCACCATCGTATCTGCGGGCACTTGGTTTTTGACCACCGTAGTGTTGGTGCTATTGACCGCCGCAACAGGAACGCTACTGGTTTCTACAATGGGGGTGACAACTGCTGTGGTTGTCATGCCACTACTGTTATTCAGCACATCTTGCACAGGATCATTGGTGATTACTTGATTAACGACGGGCTGATTAACCACGGGGCGGCTAGGGTCAGTGATGGTTAGCAGCAAATCATTACCATCGACCGCTGTGGTATAGTTGCCTGCTTGCTTGAGACCCACAATGAGACGCGTGGTGCTGTCGCTGCTTAGTGTCGTGACATCATTGACCATACCGATGTTGTATTCGTTAAATCGGCTAGCCAGCCCATTTTGCACTTGTTCAAAATCTAGTACCAAACGGCTTGGATCATCTAGCTGATAGGCTGCAGGCAATGCTGGCGCACCGGCAAAGCTCAAGCGCATTTGCGTCACAGCTGGCGCAGTTTGTACCACAGAGACGTTATTGATACGCTGGGCAGCTTGGGCATGGTTACTCACTGCTACCATACTGACTGCCAATGCTGAAACGGCAAAAGCAGAAGATACGCGGTTACTCATCGTCATTACCTTGTTGTTGCGTACTGTCATTATTTATTCCTCAAAAAATCTGCCGACTTAGCTTATAGGAGAGACCAGCGACTGGGGTTTTTCGATAAAACCTGCGCGGCTGTCTGGCACAATTTCAATCAAGTTAATCTGGGTCGGCGTGATTTCAACAATACGGCCGTCATTCAATCCAAGATAATCACCTACTTTCACACTCGCAACTGAGCCATCAGGACGTTGTACCAACGCATATCGCTGACCTTCAGGCGAAATAACGACACCGCGAAAGACCAGCTGTGATAGCTCGTACTGCTCAAGCGGCCCTTTGACTCTGGTAATATCAGGGCGTACACCATCGATAGGCGTCGTCGGCCCTTGTACATTGACCAAACTTGGGGGCAAAAACGGACTGCGCTGCGTGCTTGCGCTGTATACAAAATCTTCTACCAGCTCCGCCTTAGGTGGGGGCTCAATCGGCTGCGCTGGCTGGTTGCGTATGTCATTCATCGACTGCTGTGCCATCCCTATGCGATCGCTACAGCCCGTCATCGACAACACAACCATACTTAACGCCAGTAACGTGGGCAGTTTATTTATCATCATTGACTGTCTCCTGCAGCAGCGGCATCACCTTCAGGATTTGCTTCTTTTGAACGATAGGTTTTGGTTTGTAGTACCAGATTTAACTCTGGCAATACATCCAAGCTCGGCTGCGGGTTACTCACCTCAAAATCATGCATCGTGATGATACGAGGTAGAGCAGCCAGTCCACTGATAAAGCTGCCAAACTGATGATACTCACCCAATGCGGCAATACGTATCGGCTGCTCAATAAAAAACTCGTTTTCAATTTCAGGCTCAACCGAGATATCCTGAAAACGAATATTACTGCCCACACCAGTCATGTTGATGCCCTCTACCAGCTCTGACACCCGTGTGTCTTTTGGTAGTTGATCAAGTAACGAGTTAAACTCAGCTTCCATCTGCACCACTTGCGCTTTATACGCTTCTAAGTGACGGGCGCGCGATTCTTTTTCACGATAACTATCGAGCAAGGTTTGCTGCTGGCTTTCAGCAGCATTGATCTCATCGATCTTGCTACTAATCGGTAGCGCCCATGACAATGCGGCGATAAAAACAATGATAAGCCCTATCACCGTTACCTTGACGGGTAATGGCCAGCTACCATAGTTTTCGGAGTCTAACGACTCAAAACTGCGACGAAACTCTTGTAAGTCAAACTGCTTTTTTGGCTTTAGGTCTGCTTTTTTGATTTTGATTAGGCTTTTTTTGCGGCTCAGTTTCATAACGCACCTCCAAGCCCAGTACCCTCTTCAGGTGTGGCCGTCTCTGACTGCACCTTTGTGGTTACCACAAACTGTACATAGCTGTCTTCTGGATAAACAGGGCGCGTCTGCTCACCTGTATTGATGGTGTTATTTAGCGCAGGCGCTGCCTGATAAGCACTGATGTTTTGTTGAATATTGCTGACAGCAGAGTTACCCATCCATTTACTACTATCGAGATTACGAATCAGATTGGACACCACATTTGGGTTATCTGCCAGGCCGGTCAAGGTGATGACATCCCCTTCGCGCTTGAGATTATTGAGATAAAGTGCCGACGGCATTGCTTTAGCCAAATCGTCCCATAGACGTACAGGAACAGGGCGGCGACCTTGTAAGTCTTGAATCACTTGCATGCGTGAGATAATATCTTCACGGCGCTGCTCTAAGCCATCGATTTCGCTCAACACGGTGTCTAAGCGCGCGTTTTCTTGTTCAATCAAAGCATTGGCATCGAGCTGCTCTTCAAGCTCATTGTTAAAATAGCTCCACGTAGCAAATGCGGCCAACAACGTTAGTAGTGTCACAGCTACCACAAGCGTGATAAACTCTTTATTGCGGCGTTCGCGCTCTTCGGCGCGCCAGGGTAAGAGGTTAATACGAGCCATTAGTCAAAGCTCCTTAACGCAAGACCACATGCGGCCATGAGGCTTGGGGCATCGATCGCCAGTTGCTCATTATCGATATGTGGCGCGATGGTCATATTGGTAAATGGATTGGCGATACTGACTGTCACACCCAGTTTTTGTTGCGCCATTCCAGCCAGACCGGGAATCGAGCTACTGCCCCCCGCGAGGACCACGTGATCGATATTGCTGTATTGGCTCGAAGAAAAATAGAACTGCAAAGAGCGAGTGATTTGCTGAATGGTGTTTTCGATAAACGGCGTCAATACCTCAGGATAGTAATCGTCAGGCAAGGTGCGCTCACGCTTACTCAGCGCCGCTTCCTCAGACGATAAGCCATAGCGATTTTGTATTGCCTCTGTAAGCTGAGCACCGCCAAATAGCTGTTCGCGGCTATAGATAAATTCGCCATTTTTGGCGACATATAAGGTGGTTTGATTGTGACCAATATCTACCAAGGCGACTAATTCTGGTAGCCCTGGTAAATTATCTACCATCAAACCAAAAGCACGCTCAATGGCGTGCGACTCAATATCCATGACCTTGGTTTGCATGCCGCCGAAGGTTAAGGCATCGACGCGTTGGTCGACATTCTCCGAGCGTGAGGCCGCCAGTAGCACCTGCACCATATCGTCACTGACCAGAGAAGGGCCTAAGACTTCGAAGTCCAGGTTGACGTCTTCAAGAGGATAAGGCACGTATTGATCGGCATCGAGACGTATCTGCGCTTCACGCTCGACATCGCTGAGTGCCATGTCCATATCGATGATCTTGGTAATCACTGCTGACCCTGATACGGCTGTCGCTGCATAGGCATTAGCCACTTGACAGCGTCTGGCCAAACTGGCAATCGTATCGCCAACGGCTTCAGTATCCACGATGAGTTTATCGACGACTACGCCTTCCGGTAGTCTTTCAATGCCATAAGATTTTAAGTGGAACATGCCTTGTTGGCGCTGTATGTCAACCAACTTTACTGAGGTGGCACAGATATCCACTCCAATCAAATGTCGACTTTTGGGAGTAAATAGCCTCACAAACTCTATACCTTATATTAAGTGTACAATCTGATAGTTATTTGTAATAATTAAATACAATACTTTACTTAATAGATAGATTCAAGCATTTAAATTATATATTAAGGCTAACTTACACATTTATTATGACCTCCCTATTTCGTTCAAGGTATAATGCACTACCTGTTGCAAATCATTAATTAATAAGTCTTATTATGGCCAAAAAAAATGCTACTGCTCACATTATTCACTTTTTGGTAGGGCTATTTATCGCTTGTTTAGCCTTGGCGGTTGTCCTAGCAATGGCAGTTCCTATTGGCTTTTATGGCATGGCCATGTATTTATCGCCTACCCTGCCAAGTACGCAAGAGATAAAAACCGCGACGCTAGAAATGCCATTGCAGATATATAGTAGTGATGACAAACTCATCGGCCAATATGGCAATCGTTTATCATTACCGATCACTTTTGAGGAAATCCCTGAAGATCTGACTCATGCTTTTTTGGCCGCAGAAGATGCGTCTTTTTTCCAGCACAGTGGTATCAGCATTAAAGGTTTAGGTCGCGCGGTCACCGAAGTGGTGACCGATGATGATAGTCAAACAGGTGGCTCAACCATCACCATGCAGGTGGCTAAAAACTACTTTTTGAGCCCAGAGCGTACCTTAAATCGTAAACTAACTGAGCTGTTTTTAGCTCGTAAAATAGAAGACGAGCTCAGTAAAAACGACATTTTGACCCTTTATGTCAATAAGATTTATTTGGGTGAAGGCGCTTACGGCATCCGTGCGGCCGCCAAAAAATACTAT
The DNA here is from genome assembly GCF_016107555.1 of Psychrobacter celer. Lineage (GTDB taxonomy): Bacteria > Pseudomonadota > Gammaproteobacteria > Pseudomonadales > Moraxellaceae > Psychrobacter > Psychrobacter celer. Next base: position 16,867 of record NZ_JABASU010000001.1, on the reverse strand, counting down.
AGTAAGTCACTAGACAACCTCACCATTGCAGAGATGGCAATGCTGGCAGGTCTGCCAAAAGCCCCTTCTAAGTACAATCCTGTCGCCAATCCTGAGCGCGCCCTGACCCGCCGCAACTGGATCATTGGCCGTATGCATGAGCTGGGTTATATCAGTCAAGCGCAGCATGATGAAGCAGTCAACTCCCCCATCGGCATCAAGCTCTATCAAGAAAAACTCGATGTTAATATGCCTTATTTGGCAGAAATGGCACGCTCTACCTTAGTAAATCGCTATGGCGAGCAGGTCATGCATGGCGGCTGGCGCGTACGTCTGACCGTCGATAGTAAAGCGCAAACCGATGCAGAGGCCGCCGTACTCAAAGGTCTCATCGCTTATGAGCATCGCCATGGCTGGCGCGGCGCTGAAGCGAATGATGAGCCATTAGAGAACTTCCGTCGGTATAGCAACCTATCACCTGCCAAAGTGACAAAAGTAAATGCTCGTAGTTTTGAGGCCACTATCCCCTCGGGTGAGACGGTGACGGTTAACTGGTCTGGGATGAGCTGGGCGCGCAAATACATCTCTGCCGATCGTATCGGTTATTATCCAAGTAATGCCAGTCAAGTCGTCAGTAAAAACGATATTGTGCGCCTGATTCCGACAGCGAGCAACCGCTGGCAGCTGGCTCAAATTCCTGACATACAAGGCAGCCTGGTTTCATTAAACCCAGAAACAGGTGCGCTCAATGCTTTGGTCGGTGGTTTTGATTTTAATCACAGCAAGTTTAACCGAGCGCTGCAAGGCTGGCGGCAACCTGGCTCTACCATCAAGCCTCTAGTCTATACCGCAGCCCTAGAAAAGGGCTACCGCCCTGATAGTATCGTCTCAGACCGCCCTATCCAAGTTGGAGACTGGAAACCCAAAAACTCTGACGGGCGTTTTTTAGGAGACATCACCTTACGTCGCGGTTTGTATCTATCGCGCAACCTTGTCTCTATTCGTCTGTTACAGGCCGTCGGTATCTCTGATACTCGTACATTATTAGACGAGTTCGGTCTCGATAAAGAAAAGCTGCCAACTACCCTATCGTTGGCATTGGGTACAGGGCAAGCGACACCACTACAGATGGCCACCGCTTATGCAACCTTTGCCAATGGCGGTCACCGCATACAGCCTTATTTTATTGAGCAAATTTATAACTACAATAACAAGCTGCTTTTTCAGGCCAACCCGCAGCAAGCCTGCGCCTCATGTTTTAATGAGCAACTAGAACGCGTCAACAAAAAGCTGCTAGAAGACTATGATAGCGCGCTCGAACAAGCGGCAACTGTAGATGCAGCAGCAGACGCAAAAGACCGTGATACCGAAGCAGATACACAGAGCGATCAAAGCCGTATCTATGATGCCAGTCCGCAATCAGATCGTCTAAAAGCGCCTGCGGTACAATATGTAATGGCCAAACAAGCACCACGTATCTTAAAGCCTAGAGTGGCCTTTGAGATGGCAGACATATTACGTGATGTTGTACAGCATGGCACGGCAAGAAGAGCAAAAGCACTGGGACGTGATGATATCGGTGGTAAAACTGGTACCACCAACGAAGCAAAAGACGCTTGGTTTGCAGGGTTTCATCCCAGTAACGCAACCGTCGTCTGGATGGGCTTTGACCAACCATCGACCATGGGTCGGCGCGAATACGGCGGCGTGGCAGCGCTACCAGTATGGATTGACTTTATGAAAGCCCAGCTCAAAGACACCCCTCATCAATGGGTCTCTATCAATAATCGCTCAAAATCCAAAAAACAAAAACAAAAAATTATAGAAATGACGGATGATGGTATCGTTACTAGCGATGAAGACGACAATACGCCTACCGACACTGTATCAGAAAAACCTGTCAAAACCAGCACCCAGCAGCGCAAGCCGCCAGCACCTGAGCCGGTCGAAGACGAGGGTTCAGCACCAACGACGCGTCATGATAGCGTACCGCAAAATCCGCTATCGGTAACCCCAGTGGAGCGTATGCCAGCCATGCCTGAGTAGCCCTAGTATGGTTAATTCACTTTAAAGCCGATACAGTGCAGCTGGTATGAGTTTTGTGCAGCATCTGTCAGCGTAAACACAGCAAGTAAGAAAAATGTATACCAGTTACATGTTAATTTGAGACTATCGGCTTTATTTTGAACTGACTATACGTTATATAGAAAGCATGTTTGACCATGATCAAACACGCTTTTTTCTTGATGCTGTCATGTAAGGTAGGGCCAAAAAGCCGTTAAACAACAGTATGAATTAGGGTGGTTAAAACTCAACCATACCCGCACGCAGCTGCTCTATCAGCTCTAAGAGCTGCTGACGCCACTCGCGGATGGTGGCTTCATCTGGCAGCCACTGATTCGATAACGTCACAACGTTGACAATAAGATCAGTTGCTTTTGCCGTATCTCTACTCGCACTTAGCGTCTCATCAATCACTGTATCTGGCGGTACCGCATACAAGCTACGCTGATACGCGCGCTCTATGTTGGCCACAAAGCCCTGCTGCTGTAACTGTTGTAAACGCTGGACTTCAGGCGATACCTGCGTGCGCGCACTTAGTGCTTGCTCGATGTCGCACAATGTCGGCGCTGTCATGTTTAAACCATAAAAATGTCCAAGCTCCTGAGTAAAAGCCAACAACGCACCATATAAATGAAAAATAGCGGTTTCACAATGAGCCTGATATAGCTGCTTATCACTAATACTGTCCGCCGCTTGGCAGGCAAGACGACAAAAATACAGCTTTTGATTGGTGCGGTCTGCTTGATACTTGGCAACACGGGTTTTACCAGCCATTGGCGATTTATCCTTCTATAAGATATTAAGTGAGGGCTTATTCCTCAGTGTACTATTTTTTTGGATAACAGTACCACGTCTTTCTGACTTTTGTACGTGCACAAAAAAGCCAGCAACATAGGCTGGCTTTTTTGACAGTGATAAGACATCAAAGACAATTAATTGTCTTGATTTAGCTCTTGCGCAAAGGCTTCATCAAAGCTTGCAAAGTCTTTACTATCGGTGCTGGCCGTCATATCGAAAGCTGCGTTTAGATCTGACTCTTGCAGTTTTTGCTCTGCTTTTTCTTTACGGGCTTTGTGATAAGCAAGCCCTGTACCAGCAGGAATCAAGCGACCAACGACCACGTTTTCTTTTAGACCACGTAGCTCATCAACTTTACCTGTTACCGCAGCAGCAGTTAGGACACGAGTAGTCTCCTGGAACGACGCCGCTGAGATAAAGCTTTCTGTTGCCAGACTTGCTTTGGTGATACCAAGCAATTGACGCTCATACTGAACTGGGAACTTACCTTCGGCTTCCAGTTTAGCATTCAAGGCTATGACATCAGCGTACTCGACCTGATCGCCTTTAAAGTGGTTTGAATCACCGCCATCAGTCACTTCAACTTTGCGCAGCATCTGACGAATAATAACTTCGATGTGCTTATCGTTGATTTTTACACCTTGCAGACGATAGACGTCCTGTACTTCGTTGACGATATAATCAGCAAGGGCGGTTTGACCTTTTAGACGTAGGATATCGTGCGGGTTTTGCGGACCATCAGCGATGATCTCACCACGAGCAACGGTCTCGTTTTCGAAAACGTTGATCTGACGCCATTTCGGGATTAGCTCTTCATGCGTCTCACCATCTTCATTGGTGATGATAAAGCGGTTTTTCCCTTTGGTTTCTTTACCAAAGCTGACCACACCTGTCATCTCTGCCATGATGGCATGATCTTTTGGACGACGTGCTTCAAACAAATCAGCCACACGTGGTAGACCACCGGTAATATCCTTGGTACCTGATGACGCTTGTGGTACACGGCCTAATACCGAGCCAGCGGCTACTTTCTCACCGTCGCTGACGCGGATGATGGTTTCCGCTGGCAAGAAATAAACCACTTCTTTGCCTTCATCCGTATTCAAGATGATAGCAGGACGCAAATCCTTAGCCGAGCTTGAACGGTCACGAGTCGCTAAAATCTCAAACGAGCTCATACCCGTTGCATCATCGACTTTGACCGTCGCTGTCGAACCATCAATGATATCGCTAAAGCGTGCCGTACCGGCAAACTCTGTGATAATTGGGTGTGTGTGTGGATCCCATTTAGCGATGGTCTGGCCACCTTCGACTTGCTCTTCGTTTTTCACCAGAACGCTTGAACCATAAGGCACTTTATAGCGCTCACGCTCACGACCAAGCTCATCGGTCAACGCAAGCTCTGCTGAACGCGAGACGATAACCAAGTGGCCATCAGTGTGTTCAACCGTTTTCATGTTTTCAAAATGCACTTGACCTGCATTACGTGCTGAGATGCTGTTGTCCACAGATGCTGAGCTTGCCGCCCCGCCCACGTGGAAGGTACGCATGGTCAACTGGGTACCAGGCTCACCAATTGACTGGGCTGCCATGACACCGACTGACTCACCGATATTGACTTTATGACCACGAGCCAGATCACGACCATAACACTGTGAACACACGCCATGCTCAACTTCACAGGTGATCACTGAGCGTACCCAGATGTCATCAATGGCGTTGTTGTCTAGTACATTTACCCAATGCTCATCGATCAACGTACCCGCTGGAATCAAGACTTTTGACGGATCGTCATTGTACGTCACATCACGCGCGGTCACACGGCCAAGGACAAGCTCACCGAGTTTTTCGATGATCTCACCACCTTGGATGTGCGGCTTCATGAGCAAGCCTTCTTCGGTACCACAGTCTTCGCTGGTCACAACCAAATCTTGCGCCACATCGACCAAGCGACGCGTTAGGTAACCTGAGTTAGCCGTTTTTAGGGCAGTATCAGCAAGACCTTTACGCGCACCGTGCGTCGAAATAAAGTACTGTAGTACGGTCAAACCTTCGCGGAAGTTGGCTTTAATCGGTGTCTCAATGATTGAGCCATCTGGTTTTGCCATCAAACCACGCATACCAGCAAGCTGACGAATCTGCGCGGCACTACCACGAGCACCAGAGTCTGACATGATAAAGATAGAGTTAAATGATTTTTGCTCGTCTTCTTCGCCTTGGGCGTTGATGACTTTATCGGTTGCCAAGTTATCCATCATCGCTTTAGCGACTTTATCGTTGGTACGCGACCAGATATCGACGACTTTGTTATAACGCTCACCTGCAGTCACAAAACCTTGCTCAAACTGATCTTCAATTTCGCGAACTTCAGCTTCGGCGGTTTCGATGATTTGTTTTTTCAGCGGCGGAATCACCATATCATCAATACCGATTGACACGCCTGATAATGTCGCTTGAGCAAAACCAAGATACATCAATTGGTCAGCAAACATGACACTTTCTTTGACGCCGACTTTACGGTAGCAAGAGTTGATCAAACGCGAGATGTTCTTTTTGGTCATCTCTTGGTTGCACTCATCAAACGACATGCCTTGTGGCATGATGTTCCAGATAAGCAAACGACCAGCCACCGTTTCTTTTAGAGTGACTTCTTTGCTTTCGTTGCCCTCTGCATCGACGTGCGTTTCTGTCACACGCACTTTGATTTTTGCGTTGACATGCAAGTCGTTTGAACCAATGGCACGCAAAGCTTCGTTGACGGTTGAAAATATCATGCCTTCGCCTTTGGCATTGATCGACGAGCGGCTAATGTAATACAGACCAAGCACAACGTCCTGTGAGGGTACGATGATTGGATCACCGTTGGCAGGCGATAGGATGTTGTTGGTTGACATCATCAATGCGCGCGATTCGAGCTGGGCTTCTAGCGTCAATGGCACGTGTACGGCCATTTGGTCACCATCGAAGTCAGCGTTAAACGCGGTACAAACCAGCGGATGCAATTGGATCGCTTTACCTTCAATAAGTACCGGCTCAAATGCCTGTAAGCCCAAACGGTGAAGCGTTGGCGCACGGTTTAGTAGGACTGGATGCTCACGGATAACCATGGCCAGCATATCCCATACTTGCGGCTCTTCACGCTCTACCATCTTTTTGGCGGCTTTAATCGTTGTGGCAAGGCCATGCGATAGTAGCTTGTTGTAAGTAAATGGCTTGAACAACTCAAGTGCCATTTTCTTTGGCAGGCCACACTGATGCAGACGCAGGGTCGGACCAACAACGATGACCGAACGACCAGAATAGTCAACACGTTTACCAAGTAAGTTTTGACGGAAACGGCCTTGCTTACCTTTGATCATATCTGCCAAAGATTTCAATGGACGCTTGTTACTACCAGTAATTGCACGACCACGGCGACCGTTATCAAGCAAGGCATCGACTGATTCTTGTAGCATACGTTTTTCGTTACGTACGATGATATCAGGCGCACTTAGCTCGAGCAGACGCTTTAGACGGTTGTTACGGTTGATAACGCGGCGATACAGATCGTTTAGATCTGATGTCGCAAAACGGCCGCCTTCTAGTGGTACCAACGGGCGCAAGTCTGGTGGCAATACTGGTAAGATATTCATTACCATCCACTCAGGCTTGTTGTTCGAGTCACGGAACGCTTCTAATAGTTTTAGGCGCTTAGACATCTTTTTGAGCTTGGTTTCAGAGCCTGTTTGCGGGATCGCTTCGCGCAGCTCATCAATCTCGATATCGATATCGATCTCTTTGAGCAGGTCTTGTACCGCTTCTGCACCCATTTTGGCGGTAAATTCGTCACCGAACTCTTCTAGGGCTTTGTAGTAGTCTTCATCATCGAGCAGTTGGTACTTCTCTAAAGAAGTCAGGCCAGGCTCAGTGACGATATAGCTCTCAAAGTATAGAACGCGTTCGATATCGCGTAGGGTCATATCGAGAAGTAGACCAATGCGGCTTGGCAGAGACTTTAGGAACCAAATATGCGCAACAGGGCTTGCAAGGTCAATGTGACCCATACGATCACGGCGAACTTTGGCAGTGGTGACTTCTACGCCACACTTCTCACAGATAACGCCTTGGAACTTACGGCGTTTATACTTGCCGCACAAACATTCAAAGTCTTTGACTGGGCCAAAAATTTTGGCACAAAACAGACCATCACGCTCAGGCTTAAATGTACGGTAGTTGATTGTTTCTGGTTTTTTAACTTCACCATGTGACCACGACTTAACCACATCAGGGGCGGCTAAGGTAATTTGAATACTATCAAACTCTTGATTACCGCTAGCGGTAGGGCTTTGCATGATATCGAGTAAATCTTTCAAGTTGCTTCTCCGTTATCTTTATAATCATCTAGCAGCATATTGTCGACGCCAAGTTAGATGAATGAAGGCAATGAATCGGGTTGAGACAAATTACCAAAAGCAGTCGCCATAAGCGTACTACTTTTGGTTGACAACTAAGTTAAACAGCAATCTTTCTGCTTTGGGTTTAGTTGCTTTGTTTTAACTCAATATTGATACCCAGTGATTTGATTTCTTTGGTCAGTACGTTGAATGACTCAGGCATACCTGGATCCATGTACTGCTCACCATCGACGATGTTTTTGTACATACGGGTACGGCCTTCGACGTCATCTGATTTCACCGTCAGCATCTCTTGCAACGTGTAGGTTGCGCCGTATGCTTCTAGTGCCCATACTTCCATCTCACCGAATCTCTGACCACCGAACTGTGCTTTACCGCCTAGTGGCTGCTGGGTGACCAGTGAGTAAGAACCCGTTGAACGCGCGTGCATCTTGTCATCGACCAAGTGGTTAAGCTTGAGCATATACATGTAACCCACGGTCACTTTACGGTCAAACTTCTGACCAGTACGGCCATCATACAAGGTTTGCTGACCATCACGATCCATACCAGCAAGCTCTAGCAAGTCTTTGACTTGATACTCGTGAGCACCATCAAATACTGCTGTACCCATCGGCACGCCATCACGTAGATTGTCTGCTAATGCCAAGATATCATCATCAGACAAGCTGTCTAGATCGACTGACTCACCACCGACTTGGTTGTAAATCTTATCTAAAAACTCACGTAACTCTTTGATTGCCGCTTGCGCTTTTAGCATACCGTCAATCTTTTCACCCAAGCCCTTAGCCGCCATACCCAAATGCGTCTCAAGCACCTGACCGATATTCATACGCGATGGTACACCTAGCGGGTTCAATACGATGTCAACGGTATTGCCATGCTCATCATACGGCATGTCTTCGACTGGCATGATGCGTGATACCACACCTTTGTTACCATGACGACCGGCCATTTTATCCCCTGGCTGGATACGACGTTTCACTGCCAGATAGACCTTAACGATTTTTTGGACGCCATGCTGCAAGTCATCACCAGCCGTTAATTTGCGTTTTTTCTCTGCAAATTTCACATCGATGTCTTTTTGCTTATCGACCAAGTAATCAGCGATCTGCGTGAGACGCTCAGAGATCTCTTCTTCGACTGGCTGGATATCAAGCAGCGTCTCAAGACTCATCTCTTTCATGTCAGCCAACGCCATGACTGTGCCGGCTTTTAGACCAGCGCCGCCACTGACTTTTTGACCATCAAGCAAGGTGCCGATACGGCCGCGAGCCGCTTCTTCAAAGATACGTAGCTCTTCTTTTAAATCTTTACGATAGCTATCGAGCTGCGACTTCTCGATTGCTTTGGCACGCGCGTCTTTTTCGACGCCATCACGGGTAAAGACCTGCACGTCGATGACCGTACCTTTGCTTGATGTTGGCACTCGCAATGAGGTGTCTTTTACATCAGCAGCTTTTTCACCAAAGATAGCCCGTAGCAATTTCTCTTCTGGCGTGAGCTGCGTCTCACCTTTTGGTGTGACTTTACCAACCAAGATGTCGCCTGCGTCTACTTCAGCACCGATATAAACGATACCTGCCTCATCAAGGTTTGAGAGCGCCGCTTCACCCACGTTTGGAATATCAGCAGTGATTTCCTCTGTTCCAAGCTTGGTATCACGCGCCACACAAGTTAACTCTTGAATATGAATGGTGGTAAAGCGATCTTCTTTGACGACTTTTTCAGAAAGCAAAATCGAGTCTTCGAAGTTATAACCATTCCACGGCATAAAGGCGATACGAATGTTTTGACCAAGCGCCAATTCACCCAAATCGGTTGATGGGCCATCAGCTAGAATATCCCCTGACGCGATTTCGTCGCCTTGGTTGACAATGATGCGCTGGTTGATACAAGTATTTTGGTTTGAGCGCGTGTATTTGATCAAGTTATAGATATCGATACCCGCTTCGCCTGCGACCATCTCCTCTTCGTTGACACGCACGACGATACGCGAGGCATCGACGTCTTCGATCACACCGCCACGCTTGGCGATCACACATACGCCAGAGTCACGCGCGACGTGACGCTCCATACCCGTACCCACTAACGGCTTATCCGCACGTAGCGTCGGAACCGCCTGACGCTGCATGTTTGAACCCATCAATGCACGGTTAGCATCATCATGCTCTAGGAATGGAATCAAACCTGCGGCGACCGATACTACCTGACTTGGTGACACATCCATATGCGTCACTTTTTCTGGTGGCATACGGACAAATTCACCATAGCTACGCACGCTGACCATCTCATCGCTTAGCTCACCATTTTCACTCACTGGCGAATCTGCTTGAGCAATGACCGTACCAACTTCTTCGATGGCTGATAGGTATTCGATTTGGTCAGTTACTTTGCCATCAACCACACGGCGATAAGGCGTTTCTAAGAAACCAAAGCTGTTAGTTTTGGCAAAGGTCGCTAGTGAGTTAATCAGACCAATATTTGGACCTTCAGGCGTCTCAATCGGACAGACACGGCCATAATGGGTGTCATGAACGTCACGTACCTCAAAGCCTGCACGCTCACGGGTCAGACCACCTGGGCCAAGCGCGGATACACGGCGCTTATGCGTGACTTCAGACAATGGGTTGTTTTGGTCCATAAACTGTGACAACTGACTTGAGCCAAAGAACTCTTTGACAGCAGCTGCTACTGGTTTTGAGTTGATCAAATCTTGTGGTGACAAGTTGTCTGATTCTGCTGAGCTTAAACGCTCTTTGACCGCACGCTCTACGCGCACAAGGCCCACGCGGAACTGGTTCTCTGCCATCTCGCCCACTGAACGAATACGGCGGTTACCTAAGTGGTCGATATCATCGACTTCACCGCGACCGTTACGAATCTCAATCAGCTCTTTTAACACATTGATGATGTCATCATTGGTCAACACACTACGCGCACGCTGGATATCAGCGTCGTCAGTGTCCTCAAACTCAAGACCTAGGCGACGGTTAAACTTCATACGACCGACGTTTGACAAGTCATAACGATCGGCGTTAAAGAACATGCTCTCAAACAGCTTTTCAGCGGTCTCAACCGTTGGTGGCTCACCTGGGCGCATGACTTTGTAGATCTCAATCAATGCTTCTTCACGGCTAGAAGTGGTATCAGCACGTAGCGTATCGGCGATATAACTGCCTTGATCGATATCGTTGGTGAACAAAATGCTAAACTCTTTGAGTGCATCACTGGCTTCGAACGCACTGAGCTTGACCAACAATTCATGATCGATGAGCGTATTGGCATGAGCAATCACGTCACCATTGACTACGATATCTTCAGCCAAGATGCGCTCGTATAGATATTCATCAGGCACAGCAATTTTCGTCATACCCGCTTGCTCTAACTGACGGATACGGCGAGCATTGATACGTTTGCCCTGCTCGACGATGACATCACCATCAGGTGACACGATATCGAACTGCGCCATCTCGCCGCGCAGACGATCAGCGACCAGATCAATCTCAAACTGCTCTTCACCCTTATAGACTTTTACTTTATCAAAGAACAAATCTAAGATTTCAGAGGTCGTCAAACCAAGCGCACGTAAGATAATAGACGCAAGTAACTTACGACGACGGTCAATACGAGCAAAAACTAAGTCTTTGGCATCAAACTCAAAGTCGAGCCATGAGCCGCGATAAGGGATGATACGAGCGTTGTAAAGCACCTTACCACTTGAGTGCGACTTACCTTTATCATGATCAAAGAACACACCAGGCGAGCGGTGCAACTGTGATACGATGACACGCTCAGTACCGTTGATAATAAAGGTACCGTTATCAGTCATCAGTGGCATCTCGCCCATATAGACGCTTTGCTCACGGATGTCTTTGATCGCCGCTTTACTGTCTTTGTCTTTGCTGTCTTTGTCCTTGATAATCAAACGGATCTTGACACGTATCGGTGCTGCAAACGTTGAGCCACGTAAGATACACTCACGCTCATCAAACTCAGGCTCGCCTAAGTAATATTCAACGAATTGTAGCTCTGCATTACCAGAATGACTCTCAATCGGAAAAATAGATGAAAAGGCAGCTTGCAGACCAGTATTCTCACGAGCTTTCGGCTTTTTGTGCTCTTGCAAAAATTGCTCATAAGAATCTACTTGAATAGACAGTAAATAGGGAATGTCCATTACAGTGGGCAATTCAGCAAAACTTTTGCGAATACGCTTTTTTTCAGTATAAGAATATGCCATCGAGAGTCCTTACAGTAAACGTGGAAACAAATTAAAAGCGTGGCATGCGTGCATAAATACTATGCAAACATAGCAACGTAAACGTTAATATAAAACAGGTGTTCGTGTTCAGTTTATATCTTTTGTTAATGACTACTTTACTACCAGTGCGGGCTTAGCGCCCTTATCAAGTTTTGTCATCAGCATCTAGGTCTTTTACCTAGACCATCCAGCCAAAACCCCATCAGCTGTCACTCATCAAAACCAATATCGTCGCTGATATCTACCGTCTACGAGCCTACATACTGACAGTACAACCATGCAAAATAAATAACCTAAGATAAACAGCTTATTAGAACTAATAATATTGGGGATAACTATAACTTTTAGAATCAGTGTAAACTATAGCGTTAATGGAAAAGCATGCAGACACAGAAAAACGCCAAACATCTCAAGACGTTTAGCTCATATCACTGATTTTAAAAACTGGCATGTGTGCTTGCATGTATATCGTCTGTCCTTTTGATGGGTATCCACCGTGATGTTGCATACGTATGTTGGCAGACACAAAAGGTCAAGCTACGAATTATAGTAAAAAAAAGCTGGCAATGCAAGGCATTACCAGCTTTTTTTTCGTACAGCGTTAAACTTATTTTAGTTCAACAGTTGCACCAGCTTCTTCAAGTTTCTTTTTCAACTCTTCAGCTTCGTCTTTAGACGCGCCTTCTTTGATTGGTGCTGGAGCACTTTCAACCAAATCTTTTGCTTCTTTTAGGCCAAGACCAGTTGCTTCACGTACGGCTTTGATAACGCCAACTTTCTTGTCGCCGAAGCTAGCAAGAACAACGTCAAACTCGTCTTTTTCTTCAGCAGCAGCAGCGCCACCAGCGGCAGCAGCAGGTGCAGCAGCAGCAACAGCAGCAGTTACGCCGAATTTTTCTTCCATATCGCTGATTAGCTCAACGATGTCCATTACTGACATTTCAGCGATTGCGTTTAACACATCTTCTTTAGATAGTGCCATGAGAACTCTCCGTTATCTGATAAAAATTAATTGATCTTAATATCGCTTTGGTCGTTTGCCAAATATGCAAATAGTGTTGGCAATACAGTACAACCAGCGATGTCAAAGTTACGTTAAAACAAGCAATTAAGCAGCTTCTTTTGCGTCTTTGATTGCCGCTACAGTGCGAACGAACTTGCCAGGAACAGCGTTCATAGTCTGGACAAGCTTGGTCACTGGTGCGTTCATAGTTGCCATCAAGATAGAGATTGCTTCGTCGCGAGTTGGTAGCTTCGATACGCGCTCTAGCTCTTCTGGACCATAAACTTCACCACCGACTGACACTATTTTGGTCTCTAATGCTTTGTTTTCTTTGCTAAAGTCGAAAACGACTCTGGCAGCAGAACCCAAATCTTCCATAGAGAAAGCCAAAAGTAGTGGACCAGTCATACGGTCTGACATGCTCTCAAAATTAGTGCCTTCAAATGCGCGTTTTGCTAGGGTGTTTTTCACCACTTTTAAAACGACGCCTTTTTCACGAGCTTGTTCGCGCAGCTTAGTAAGCTGTGCAACACCAAGACCGTGATATTCGGCAGCTATTGCTGAGTAAGCATTAGCAGCAACTTCAGACACTTCAGCCACAACTTGTTGTTTTTGTTCTAGCGTTAATGCCATAAGTTGACTCCTTTAATCTTATCAATCCGCTCATCTTTTAGTTAAAAACGATCAGCTAAGATTGACTTGATACGACACGTTATTCATAACTTCTAAAAATAGAGTTTATTCATAACGACTGATTACGGCACCGTTATCAGACTGACATCGAGTGATAGATTGGTATAAATACCGGTTTATCGGCTCTTATCAACAACTGGGTGGGTCACCGTCTGCGTAGGACAACTAAGATTTTCATCTGTCGTCGATTAACAAAAGCAGCTTACCGTCATCACTAGCTATCAAAAGACCACTTAATAATGACGTAAAACCGCTCTCTACCTACGGTCTTAGACAGCATAGCGTTTGCTACGCTGACCTAATTCTTTAAAACAATATGGACTCTTTATTCAAAATCGTTGAATATCGAGTAATTTTTATACAAAAAACTATTTAGCCACGCGATAAGGAACAGGATCGATAGTGATGCCTGGGCCCATGGTGCTAGATAAGGTGATTTTCTTAATGAATGTACCTTTAGACGTCGCAGGCTTAGCGCGCTTTAGATCTGAGATCAATGCTTGAACGTTTTGGGCAACTTGTTCAGTCGTGAAACCAACTTGACCGATAGTTGTGTGAATGATACCCGCTTTGTCAACACGATACTGTGCTTGACCAGCTTTGGTATTGGCCACAGCTTCCGCAACGTTTGGCGTTACTGTACCAACTTTTGGGTTAGGCATTAGGCCACGTGGACCTAGGATAGTACCTAGTTGACCCACCACACGCATCGCATCTGGAGCTGCGATAACAACGTCAAAGTCCATGTTACCGGCTTTAATGTCTTCTGCTAGGTCTTCAAACCCTACAACGTCTGCACCAGCTTCTTTGGCGGCTTCAGCAGCAGCGCCTTGAGCGAATACGGCAACGCGTTTGGTTTTACCAGTACCCGCAGGCAGGTTGGTAGCACCGCGAACGACTTGGTCAGATTTACGTGGGTCAACGCCCAAGTTTACTGCGATGTCGATAGACTCTTTGAACTTCAAAGGTGGCAAATCGTTTAGGATTTGAACCGCTTCTTCAAGAGTGTATAGCTTTTCGTTTTCAATGCGATCAGCGATTAGCTTTTGACGCTTAGTAAGTTTACTCATTTACACACCCTCCACGGTAATACCCATTGAACGAGCGGTACCAGCGATGGTACGAACAGCAGCGTCAAGATCAGCAGCAGTCAAATCTGCGTCTTTAGTTTTCACGATTTCTTCTAGTTGTGCACGATCAACTTTACCGACTTTTGCGGTGTTTGGCGTACCAGAACCTTTCGTGATACCAGCAGCTTTACGTAGTAAAAACGCAGCTGGTGGCGACTTCATGATAAAGGTAAAAGACTTATCGTTATATACCGTGATTTCTGTAGGAATCGGCAGACCTGGCTCTTGGTTAGAGGTCGCTGCGTTAAACTCTTTACAGAACGCCATGATGTTCACGCCTTTTTGACCCAAAGCTGGACCAATCGGTGGTGAAGGGTTTGCTTTACCTGCAGGCACTTGCAGTTTGATGTAACCATCAATCTTCTTAGCCATGATATTCTCCTAAATGGGTGATAGCGCCAAATCAACATGGTAGAAACCTTGTCGAAAAACAGCTCCCCGGTTAATGAACTTTATAGGTTTAGTCTAATTTTTCAACTTTACTAAACTCAAGCTCGACCTGAGTCGGCCTATTAAATACGTTTACGGTCAGATGTAGTTTAGACTTTTCATAATCCACTTTTTCTACCAACCCTTTAAAGTCAGTAAATGGACCATCGATGACCAACAATTCTTCGCCTGGCTCAAAGAGCGTCTTAGGACGTGGGTCAGCTTCAGTCTGATTCAGACGGTTCAAAATACGATCCGCTTCTGCCTGCGTGATAGGTGCTGGCATCTCTGGCGTACCGCCAATAAAGCCCATAATACGTGGACAGTCTTTGACGATGTGCCACGTGTTGTCATTCATTTCCATCTGGATCAATACATATCCTGGAAAGAATTTACGCTCACTCTTACGCTTTTTGCCGTCTTTCATTTCGACGACTTCTTCTGTCGGCACCAACACATCACCGAACGAATCAGCAAACTCACTGCGGTTGATACGATCAGTTAATGAACGCTGTACTTGCTTTTCATATCCTGAAAATGCTTGGACAATATACCAACGCATATCACGCTCCTGATCATTATAAATAAGTCGTTATCCGTCCATTTTGGTCTTGCCCACTAATACGTGTGACTAGCCAATAAAGATACCAACGAACCAATTAAAGAAGTTATCCAACAACCAAATAAAGAACCCAACAATCGCAATCACGACAAGCACTTGCCATGTGTATTGAAAGGTTTCGTCTTTACTCGGCCAGGTCACTCGGCGTAGCTCAACCGCAGCGTCTTTTAGTAAAATTTTAAAAGCGCGACCCTGATGGGTTAAGGCCAAACACACCAAAGCAACCACAACCAAAGCAACAATGATACCAATACGCACCCAGACATCGTTGGCTGGCTGCCAATAACCGGGTAAATACTGATTGACCAATGTTGCTGCAATTAATACTACTGCGGCTACAAGCCACAAAATCAAATCTTTGATTGAGCCTGTCTTAGCAACCTCGACCGCAGTGGTCTTATTGCCTGCTGAGACGTGCTTACCTTTAGTCAGCATCGAGCTCGCCGTCGCCTTGGCATCAGATAACTTATTCTCGAGGTTATCTTGATTATTGCTCATAAAGAACTCGCTTCGGAGATGGTGAGGTACAACAAAGATGTGATAAGAAGATGGCAGGCGATGTAGGACTCGAACCTACAACCCTCGGTTTTGGAGACCGATGCTCTACCAATTGAGCCAATCGCCTATGGGTGTAAAGGACAGCATTATACAATATTTAGCATAGAATGCAAGCCCTTAGCGGTAAAATTATCATTTTTACCGAGCTTTGCTCTTAGTCATTTTGCGGCTATATCAGTCTTACTTAAGTAAATAAATAAGTAAAAATCGATGTCCCAACTGACTTATTAAAAGCAGCGTTAATATAGCAAGCTCTCATAAAAAACACAATAGACTAAAAACAAAAAGAACGGTATTTTCACTTACTGCAGTTATTGATAGTTATAGCTTTAAAAAACATACTTTATGAAGTACCACCTTCCCTGCCCCTTTCCAATAAACCCCATAACCCTCTATAAGCGCCCAAAAAAAAGCCACCCTATAAAGGATGGCTTTTCACTACTCAATACTCGGTGTCAACTTGCGCTGAGATCAGTATCGCTTAGTCTTTTACGTTAGCTACCACACCAGCACCTACAGTACGGCCACCTTCACGGATAGCAAAACGTAGGCCTTTGTCCATAGCGATTGGGTGGATAAGCTCTACGCTCATCTCAACGTTATCACCAGGCATGACCATTTCTGTACCGTCTTGTAATTGGATTGCGCCAGTTACGTCAGTGGTACGGAAGTAGAACTGTGGACGATAGCCGTTTAGGAACGGAGTATGACGACCACCTTCTTCTTTTGATAGTACGTATACTTCGGCGTCGAAGTTGGTGTGCGGGGTGATTGAACCTGGCTTGGCTAGTACTTGGCCACGTTGTACGTCTTCACGCTTGGTACCACGTAGTAGCACACCACAGTTCTCACCAGCACGGCCTTCGTCTAGCAGTTTACGGAACATCTCAACACCTGTACAGGTGGTTTTTTGGGTGTCTTTGATACCGACGA
>NZ_JABASU010000019.1 GCF_016107555.1 Psychrobacter celer | reverse complement strand
GTTGCGCCAATGGTAGTGTGGCTCCGGCCATGTGAGAGTAGGTCATCGTCAGCTCTCTATTCCTAAAGCCCCCTTAACAATTAAGTTAAGGGGGCTTTTTTTTGTGGGTGTTTGAATAAACATTTAGCACTTTTCATTAATTATATTGTTTATAAGTTTTAAGCAGTGCACTTTATAGTAATTATTGCTATATTGTTGATTTCTAATATTAGTCTAACATTCTAAATAGAATATGTTTTTAATTGCTAACAAGAATCAATATTTTGAAAGGACGCCAATGTATAACAGAAAAGCAGTAAATGAGGTTTTTACTCCTAGAAAAAGTGATGTAAATGCTGAGATGTATGTTGAAAGGCCTGTACATGAAAAAAGTTTGTCTAGAGCCTTAAAGAGAGACTCTCATACTTTGATATTTGGTGAAAGTGGAAATGGAAAATCTTGGCTTTATAAAAAAGTTCTTGAAGTAGAAAACTTTAACTACGTTATTGCGAACTGTGCGAATGCATCACGGAATGGATCAATTACCAAAGAAATATGTAAAGCTATTGTTAGCCCTGGAACTATAAACAAGCTTGGCTATAGTGAAGAAAAAGCAGCAGAAGTTAATGCTTATGTTGCAAAAGGTGGTTTAAAACACACTTCAAATTATGAAATAGAAGATGATGAGCCTTTACTAAAAGCATTTAAAATCTTTAATGAATCTGATTCAAGTAAAAACAAGTAAAAAAATAATTGTTCTTGATAACTTAGAGTCTATTTTTGCGTCTTCTACTTTGATGAATGAATTAGCTGATATTGTAATTTTGTTAGATGATACTCGATATTCTGCGTGCAATATAAATTTTTTGATTGTAGGAATTCCCAACGGAGTTCTAAAGTATTTTAGTCAAACTAAAAATGTGGAGTCTGTAGCAAATAGAATAACAGAAATACAGAAAGTAGATAGCCTTGATTCTGCACAAGTAAGGGAAATAGTTAGAAAAGGTTTTAATCAGCTTCAAATAGATGTTACTGAAAGCAATATGACTCATATTTCAAGTCATGTTCATAATGTGTCTTTAGGTATTGCTCAACGTGTTCATGAGTACTGTGAAGCACTAGCATATGAAATTGAAGACAATGCTTGGTATTATGATGTTTCTCTTCTTGATTGTGCTGATCATCAATGGCTTATGCAAGGTTTAAGGCAGTGTTATCAGGCCGTAGAAAGCCATTTAAATAGTAGGACTACTACAGTTGCTAGGAGAAATCAGGTAATCTATTGCCTTGCTAAGATTAATGTCCATCAATTCGAATCATCTGACATTGACACACTTATTCGTAAAGAGTTTCCAACTACAGTTCCTGCTACTAATATGGGCATAGGTTCGATACTTTCAGATTTGTCTAGTGGATGTAGTCCTTTAATTGCAAAAAATGGTAAGGCTAATACATATACCGTAAAAGATCCAAGATATTTAATGTGTATAAAAATTATGCTCTACAAAGATCCTTCTGCTGAACAAGTAGTGCAAAAAAATTTTTCGAGATAAAATTATAAGCAGTTACACAAAGTTTGGGAAACTCCCAATCTTTTACTTATTTAGCTTCTTTTTATGCGTTGGAAGTTCTATTTACTGAATATTCTGAGCTAGCTCCATTTCGTCTTAACCTTGGAACTGCGCCAGGATCTGATATTGAATCTGAATGTGGTGAACTAGCTGCTGAGGTGTTTGCATCGGTAACCCCCACTAATAATCAAAAGCTTAGAAAAGATATAGACAAAGTACTAGAAACTGAAGCTAGATTAAAATTTGTTTTCTTTATATGTCCTAACTTTGAATTGGGTCGTCAGCCTCAGTTAGAAAGAAGCATGTAGTAGTTTGGGCTTTAAAAGGTGCACATAAGCTATAAAAATTCTCCCATAAAAAAGCCCATATTAGGAAACTAATATGGGCTTTAACATCCAGTAAAGTATCTAATAAACTAGCCTAACTACTAAGCCCCTTCACCAAATTTACCACTTTGGAAATCAGTGACCGCTTGCATAATTTCTTGCTGACTGTTCATGACAAACGGACCGTATTGTACAATCGGCTCGCGTAGTGGGCGACCCGTGATTAAGATCACTTTGGTGTCTTCTTCACTATCGGCTGTGATTGTAACACCATCGGCATCTTTATCATTTTTTAAGATAGCCATGTTCTTAGTCGGTACGGTTTCGCCTTCGATATCTACCGTACCACGATACACAAAGGCAAACGCATTGTGATCGGCTGGAATGGCTTGGCTAAAGCTCGTTCCTGCGGGTAGATGAATATCCAAATACGTCGGCTCAGTAATGTCGCGGGTGACTGCACCTTCTACGCCATGCGATCTACCTGCGATTACCGTAACGTCTACGCCATCTTCAGTTGTATATTTAGGCAAGTCCTCACTTTGAAAGTCTTTATACCAAGGGTCATTCATTTTATCTTTGGCAGGTAGATTAAGCCACAGCTGGAAGCCTTCCATCGCGCCGTCTTCTTGTTCCGGTAGCTCTGAATGAATAACACCGCTCGCCGCTGTCATCCACTGCACGCCGCCGTTTTGTAATAACCCTTCGTTACCCGCGCTATCACGATGACGCATACGCCCCGTAATCATATAAGTAATGGTTTCAAAGCCGCGATGCGGGTGATTGGGGAACCCTGCGACATAGTCGTCTGGATTGTCACTTTTAAAGTTATCTAGCATTAAATACGGATCAAGGCGCTGTTGCAGCTGCTGCGTCAGTACGCGAGTGAGTTTAACACCAGCGCCGTCTTGGGTATCGACCCCAGCAAAAAGCTGCTCGATTTGACGCGATTGGGTAACGGTGTCTTTTACGCTATTTGTTGGGCTGTTATCCATTGTGCTCTCCTACATTTTTAACGGCTACTCGTATATATTTGAGGATATAGATATATATTTCAATAGCTACTATGTAGTTTTTCTATAATTATCAAAACTATTGTAAAAAATTACTTAATTGTTTTGAGCTAATTAAAACAACTCTCCTGTCTCAGCCGCTTCATTAAAATCAAATCCTAGCTGCTCGTTTTTGCGCTGGCGCATCTGCTCGATACGCTGTCTGCGCCCATTGACCAGTCGTAATACTTCACGGTGCTGTTCTGTTGTCATATCATGCCATAGCTGACGCTCTGTACGACTACGCAGACAGCCAAAGCAATAGCCTTTTTTATTGCTTTGACAGACACCAATACAGGGATTGGCAATCTCGAACAGTTCAAACTGCTGACTCATGGCAGCTCCATTGCTATTGTCGTTAGTCCTTTTACTTATATCGTCGTATAGTCGATACTGTTATTATGGCGCAAATACTGAATAATAGTGTGCCGTTTTAGTGTTATTGTTTTGCTTGCGGCAGTGCTATGCTGGATTTTTATTATCGAGATAAAACCATCTTAACAAAACCAATAAGTGAGATGATACGTGAATATTATTTATATCCATGGCTTAGACAGTGATGCCAATTCTATAAAAGGCTCGCTATTAGAGGAGTATTGCCGCCAGTATGATCCCGATATCAAGGTGTTACGCCCCGATCTAAATAAGACGCCAGATCAAGTGTTTGACCAGATGCTGTCGTTAATCGATAGTGTGGCGAGCAAAAATTCTCACGATCAAAATACGGTCTTGGTCGGTAGCTCATTAGGCGGGTATTTTGCTACGTTGCTCAGTAACCATACCGGCTGTCCGGCGCTTTTATTAAACCCTAGTATACAGCCGCATCAGACACTGCAGCGATTTAAGCATAGCACTGAGACTGAGGATGAGAGTGCGAAGGATGAGAGTGCGAACGACGAGGCGTCTGAGGTGCTATACACCACTTTGGGTGGTTGGCGCATCACAAATGCTGATTTAAGGTGGTTTGCGTGCCATCAGCTATCGAGCCTTAACTATCCTAAAAAAGTAGTCGCGCTAATCAAAGAGGGTGATGAATTACTTAATAGCAGTCTTTCTGCCAACTTCTATAGGGAGCAAGGAGCGACGGTCAATATGCAAAAAGGCGGCGATCATCGCTTTAGTGATTTTAAAACACAATTGCCCAAAGTAATCGAGGTCATACAGCAACTGGTTAAAGGTCGCTTGGTTTAAAGAGACGACATTATCTGACGTGAGCGACTGAGTATTGACCTTAATGCCGTTATTTTTCGTTATAATGGCTGTATAGAATTTATCGTATATAAACAGTTAAGGATGCATTTGTGAGTCAATATAATGCGCAATCGTTAGAAGTTTTAGAAGGGCTGGAGCCGGTACGCCGTCGTCCTGGGATGTACACCGATACCACCCGTCCCAACCATTTGGCCCAAGAAGTCATCGATAACTCCGTCGATGAAGCGCTGGCAGGGTATGCCAAGACCATCAAAGTACAGCTGCATAGCGACGGCTCGCTATCGGTCGAAGATGATGGCCGCGGTATGCCAACCGATATCCATCCTGAGTTTGGTCAGTCAGGTATTGAGCTGATTTTGACGCGTCTACATGCAGGCGGTAAATTTTCGACCTCCAATTATGAGGTGTCGGGCGGGTTGCACGGTGTCGGTATCTCTGTGGTCAATGCACTATCAACACGCGTTGAGGTGACGGTATGGCGCGATAGTACGCAGTTTGCGATGGCGTTTGAAAATGGCGCAGCGGTGACGCCGTTGACTAAGTCTGTCAGCTCCAACAAACGCAAACGTGGTACTCGGGTGCAGTTTTGGGCCGATGGCAGTTTTTTTGATACGCCGAAATTCAATATCAAACAGCTCAAACATAACCTAAAAGCCAAGGCGGTATTGGCCGCTGGTCTGACGATTGAGTTTGTCGATGATATCAATGACGAAAAAGTCGTTTGGCAGTTTACCGACGGGGTGGTTGAGTACCTCAGTGAGCAGCTAGATGGACTTGAGACCCTGCCACCTGAGCCATTTTATTATAATCATGAGGCAAAAGATGGCGAGCGCGCGGGTATTACCTTTGCTTTATCGTGGCTGCCTGAGGGTGGTACGCCGATTCAAGAAAGCTATGTCAATTTGATTCCAACCGCGCAAGGCGGCACGCATGTCAATGGCCTACGTACTGGTATCTTAGAGGCGCTGCGCGAGTTTTGCGATATTCATAATCTACTGCCTCGCAATGTGAAGCTGACGGCAGAAGATGTGTGGGATGGGGTCAACTATATCCTATCGCTCAAGTTTTCTGAGCCGCAGTTTTCTGGTCAAACCAAAGAGCGTCTCTCGAGCCGTGAAGCTGCCGGTGCGGTGCAGACCCTCGCAAAAGATGCCTTTAGCCTATGGCTCAATCAGCATGCTGATATAGGCACTCAAATCGCCGAGCTGGCTATTAATAAAGCTGGTCGACGGCTCAAGTCTGCCAAAAAGGTCGCCCGTAAAAAAATCTCCCAAGGGCCTGCGCTACCAGGTAAGCTTGCCGATTGTCGCGGCGATCTGCGTGATGGGGCAGAGCTGTTTTTGGTTGAAGGCGACTCTGCGGGCGGCAGTGCCAAGCAAGCACGCGATCGACATTATCAAGCGATATTGCCGCTGCGTGGTAAGATTCTAAATACATGGGAAGTGTCATCCGATACCGTGTTATCAAGTCAAGAGATTCACGATATCGCCATCGCTATCGGTGTTGACCCTGCTTCAGATGATCTCTCTGAGCTGCGTTATGACAAGATATGTATCCTCGCCGATGCCGACTCTGATGGCCTACATATTGCCACGCTTATCTGTGCGCTGTTTGTCAAACACTTTCCAGCCTTAGTTGATGCTGGTCACCTGTTTGTCGCGATGCCGCCGCTGTATCGAGTTGACATTGGTAAAGAGGTACATTATGCGCTAGATGAGGGCGAGCTTGAGCATATTTTAGCGGGCGTACCGGGGAATAAAAAAGCGCAAATTACTCGTTTTAAGGGTCTCGGTGAGATGAGCGCTGAGCAGTTACGTGAGACCACCATGAACTGCGATACGCGGCGTCTGGTGCAGCTGGATATGGATGACATGATACTGACCAATGGCGTGATGGATATGCTACTGGCCAAAAAACGCGCTGCCGATCGCAAGTCGTGGTTAGAGAATAAAGGTAATTTAGCAGACATACCTTGATGTATGTCATCGCTCGCTCGCCCATGCGCCAGTGTCTGCCGAGCGCCTATGCAATAAAAGTATAAAAGATAATTTCGCCCGATAAGCTTAATGTTATGATATGGCTATCTTTAATTATATGGTGCCGTCATGACATCAATGTTATTTAATCGTGCTAAATCGGGCCGCTCTGAGTCTGCACGAGTCAAAGCATTACCAAAACTTAGCAAAAAAGATCTGGGTGATTTGGTACCAAGACGGGGCAATAAGTTTGCGCCTGTCCTTGCTTCTGCCTTACTCAAAGCAGCTGGCTGGCGTACAGTCGGCGAGGTGCCCAATATCGCACAAGCGGTGGTATTGGCACTGCCTCATACTTCAAATGTCGATGGTATTTATGCCATTCCAAGCCTATTTGCGCTGGATCTTAAGATCAGTATTTTGGGCAAACATACTTTGTTTAAAGCACCTGTCTTTGCCCAGTTGTTAAATTGGATAGGCGTGATTCCGATTGATCGGGGCAACAAAGGCTCGGTACTACAAGCGAGTATCGATAAGTTTAAAACCGGTCAGCCGCTGTTTTTGGGTTTGGCACCAGAGGGCACGCGCCAGTACACCAAAGGCTGGAAGTTGGGATTTTATTACTTGGCAATGGGTGCGGGCGTGCCTATATTGCCAGTGGCGATGGATTATAAAACCAAAGAGATACGTTTTATGTCGCCCATTTATCCGAGAGGCGATATCGATGCTGATTTGCCAAAAATTTATGCGCAGTATAAAGGGGTAGTGCCCAGACATCCTGAGCGCTTGTCGCAGCCTCTGCAAGACATCAATCGCGCGACAGATTAAGCGCTATGGGTTCTGATACGCCGCACAGGCTTTGAGGTTTTATATATAACCAGCCCCTGATATCTGATGATATCAAGGGCTGTTTTTTATGAGAAAGACAAGAAGCGCTGGCTATTAGCGAGCGAGGTAACAGTAATTATGAGGTCTGATGGTGTTTGATGGCTGGCTGGATCAAAACTGCGGCTGGCCGTTTGAGGCACTGACGCCGCCATCGACGGGTAAGTTGACCCCCGTGATCATCGCCGCGTCGTGACTGGCCAAAAAAGTAATGGCGGCGGCAATATCGTTTGGTGTCGCTAAGCGGCCGAGTGGACAGCGTGCCAAAAATTTATCGGTTTTATTGTCGTTGTTTTGAATGGCGCTGCTCATGTCAGTTTTGGTAACGCTGGGATTGACCGCATTGACCCGCACGCCATCTGGCCCATGGTCTAAGGCTAGCGTGCGGGTGAGGTTGGTCACTCCGGCTTTGGCAGCGTTATAAGCGGCCATGTTCCAGTCGCCGCCGACCCCTGAGAGCGAGGAGACATTGACGATGTTGCCCTTGGTCGCAATCAGATGCGGCATGGCGGCTTGCGAGACATAAAACGTACCATTTAGATTGACATCGATGGCAGCTCGCCAGTCTTCGGCTGACAAGTCAGTGATTTTCCCTTGCATGGCTTTGCCAGCGTTATTGACCAAGATATCAATCTGTTCAAACTTATCGACGGCGCGTTTGATCATTTCTTGTACTTGGCTTTGTATGCTGATATCACAAGTGATGGTCAGATAGTTATCGGTATGAATCCACGTACGGTCTTGTGGAAACTCTTTTGCAGTCTCTTCTAAGGTTTCAGCGGTACGACCGACCAAGACGACATTGGCACCTTCTTGGGCAAAACGAATAGCAGTCGCCCGGCCAATACCTGAGCCTGCGCCTGTGACGATGACGGTTTTTTCTTTAAAGCGTTTCATGGTATTCAATCCTTGTTATTATATGACAATCATGGGCGATGTGAGCCGAGTATCCTTGAGGTGTCAGATGTGACAGATGCTGAGAGGGTAAAAGACCATCAGCTGTATCGAGTCGCGTCTGGCTCATCTCGTCAAATCCCTAAACTATAGAAAGATGCGCATAAGCGCTGCTGTGCTGATATCATCATAACAACTCATTGCGGTGAAAGCGACTGTGTCTCATGACGCTTATGTTGTTTAATTTTTCATAATATTTAGGGCGTGTTGGGCACGCCATAATCATAAAAGGTTGAAACGGTGGCTGATTTTACTGACCTAACCGAGGATCTGGCTTGCTACCTGCAGGGCGCAGCGGCAGGCGTAAGCGTTGGCGATATGCAAGCAGTGACGCGTCAATATAACGCCTACTATGACGCGCGGCAATCCTGCTATCAGCTGCCGCTTGGGCGGTTGCAACGGCTGGATCTGACACTGTATCTACCAAGGCATAGTAGGGCGAAGACTATTAAGTCGGCGCGAACGGCGACGCTAAAGGCGGTGCTGGCATGGTATAAGACTTCTTGCGTCGCGGATAGCAATGACAATCAATATAAGCATGATCGAAGCGATAACGGGCAAAGCGATGATCAAAGCAATAATCAAAATCATGACAAGAAAAGCCGCCGCGATGTATTGATCTTTGATATCGTCTTTTTTGATGAGACAGAGATGAGCGCTGATATACCGACACTCTCACCGAAACAGCGCCTAGCAAATCGCCTGACGCATTATTTTGATACTGCTTATTTTATGGAAGATTTGGTCATCGATATGAGTGGTGAGCCGCGGCCGCTACAAATCTTTAGTCACGCTGACTGGCAGAGGTTGTCATCAACGCTACAGACGCCTTGTGAGCTATGGCGGTTTTTGCGCCATCATTTACAGCAGCTTCAGCAGTCCCTTAGCGATCAGCACGCACATTTTGAGAGGGTGGCAGATTTGGTCACTCAGTTTTTGTACAGCCCGTCTGTATTTACTCATGCCATCACCATTGATAATGCTCTTATAAAAGTGGGCGTGCAAGATGCGCCCAATGCGGCGTTGATCGCCATGACACTGGCGCACAAAAATCAAAGTGCGACAGCGCAGATGTATCAGCAGCACATGGCACAAGCTGCCACACTATGGTCACAGCTAAGCGGCCAGATGATGGCGATGTGCCGTGATGGGCGTCTGAAAAATAGTGCCCAAATGTCCTCAGAGGTTGATTTTTTATATTGGCAGCAGCAGCTACTCGACGAGTCATTGTTTTCACGTCATGAGCTGGTACGCACTTTATACCGATATCCAAAACAACCAGACAACCTAAAAAGCGCCGGTTACGTGGTACATCAGCACTCGTATGAGAGTCTGGGTCGGCATTATGTGCTGATATTTTATGGCCAAAATCAGGAAGGGCAGCATAGCAAACAAGCCATTCAGCCAAACTTGGCAAAAATTGCTCAAGATGTGGCCACGCGCTTACCGATAGCAGCGCTGCATCATGTCATTATCTTGGGGGTGGAATTTATCAATGAAGGGCAAGAAACCTTTATCGATATTGATTTGTGGATCCAACCCGTTGCGACCATGACCCAGCGTGAGCGCCAACTCACCAAGCAGTTACAACAGCTGCAACAGCAAAAAGCGCCAGTGGCAGGCACTTCTGCGGATAACGACCGTCCAGCAGAAGCCCTGCCGCAAGTTTGCTTGAACCTCACCATTCCTGCTCGTAAAAGTAATAAATAGCACTATTGATAGCGACTGATAGGTATAAAACACACATTTATGCCCACAAAAAAAGACAGCCTAAGCTGTCTTTTTTGGTTTGAGCGAGCATAAAGCCGATGAATTTATCTCAAAAATACATACTTCGAGAGCAAATTATTTATTATTGATATCGTCGTTTAGACCGCTACCTGGTAGCAAGTTGTTATTGTCGATATCTGCATCAGTGATACTACCATCGGTAACATCGTTATCGATATCAGCGGTGTCGATAGCATCGGTATCGACGCGAGTGGTATCGACGACATCAGTGTGAGTATCAGTGCTCTTCGTTGCTGCTGATGGGGTGTTTTCGCGGACAGAGTCAGCAAACTTCTCACGAGTTGATGCGCTCGGCTGTAGCGTAGACTTGGCTTTGGCTTCCTCTTGCTCCTTGTCCATTTTGTCCTGCATCTTACGTAAGAAGCGAGCAGCAGCTTCTTGACCACCAAGACCGAACGAGAGAGCAAAGGCCACGGCAACTGCGCCTAGTGTCAGACCAAAGGCTAGGTTAACGATAGAGTCAGCAATGCCCATCGCTTTTAGACCCATAGCAAGTACGAGACCCATGATCAAGACGCGCACGATGTTTGCTAAGAACTGTGAGCCTTGCTCAGAGCGCTCCACCACACCAGCGATGATGTTGGCAAGCCAAAAGCCGATGAACAGAATAATCGCGCCCAAAATAATATTGGCACCAAAGGCGATAAACATCGCAATGATGGCTGAGATTGGCTCAAAGCCTAATAAATCTGCGGCAGCGATAGCGGCAAACAGCATGGCAAAAAAGACAATGGCATAGCCGACAAGATCAGAGATTTTCTTATCACCCATCGTTTCTTGTAGGCCAACCTTGGCAGGTATCTGATTGATCTCTGTGTTTTCAATCAAACCTTTGATGATATTGGCAACCATACGCACCACATAAAACGTCACCACTAAGATAGCTGCTGCCATAAAGATGTTTGGCAACGCTTCCATGATTTTGTTTAGCATATTGGTCGCTGGGCGCGCAATTACTTCGATTTTTAAAGCGTTTAAGGCCGCGATAATCGTCGGGATAATCACCACTAAGAACGCCAAAGACCCTGCAATATTCGGCAGGCTGTTTTTTTCGCTTAAGCCAGCTTTTGAGGCCAGCTCTTGTATATTAAAGGTAGACACAAGATTGGTGACGATACCGCGCACCACTTTTGCAATGATGTAGCCGACGACAAACACCACGCCAGCAATGATAATGTTAGGGATAAAGCTAAAGATTTTATCAACCATGTTGGTCAATGGCGCAAACAAACCATCAAGCTCTAATTGACCGAGTACCATGGTCAATACCACCAATAAGATGAACCAATAAACCATATCGGCTATCGTGCTGCTCATGGGTTTTACGCCTGCTTGTGCGCTTAGGCGCTCATCCATCGAGGTTTTAGCAAGGGCGGCATTGATAGCGGTACGTGCCACAGTGGCGATGACCCAACCGATCACCCCAACAGCGATAGCGCCGATCAGATTAGGGATAAAGGCCAGCACTTGATTGACCATATTGGCAAACGGCGTCGAAATGGAGTTCAGATTCAATTGGTTCAACGCTCCAGAAATGGCGATGATAAAGATAAACCAAAATACGATTTTAGAGATGATGCCTTCTAAATCGTAGGTTTTGCCGGTTGAAGAATTCATGCGTTGGTTGAGATTCACCTTAGACAATACATTGCGAACCAAAGCCGCGATACCCAGTGCGACAAGCCAACCAATAATAAATATCAAAATAGCCCCAATGATGGAACCAATAGGCCCACCCAGATAACCGTTAAAAGACGCATACATTGGATTCATCTTATCCTCCTTTAATCATCATATAAAAGCCGCCAAACGATAGGCTAGATACTGCTATCAGCGAGCGAAACCAACATAGATGGTTATGATAAATAGTTTTTTTAAGTCAGTTATACGGCGATATTATAATTTTTAAGTGTAGAAATTCATTGAAAAAACATCGGCTTACCTTGTACCAACTGCTGTACTACCAATGTCGTATCATCCATGCTAAAGAGTTACACTCGGTTACTTATCACCTCAACTCATTCAGCTTAGCTGATGTATTAGGGGATTTAAAGATAGAAAGCTTAACGTGTTACTGTATTTGTGTGATAACTTGTTATCGTGACAGGAAATATTAACACAGACTGTACATTCGCCCGATAATTTTTTGCCAAACATGGCTCCTAAAACCAAGATTTGCTATCATAGGAACATGTGACATCTTGCCACTATTCTTACAATTTGAGAGTACTTTATGAAAAAAATCACTACCTTAAGCGTTGGTGCATTTGCTAGCGCTATGTTGTTAGTTACAGGCTGTAGCACCAATAACGGCAATCAAGAAACCGCGGCGCAAAGCATCTCAATCACTGAGCAAAGCTCGGCGAACGAAAAAGTAGGCTATAGCTTGGGTTATATGATGGCCGAAGGTAATAAAGAAGCGGTCGGTGATCTAAATCTTGATACTTTTGAGCAAGGCTTTCGCGATGGCTATGAAGGCAACGACTCAGCACTGACCCAAGAGCAGATGCAACAAGTCTTGATGGATTATCAAAAAGAGCAAGAAGAAAAGTTTGTTAAAGACATGGAAGCCAAAGCCACAGAAAACAAAGCGGCAGGCGAAGCCTTTTTAGCAGAAAACGCTAAGAAAGAAGGTGTAAAAGAAACCTCTTCTGGTCTGCAGTACAAGGTCATCAAAGCAGGTACAGGCAAATCACCAAAAGCCACCGATGTGGTCGAAGTCAATTACGAAGGTAAGCTGATCGACGGTACAGTATTTGATAGCTCATACGAGCGCGGCGAGCCAATTGAGTTCCCGCTCAACCAAGTCATCGCGGGCTGGACAGAAGGTCTGCAGCTGATGAAAGAGGGCGGCAAATACGAGTTTTATATCCCATCAGACATCGCGTATGGTGAAGCGGGTAACGCGGGTATCGAGCCAAACAGCACGCTTATCTTTACGGTTGAGCTATTAAACGTAAAGTAACGCATTAGGGGCACTCATTGCTTTTAGTGTTATGTTTGGCATTGATAGGCTGATACCTGTGCGAGATTGTCTCTAGCAGGTGTCATTTATAAGGCATTACTTATAAAGTGCCATTTGTAAAGCGACATTGATAAAGTATAGTCAGCTCGCTATAAAAAATTGTCCTATCGCTTTTTAGTATTGATAAAAAAGCCCTCATTTATAAATGAGGGCTTTTTTGGTTTGGCGCGGCAGTTGACTAAAGCCTGCCTAGATTAATTATAAGGTTTTTTGAAAGACCTTAGAGTTACGACCGTTGTTGTACTTTTCGCGGCGCGCAGCGGGCAGAGCGCTGGCATCGACTTCGGCAAAACCGTGCTCGACAAACCAATGGGCGGTGCGAGTCGTCAAGACAAAGAGCTTGTGTAGGCCATGGCTACGTGCTTGCTGCTCGATAAACGCCAGCAAATCATTGCCGCGGCTGCCGTTACGGTATTCGGCATGGACGGCGACGCAAGCGACCTCTGCTGAGTCGTCATCGAGTGGGTATAAAGCGGCGCAGCCTAAAATCATGCCATCACGCTCGATGACGCTGTAGTTGTCGATTTCTTGCTCGAGGCGCTCACGCGAGCGAGCCACCAAGATGCCTTGCTCTTCAAGTGGCGTCAAAAGCTCGAGCAGGCCGACCACGTCATCGATGTTGGCGTGGCGGATTTCTTCATAAGGGTCGTGGCTGATTAGGGTGCCAGAGCCATCACGGGTGAACAGCTCTTCGAGGAGTGCGCCGTTTTTGGCGTATGAGATGATGTGCGTGCGATGGACACCTTGACGGCAAGCCACACTGGCACAGTGTAAGAAATAATTGATCTCACAGTTTAGGTCACGGTCGCGTAAGAAGCGATCGACTTCGTTTGGAATCATCTCGCGTAGCAAGCGATCATTGTCATTGATGCCGGCTTCTTCTCCTAAGAAAATAAGCTTATCGGCACCCAAGCTCACTGCGGTGCTAAGCGCCACATCTTCGGCGAGCAAATTAAACACTTCGCCTGTCGCTGAGTAGCCCATCGAGCCCAATATCACGATATGGTCGTGGAGCAGATTGTTTTTGATGGCTTCGACGTCGATCGAGCGTACTTCGCCTGTCATTTGGTAGTCGACGCCATCACGGACGCCATAAGGCCGCGCTGTGACAAAGTTGCCAGAAATCGCATCGATACGAGAGCCGTACATGGGCGAGTTAGCCAAGCCCATCGATAGTTGCGCTTCGATCTGTAGGCGGATGGCACCGACTGCCTGTAAGATGGCAGGCATCGCTTCTCGCGGTGTGACACGAATATCTTGATGCAGGGGCGAGGTGATGGCAGCGTCTTTTAAGTTTTTTTCGATTTGTGGCCTAGATCCATGCACCAGCACCAGCTTGATACCTAAGCTATGGAGTAAGGCAAAGTCATGGATTAGAGTGCTAAAATTTGGATGGTTGACCGCTTCACCACCAAACATAATCACGAACGTTTTGCCGCGATGCGTATTGATGTAAGGGGCTGAGTTACGAAACCAATGAACATATTCAGGATTGATCTGTGGCATGGCGCTAGTAGTCATAATAGGGGCAGTTGTGGTTAGAATAAAAAAGGCGCGGCAAACAAGCCGATCGCTAAAGAATTACCATAGCAAAAAACGCCGTTATGAGCCATCTTTTATTTCAGTGGTGTTTATCATTTTCAGAGCTGATGCACTATATACACAACCGCAACACGGGGCGTATGTACACCCATAGGGTTTTTGCTATGCTAAATGCTATTGCTTTACAGATCGCGAACGAAGATAATCAAGAAAAATAAATGCCGCCTTTGGCATGCAACTATAGTAGATTCAATTGAAAAATGTTATAGCGCTACTGGTATAAATTTTCCTTGCGTGCTGTATACACAGAGGCTGCGAAAAATTCATCCCAGTAGTGCTTTGGAACTTATGACAGTTTTGTTTTGAACTGAATATATACTGCCCAATGACGGAGAGCCACGCGCGCATCAATAGATGAGCGAGCGTCATACCGATAGTGAAGCGGTAGCGCGGCGTTTTATCGATATATCAACGAGGGATAATGAACACCATGAAAAAAACCAACCACTTTGCCAGTCCATTTAGCGCATGGAGCGGACATCGCTTATTTCACGTTGTTGCTGGTACGCTTATCGGCGCAATGGTCGTCACGCAAGCCTCTGCCATGTTGCCAACGCCAGAGCAGACGGTAGACGCTTCAGCTGCGGTACAAACGAGTACTAGCAACGCCGGTAACTCAAGCGCCCAAGCAGTTACTAGTAAAATCACCGCCTCTTTGGTCAGTGTCGATGCCAATGGCGAAGAAGTGCTGGTACCAGTCAATGCCAACACCCGCCTGCAGTCAGGCAACGTGCTGGAGTATCAAGGGTACTTTACCAATACCAACGCTGACCGCGTGCGTAAGATGACCGTGACCATGACCATACCTGAGCAGGTCGAGCTGTTGCGTACAGTAGCACCTGATTTTCCATACGGCAGCGTCGATGGTAACACCTTTGCTCGCATGCCGCTGCGTACTCGCGTAGACAATCAGCTGGTCGATGTCGATCTCAAGCATTACAAAGCCGTACGCTGGGATTTGCAGGGTGTCGGTCTCAATGACACCGTGGCAGTAAAATACCGCGCACGCGTCAAGTAGCCTCGTAGCCGGCGATGATGATATGACTGCTCGTTAAGTCATGGCATCACATTATTTATATAGTCATTTTTATAGTGTATTAACTATAGATAAATGAATAAAAAGCACTGCAATGTATCAATTGTGGTGCTTTTATCGTATTAGGCATCTTTGCAGCACGTGCGCACGACACGCCCTAGTCCGTTCAAAATAAAGTGGTTCTCTGTTTAAGCACGCGACTGAATCGAAGGCACGCAGTACGCAAGTAAAGTTTATATCAGGAACGCTATGTCATTGTTAGGGGGGTCGACTGCTAGATACCGTGTTATCAAATCGCTTGGCATAATCGATGGTGTTGTCAGTTATAATAAAATCAGCCACTGATTTATAGTGTGATGATAATACTTGCTTTTGTCGATGGAAATAAAAAATTGTTAGGATCTTCGATGACCACATCCGCCAATCAGTCCCTCAGTCATTTTACCGCACCTGCACGGCCAGCAGGCGCAGTCTCGCCATTAGATATGCCAGTGACAGCGCTGGCGGGTGTTGGGACAAAGGTCGCTGCGCAGTTGGCGCAGTTGAATATCAAGCGGATATTTGATCTGCTGCTCCACCTGCCGCGTGATTATGAAGATCGTAGCCGCTTGGTGGCCATCGCTGATGTGGAGCACGGGCAAGCAGCGTTGATTACGGGACGTGTGGTGCATGTCGATACCAAACGAAATGGCATGACCGTCATTGTCGATGACGATACGGGCACGATTTCTCTGCGATTTTTTAAGGTCTATCGTGGTCTTGCTCAGACCATGAGTGTAGGTACGCGGCTGCAACTGTTTGGTGAAGTCAAAGTCAGCCGCTATGGCAAGCAGATGCACCATCCTGAATATCAGGTGCTAACTGATAGTACTGCCATCACCAATACCGGCCTGCAACCCATTTATCCTACTGTCAAAGGCCTGCATCAAAACAAATTGCGCACCTTGATTAAGCTGGCACTCCAGACGGTGCGCAGCCAAGGTCTGCCGATGACGCTATTTACGCCAGCGGATTTTGCGGTGGTGGTAGATTTGCCATTGGTGCCTTTTGCGCCAAAACCAGCAGTGACCGCAGAGATAGACTATCCAGACGATATATTTTCAACGCTTGCGCGGCGTGTGCCAGATCATACTCTAGCTCATGGTGCCGATGAGTCCAGTAACGCTGCTAGTACGGCCAATAATAATGTCTATAACTTGACGATATTTGAAGCATTGGTCCTGCTGCATACCCCGCCCACTTATACCGATGCCAGACAGCAATATCAGTTGCTGACTCAGCTCAGCGCTCGTAGCCACGCAGCGTGTCAGCGCCTTATCATTGAGGAGCTGACCGCCCATCAGTTAAGCTTGCTATATCGTCGCCAGCAGTTACATCAGTACAAAGCGCCCAAATGTGCCGCTCACAGTCCTTTGGCTGACAAGCTGTTTGCCGCGTTGCCGTTTGATTTGACCGGTGCGCAGCGGCGCGTGCTCACAGACATTATCACAGATATGGCAACGTCGATCCCTATGCTCAGACTGGTGCAGGGCGATGTGGGCGCTGGCAAGACATTGGTTGCTGCAGGCGCGGCGGGCTATGCGCTCGATAGTGGCTGGCAGGTGGCCGTCATGGCACCGACCGAGATTTTAGCAGAGCAGCATCTGTTAAATTTTAAACAGTGGTTTGAGCCATTAGGCATCGGTGTGGGCTGGCTGGCTGGCAAGCAAACCGCCAAGCAGCGCCGCGAAGCGCTAGAGGCAGTAAGTGAAAACACTGTACAAGTGGTGGTCGGTACTCATGCGCTGTTTCAGGAGCAAGTGCAATTTGCCAAATTGGGCTTGGTCATTATCGATGAGCAGCATCGTTTCGGCGTCGAGCAGCGCATGGCGCTCACTAATAAAGGCGTGGCAGGCAGTACGCCGCATCAGCTGATCATGACCGCGACTCCTATTCCGCGTACGCTGGCGATGAGTGTCTATGGTGATATGGATACCTCTATTATCGATGAGCTGCCACCGGGACGTACGCCCATCACCACCGTGACGATTGACCGTAATCGCCGTGATGAAGTGATAGAGCGTATTGCGGTGAACTGTGCTGCAGGGAGGCAGGCGTATTGGGTATGCTCGTTGGTAGAGGAGTCGAGCGTGCTTGATGCGCAAGCGGCAGAAGCGACGTTTGAGGATTTAAGTGCACGCTTAGATATTCGTATCGGGCTGGTGCATGGCAAAATGAAAGCTGCTGATAAGCAAGCCATCATGCAGGAGTTTAAAGCAGGCAATCTTGATTTATTGATTGCCACCACTGTCATCGAAGTCGGCGTCGATGTGCCCAATGCCTCGCTGATGGTCATCGAAAATGCCGAACGTCTGGGGCTATCGCAGCTGCATCAGTTGCGCGGCCGCGTTGGACGTGGCTCAACCAAGAGTTTCTGCGTTCTACTTTATCAAAAGCCTTTGTCAGAGACGGGCACTGAGCGGCTAAATGTGCTGCGAGATAGCACTGATGGTTTTGTCATTGCCCAAAAAGACCTTGAGCTGCGCGGACCAGGCGAGCTGCTGGGCAAACGACAAACAGGCAATGTCGGCTATTATTTGGCTGATTTGATTCGCGATGAGCAGTTATTTGCTATTGCGCAGCGCTTGGCCAAGCATCTAATAGCAGATCCCGCGCGTAAAGCTGACGTCAGCCAATTAATACACCGCTGGATGCCTGATGCCAGCCGTTATACCAATGCTTGAGCTGCTTGAGCTGCCTGAAGTATTTTAAACTGAGGACTTTACAGCTGAAAGCTTTAAAACAGCGAGCAATAAGAGAATAACAAAATTATGTTATTCTTAATGGTTTTATAAATTACTATACTAAAAACAGTAGGTTATGAGTAAATAGCGCAATCATCATTGCTCGCCCTGTTTTATCTTATGATGGCTTGTATTGATAGAGACTACCCATGAATGATTCTGACAAGACGCACCCAAAACCCGTAAACGAGACAGAGCTACCGCCGTACCGTCAACCCAGTACGCCCGCAACCGTTTCAGCAAAACCGCCTTTATGGCTGTGGCCGGTACTGGTGGTGGTACTGGTATTGGGTGTCTTGTTGGGGAGATATTGGGGTGCTGATAAGACGGTGGCGACGGATAATCCCACTACGCCTAACGCGTCAAGCAATAAGGTAGGGGATAAGGCGGCCAGTGACGCGCAGGCGGTGCTATCGGTTGAGACAGTAACGCCCAGCCAAGATACGATTGGCAATACCTTGAGCGCCGACGGTACGATTAGTGCCAAAGATACGGCCAATGTCAGTGCCAAAGTCAATGGCGTGGCTGTCGAGCGCGTCTTGGTGGAGGAGGGCGATCGCGTCAAAGCAGGCCAAGTGCTGGCGGTGTTTGATACCGATGCGATGGAGCAGCAGGTGTTGCAAGCCGAAGCCGACGTGGCCGAAGCCGAAGCCACCCTTGCCAATGCCAGTGCCGATGCCGCACGGGTCTTACCCTTGATAGACATCGATGCCATTAGTAGGCAAGAAGCTGATCGCTATCGCACCTCTGAGGTGCGTGCTAGAGCGTCTTTGCAGGCGGCAAAAGCGCGGCTCAACAGTCAGCGTTTGACCTTGGATAACGCTAAGGTCGTCGCGCCAGTCAGCGGCGTCATCAGTGACAAAATGGTGGAGGTCGGCATGGTCGCAGGCGGTGAACCGCTATTTACCATCATAAAAGGCGGGGTATTAGAGTGGCGCGCAGATATCGATCCAAAGCTTGTTGGGGAAGTCACTGTTGGCACGCCTGTGCGTGTCAGCCTGCCAGGAGGCGACTCTGTAATGGGGAAAGTCAGTCGCATCGCGCCGACAGCGGACAACAATCGCCAAATCACCATCTATGCTAGCCTAGCGGCCAACGCAAAAGTACGCGCTGGCATGTATCAAACAGGCGAGTTTTTATTGGGTAGCAGCAACACCCAAACCATTCCTAACAGTGCAGTGGTCAGCAATGATGGCTATGACTATGTGATGATGGTCACACAAATCCGCACCGACCACGCAGCGCAAAAAACGGGCCGTATCAAGCAGCAGCGTGTGAGTTTG
The DNA here is from genome assembly GCF_016107555.1 of Psychrobacter celer. Taxonomy (GTDB): domain Bacteria; phylum Pseudomonadota; class Gammaproteobacteria; order Pseudomonadales; family Moraxellaceae; genus Psychrobacter; species Psychrobacter celer. The sequence goes on along the minus strand of NZ_JABASU010000019.1, from coordinate 41,029 downwards.
GGTGAGCGTCTCGGCGATAGTGTGGCGGTCACAGAGCCATTGCCGAGCGACAGTCAAATCGTCAAGCAAGGCGGTAGTTTTTTAAACGATGGCGACTTGGTGCGCATCGTCGATGGTCTGAATCAATCCAATAATAATGCTGATACAGCTTCGCAGGCGCGCTCATGAGCCTAAATGTATCTGCTTACTCGATTAAAAATCCGTTGGTCGCTATTTTGCTGTTTGTACTGCTGACGTTGGGCGGTATCTATGGCTTTATGCAAATGAAGGTGCAGCAGTTCCCTGACATTGATTTGCCTGCCGTGGTGGTGACCGTCACCCTGCCTGGCGCGGCACCTACCCAGCTCGAAAACGACATTGCCAAAAAAGTCGAAAATAAACTGACCAGTATCGAAGGTGTCAAGCATATTCGCACCACCCTACAAACCGGCGCTGCCACCATGGTCACTGAGTTTGTCCTAGAAAAAGACATCCAAGAAGCGGTCGATGATGTACGCTCAGCCGTCGGTGAGGTGCGAGGGGATCTGCCAGCCGCGGCCAATGATCCGATTATCACTAAGGTCTCAACCGCAGGGTTTCCGGTGGTGACTTATTCTGTCGCTGCAGAAAACATGAATGTGGCAGATCTGTCTTGGTTCGTTGATGATACGGTCACCAAGCGGTTATCTGATATCCCTGGTGTCAGTACCGTTAGCCGTATCGGTGGCCTGCAGCGTGAGATCACCGTGGCAGCGGACCCGATTGCGCTCAGTGGTTTAAAGTTTCCTATCTCTCAGCTATCGCAGCAAATCGCTGGGATTCAGCAGGACAGCTCAGGCGGTGAAGCCGAGGTCGGTAAAACCACGCAAACCATTCGCGTGCTTGGGGCGGTCGAGCGCGCAAGCGACTTAAACGACCTACAAGTGGCCGTGCCGACAGGTGGCACGCAAGCGCTTGGACGTATGGCGCAAATCACCGATGGTGCTGCTGACCCAAGTTCGATTGCTAAGCTTGATGGGCAGACGGTGGTGGCGTTTAACATCACCCGCTCGCGCGGTGCCAGTGAGGTCGAGGTCATGGAGCGCGTCGATGCCGAGCTTGCCAAACTGGCGGCTGATACGGGTAATATCAGTATCGAAAAAGTCTATGATCGAGCCACCCCTATCGCCGAGGATTATCAAGCATCACTGCGTATGCTGATAGAAGGCGGACTATTGGCCGTCGTGGTGGTGTTTTTATTTTTGCGCAATATCCGTGCGACCATTGTCGCAGCTGTGGCGTTGCCATTGTCCGTTATTCCTACCTTTTTGGGTATGTATCTGTTTGGCTTTAGTCTCAATATTATTTCCTTATTGGCATTGTCATTGGTGATTGGGGTGTTGGTCGATGATGCCATCGTAGAGGTCGAAAACATCATTCGTCATCTGCGTATGGGCAAGACGCCTTATGAGGCGGCGATGGAAGCGGCTGATGAGATTGGTCTGGCAGTCGTTGCTACTACCTTTACCTTGATTGCTGTGTTTTTGCCGACGGCCTTTATGGGCGGTATTGTTGGGCAGTTCTTCCGTCAGTTTGGCTGGACAGCGGCTTTGTCGATATTTGCGTCCTTGATGGTAGCGCGACTGATCACGCCGATGATGGCAGCTTACGTACTGCGGCCAGAAAAAAAGCGCGTGGAAAAACAAAGCGCGCTGATGGATTGGTATCTTAAGATTGTTTCATGGACCTTACGACAACGCTGGATCACCATCGGCGCAACTTTGGTGCTGTTTGTCGCTTCATTGATGCTAGTGAAGTTGCTACCGACCTCCTTTATTCCTGACAATGATATCGATCAGACGCGCGTTGAGATTGAGCTGACGCCAGATGTGGCGCTCGAAGATACCGAGCGCGTGGCAGCGATGGCCAGTGAGCGTATATTGGCCATGCCCGAAGTGACCAATATCTTTACCTCGGTAGGGGAGGCGCAAGCTGCTATGGAGCCCAGCTCTGGCGGCAAAGCCGAAAATATCGCAGGGCTAGATATTGTCCTTGCGCCGCGAGCAGAGCGTATCTCTAAGCAAGAGATTGAGCGCAAAATCAGTCATCTGCTCGCGGAGGTACCTGGCGCACGCTTTACCGTTGGTCTATCGAGCGGCGGCGAGACGGGCTATAACTTTTCTTTGACCAGTACCAATCCAGAGGTGCTAGAGCAGACCGCCCAGCAGATTATGACTGAAATCCGAGCGCTGCCCAGCGCCGGCGCAGTGACCAGTGACCGTAGCCTGCCGAGGCAAGAGCTTACGGTCATGCCTGACAGACTGGCGATGGCAGATAAAGGCGTCACCACGCAAGATATCGCCACCACGCTACGAGTGGCGACGGTCGGCGACTATGAGCAGCGCTTATCTAAGCTTAATCTCGATACTCGGCAGATTCCTATTGTGGTGCGACTGCCTGATGTCGCCAAACAAAACGTCGGCCAATTAGAAGGCTTATACGTGCCAAGCGCGCTGCCTGCAGGACAAGGGGTACGCGTGGGCGAGGTGGCCGATCTAAACTTTGGGACAGGCCCGGCCCAGATCAACCGGCTCGATCGTGAGCGCGCCATTAGTATTACTGTGCAGCCTTCTGATGGCGAGCTTGGCGACTTGGTGCAGGCGGTCAAGTCGGTACCAGCGATGCAGACGCTGCCGCCATCGATTACCATCATTGACCAAGGTCAGGCAGAAAACATGGCAGAGCTGTTTAGTGGTTTTGTCATTGCCATGTCGGTCGGTGTGGTCTGTATTTTGGGCGTGCTGATCTTATTATTCGGCCGTATATTGCAGCCCTTTACTATCCTGATGGCGTTGCCGCTTTCGATTGGCGGTGCGTTTGTCGGCTTGGTCATTACCAATAGTAGCCTGTCGATGCCATCGATGATTGGCTTTATTATGCTCATGGGTATTGCCACCAAAAACTCTATCTTATTGGTGGATTATGCCTTGATCGCTCAGCGCCGTGGCTTGGCTCGTTTTGATGCCATCATTGATGCTTGTCGCAAGCGTGCGCGCCCAATTATCATGACGACCATCGCCATGGGCGCAGGGATGCTGCCTTTGGTATTTGGGTGGGGCGATGCCGATCCGACGTTCCGTCGCCCGATGGCCGCAGCTGTGCTGGGCGGCCTTGTCACCTCGACACTACTGAGCTTGGTAGTGATTCCGGTGGTATATACATTGATGGATGATCTATCGGGATGGTTTGCCAAATGGTTGACGCCGAGTGGCAAGCCGCAGTCGAGCACTGATAAGCACACTTAAATAAGGATTTTTTCGGGCTTACTTGGCTAAGTTTAGTCGTTCTAAGTGCCTATTGTTACCAATAACGCGGCAAAAAAGAGTTCTGCCCTCCACTCGAGCATCGCTCTCGCATTGCGAACGGGCAAAGCAGTGTCTTTTGTGAAGGTTTGACACGCCCTAGAGGTGAGCAAGACAATTGAGCTGAGGGTGCCAGTGATTGACCTCTCATAGCCGCTCACTTAACCTGCATAGATGAATTAAATTCATCTTATCTTTAAATAACATCGTTTTTACTCATGTGAGGTTCAAGGTATGATTCATCCCATACACAAATTAGCTTTTATCTGAGGCCTCGAGACGAGAGCTATCAGAGTAGTAAAGGGAACTATCATGACTCAGCCATTTACCTATACCATATCTAGCATACGTTTTGATGAATACTACGAGCCTGCCGATAGCACACGCCTAACGACCAACTTTGCCAACTTGGCGCGCGGCGTAAACCGTCAAAATAACCTTTGTAAGACACTGACAATGATAAACAATCGCTTTAATGATCTCGCGCATTGGGATAATCCTACTGCCGATCGTTATTCGGTCGAAGTGGATATCATCTCAGCAGACTTAGACGTGGCAGGCGACGGTCATACTTTCCCCAGTATCGAGATGCTACAAACCACGATTGTCGATCACAAGGATAACTCCCGTATCAGCGGTATGGTCGGCAATAGCTTCTCATCCTACGTGCGCGATTATGACTTTAGTATTGTGCTACCAGAGCATTTCGAACAAAACCCAGGCACACCGCCCGCAGACAGCTTTGGTGTGCTGCATGGTAAGCTGTTTCAGCATTTATTGCGTTCAGAGGCTTACCAATCTCAGTTTGATAAGCAGCCGGTGATTTGCTTGAGTGTGTCCAGTAAGAGAACCTATGTGCGTACGGGCAACCAGCATCCGGTATTAGGGGTGGAGTACCAGCAGGATGAGTATTCGTTAACCGATGATTATTTCCATAAAATGGGTCTTACGGTGCGCTACTTTATGCCGACAGGAAGCGTAGCGCCATTCGCATTTTATTTCGCCGGTGATTTGCTCAGCGACTATAGTGATCTTGAGCTGATTAGCGCGATTGCGACGATGGAGACGTTCCAGAAGATTTATCGCCCTGAGATTTATAATGCCAACTCCAGAGCAGGCGCGGTCTATCAGCCCAGTCTCAATTACCAAGACTACTCAAAGACGCAAGTGGTGTATGACCGTGAGGAGCGCAGCCAGCTGGCAGTGAAGCAAGGCAAGTTCACCGAAGAGACATTTATTACGCCTTATCAAGATATTCTAGAGGAGTGGGCAGCAGGCTTTGCGGTAGACAAAAGCGCTGATGAACAAGTGGCTTAATAGAGCTTTAGATATTAAATATTACTATACAAAAGATGAGACAACATGGATATATTATTACCGACCTCAACCGCTGGCAGCTTGCCAAAGCCTTCTTGGCTGGCCGAACCTGAGAAAATTTGGTCGCCGTGGCAACTTGACGGTGAAGAATTGCTTCAGGCAAAACAGGATGCGCTGCTAGTATCGCTACAAGAGCAAGTGCAAGCAGGCGTCGATATCGTCAGTGATGGCGAGCAAACCCGCCAGCATTTTGTGACTACATTTATCGAACACTTAGACGGCGTCGATTTTGAAAACCGTAAAACCGTTAAAATTCGTGATCGCTATGAAGCAAGCGTGCCATCAGTCGTGGGTGCGGTGAGCCGTCAAAAATCTGTGTTTGTAGAAGATGCCAAGTTTTTACGTAAGCATACTGACAAGCCGATCAAATGGGCGCTGCCCGGCCCGATGACCATGATCGATACGCTGTATGATGGTCACTACAAGAGCCGTGAAAAACTGGCATGGGAGTTTGCTAAAATTCTCAATCAAGAGGCCCGCGAGTTAGAAGCAGCAGGCGTGGATATTATCCAATTCGATGAGCCGGCGTTTAACGTCTTTTTTGATGACGTCAATGATTGGGGCATTGCGACACTAGAGCGTGCTATAGAGGGACTTCAATGTGAAACAGCGGTGCATATCTGCTACGGTTACGGCATCAAAGCCAATAACGACTGGAAAAAAACGCTGGGATCAGAGTGGCGTCAGTATGAGCAAGCGTTTCCTAAATTGCAGCAGTCAAAGATCGATATCGTCTCATTAGAATGTCAAAATTCGCGCGTACCGGTGGATTTGATTGAACTGATTCGCGGTAAAAAAGTGATGGTTGGTGCAATCGATGTCGCCACTAATGATATTGAAACTCCTGAGGAGGTAGCCGATACGCTACGCAAGGCCTTACAGTTTGTCGATGCGGACAAGCTGTATCCCTCGACCAACTGCGGTATGGCGCCGTTGTCTCGTGAGGTGGCACGCGGCAAGCTACATGCGCTGAGCGCTGGTGCGGCAATCGTGCGGCAAGAGCTGAGCGTTTAGCAAAACTTAACAAGTTTTGGCTTGTTTAAGCTTATGAGTGGCCTCAGTTAACAAGGTACTTATAGATTTAACGTTTCTCAGGATTGTAGTAATGATAAAAGATATGATTGAAGCCACTGATTTTAGAGATGCCATGGCGCTATTGCCCACGGCGGTCAATGTGATCACCACCAATGGTCCGTCAGGCACTCATGGGTTTACTGCCTCGGCGGTATGTAGCGTCACTGATACACCGCCGACACTGCTTGTATGTATGAATCAAGCCGCGCGCTCACATGGGCATTTTGTGGATAATAAAGTCTTGAGCGTCAATGTGCTTGGTGCCCAGCATGAACACTTATCCAATGCTTTTGCTTCTAAACTAAGCTCAGATGAGCGCTTCGAGCAAGGGGCTTGGACTGAGCTTGTGACAGGCGCGCCTATCCTGAAAGATGCGCTAGTGAGCTTTGATTGTGAGATTGAGCACATTCAAGAAGTAGGTACGCATAGTGTGCTGATGTGCCGAGTGGTCGCTATCAAACCTCCAGAATCCCCAAGCGGGCAAGATGAGAGTTTAGTGTATTTTAACCGTGCTTATCATTACGTCGGTCAAGTTGAGCTTGTATAAGTCATAACTGGCATTAATATAGAGCACTTGCTCAGAAAATAAATCTATATAAGAAGACACTATCCCGTGGAACTACTCATTTTTTTAATCATAGGTGCACTAGCAGGGTTTGCGGCCGGGCTTTTCGGCGTGGGCGGTGGCACCATTATCGTACCGCTGTTATTTATCGTCTTTACCCAAATGGGCTACGATGCCGATACCATTATGCATCTGGCTTTGGGAACGTCGCTTGCGACCATCATCGTCACTTCGATCAGCTCGCTGATGGCGCATAATAAAAAGGGCGGCGTCATGTGGCCAGTCTTTAAAAATCTAGCACCTGGTTTGGCGCTAGGGTGCTTTTTGGGAGCAGGGATAGCAGGGCAAATATCAGGGTTATATCTGCAGCTGATTGTCGGGGTGTTTTTACTGTGGGTCGCTTATAGAATGTTTACCGCTGGTAAAAGACGTACACATATGAGTGATGCGAGTCATGCGCCTGTGGTATTACCGTCTAAACCCAAGCAACTTGCGGCAGGTGGTATTATTGGTGTGGCTTCGGCCATTTTTGGTATTGGCGGTGGCAGCTTAACGGTGCCGTATCTCACCCGTTATAATGTGGTCATGCAAAAGGCGGTAGGCACGTCGGCGGCGTGTGGTTTGCCTATTGCCATTGCTGGTGCGCTCGGCTTTATGTTCTTTGGTATGCAGCAGCAAGTTGATGTACCCAATACCATTGGCTTTGTGCATATTTATGCCTTTTTGGGCATTGCGAGTATGAGCTTTTTTACCGCTAAAGTTGGGGCAAAAGTTGCTCATATGCTCTCACCACCCCTGTTAAAGAAGTGCTTTTCGGTATTGTTATTCGTAGTGGGACTTTATTTTCTTTATAAAGGGTTGGTTTAGAGAATGATATTTGTATAATAGGGCGTGTTCTCTTTAGAATGAGAACACGCCCTAATCATATTATTTTGGCTAACAACGTTCACTAAACCCTTTGCGATCTAGTAATGCTAGACAGTAAAGGGTTTAGTATTATATAATGGTTTAATTCATAAAAAACATTTAAAATCAACAAGTTGTATCATTCAACCGTCACTGATTTTGCGAGGTTACGAGGCTGGTCGACATCTGTGCCGCGCATCACGGCCACATGGTAGGACAGTAGCTGCACAGGTATGCTATAGACGATGGGGGCCAGTATCTCGCAAACCTCAGGCACATAGACCACGTGCATTCTATCTTCTGCAACCATCTTGCTCTCTTCACTGGCGAAGACAAACAGCTCGCCATGGCGCGCATGCACCTCTTGCATGTTGGCTTTGAGTTTATCAAACATACTGTCTTTTGGCGCGAGCACCACGATTGGCATGTCTTTATCCACCAAGGCTAATGGGCCGTGTTTTAGTTCGCCGGCGGCATAGCCTTCAGCGTGGATATAAGAAATCTCTTTTAGCTTCAATGCGCCTTCTAGTGCAATAGGAAATTGTAAACCGCGACCTAAAAACAAGCAGCTTTTCTTATATTCAAAATGCTCGCTCATGACTTTGATAGGCGCATCGAGGTGTAAGCTGGCATGCAGTTGGCCGCGCAGCGCTTGTAATTTCTCTAGCAGCGTGCTCAGTTTCTCGTCTGTCATGCGCGCTTGGACGGCGCCTACCTTTAACACCAGCAGCATCAAGGCTGCCAGCTGAGTGATAAAAGCTTTGGTGGAAGCAACACCAATCTCAGGGCCCGCAAGCGTCGGCAAAAAGATATCGGTCTCGCGCACCAAAGACGACGTCGGTACGTTGCACAGTGCCAAGCTCACAAGACCGGCTGGTGTGTGTTTTTGAATATCGCGTAGCGCCGATAAGGTATCGGCTGTCTCACCAGACTGCGAGATGCAAATGACCAGTGTGTTATCGACGACGACCGGATTGCGGTAGCGGAACTCACTAGCCACTTCGACTGAGCACGGCACACGAATGAGACTTTCAAACCAGTACTTTGCCACCAAACCTGCGTGATAACTGGTGCCACAAGCGATGACTTGGACCTGTTTAATGCCTTTCAACAGTGCTTCATGGCGCTGTAAAAAATCATCACGCAGCTTAGATGGCGCATTGCTATCTACTGCCATCTCAATGGTACGAGCAACTGCATCTGGCTGCTCGTAGATTTCTTTGAGCATATAATGTCTGAACTCGCCTTTATCGGCATTATGCTGGGCGGCGTCAATCTCATGTATTTGACGTTTTACTTTTACACCATCTGCATATACGTCAATGCTGTCGCGTGTCAGCTTGGCGATATCGCCTTCTTCTAGATACATAAAGCGGTTGGTCACGGGCAGAAGTGCCAATTGATCGGACGCGATAAAATTCTCGCCGATCCCCACACCGATGATCAATGGTGAACCTAGGCGCACGGTAATCAGCTCGTCTGGGCAATCGATATGCACAATACCAAGAGCAAAAGCGCCGTGCAACATGGGAATGACTGCACGCACCGCGTCTAATAAGTCAGGTGTGGTTTTATAGATATCATTGATTAAGTGCGCAACGACCTCGGTATCGGTCTGTGAGGTAAACTCGTAGCCTTTTGCTACCAGCGTTTCTTTAAGCTCGGCATAGTTTTCCACAATACCGTTATGCACCACCGCGATCTTACCAGAGATATGCGGATGGGCGTTGCGCTGGGCAGGCTCGCCATGTGTCGCCCAGCGGGTATGGGCAATACCGATATGACCATCAAAAAACTCAGGATTGACGGCGACGGCATCGACTAAGGCTTGTACCTTGCCCACTTGGCGTTCGCGATGCAGCTCGCCATCACGAATGACCGTTAGGCCAGCGGAGTCGTAGCCGCGGTATTCTAAACGTTTTAGTCCTTCAAGTAAGATATTGGCGATATTACGCTCAGCAACTGCTCCAACGATTCCGCACATAATTATTCCTTAAATTTTATGTTCTCATACCATGTGATTTGAAAAGATGCCAATACATGGATAATCATTAATCTGTCAATATAAATAAGCAGCACCACAAATTATTGTCGTACTGCCTTAGTGGTCTTACTATCGTTTTTATCGAGTTGACGATCACCGCCGTCTTTATTTTTTAGTTGGACGCTGAAAGTTCTCTTTCTGCGTTTGCCGAGCGCGGCCAAACGCTAAGGCACTAGCATCGACATCCTTGGTAATCACCGAGCCTGCCGCTACAGTCGCTGTATCACCGATGGTAACCGGCGCCACCAAGCTGGCATTGGAGCCGATAAAGGCGTTGTCCTCGATGATGGTTTGTGACTTATTGGCACCATCATAATTACAGGTAATGACACCTGCACCGATATTGACGCCTGTCCCGACAGTCGAGTCGCCCACGTAGCTTAAGTGATTGACTTTGCTGCCCTGACCGATGGTGGATTTTTTGATTTCGACAAAATTACCGACTTTGCTCTGGTCTGCTAGTACGCTTTCAGGACGCAAATGCGCAAAAGGCCCGACATCGACACCAGCGCCAATCTTGGCATGATCAATGACGCAGTAGGGTTTGATATGACAAGCATTGCCGATATGAGCGTTTTTGATGACGCATCCTGCCTCGATATAGACATTGTCGCCTAAGGTACAATCACCCTCAAACACCACGCCAACATCGACAAACACATCTTGACCGGCGCTTAGGGTTCCTCGAATATCGACACGACTAGGATCGGCAAACTGCACGCCGGCTTCTTGTAAGTCGGCGACTAACTTTCCTTGCCACGTCCGCTCTAAGCTGGCAAGCTGCTGACGATTGTTGACGCCTTCAATCTCAAAGGTATGCTCAGGCTCAATCGCAGCGATGGCGATACCATCGGCCACGGCCATCTTGACGATATCTGTCAGATAGTATTCTTGTTGGGCGTTGTCGTTTGATAGTTTCGGCAAGTATTTATGAAGCAGGGCATTATCGACGCAGTAAATGCCGCTATTGATCTCTTTGATGGCTTGCTCATCAGCGCTGGCATCTTTTTGCTCAACGATGGCCTCGATATTACCGTTGTTGTCACGTTTGATGCGGCCTAGTCCAAACGGGTTATCTACCGTTAGCGTCAGCATCGACATGCCATCGGTGTTGGCCGACTTTAATGCGGTTAACGTCTGGCAACTGACCAATGGTACATCACCATAAAGAATCAGACTTTGACCGTCTTTTGGCAAATCAGACAGCGTGACCTTGACCGCATGCCCGGTCCCTAGCTGCTCAGTTTGTGCCACCCAAGTAAGGGCTGACTGGGCATACTGGGTGGTGATTTCAGCTTTGACTTGCTCGCCGCCAAAACCATGCACGATGATGGTCTCATCGACCGTCAGCTGGTGACAGGTGTCTAAAACGTGAGCGAGTAAAGACTTGCCAGCCAGTGTCTGCAGAACTTTGGGTTTGGCCGACTGCATACGTGTGCCTTTACCCGCTGCTAGGATAATTACCGAAAGAGGAGAAGTCATAATGGCCTACAAATGTAACAATATGTGATTTGAATTATAACGTAAATGCGTAACCAACCAAACTGCTCAGTCGTGACATCTTTGTAACGTCTTATTTGCAGCGTCACGAAATGTGCTAACGACTCATAGCAGCATCAGTTAGCAAGCGATAATACGCTACTATAAAGAATAATCCAAACAATTGCCGCCATGATGCCTGCGATGATGTCATCGAGCATGATACCTAAGCCGCCAGCGACTTTTTTATCTGCCCAGCCGATCGGTGGTGGCTTGATAATGTCAAAAAAACGAAACAGGATAAAGGCGATAAGAAGCGCGATGAGAAAAGAGGTTTGGCTGATATTTTGCCAAAAACTGCTATCGGCAACACCCATATAAGACATCGGTAGCAAGGTGAGCCACATACCCGCCCATTCATCCCAGACGATATGCGGGTTGTCGTGACCGCCCATCAGAGTGGAGGTTCTGCCGCATATTGAGTTACCAACGACACAAGACAATATAGTGATTATCAAAAACGGCAAAAAGCCGAAACTCATAAGCGGTATCGCGACGAGTAGCCCGCCCACTGTCCCCCATGTGCCAGGGGCACGGCGCGGCAGGCCACTACCGAGACCAATACCGAGCCAATAAACCACACGATCGAGCGTGCTGGCCGTGGCAGGTAGAGGTGGGCAGTCATTGACTTGCCGGATATCAGGCTTAGATAGATCATGATCGGTCATGGATTAACCTGCAAAGTGTTGGTAACCCGTCAGCGTGGGCCATGTGGCAAAAGGGGCAGGGTGCGTCGGTGTTACCCGCTGTCCTTGATAATACAGCTCAGCATGCACGTTGGTTGCCGTGTCTGCCTTGGCCAATGCTATCACCTCGCCAATACAAGTCACTGGCGTGTCACTGATATCGTTGACGGGTGGCTCGATATCAGCAGGTAAAGTAAAAGCCAGCTCATAGTCGTCGCCACCTGCCAGCTGGCATAGTAAGCGCTCAGATATATCCACGCTCGCTAACGCTTGGCTGGTTGGCAGATGCTCTAAATCAAGACGTATGCCAACGCCACTTTGCTCGCAGATATGCCCAATATCTTGATACAGACCATCAGAGATATCGATCATCGCTGTGGCGCCCACTTTGGCCAGCGCGGCCCCTAAGGTGATACGCGGCGTCGGCATGTGCAAGCGGTGCGCCAGCGCTATGCCTTGGCTGCTATCAGGATGCTGCAGCGCATATGCGGCATCCCCAAGCGTGCCTGATACATAGACTTTATCACCGACTTGCGCGCCTGAGCGATAGACGGCTGGTGTATCAGCGGCTAAAAACCCTTGCGCGCTAACGCTTAACACTAAGTTATCGCTGCGCGTGGTATCACCGCCTATCAGGGTCACGCCAAAGAGCTGGCAGGCATGAAACAAACCCTTGGCAAATTCAGTGAGCCAAGTCTCATTTACCAAGCGCTCAGGCAATGCCAGCGCCAACAAAATACTGTGCGCCGCCGCACCCATCGCGGCGATATCTGAGACATTGACCGCGACCGCTTTATAGCCAATTTGAAAGGCTAATTGATTTACTTCATCCCAATCGGCGCTAAAATGCCGTCCTTGAACGAGAGTATCAATGCAGCTGACCAAGCGCGCGCCTGTAGGCACGCTCATCACCGCCGCGTCATCACCGATGCCTTTTTCGACGTCCGTTGCCGTGCGTGCTGGCGATATTTGCATCTGTGCAAAGATGCGCTCGATCAGCTCAAATTCATTCATGGTTAGTCTTTACTTTTTTCGTCTGAATTGACAAGGTTTGAGTCCTGTAGCCCAACATCGGCGGCAGTGCTCTCAGGGGTAGGCGCGGCTGCTGCCTCATTATGTCCCTGTGCACTGGCTTTTTTACTGGCTCTATAATCACTGATATTTGCTTGAGCCTTGTTAGCACGTGGCCGTTTAATGGCTTTATTGGCACTGAGACGAGGTTTGCCAGTTGTGGTCGGCGTCTCGCTGGTGTCGTCAGCGTTAGTGACAGCCTTGGTTTCATCAGTAGTTTGCGGCTGCGGCTGTGCGGCGGGTGCAGCGGCTTTTTGTGAGCTGCGGCGGTTGGCCTTGATATCAGCCTGTACTTCGAGGTCACGCAGATCTGTGGCCATTTTATCGAGCACCGCGTTGATTAACTTGTGCGCGTCAGTGGCGCCAAAGTGATTGTTGAGCTTCATTGCTTCATCTAGTACCACTTTATAAGGAATCTCTAAGCGGTTTTGCAGCTCGTAGGCACCAATCAATAAAATAGCATGCTCAACGGTGTCTAATTTATCGATATCGCGATCGAGATGCTGACTGATAAGCGCATCTAATGCCTCGATTTGCTCGGGAATATCGCGCATCATTTCGTGATAGTAGCCGATATGTACCGTATGCATGGCGTTGGTCGCACGGGTGCGCGCGGCGATATCGTGCGGCGCATTGTCTTTCCAGCCAAGCTTACCGTCTTTATCAAAACGGCGGTCGGTGACCAGCCATTCATATAAGCCTTGCATAGCAAAGCGTCTGGCTTTGCGCACAGCGGTGTGACTGGTCTTATAAGAAGACTCACTCATATCAAATTTTTGCTCACCTGCACTGCTGCTTGCGAGACGAGTCGCTTCAGCTTGTTGGTCATTGGTTTGTGCGGTTTTTGCAGCGTTGATGGCGCGCTTGATTTGGTCAGTCATAGGGGGTAAATACCTGAATGTTAAGTGGCTATTTTGAGTAACTGCTTTTATTAACTATTTTTTGATTGACTGTATTCATCAATTATCTAACGACTATTTAATATAGATACCAATAGCGTCAGGGTACAATCAGCTTGATTGTAAAAAATAGCCTGTGATAAGAAAAGCATAGACGTTTGAACTAAAAATGTTAAATAGTAATCGACTGGCAGATGATGACAATCGAGTGTTAAAGCAAAATTGCAGCGTTTTGTCGACAGTGCCGCGAGCTTTAAGACACTGACGCCACGAGTTTTTAACCCATCAGCGCCAATCAAAAACAGTAAAGCAATAAACAGTAAATAATAAATCTATAAAACGACTGCGATATGGTAGATTCAATTTAAAAATGTCATAGCGCTACTGGTATAAACTTTCCTTGCGTGCTGTATACACAGAGGCTGCGAAAAATTCATCCTAGTCGCGCTTTGGAACTTATGCCAGTTTTGTTTTCAACTGACTATACTACGCGTCATTATCGTTGTCGTAATCGTCATCAACATCTAACTGTGATAAAACCGCTAGCATCTCAAGGACGACCATCGCCGCTTCCGAGCCTTTATTACCGGCTTTGGTGCCAGCGCGCTCAATCGCCTGCTCGATGCTGTCGGTGGTCAGTACGCCATTAGCAACAGGAATATTATAATCGATTGCAACGCTGCTTAAGCCTTTAGCAGACTCGCTCGCCACAAAATCAAAGTGTGGGGTGCTGCCACGGATGATCGCGCCTAAAGCAATAATGGCGTCAAAACGATCCGACTCTGCGGCGCGCTGGGCAACCAAAGGCAGCTCAAAAGCACCAGGGACGCGAACGACAGTGATATTGCTACCAAGTACGCCATGACGTAGAAGTGCATCGATCGCGCCATCGACTAATGACTCAACGACGAAGCCATTAAAACGACCGACGACGATACCGATACGTGCGTCTTCATTCTGATGCAAGTTACCATCGATATGGGTAATATCGTTGCGCTGCTGCTGTAAATTTGACATAAAAATATCCTTTGATTTTATTAATTGTTAAATAGTGATTTAACAATGAAAAAGGCTAAAATAAGTTGTTGACTATGATAGCATTTTTTTGCGCTCATGGTTGACTTAAGCGCTTATTATAAACGCATTTCAATCCCGCGCGCTGCCATGTATTGCTTGGCCTCTTGTACGCTATACTCACCGAAGTGAAAGATACTGGCCGCCAGCACCGCATCGACGCCGCCTTCAAGTACGCCATCGACTAAGTGCTGTAGATTACCGACACCGCCTGAAGCGATAACCGGAATGTTGACCTGATCGGTAATATGCTTCATTAGTGCTAAATCATAGCCTTTTTTTGTGCCGTCACCGTCCATCGACGTGACCAATAGCTCGCCTGCGCCAAGCTCGCTCATTTTGCTTGCCCAAGCGACGGCATCAATGCCAGTCGGTTTGCGCCCGCCATGGGTAAAAATCTCCCAGCGTGGGGTGAGTACGCCATTCACCTCTACGTCAGCGACACGTTTGGCATCGATGGCGACGACAATACATTGATTACCAAATTTCTGCGCAGCTTCACCGACGAATTCAGGTGTAAAAACCGCGGCTGAATTAATCGCCACCTTGTCCGCGCCAGCATTGAGCAGGTTACGAATATCAGCAATTTTGCGCACGCCGCCGCCCACAGTTAAGGGGACAAACACCGTCTCCGCCATACGCTCGACGGTATGATAGGTGGTATCACGCTCATCGCTGGTGGCAGTAATATCCAAAAAAGTAATCTCATCAGCGCCTTGTTCGTTGTAGCGCTGCGCTACTTCGACAGGGTCGCCAGCGTCTTTGATATCGACAAACTGTACGCCTTTGACCACGCGGCCATTGTCCACGTCCAAACAAGGAATGATACGCTTTGCTAACATAGGGTCTTTCACCTTATAATCAATTCAACCATAAGCGCTAGTCTAGCAAAATCGCTGCCATATCAGGCAGGTTTTCACAAGATTATTATGCTATTTATGATGGTTTGCTGATGCGTGGGACGATTATTGTCATTAGCGTCCAGATTTATTCTATTTATCTTCTTATCCAATTGCCAAAGTGAGATGTCATGTCCGTCTATACCCAGTTAACTGATGATCAATTTGCCGCCTTTTGCCAACGTTTTGGCGTGTCATTTGCCCGCGCGATTCCGATTACCCAAGGCATCAAAAACTCTAACTGGTTTATTCAAACGACGGACGATGTCGATGGCGCGCATGCTTATGTGTTTACTTTGTTTGAAGAGCGCCCGCCAGAAGACATCGAAAAAATGGCAGTGATATTAAATCAACTAGATGGCAAGCTGCCGGTCGCTGCCCCGTTGGCATTGGTAGCATTAGGTGCTGATGATAACGCTGATACGAAAAAACGCTATGTCATTCATTATGAAGACAAGGCGATCACCTTGGTGCCGTGCTTGTCTGGCGCGCATCCGCAAGAGACCACGCCGGCGATGTGTCATGAGATTGGCGCGGCGTTAGCGATGCTGCATGAGACCTTGCAAGCGCTAAAACCGGCACAAGACTACGGCGTGCCCCTCTATCCGTGGAGCGAGGTGCGCGACCGTGAAATGCAGTTTATGCCCGGCGATGAAGCCAAGCTCATGCGCGATATTTGGCAAGCTTATTCAAATCTACCCCTGACCGACTTACCAAAAGGCTTGTGTCATCTCGATATGTTCGCTGACAATACCCTATGGGACTTGACTAAAGGGCAGGAAAAGCTAACAGGTCTATTAGATTTTACTGAGGTCAGTGTCGAGCACTATGTGATGGATATCGCCATTACCATCAATGATTTTTGTACCACGTGGGGTGATGCTGAGCAAGGCGAGCTGGTACATTTTGATCGTCGTAAGATGGCAGCGTTTTTAGAAGGATATGAGTCAAAACGCGCGCTAAACCGCGATGAAAAACGCGCGTTACCTGTTATGCTTGCCAAAGCGGCGGTGATTTTCTGGCTTTTGCGTCTTAATGTCATTCATTATAACCGTACCGAAGGTCGGACGGGCGACAATATCATGGTGAAAAATCCTGACCTTATGAAGCGTCTGGCCGCTTATCACTGGGCGCATGTCGAAAAAGCACAAAAGACGGTATTTGTATTATCAAATGATAAGCGCGACAATCAACTCATGGGTATATTTAGTGATATCACCCACGCTGAGCAAGCGCGTGCTACTTTAAGTAATCGTCGTGACATAAGCATCAAAGAATATACGCTCGATCAATTGGCGTAAGTTTTTTTTGCTCAATACCATTTTTTGCATCCAAACCACAGAGGCGACTCTATGACCGATCAAGTTGATAACTGGCACAAACTGGCACGCTATGACACCAATATGCAAGGTGAATTGCATGCCAATCTGCTACGTAATAACGGTATCACTGTATCCTTGCAGCCGCTAAGCGCGATGCCAGGGATGAATTCAGGTATTGTGCTGTGGATACAAGATACCGAGCTGGCGCATGCCAAACGTATCTTGGACAGTATCGATACCGAAGGCGCGACGCCCTATGAGATGTTTGATGAAGGGGCAGAAAATGGCGCAAGCGCGACTGTACATCCTACCAAAAACGACGACCATAACGACAATCATGATGGTGATCTATAAATGTGCCAGCTCTTAGGAATGAACTGTAATACCCCAACCGATATTGGGTTTAGCTTTGCAGGGTTTCGTCGTCGCGGCGGTATGACGGACAGTCATGAGGACGGTTTTGGTATTGCTTTTTTTGAGCGTAGCGACTGCACCAATAATGGCGAGACGGCAAACGACTCAACAGGGCTACGTCTGTTTCATGACAACCGCCCAAGCCATCTGTCGCCAGTGGCTGATTTGGTCAATAACTATCCGATTAAGGCCATGAATGTCATCGCCCACATTCGTAAAGCCACGCAGGGACAAAACTGTCTGGCAAATACCCATCCTTTCGTCCGCGAAGTCTGGGGCGAGCAGTGGGTGTTTGCTCACAACGGGCAGATGAATGGCGAATTTATCAAGCGCTGTCAGCGCCTACAAGACAACGGCAATGCCGCGCATTGTCAGCCTGTCGGCAGCACCGACTCAGAAATGGCATTCTGCTATTTGGTCAATCGCTTAAAAAGCACTTTTAAAACCCGTCCTGACGACCAGACGCTGTTTAACTTTTTGACCACGCAGTGCCGTTATTTGTCGGCCAACGGTTTGTTTAATTGTCTAATCTCCAACGGCCGCTGGCAATTGGCGTATGCCGGTAGCTTATTGTTTTATCTCACCCGTCAAGCGCCATTTGGCGAAGCGAAACTGGCGGACGATGACTTGGCGATTAACTTTAGCGATGTCACCACCGATACCGATAAGGTGACGATTTTGGTGACCGTACCATTGACTGAAAATGAAAACTGGCAACAGTTGGCGGTCAATGAATGTCTGATATTCTCTGAGGGTGAGATTATTTATAAAGACAGCCCAAGCCAGCGTAAGTTTTTGACCATTGATGAAGGGATTGCGGTGGCACGGGCGGTTGGGGCCAGTGTATAGTCGATACACTCTAAAAATGTCATAGCGCTACTGGGATGAATTTTGCGCAGCCTCTGGGAACGCAGCACGCAAGTAAAATTTATACCAGTAGCGCGTTTAAATCCATAACAGTTTTACATTCAGCTAACTATATAGCGCTGGCAGGCACTGTATCGGTTTTACAGTGAATTAACTATATAATCCACAACAACGCTTAAACTTCTCACCCGAGCCACAAATACACGGCTGTTTCTGTGTGACAGACATAGGAACGGTCGGATCGAGAAAATACCAACGCGCATCATGATGGGCTTTATTTACTACCTTTACAAAGGCCGACAACTCGTGATGCGCTTGCAAGCCATTAGGCGTTCTAAAATAAGCTTTAAATTCAACCTGCGCGTGTCGTTTGCCAAGTTTTGCTCTGTGTTCTACAACCTCTAATCCTGCCCAATCGGTCTTAGTGGCCCATTCCTCAATTGCTTTCACATCAAGTAAGCTTTGCTGCGCGGGTAGTGTGGTTTTGACGATGTATTCTGGCTTGATAAGCACAAAAGCGCTATAACGCGTGCGCATCAGACGCTCCGCCGTTTCTGCCTGTACGCCGTCAGTTTTATCCGCTTCTTTATTTAAAACGCTGTCATGATAAGGCTGACAGCAGTCTTTATAAAGTAGGGGCGCGGTGGTGGTTTCTGACGCGGGGTTGATTTGGCAAGGGCAGGTTTGGAGGGCGGCAGAAGTCGACATAGTGTACTCTCATTATTTATCATTTTTTGCTGGTAGAGGCAGCCTTAACTTAGCCAGCCTTTTATCAATTCTGGCCATAGACCGAGCTTAAGCTTTGCCCAAGCTGCAGGATCACTGACCTGCTGCCAAAAGGTGTCAAACGGCGGCGCTATATATAACAATAACGCCAAAATAACGTATAGCAGCAAATACCACCATTTGTCTTTATGCTGATAAAACTTCATCGCCGTACCCGACGAGCGCTTCATTTTCATATTGGACAAATTGACGCTATACAACTCATCTAGAGCCAAATGCACCATCGCGCCACCAAATAAAAACAGACCATAAAACCAACTGGTTGTCAGCGGTAGATGCAGACCATAATAGCTTAGACAGGTTAACCCCAGTCCAAGTATCGCCATATAAGGCACAGAGTGGATAACGCCGCGATGTACGGTCATGGTGGTAAAGATATGAAAGATCACATAACGCATAAAACCATAACCCGCCAGCCATAATGCGATCAATGCGAGCAAGCTCAAATCACTACGCCAATGCATGACCAAGCCAAAGGCAAAGACAAACGAGGTAATATTAAAACCCAGCTTAATCGGTGTTGAGTTGTCTGAATCCAAATCTGGTAGCAATCCACCGATGGTGCCAAGCGCCACGCATACTAAAAACCCTGAATCATCAATCAATCCAGCTTTATAAACCGTCAAACTCAAGGTGCCGCTGACCATAAAAGCGACATTTAAGTGGGTATTAAAATTTGCCATAAAAACTCATCAATATAGTCGATACACTCTAAAAATGTCATAGCGCTACTGGGATGAATTTTGCGCAGCCTCTGGGAACGCAGCACGCAAGTAAAATTTATACCAGTAGCGTGTTTAAATCCATAACAGTTTTACATTCAGCTAACTATAAATAGCGCGCGAACACAACGTTTCGAGCTGCCCGTCTAGCCGTAAAAAAGCGCACCATGATACCATAAGCCGCCCATCGCCTATGAGAGATAGTTTGATATGACTGCCAGTAACCTGCCTCCTTTGCATCGTTTAGATGCGCGTTTTGACAAGCCTTTGCCAAACGATTCGTCTATACAGGCGTCAGCCGTAGCGGCAAGTAGACTTGATGATAGCTTTGCCCAGATTGACTGGCGTGCGCCGTGGCTTGGGCATGTGCAGCAGTTAGATGCCATTAGTCAAGCCATCACTCGGCTTAGTGCGGCGAGTAACTGGAGCATGGAGCGCGCTGATACTCAAAGCTCTGCTCCTGAGACTCAAGTCCTTGATATCAGCCGCACCCAAGACACGCCAGACATCATCGCGAAAGTATTAAATACCGCATTGCATCAGCAGGCAGCTGACGTGCAGCAGCAACTACCGCACACCAAGCCTGCATATAACCATAAGGTGCAGACTTTACAGTTTGTCTCGCAAGACGCGTTGCCAGAGGGCGAGGCTTACGAGAGCTTCATCGGCAGTACGGGCAATATCCCGACGCGTGATAACTTACACGACTTATTTAACGGCAGTATTTGGCTGACTTTTCCTAAGACCAAAGCCCTGCTAAACCACTATCATATGCTTGAGATTGAGCAGCAAGGGGTCGGTGCCAGTCGAGGGCGGGTGCGCGATACCATCACTGTGTTTGATGAGAACGGTGCAATTTTAGTGACCTCTGAATCTAGCATTGGTGAGGCTTTGATCGACTTTGATTGGCAAAACAGTCTAGTCAAACCAAGAAGATATTGGGATAAAATGGATAACCCTAGCAAAGACGCTAAAGCTGCGGTTTATATCTTTGGTCATGCCCTCCTTGAGCAGTTGATAGCACCGCGTAAGCCCTTGTGCGCGCATAGTGTGGTCATCAGCGTCAACCAAGATTTCTTTGCCTTGTCAACGCAGCAGCGCATCGCCTTTTTGGATGATAAATTGGCTGATTATATGAATGAATTATTATCAAAGGACACAGTCACACCGCGTCATTTATCGCCATTGCCCATTTTAGGTGTGCCGCATTTTTGGGCCGAGAATGAAGATTCTCATTTTTATGATGATGCATTTGTGTTTCGTAGTGGTCGCCGTAAAAATAATAAAAATGGATTTGGCTAGCCTCTCATTAATAACTCGCTAACACATTGTTACAGTTACGATTGTGCCACGATTTGACTACGTCCAGACGTTAACAAAGCACTATATATTTGTTATGGTAAAAGCAAGCTGATGTCAGGTCTTACAAGCACTTATACAGCTTGGGTTGATGAAAACATATATCTTAGGATTTTGTCTTACATGGTTTTGTAATAATGAATGTTTTTAGTGCCTACTTTGACACAGTATTTCTTTAATAAACCACCATTTATTGAGCCACCAATATCCACATAAATGCTAACTTGTAATTGGCCATTTATGTTTAGGATTTATAACAACGATAAGGAAGCTACCATGAGTGATATCTTTAATGTAAAAGACACCATTTCGGTCGATGGCAAGGAGCATGCCTATTATAGCCTGCCCAAACTTGCCGAGACTTACGACAATATCAATACGCTACCATACTGTATGAAAGTCGTACTAGAAAACCTATTGCGTAACGAAGATGATGGTCAGTCTGTCGGCAAAAACCACATCGAAGCAGTGGCCAACTGGGACGCTGGCGCTGAGGCGTCCAAAGAGATTGCCTTCATGCCAGCACGCGTGGTGCTGCAAGATTTCACCGGCGTGCCATCAGTCGTTGATTTAGCAGCGATGCGCGATGCGGTAGTAGAGCTGGGCGGTCGTGCTGAGCAAATCAACCCCTTTATCCCCAGTGAGCTGGTCGTTGACCACTCGGTACAAGTGGATGCTTATGGCCGTGAGGATGCGCTGGATCTCAACGAAAAGATTGAGTTTAAGCGTAATAATGAGCGTTATGAGTTTCTCCATTGGGGCCGAAATGCCTTTGAGAACTTTGTCGTTGTCCCGCCAGCGACGGGTATCGTGCACCAAGTCAACCTTGAGTATCTTGCGCGCGTCGTGATGGCAGCGGATGTTGATGGCGAGCTGATGGCGTATCCAGATACGGTATTTGGTACCGACAGTCACACGACGATGATTAATGGTATCGGTGTGCTTGGTTGGGGCGTTGGCGGTATCGAAGCTGAAGCGGCGATGCTCGGTCAGCCGTCTTCGATGCTCATCCCGCAAGTGGTTGGCTTTGAGCTGACAGGCAAACTCAGTGAAGGCGTCACCGCGACGGATTTGGTATTGCGTGTGGTCGAGATGCTACGAGCACATGGCGTGGTCGGTAAGTTTGTCGAATTTTACGGTGAAGGCTTGCATCAAATGCCATTAGCGGATCGGGCGACGATTGCCAATATGTCGCCAGAATACGGCGCGACTTGTGGTATCTTCCCGATTGATCAAATGGCGATTGACTATCTGCGTCTATCAGGCCGTGACGAAGCGCAAATTGAGCTGGTCGAAAAATATGCCAAGGCACAGGGCTTATGGCATGATGCCGATACGCCAGCGGCGACTTACTCAAGTAAGCTAGAGCTTGATCTGTCTTCTGTCCAGCCAGCACTGGCAGGCCCTAATCTGCCGCAGCAGCGTATCAACTTATCTGATATGCACGAAAAATTCGGCGAAACGCTAGAAAAAATGACCAAGGACCGCAAGGCAGAAGTCGAAGGCAAAGTACGCTTTGACCAAGAAGGCGGCGAGCAAGAGCAAGCGGAACACTTGGCAGCTGAACCCAACATCGACGTTGATACCGAAACTGACGATAGCAAAGGCTACCAGCCAGCCAATAACGTGTTCTCAAGCGTTAATATTGACGACAAAGAGCATAAGCTGCGCGATGGTTCAGTCGTGATTGCCGCTATTACCTCTTGTACCAACACCTCAAATCCAGCCGTTATGATTGGTGCTGGATTGGTCGCCAAAAAGGCCGCTGCCAAAGGCCTCAAAGCCAAGCCTTGGGTTAAGACCTCATTGGCACCTGGCTCAAAAGTCGTAACTGATTACCTAGAAAAAACCAAACTGATGGATGAGCTCGAAAAAACAGGTTTTTATTTGGTCGGTTACGGTTGTACCACGTGTATCGGTAATTCCGGTCCGCTTCCTGATGTGATCGAAAAAGGCATCGAAGAGAACGATTTAGTCGCCTCAGCGGTGCTCTCTGGTAACCGTAACTTTGAAGGTCGTATTCACTCACACGTCAAGGCCAGCTACCTAGCATCGCCGCCATTGGTTGTCGCTTATGCCTTAGCAGGAACAGTCGATATTGACTTGACTGCCCACCCACTCGGTCAAGATCAAGACGGCAACGATGTGTACTTAAAAGACATTTGGCCAACGTCAGATGAGATCAACGAGCTGATTGCCAATAACATCGATGCTGATATGTTCCGTAAAAACTATGGTGAAGTGTTCGACGGTAGTAAAGAGTGGAACGCGATTAGCTCAGCCGATAGTCAGCTATATCCATGGGATGAAGGCTCAACGTACATCAAAAATCCACCGTTCTTCGATGGTATGACCATGGAGCCAGAGGGTATCCCTGATATCGAAGGTGCGCGTATCTTAGGTCTATTCGGTGACTCAATCACCACCGACCATATCTCACCTGCGGGCAATATTGATCCAAACTCGCCAGCAGGTAAGTACCTGCAAGAGCGCGGCGTCATGGAAGCGGACTTCAACAGTTATGGCTCACGCCGTGGTAATGATGCAGTCATGACTCGTGGTACCTTTGCCAATATCCGTATCAAAAACCAAATGATGGGCGGCAAAGAAGGCGGTTATACCTATTACTTCAAAGATGACAAGTCGACGCTACAAGATGGCGAAGAAATGGCCATCTATGATGCAGCGATGAAGTATAAAGAAGATAAACGTCCACTCGTCGTCCTCGGCGGGGCGGAGTATGGCTCAGGCTCTAGCCGTGACTGGGCAGCGAAGGGTACGATTTTGCTTGGTGTAAAAGCGGTACTCACCACTTCGTTTGAGCGTATTCACCGCTCAAACCTCGTCGGTATGGGCGTGCTGCCATTGACTTTCAAAGATGGCGAAGACGCTCAAACCTACAAGCTCGATGGCTCAGAAGTGCTCAGCATCACTGGCCTAAACAATGGCGAGAGCAAAACCGCTCAAGTCACTGCCACCCGCGCCGATGGCTCGACTGAAACCTTTGAGGTCAATGTCGGTCTACAGACACCAAAAGAGCGCGAATACGTGCGTCATGGCGGCGTACTGCACTATGTATTGCGTCAGCTAGCGGCTGATAGTAAAAACGCTGCGTAATGGTTGATTAGCTTTTAAATAATACAAAGCCCAATGCCAGTAAAATCTGGAATTGGGCTTTTTTATGGGTAGTTAGATTTTATACAAATCAGCTTATTTGATCGTTATTTGTAGTTTTTTTTACCCCTTCTCAGTAAGCAACTTAACTCCCAAACCAATAAACACCACGCCGCTTATTTTATTTAAAAGAACTTCGATAGCTGGGTTTTTTCTTAAGTTGGCACTAAATTTTGAGGCCAGTAATGCAAGGCACGAACACCATACAAATCCCGTCAGCGCAAAACTCAATCCTAAGATCAGAAATGACAAGGCGCTATGAGCATAGCTAGGATCGATAAACTGCGGAAAAAATGCGAGGAAGAATAGCGCGACTTTTGGGTTAAAGACATTGGTTAATACGCCCTGTTTGTATATTTGCCAGTGCGCTATAGAGTTGGCAGGTGCCGATGGGCTGCTTTTTGGTAAATGATTTGCCAGTAAAGAAGGCTGCTTGCTCATCAGCATTTTTATACCCAGATAGCACAAGTAGCTGGCACCGATATATTTTACAATCGTAAAGGCCAGAGGCGAGTTGATCAAAATGATCGATAGACCCAATGCGGCGAATACCGTGTGTACCAAAATGCCTGAGATGATACCGAGGACAGAATAAAACCCTGCTGCGCTGCCATGTGAGACGCTGCGGGTGATGATATACATCGTATCGGTGCCTGGAGTGAGGTTTAGCAAAATCGCTGCCAAGACAAAGCCCAGATAGTTTTCGATACCGAACATGGCTCATACTTCCTTGTGTTAGCAATAATAGGGGAGTGTTTTATTTGTCGTTTATTTCGTAGTTTACCTGGTATCGGTCGTCATGAGCAGCTCATATCGATGGTTTTTATAAATGACAAACGAAAAAAATCCCAGTCACCGGATGATGACTGGGATTTTTTAGTGTTCGCTTATTAGTCTAATCTGATGCTAAGCAAAAGTGCTAATAAGTGACGCCGAATAGTGGCGTCCCCAGGGGGATTCGAACCCCCGTTACCGCCGTGAAAGGGCGGTGTCCTAGGCCTCTAGACGATGGGGACGCATAGAGTGTCATAACCTATGGTTATAACGGTACTTCACAATATCAGAGCGCTTATTTATTAATAAACCTTGCCTAGGTGCTGACATTGTTCTCAAAGCAATATTTATCCGTTGAGCGATAAATAGTATGGTGGAGCTAAACGGAGTCGAACCGTTGACCCCTTGCATGCCATGCAAGTGCTCTACCAACTGAGCTATAGCCCCTCGCTAAGAGTGTGCGTATTTTAGGTAAGACCAGCAGTCTTGTCAACCGCTATTTTTAAAAAAATGCAAAATAATGCAAAAAAAGTCATTAAAAGTATTTAAATGGCTAATTGTGGACGTTTGAGTATGGGGGTTACATAAAAAAGAGCCAGTATCGAATGAACTGACCCTTTTTTATTATTTATCCATTCTACTCTTCATTGGCAAGTACAAGGATATCCTGCTGCCAAACTATGCATCAGCCAAAAAATTAGGCAGATCCGCCGCTTTTTTCTCAAGTTTTTTCAGTTTCTTTTTACCGAGGCCGCCAAGCACCTCAACCGCATGGCGCAAGCGCGTCAAGGTCATATCCGCACCGATAATCGCCATCGAGTTCATAACGGGTGTCGACGAGGTGCTACCCGCAATCGCGATAAAGAACGGCGCCATAAAATCGCGCATCTTGATATCGAGGTGAGCGGCGAGGCCTTTTAGCGTGGTATAGATGTTTTCCTCCGACCACGTCGGCAAGGTTTCTAGCTGCCAAAGCGCCAGTTGTAGCAGCTCGATGATTTGCTCAGGCTCAAGCGATTTATGGGTGAAGCTCTCAGCGGTGATGTCTGGCAGGTTTTGGAAATAAAAGCCGCCCCAGTTGACCGCGTCAGACAACAGCTCGATGCGTGGCTGAATCGCAGCGGCGATAGCGGTGAGTTTATCGCTGTCACTGGCCCACTCAAGGATTTTGTTTTTAAGCTCTTCAGGCGTAAGCGCACGTAGCCATTCGCTGTTTAGCCAATTGAGTTTTTCGGTATCGAAGATAGGGCCACCAAGAGACACGCGCTGGATATCAAAGCTGGCAATCATTTCATCCAAGGTGAATTTTTCGGTATCGTCGGGCATTGAGTAGCCCATACGGCCTAGGTAGTTGAGCAGCGCTTCAGGCAGTACGCCGGCATCACGGTAGTAGGTGATTGAGGTTGGGTTTTTACGCTTCGACAGCTTTGATTTGTCAGGGTTACGCAGTAGCGGCATATGGCAGAGTGTTGGCATCTCCCAACCAAAATAGTCATAAAGCAGTTGATGCTTGGGGGCAGAGTTTAACCACTCTTCGCCGCGCATGACGTGAGTGATTTCCATCAAGTGGTCATCGACGACGTTGGCAAGATGGTAAGTTGGCATGCCGTCAGTTTTTAGCAGCACCTGCATATCGACTTGCGCCCAAGGAATCTCGACGGTGCCGCGCAGCATGTCATGTACTTGGCAAACGCCGTCGTTGGGCACACGCATACGGATCACATGCGGGGTGCCCTCGCTTACCAATTGAGCAGTTTTTTCTGGAGGTAGGTGGGCACAGCGGCCGTCATAGCGCGGGGTCTCGCCATTGGCCATTTGCTCAGCGCGCATGGCGTCTAGCTCTTCTGTAGTACAAAAACAGCGAAACGCATGGTCGCTTGCTATCAGCTGCTCGGCGTGTTTTTTATAAATATCGCTACGCTCGCTCTGACGATAAGGCGCATGCGGGCCACCAACGTCTGGCCCCTCGCTCCAGTCAAGTCCGACCCAGCGTAGCGCGTCCAAAATCATCTGCTCAGATTGAGCCGTCGAACGCGTTTGATCGGTGTCCTCAATACGCAAAATAAACTCGCCGCCGTGGGCTTTGGCAAAAGCCAAATTAAAAAGCGCGATATAAGCGGTACCAACATGCGGAAAGCCAGTCGGCGAGGGCGCAATACGTGTGCGAATAGGGCGGGCGTCGCTCGTGTCGGAGGGAGCGTGGGTCGATGTTTGCATAATAAAAATCTCAAAATGTCGTGGGCGATAAATAGCAATAATAGCCACAAAATAGCTGAAGAAAAAATATGACTAAAATAGCAATGAAAGAGTGGCCGTCAATAGCAAAAAATAGCGTAAAATATAGCGCTAGTATAACAGACAGCTGCGATATTTTTAATGAAAAGCCTGTCTAGTGCTTGACTCACCGTGTATCCTTGCGATAATAAGGTCAAGCAAGACATAACTTGTTTATTTTCATCTGATTTTTTACTATTACCGGCCGATATGGCCGTTATCTACTGAGTCGTTTGTGTCCACATTGAATGATAAGCCAAATAATAAGCAAAACAGTACGTCCACTTGCAAACAAGGCCCTTCTTTGGCCACTGACCCTGCCAAGTCGGCGGCTGATTTATCTGCTGTAACCTCTGATACTGCGCAGGCCATCCGTGAGGGAGCGTCTGCGTGCGCGGCGTCCAGCGAGCAGCGCTTTGTCCATGATGCCGTACTATTGCAAGAGACTGTGGCGGCGGTACTGGGCGTCAAATCTCTTCCTAAACGCACAGATGACGCCCCACAACCCAGCTTGCAAATGAGCGGTGTCTACGTCGATGCTACCTTTGGCCGTGGCGGTCATAGCCGTCTATTATTGAGTCATCTGAGCGACGACGCGACGCTGGTGGTGTTTGATAAAGACCCGACAGCAATTGCTGTGGCGCAAGAGCTGGCAGCTAGTGACAGCCGTGTCAAAGTGGTGCATGATAGTTTTGCGGCCTTAACGGACAGCCTAGCGGCGCTGGGCATCGATCAGGTGGATGGCTTGATGGCAGATTTGGGCATTTCATCGCCGCAGATTGATGATGGTAGCCGCGGTTTTAGTTTTATGCGTGATGGCGCGGTTGATATGCGTATGGATACCAGTCGTGGCCAGTCGGTGGCCGAATGGCTCGAGCAGGTCGATGACGAAACCTTGGCCAATGTGCTTTATGAGTTTGGCGAAGAGCGCCACAGTCGCCGTATCGCGCGCGCCATCAAGCAGATGGACAGCTATGAGTCCACGCTTGAGCTGGCAGAGGTGATCAAAACGGCGCACCCCAACTGGCAGCGCGGTAAGCATCCAGCGACCCAAAGCTTTCAGGCCATGCGTATTTTTATCAATAACGAGCTTGGCGATGTCGATGACTTTTTAGCGCAAAGTATTCCGATTTTAAAAGCAGGTGGTCAGCTGGCAGTGATTAGTTTTCATTCTTTAGAGGACCGCCGAATCAAGCAGTTTTTGCAGCGCCATAGCAAAGGGCAATATCCAGAGGATGACAATCTGCCGATGCCGCCCAAACGTCCGCGCTATTTTGGTAAGCCAAAACGGGTGGGGCCTAGCAAGAGCGAGGTCAGTGGCAACCCGCGCGCGCGCAGTGCATGGTTACGACTGGCCACGCGCAGCGATGTTGAGTACCAATAGGCGGCAAGCCAAGATTAATCGCATTGTCAGTGAAGCGGTTTAAGAGTAGTCATATCGCTTTGCTGTTGTTTGTCTAAATAAGATAAAAATGTGCGAATGGCTACGCTAGTGTTAAAAAGCTGTAAATATTACCTGCTAGGCTCAGCAGTTGGTTTTTTGTTTGTAGCGCGCACGACAGTGATATTTGGCTTTATGTCACCGATGCGGCCTGAATATCTGGTAAAGACATTTGCGCATAAAAACTGTTTAAAACCGTCGCCGATTTTATATTTGAAGTCCACTTTTTGAGAGCGTCATGGCAATATCTGACAAACCTACTCGCCGCACCGGCACCCCTCCTAATGTCGATATCGGCGAGCTGTTTGTGCGCCGGTTTAATGTGGTCAGCATTTATGTGGCGATTTTATTATTGCTGGCGGCGGCAATCATCTGGAGCGGTATCAAGACCGCTGAAGGCGTCCAGCAATACCATCAGGACTATAAGACCTTGCAAGACATGAAAAAACAACAGCGCAAGCTACAAGTAGAGCATCAGCGGCTGCTTATCGAGCAGCAAACCTTTAGTGCCACGCCGCAAATTGCCAGCCGCGCTGTGGCCGAGCTTGGCATGTATTCTCCAACCCTCAAAGACAAGTTGATTATTCAGCCAGGCGCTCCTACGGCGCTGGCGCCAGCCGCCTCTAGCGATACAGATATCACCGCCAATGATAGTGATGTCATGCAAGAGGTTGCCAGTACCGATTTGTCGATTGACGCGCCGCCTATAGCTACATCAATTAACACCAATGCGGCGGAGGCTGGGCGATGAGTGAAAAAAAATCCAAAGCCAAGACCGGTAAGTCAACAGCAGAAAACAACAGCAAAAAACCCACCAGCGGCAAAGTCACCAAGCCGCTGCGCCGTGTCAGTGCGGCCAAATCAGGACAAAAAAATAAAAAAACTGATAATAAAAAAACTGATAGTAGTGCGGCAGATAGCCGTAAGGCTAAGCTGTTTGGGCGACTAAAAAAGAATGACAATCAAGGTGCTTATACCAGTGTCAAAAACCGTAAAACCGCGTTTTTAAATAAAGCGTCAGGGGCGTCCTCACGGGGCGGTTTTGAGCAAGACAAAGCGCGATTTTGGACGGTTTGGGGGTTGGCGCTTGCCATATTGGTCGCGCTGATAGGCCGTGCTTACTACATTCAAGTCGCCAATGCCCAGTTTTATCAAGATAAGGGCAATGAGCTGATCACCAGCGTACGCACACAAACATCTTATCGCGGTATGATTACCGATCGCAACAAACTGCCACTGGCAGTGAGTGCGCCGCTGGCGACAGTGTCCTTTAGTCCGCATGACTATGCGCGTGAATACTATGAGCTCAAACGCATCATTTTGACCAATCCTGACAGTCCGCAGCTACGAGCGCGCATGCAAAAACGCTTGGATGCTATGGACTTGACTACCTTGGCTGCTGCCGCCAATATCTCAGTCAGTGAGCTAAGACGAGTCACCGCGATCGATGACAGCATCGATGTCACCGACGAGGAAGCAGTAAAAGCAGCGTTGCCATCAGGCGCAGGCTCGCACTACCTACCGCTTCTTAATAAAGTCACGCCAGAGATTGCCCAAAGTGTCAGCTCTTTAGATTTCCCTGGGGTATATGAAAAAAACTTCTTTCAGCGTTATTACCCGCAGCCTCAGCCCAACTCGCAATTGCTCGGCTTTATGGGACAAAACGCCAATGACCCTGAGGGCGGCTATGAAGGGCGTGCGGGTATAGAACGTCAGTACGAAAAGGAGCTGGCGGGCAAAGATGGCAAGGTACTGGTGCTAAAAGATGCCAAACAAAACAGCCTAAAAGAAATCAAGCAAGTTGAGCCTGAGATACCGGGCAAAGATTTGGCGCTGACGATTGACTCGCGCCTGCAATATCTGCTTTATAAAGAGTTAGAAAAAGCAGGACGCCTACAGCGGGCGCGCTGGTCGACAGGTATGGTCGTCGATGTGCAGACAGGCGAGGTGCTCGCCCTCTCGACCTGGCCGTCATTTAATTCCAATAACCTCAATGAGATGACCGGTGAAAACCAGCGAAACCGTGCGCTGTTAGACGTCTTTGAGCCAGGCTCAGTGATGAAGCCATTTACTGTGGCTGCGGCGTTAGACTCGGGTAAATATACCGCGACGTCATTGATTGATACCAATCCAGGCTCCATCCGTGTCCGAGGTTATACCATTCGCGATCACCGTAATCTCGGCATGATCAACATGGGCACGCTACTACAAAAATCGAGTAACGTTGCCTCGACCAAGATTGCATTATCCCTGCCGCCTGATGCCATTACCAATATGCAAAAGCAGTTTGGCTTTGGTGAAAAAACCCCATTACAGTTCCCTGGTGAGGGTAGTGGTCTGGTGGTCACGCCAAAAGAAAAAGAAACCTCGCGCCGAGCCACCGTCAGTTATGGTTATGGTCTGCAGGTGACACTTGCGCAGGTCGCACAGGCTTATTCGGCGCTGGCCGCAGGTGGTGTCATGCATCCGCTGACCTTGATCAAAGACGACAAACCGCAGCCAAGCAAACGCATTATGGCGCACGAGCAAGCGATGTCTATCGTGCAGATGATGGAGAGCGTCACCGAGCCGGGTGGTACCGCGAAAGGCGCGGCCATTGATGGCTACCGTGTGGCGGGTAAAACAGGAACGTCGCGCCGTATCAACCCAAAAGGAGGCTACTATACTGACCAGTATCGCAACGTCTTTGCGGGTATGGCACCAGCATCAAACCCAAGGCTGGTGGGCGTGATGCTCATCGAAGACCCGCGCGCGCAGATTTATGCGGGTCTGACGGTCGCTCCTGTCTTTCATAATGTCATGAAAGAGGCGCTGCGTTTGTATAATGTACCTTTAGATAAACCGCTAAAAACCGAAGAGCCATAAGTATCTTGCCACACAAACACGACGACAGATGTCGGTCAGTATCCAGCGCCAGCCGCTGATTTGTGTTTACCGTTTAGGATTTGCCCATGACCACGCTTACCTCATCGCCCAGTACCCACTCGGTTACCTTGGTTACCTTGCAGCAGCTTTTAGAGAGCGGCGATCGTCAGCATTCTTTGCTACAGTCATCGCTCACCGCGCTGCTCGCTGCTGCGGATAATATCAGTGAGGACGTTTCGGTCGCGCATATACCATTTGCACAGTTTCGGTTAGATAGCCGCCACGTTGCGGCACACGATGTGTTTGTCCTCCTAAAAAGCCAGACAGGCCACTGCCAAAAAAGCCGCGACTATCTGCTACAAGCTGCGTCACAGGCGGCCTTTATTCTCTCGGAGATTGACCCAAGCGATTTGTTTGATGATGGACAGTCGCCAGCAGATGTCTTGTCTTGTCCTTTGATATACGTGCCGCATATTCGTGATTTTTTGGGCAGTCTCATTCAGGCGCGCTTACAGTACCAGCAGCCTAGCCGGTTACCCACGGTGGTGGCAGTGACAGGCACCAATGGCAAAACCACCATCAGCCAGCTGGTGGCACAGTTGACGCAGCTGACTGGCATGAGCAGCGCTGTGATGGGGACCGCGGGTAACGGTCGACTGGGTGCCTTGGTACAGGCTAGCCATACAACGGGCGACGCTCTTGCTGTGCAGCAGTTTGTGTATCAAATGGCGCTTGAGAAGGCAGAAATATTGGCTTTAGAAGCCAGCTCGCACGGCCTTGATCAGCAGCGTCTACAAGGCGTACCGATATCTGTTGCGATTTATACCAATTTAAGCCGCGATCATTTAGATTATCATGCCGATATGGCAGCGTATGCCGCGGCAAAAGCTAGGCTCTTTGACAAAACGCATTTTCCTTCCTTGACGCACGCCATCATTAATATCGATGATGAGTACGCGCAGGTTATGCTAGATATGGCGTATGCTAGTGGTTTGACGGTATGGACGTACAGTCTAGATGCCTCAAAGCCTGCGACTTTTGTTGCCACCGATATTGCCCCAAGCTTAGAAGGGGTGAAAATTACACTGCAGACAGACATCGCCGGTGGAAATACCGCTGATAAAGGCACTGGTGATACAGACACTGGCCATAAAGAGAGCCGTTGCATAAATATCGTTAGTCCTTTACTCGGGCGTTTTAATGTCGCCAATTTGCTGGCTGCCATTGCCGCTGCTGCTGCATTGGGCATGAGTCTTGAGCGTATCGCCAAGATCGTCCCGCAGCTACAAGGCGCAGTGGGGCGTATGCAGCGCGTCGCATCGCGTGATGGCTGCTTTATCGTTGATTATGCGCATACCCCTGATGCGCTCAGTCAGGTGCTGGCCAGTTTGCGCACCCACTGTGAGGGACAGCTGTGGGCGGTGTTTGGCTGCGGCGGAGACCGTGACGCGGGCAAGCGTCCGCTGATGGCGCAGGCAGGCCTGGCGGGCGCGGACAGGGTTATATTGACCGCGGATAATCCGCGCACCGAAGACCCAGAGGCCATCTTGCAAGATATGCAAGCAGGCATGAGCACCGCGCAGTATCAGCGCACCCATATCGAGCCTGCACGGCAAGCGGCGATTGAGTATGCTGTCATGCAAGCAGCGGCCAATGATATCGTCGTCATCGCTGGCAAAGGTCATGAGACCTATCAAGAGATCAATCATGTCCGTTATGATTTTGATGACAGTGTGGTCTTGCAACAAGCCTTACAAAAGGCTGGGCGCAGATAGGCGATAGGTCTGCAGGGTCATGATGGTTGAGAATTGCGTCATTATTTAAGAGCGCTCATAAAATCATGTTAAGCGTAACAAACAGTATTTATAAAAATTAAGTAGTCATCATACAAGGTAATCACTATGACAGCCGACAACGACAATACCATTCAGTCGCAAGGTCTCTATGTCTGGCAGGTAGATAATCTGCTCGCTGCGACAGCCTCGCTGAATGGGCATTGGCAGCTAGCCGCAGGACAAAGCAATGCAGGACAAACTGAGCTTGCCAACAACGCGGTCACCAGCAACCGTATCGCCACCGATACCCGCACGATAAAGAGCGGCGATATCTTTTTGGCGCTAAGCGGTGCCAATTTTGATGGTCACGACTATATCAATCAAGCCGCTGCCCAAGGTGCTGTCGCCGCTATCGTCTCACGTCCCATCTCGACGAGCATCCCGCAGTTGGTCGTGAGTGATACGCGTCTGGCTTTGGGGCGGCTGGCCGCTTATCGTCGCCAGCAGCATCAAGATTTGACTGTGATTGCTATCACCGGCTCAAGCGGTAAAACCACCTGCAAAGAGATGCTTGGTAGTATCTTTGGTCGTCTAGCACCGACCCTGATCACCCGTGGCAACCTAAACAACGATTTGGGCGTACCGATGATGTTGCTCGAGTTGTCCGATCATCATCGCTATGCCATCTTAGAGCTGGGCGCCAACCATATCGGCGAGATTGCTTACACGACAGAAATCGTCCAACCAGATGTGGCTTGTATCCTCAATATTGGTACCGCGCATTTGGGTGAGTTTGGTAGCCGTGAAGGCATCTGTCAAACCAAGTCGGAGATTTACCATACATTAACCGATACTCAGTTTGCTATTGTCCCTGACAAAGACGACTTTACCAATCAACTGCGCCGTATCGCCGAAAAACATACCTCGCATGTGATTGGTTTTGGCAATACCGATGTCAGTGCCAGTCACTTGGATGTCGAGCCTGAGCGTAGTGAGTTCAAGCTGCACATTGGTAATCAAGTCCATGACATCAACCTACCATTGGCGGGTGAGCATAATGTCAATAACGCCTTGGCGGCGGCCGCTTGTGCGTATGCGCTAAACATCGATGTCAGTGATATCGTGATTGGTTTAGAAAACGCCCGCCCCGCCAAAGGTCGTCTCAATAGCCAGATACTGGGGATGCATCGCCTGATCGATGATACGTATAATGCCAATCCGCATTCCGTGCGTGCAGCGGCTAAGGTGCTGGCGGCGCAAACAGGCACGCAAGTGATGGTGTTAGGCGATATCGCTGAGCTGGGTGACGCGGCAGTGAGCGAGCATCAAAGCTTGGGTCGTACCATTGCCACCACTGGTATCAACGTGTTGCTGTGCGTCGGTGAGTATGCGCCGTATACCGTAGCAGGTGCGCAAGAAATCTCTGATATCAGTGCGCATGCGTTTGCGGACAAAGACAGCCTATTGGCATATTTACAGCCGTATTTGCAAGCGCAGCAGGCTAAGCCTTGTACCGTGCTGTTCAAAGGCTCACGTGCTATGCAAATGGAAACCCTTATCAATGCGCTAGTCGAGGAGTAGGCGGTGTTAGTTTGGTTGTTTGGCTGGCTTGGCCAGTATTATACACCGTTTTCTGCGGTTTCTTCGTTGACGCTACGCGCGTTATTGGCGGTCATTACCGCTTTAGTCTTTAGCATGATGTTTGGTGGCCGCGTCATTCGCCACTTGCGTACGCTCAAATATGGGCAGGCCATCCGTAATGATGGACCGCAGTCGCATTTGGCCAAGACGGGCACACCGACCATGGGCGGCGTCTTGATACTCAGTGCTATCGCGGTGTCGACCTTGCTATGGGCGCGCTTAGACAATCCTTATGTGTGGATCTTGCT
This sequence comes from Psychrobacter celer, assembly GCF_016107555.1. Lineage (GTDB taxonomy): Bacteria > Pseudomonadota > Gammaproteobacteria > Pseudomonadales > Moraxellaceae > Psychrobacter > Psychrobacter celer. The sequence continues at coordinate 5,913 of NZ_JABASU010000019.1, read as the reverse complement.
GGTCGTGATGGTGGTGTTTGGCGCGGTTGGCTGGGCTGATGACTGGCTAAAGATTAAGTATAAAGACCCCAAAGGCCTAATCGCTCGCAAAAAGTACTTTTGGCTGTCAATGGGTGCGTTATTTGTTGGGGTGTCGCTGTACTATATCTCCACGCTGCAGCCAGATATCGCCACCACCCGCGAGATGCAGGATTTACTACTGCCCGTCTTTAAAAACTGGATCATTCCTTTCTCCGCGCTACCTTTTGGTATTGGGTTTATTATCTTTACCTATTTTGTGATTAATGGCGCTTCTAATGCCGTCAACTTAACCGATGGTTTGGATGGTTTGGCCATCTTGCCGGTGGTGCTGGTGGCGGCAGGTTTGGGCGCGATGGCTTATGTCTCAGGTGATGTGCGTTTTGCTGACTACTTGCATGTGCCTTATATCGCTTATAACTCTGAGGTCATCATTGTCTGTGGTTCGATGATTGGGGCAGGTTTGGGCTTTTTGTGGTTTAACGCCCATCCAGCCCAAGTATTTATGGGTGATGTCGGAGCATTGGCACTGGGCGCAATGCTCGGTACCATCGCGGTCATGACTCGTCAAGAGATTGCCTTTGCCATTATGGGTGGCTTGTTTGTCGCAGAAGCACTGTCGGTGATGCTACAGGTTGGCTCATATAAGCTGCGCAAAAAACGCGTCTTTCGTATGGCGCCACTGCATCATCATTTTGAAGAGATTGGCTGGAAAGAAACACAAGTGGTGGCACGCTTTTGGATTATTGCCATCATCCTTGTCATCTTAGGGCTAATGACGCTAAAACTGCGCTAACTATTTTTTTAACAAGCTGATGTTTTAGCAAACTGAGTCTTTTGGTTTAGCGCTCTGCAAAAGCCATTTCATCGTGTTTGAGGTGGCTTTTTTGGTTCTGTCTCTTATTGCTAAGTGAGGGTTTTATGCCGCAGCTGAAGTAAACTTTGCTAAAATGACGGCCATACTTGACTGATTTTGAGAAACCTGTGTCGTTATTTATTTGTCCCCTTTGCCAGTCACCCATGCAGCCTGCAGCCGATACGTGGCGCTGTGATGGCAGCTTGCATCCAAAGCAGAATAAGCACCCTTTTGATGTGGCGCGTCAAGGCTATGTCAATTTGTTACCAGTACAACAAAAAAAATCCAAAACGCCAGGGGACAGCCAAGCCTCTATCGAAGCGCGGCAGAGGTTTTTGGCCGCAGGACATTATCAGCCATTACAGGCTTTGCTTGAGCAGCAAATGAGGCAGCTACTCGGGCAGAGTGATACTGCCGCAAATTGGCTGGATGTCGGTTGCGGTGAGGGCTATTATACCCAAGCAATGGCGCAGATAGACGGTATAGCATCGCTGCTAGCGGTTGATATCAGCAAGCCTGCCGTCTCTACTCTCGCCAAAGCAAGCAAAGCGGCAGGGCAGCTGTGGTATCAGCAGCCCAAAGAGGGCGCGACTCAGACGGCGGTATATCCACTAGTGACCAGCGCCGCCCATCTGCCGCTACGCGCCCGTAGTGTGACGGGTATCAGTAGCATTTTTAGTCCTATCTTGCCTGAGGCCTTTGCCAAAGTATTGTGTGACACAGGCTATCTCATCATTGCCAAACCCGATAGTCAGCATCTTGCATCGATGCGTGAAGCGTTGTTTGATAGTGTGCGCGAGCATGATTCTGATAAGTTTTTGCACGAATTAGCCCCGCACTTTACCCTGCTTGCGACGCATCATGTCAGTACCGAGCTGTCATTAGTGGCAAATGATTTGGCAGATTTGATGACCATGACCCCGTATGCCTACCGCGCACGTAGTGAAAAAAGACAAGCGTTGCTGACAGCAGTAGAGAAAGCATCATTTAAAACAGAGGCAAAATTCGTGGTTTATATTTTGCAAAAAAAAGCGTTCATTTGAGCGCCTTTTAATATTTTTGTTACGGCATCTGCCGATTAGTATTCTTGTAGTAGCCAACCGCTACCAAAGGCAAAATACTCTCGAAACCATGCATTGTAGCGAATAGACAATGGTGTTGGGCTGGCGAGTGTAATTGGTTGCGTATAACCTTGATGGAGGGCAATCGCCGCTGCGCGAATGGTATGAAAATCGCTGGTCACAATCGCAATCGGTACCTCTTTATCAATACCATGCTGTTCAAGTATGATTTGGCTGTACGCCAAATTCTCCTCAGTACTGGTGCTTTTGCCTTCTTGATAAATACGATCTAGTGAAATATCATGGGTTTGCGCCAAGTACGTCGCCATGATGTCCGCCTCACTGCGTGTGCGCTCATAGCCCACACCGCCACTCGTAATAATGAGTGCCTGTGGCTGCTGCTCAATCAGTTGTGCTGCCGTATCCAAGCGGCTGGCAAGGGTAGGCGTTGGTTTGCCATCGACCGTCCCCGAACCGAGCACGATGATAGCTGCTACTGGCGGCAGATCTTGTGTGCTGTGTTTGATCTGCTGCTGTAGCGAATACATAAAAATTAAAAAGCTGGCGAGCCATAACCCAAACGCTAGCCACAATCCGTACCAAATACGTCGCAGTAAAGGATTCTTAGCAAGTATTTTTGTAATTAAAGGAGCACCTAGTCCATGCCCTACAAAAACTACGCCTATCAAAAAAGGCAGCACTGTACCAAAATTAATCTTATCAACAGCCATCAAAGTAACGCAGTCGATAATGAGTATCGCCCCAATTACAGTTAATAAAACACGTAATAACCCACACATAAATTTGTTATCCAATCAGCGCTGATAGAAGAGTTGAGCTGTGTATAGTTGTCAGATGCTAAGCGCTATAAATTCTTTGTACGCCTGCCAAAAGCATCATACATAGGCGGATAGGCTCAGTCGATACCAGCCAATAGTGCAACTCTGTAGCTTTCTACCGCCTAATGTGTAAATGCGCTTAGCAGTGGTAACAATCGCAACCTTTCTTCAAGTTTCATAAAGCTACTTAATACGAGAACCAGTTATCATTTTCTTTGTCGATAGAGCGATGCATTATCGTGATACTTCATAAGGTATCTTTAATCATCATTTATTAATATGAATTACATTAGGAAAAAACAATGAAAAAGATAATAGTAAGTTCGATTCTAGCCGCTACCGCTTGTTTATCTATGGTTAGTCAAGCCAATGCTGCACCAAATTATTCACAACACCATGCGTCTCAAGTACAACACCAAAAACATGGTAACAAAGCAGATAGCAAGGCAGATAGTAAGCATAAAGTTGTCAAAAATAAGGCAAAGGTATCACAGCAAAAAGCAAAAATAGTGGCTGCCAAGCATAAAGCACAAGAAAAGCATCAAGACAAATATCAGGGCAAATATAAAAACGATAAACAAAGCAAAAACGACTACAGACACCGCTCTTAAAAGTGATATCTGATTATTTAAAAATGACGCCCTAAGTAGGCGTCATTTTTATGTGCAATGGTTTGGCTAGTAGTTGTGATATATCCGGTCTTGTGTCTCTATTTGAAGAGATATTACGGTCTAGCAGATATGCAAAACGCTCACACCTTAACGTTTCTTAAACTTTCATCAAGCTACTTAACGTAGGAACTGGCTATGATAAGAGGCAGTATTAACATCGTCTGCGCGCGCTAGTTATCTCAAGTAGTGCTTTTCAATCAAACCAGTGATGTTAAATATTCATTGACTGTCCTAAATAATCATCTTAAAAATCGACTGAGAGCGCCCATGAGACAAACCTTGTTCGTACTATTTATCACCTTATTCAGTGTAATAGGCTACTCAGCCAACGCGATGGTACCAAGCATTGCTTTTGCAGAAGCAGTAAAAGCGACTCCAAAACCAGTCATGTCTGCTGAAACGAAAAAAATCAGACGAGACTGCCGCATAAAATTGAGGTTGAACAAGTTACATATGAATCTAAGTGACAGTGAAAAAGAAGCAATAAAGAGATGTATAGGCAGTAAACAGCTGTAGGTTTAGATATTAGCAGCAATAGAGCAGTGATATGAGCCAGCAATATTCTTTATTGGTGGTTTTTTTTTGATAGATAGGATAAAAATCACCATTCAGGTATCATTAGACGATCAGACTGACAGTCTTACTGTTAAGGTGTCTGGATTTTATTTAGGATAGAGTAGGACAGCACAAAAAAACTAGTGCGTTTCTCAGAATAGATAAGATTGGCGGTGAAGGAGGAAGTCTAACTATAGATATAAGTATTTGATTTAATTGACATTATAATAATGTATATGCATATTAGACCATCAAATAGACCAACAGGTCTGTAGTGTTAGATGTAAGGAAAATAATGGGATTTATTGTTTAATAAAATGTAACTAAATATTTCTAAGTCATAATTTGGTTTCAAGTACATACTATCACTAAAAAAGCGTCTTCGGCTTATCCTTTTATCTTACCAATTAAACCAGCTAATAATTACTACTACTACTCTAAATAAAGCCATGTAATAAAGGTGTAGAGGCATAATAAAATAGCGCCTAATATAGGCGCTATTTACTATGCCGCTTTTTGTAAGAGAAATAGTAACCACTCACTAATAAAAGCTACCGAACATCAAAGTTAAGTCTTAGCTATATACGATTACTTTTTATAATTGATTTTGATTTGCTCTTCTAAGAGATTAGCAGCGACGGTATTATACTGATCACAGTTAACAAAATCGGTAGTAAAGTCTATATTTGAATCTTCGGTAACGCCTTTTTGATAGTAATAAGCATCATATACCAAGCCATTGTACTTGATGGCAGCAATGATATCGCCATCCTCATCCGTATACCTAGCAGCCGACAGCTCATTGTTTTTTCCGACTTTTTCTTCAATTAGATCGTTGACTGTATTGTTTTTCTTCTCATTAATAATCCATTGAGCAATCGTGATATCTTCTCTTGGGGCTAAGTCATAGAAGGTGTAATAAGATTGAGAAGGTGTCTCTTGGAAGATATAACACTCAGAACCTTTAGGGAAGGCTATATTACTTGGAAAATAATCGTAATCGAGATCAGTCTGAATACCAGCTTTAGCGTTGCCACCTAATTTCTTCACTCCACTCAGATCCAAAGTTTTAATGTCATAGACTGAATCTGATCCCTGCTGTCAATCCCGTAGAACTAAACTTGGGAGATTTTAGTTACGCAGCCTGACGATAAAAGTCAAACCACACCTGTCTTGGCGATTTATAGCCCAAACCCTTTTGAATCCTAGTCTGATTGTAATACAGCTCAATATATTTGATGATGTCAGTAATGGCTGTGAATCGTGTTTTATAGTCCTTATGATATATTAGCTCATTCTTTAATATGCCCCAGAAGCTCTCTATTGGCGCGTTATCATAGCAGTTGCCTTTAGCACTCATAGATCCTTTAAAACCGTGTTTACTGATGATTGTGCGATAATCGTCGCTGCAATACTGGCTACCTCTATCTGAATGTACAATAAGCCCTTGGCTAGGTCGTTTATCCTTGATTGCTTTATTTAAGGCTCTACAGACTAAATCTGCTTTCATGCGTTTATCGATAGCGTAGCCAACCAATTCTTTGGTATATAAGTCTTTGACGCCTGCTAAATAAAGCCAGCCCTCATCTGTCCAGATGTAGGTGATATCACTAACCCATGCACAATTAGGATGATTAACGCTAAATTGTTGTTTAAGCAAATTAGGATAGATTCGCTTGTTATGCTCTGAGTCTGTTGTCACTTTAAAGCGCTTATGACGTCTACATTTGATGTCATGCTCTTCCTTGATACTACGTACCATATACTTGCTGACATCGTGCCCTTCTTCACTTAAATGTGCGTGTAGACGCTGATAACCATATCGCTCTTTAGTCTCACTGTGAGCAGCTTTAATAAGTATAGTCAGTCTAGAATAAAAGAGATACAACCCATATCATGAAACAGCTTAGGTA
>NZ_JABASU010000018.1 GCF_016107555.1 Psychrobacter celer | reverse complement strand
ATTTATACCAGTAGCGCGTTTAAATCCATAACAGTTTTACATTCAGCTAACTATATCAGTTATATAGAGCAGATGAGTCCCTTAGCGACAGCGACTTAACAGCGCTTTTTATTGCCTCGCTATTATCAAATCGTACTTTTATCTCGCTGCGTAATGCCACATGCCTATCTCATCCGCCTGTCTGTCTATAAATGCTACTAATCACCTATTACTTCAAGTAATAGCTACCAAGACGCAACATAACCTGCAACCAGATTATGAGTAAAAACACGCGCGCCATTTGCCATAAATCAGCTTAACACTGGTAAATAATCGAGTCTCAATAATCATCTGCCATTCTTTGACCGAAGTTACGGCTGAAAAAACAAAAAGTCATTGCGTCTTGGGCGAACTTTACCTAACATAGACAGATTGTATTGATAAAATGTCGGCACAGATTTATTGGTCAGGTTTTTTTGCAAGATAGGTTTTCATCACACGTTTGGTGACTTTTTCAATTCCGATATGTCGCCGTCTACTCTATCGATACGTCAATCCAAATCTGCCCTTTTATTGTGAGAGCGGTTTTGTGACGATACTGCTTTACCAGTGTCTTGGCCACAAAAGCGTAGTTGCCCGCGATTAGTGGTTAGAGACCAGTTGCGACACATTATCTACTAGGAAGCCCCTAGTTCATTGCTAAGTGATAAAGGTAAGCTTACGGCGTCCATGAAACGATAGCCCTATGCTCAACACCCCACTATTTCTTATTTTTTTATCGTTGATAAGGTTACGCTTTATTTATGAAAGCCAGTCAATTTTTATTTGCCACTCTAAAAGAAACCCCAAGCGACGCCGACATCGTCTCAAGCCAGTTGATGGTGCGCGCCGGTCTTATTCGCAAAATCGCCTCGGGGCTTTATATCTGGTTGCCCATGGGGCTACGCGTCTTGCAAAAGGTCGAACGTATTGTTCGTGAAGAGATGCAAAACGTAGGCGCTCAAGAGGTCCTGATGCCGATGACGCAGCCCGCTGAGCTGTGGCAGACCACCGGGCGTTTTGATGACTATGGTCCTGAGCTATTGCGCTTTAAAGACCGTCACGATCGGGATTTTGTGCTAGGCCCGACGCACGAAGAGGTCATCACCAATCTGGCTCAAGGCGAGCTTCGCAGCTATAAGCAGCTACCGATTACCTTCTTTCAAATCCAAGGGAAATTCCGCGACGAGATTCGTCCCCGCTTTGGTGTGATGCGCGCGCGTGAGTTCACCATGAAAGACGCCTACTCGTTCCATGTCGATCAAGTTTCGCTCGCAAAGACTTATCATGATATGTATGAGGCTTATACGCGTATCTTCACCCGCTTAGGCTTAGACTTCCGTGCGGTACAAGCGGATACCGGCTCTATCGGCGGCTTTGCCTCGCATGAGTTTCATGTGTTGGCTGACAGCGGTGAAGATGATATCGCTTTTTCTGACTCCTCAGACTATGCAGCCAACGTCGAGCTTGCCGAATCTATCTCTTTTAATATGGCTGAACGCCAACCGCCAAAGCAAGAGCGCGAAGACGTGCTCACCGAAGGCATGACCACTTGTAAGATGGTGGCGGAACACTTAGATATTCCGCTTGCCAATACCGTCAAAACCTTGATCGTCCATGGTCATAAAGAAGATGGCACACCGCAGCTGATTGCGGTGGTACTACGCGGAGACCATCAGCTTAATACCATCAAAGCTGAGAAAATCGAAGAAGCCAACGTACCATTGACCCTGGCCTCTGATGATGAGCTAAAAGCCGCTGGCCTGCATAAAGGCTATATCGGTGTGGATTTGGATATGCCGGTATTTGTCGATCGCTCAGCGGCGACCTTGTCAGACTTTGTGGCAGGCGCGAATAAAGTGAATAAACATACCATCGGCATGAACTGGGCACGTGACGCCAGCATTACGCGTATCGTTGATGTGCGTAATGTGCAAGAAGGCGACCCTTCTCCTGATGGTAAAGGCACGCTCAAAATCAAACGCGGCATCGAAGTCGGTCATATCTTCCAGTTGGGCGATAAATACTCGCAAGCGATGAACGCAACCGTCTCTGGTGAGGATGGCAAGCCTGTGACCATGATGATGGGCTGTTATGGTATCGGCGTCAGCCGTATCATCGCAGCAGCCATCGAGCAAAATAACGACGAAAACGGCATCATGTGGCCACAAACGCCGACCGTTGAGGACTCGATTGCGCCTTTTGAAGTTGCTATCATTCCGATGAAGTCTAAAGAAGAAACCGTCATGCAAACGGCCACCGCGTTATACGAAGAGCTAAAAGCGCAGGGCGTCAACGTATTACTAGACGACCGTAACGAGCGTCCAGGGGTCAAGTTTGCCGATCTTGAGCTGATTGGTATCCCGCATCGCATCGTGGTTTCTGACCGTAATTTGGCCGAAGGTAAATTTGAGTACGTCAATCGCCGTGAATCAGAAAAACAAATGCTCAGCCGCGAAGAAGTCATGGCAAAAGTAAGTAGCAAATAGTTTTATTAGTAAAACCTATGCAATAAAAAGCGCCTGTCTTATTCAATAAGATAGGCGCTTTTTTGTATCAGCCAAGCTATTTTAAACGATGGCTCTATTGACGAATCAAACGACTCGGCGTCGGTAACAAACTCATATCACTGACGCGGCAAGGATTGATATCGATACCGCCGCGGCGGGTGTACCACGCACGAACCATCAATGCGCGCGGCTGATAGTGTTGGCTCAAGTCAGCAAATATCTGCTCGACGCACTGCTCATGAAAACCATTGTGCTGACGAAAGCTTAATATGTAGCGCAGCATATTGGCCGTATGAATGGGCTGCTCCGTTGTGATTGACACAGCTAATGTACCCCAATCTGGCTGGTTGGTCACCGGACAGTTACTACGCAGCAAATTAGAATAAAAACGATAAGGCTGAGTGCCATCACTTATCACACTCTCACCACGCGCCTCTGCTTCATCACGCAGCAATGACGCATCGGGATGCGCACACAGTGTTACCTTCTCGCTACTATTTAACAAGGCATCATCAATACAGACACCATCAGGCTGAGCAATGTGTAGCCCTGATGTCTCATCATCTAAGCGAAACAACTCAACGGTTACCTGAGCTTGCACGCAGGCTGATAAGTCTTTGGCTGTCAGCGCTTGCACGTCGTCCCAGCTGGCAAACTCGGTAAAATTTAGGCTGTTTAAGTAAAGCTTCAACGATTTTGACTCGACAATAAATGGCGAGCTGGCAGGAATACCAAAGCGCGCAATGGCAACTTGCGAGACGCCTTGCTTATTTAACCAAGAAATCTCAAAGGCTTGCCACCAGTCCACCCCCACCGCTAATTTATCGTCTTGCCAACCAATCGCGTCACGACCCAGACTGCGCGCAATCGGATATAGCGTCTCTGGGCTATACTGCGTCGGATAATCGGTGGTTTGCTCACCTAAGATGCCATGTATGCTCATTTACTTTCCTACTATTTAATCGTTAAACCCTAACTGCTCAACCGACAGCGCTTTGGGCATCGCTATCGCTTCACACGCTGACCATTACAAGCGCACGCGTGAGCCATTATTCAACAAACGATAAGCGATGGTATAAAATATCGCACAGAATACAAAAATCGCCGCCATCGAGTACCAAACGTTGACATCAGAATACCCTAAGATCCCATAACGGAACGAATTCACCATATAGACAATCGGGTTCAATAACGAGACGTTTTGCCAAAATGGTGACAGATTCTCCATCGAATAAAACACCCCGCCAAGATACGTCAGTGGTGTCAGCACAAAGCTTGGAATGATAGAAATGTCATCAAACGAGCGAGCGAATACCGCGTTGATAAAGCCGCCTAATGAAAACAAAGTCGAGGTGCCAAGGACGGTAAACACCGTGACAAATAAGTGCTCAATACCCAAATCGGTAAAAAATAACGCCACAATCGAGACAATGAAACCGATCGCCAGCCCGCGGAAAATACCACCACTGATATACCCCATCAAAATCGCATGCTTGGAGACCGGTGAGACCAAAAGCTCCTCAATACTGGCGGTAAACTTGGCGCTAAAAAAGCTTGAGACAACGTTGGAGTAACTATTGGTGATAATCGCCATCATGATTAGACCAGGCACGATAAACTGCATATACGGCACCCCGCCCATCTCACCGACACGTGAGCCGATCATCTTACCAAAGATGACAAAATACAGGCTCATGGTAATGACAGGTGGCAGTAGGGTCTGCGGCCAGATACGTAGGATTCGGCGCACCTCTTTTAGCCAGATGGTACGAAAAGAGATCCATCTTTTATTCCACGACATGGTTTTGTGATAGTCGATGCTCTGATCTTGATCAACGGCCTTTTGACTCATAATCCCGCCTCCTTCATACTGTCTGCACTTTGAATGTTTTTTTCTACCAAGCGCATAAATAGCTCTTCTAAGCGGTTGGCTTTGTTGCGCATACTGGCCACCGTAATGCCTTGAGCAGATAATTGGTTAAACACACCATTTAACGACTCGCCTTCTGTTAAGGTTACCTCTAGGGTCTGCTCATCTGGCTGCGACAACCCTGTCACCCCATCCAGCTCTAGCGGCTGGGTCAACGGGGTTTCAAGATCAAAAACAAATGTCTCCACCGATAATTGAGCGAGCAAATCTTTCATTTCGGTATTGATGCGTATCTCACCATGATCCAAAATCGCAATGCGTTTACACAGCTGCTCTGCTTCTTCAAGATAGTGAGTGGTCAAGATAATGGTGGTTTTTTCTTCGATATTGATCTGCTGCATAAACTCCCACATAGATCGGCGCAGCTCGATATCGACCCCAGCCGTCGGCTCATCCAAAATCAATAGTTTTGGTTTGTGAATCAAAGCACGAGCAATCATCAGACGACGTTTCATCCCGCCAGATAGCTCGCGTGATTTACTGTTGCGCTTATCCCACAGCCCAAGCGCGGTCAACAAGCGCTTGGCTCTTGGACGAGCTTCTTTGGCCGGGATACCAAAATACCCTGCTTGGGTAATCAAGATATCTTGGACTTTTTCAAATTGATTAAAATTAAACTCTTGCGGCACCACGCCAAGATACTGCTTGGCCAGCGCTGGGTTTTCGAGCAAATCGGTGCCAAAGATTTTGACACTGCCAGTGGTGGGTTTAAAAAGTGAGCTAATAATGCCAATCATCGTTGACTTACCAGCACCGTTTGGCCCCAGCAGCGCAAAAAAACCACCCTGCGGGACGGTTAAACTGACATCTTTGAGTGCCGAAAACCCATTACCATAGGTTTTGGATAAATTCTGGATAGCAAGTGCTGGTACCTCAGACATGAATACCTCTTTATTGGTTATCGATGTAAAAGCGTTTGAGAAGAGAAAAACAGCTAAATGAGACGATGTAATCTCATAAAATGAGGCTACTAGGGTCGGATTTCAACGGTGCTATACCAGAACCATCCGTTTGATAATACTCATCATAAAAAAAACGCCTACCTCATAAAATGAAATAGGCGAGTTATGGGCTTTATACATATAGCTTACAGATACATATAGTTTGCGGCAAGTCGCTCACGACAAGTCAACAGACCGTGACAGGTTACGGATGCCTATTTAATCTACATCAGACACCCCAAGCCGATAAAAGCAACTGTTTAGCTTGCTTCACCAACCATATAATCGACAGCGTTTTGGACTTCTTCATCAGGGATATCCGCACCGCCTTTGGCAGGCATGGCGTTAAAGCCATTGATGGCATGGGTATATAGGGTGTCTTTACCTTTTGAGATACGTGGACCCCATGCGCCAGCATCGCCTAACATAGGTGAGCCAAGTAGGCCTGCACCGTGACATGTCTGACATACCGCATTATACACAGCTTTGCCGTCGCGAGGACCATCGCCAGCGGCTGGGCCAGCGGCGCGCGCGGTCACGTCACACACTTCGTCGTCTTCGAAACAGACTTTGGCAACTGGCTGAATACGAGCAATCAAGTTTGGATATAGCGCGATCAGCTTTTGCACTTGCGGCGTATCCTGTGGAATCTCTTCTTCGGCGGCAGGTGCGGCAGCGGCAGTTTCTACTGCGTCATCTGCTTGACCATCTTCTGAGGCCGCAGCGTCAGTCGCAGCGTCGCCATCAGTGGTATCTGCAGCAGCTTGTGGGTCATCGCCCAACTGCTCAGGTGCGTTTTCTGCCACTTCCTGCGCTTCTGCTACATCAGAGACAGTCACAGGCGTGTCGACAACACTTTCAGCTTGGCTCACCGCGATACTAGCGATTCCTAGAATGGCAGCTGCCGATAACATAACTACTTTTCTCATTCGTCACGTTCTCTTATTACGTATACAAAGGCTGGCACGGCTCGGACATTCTGTCTGTCCTCCTTTGACGACCTCTCGTCATCAATAGCAAACAGCCATCCCGCGTGCCAGCACACTTGCAATCGGTGATTATAAATATGAATTCTCCCTGACATTATAAGGGAAAAGGCGGGTAGATTGCCATGCTTGTTTGATGACTATCCTGTTTTTTCTTAAAAAACCTCAATCTCTGCCTTCGTTTATTGGCTTTCTGACTTTTATTTGTTAGACTAAGCGGTCTTGATTTTTAAGTCTGTTTTATGCGCTCGTAGCTCAGTTGGATAGAGTATCGGTTTCCGAAGCCGAGGGTCGTGGGTTCGATTCCCGCCGAGCGCACCAATCATCGTATTTCACCCTTTCCCAGCATTACCTCAAACCTCTAAAGCCCTTTAATATCAAAACCTCAAGTCTTTTGATATTATTTATCATGACCTAGTAGCCTCTATCAAGTGTTGTTAAATTTACTCGCAGCTTCTCGCTTGTTATTCGTCAATTGACTATTTAAGCCGCCCTTTTTAAACGGTCAGCTTGTTAAATGACCAGCTCTAAAAAAACTTTCTCTTAAAATACCTACTTGCTCTTTGTCCATTAATACAAGCGCCGCCTACTCTGCCTCTTGCAAATGAGTAGCGAGCTGGGCGCGGCTGGGCACGCGGTGATAATTAATCACAGGTACTTCACCCAAACGACGCTTACCTTCAGCAATTTTTTTATCAATGGTAATCATCGCCACTTTTTTATTGTGTTTACAGATGAGCAAGTGCTTGGCTTTACGCGTGACTTGATAATCAGGAAAAAACTGCTTAAACAGCACTGAGGTTTTTTGTAGCGCGTCATTAGAAGGCAGCTGGTTTGATTGCTTACCACTGCGCCCTGTGTCCGTCTTTGCGCCACGTGATTTTGCCAATAGCCACAAGGCGGCAATCACAGTGAATAGTATGACAAGCCACCACATTCCGTCTATCATAAGAAAACATATCCATCATTAATAAGGGTTGGCTCATGTTAGCAGAATTAACACCCGCACTCATAACAGAAGTACAGCGTGCAGCACAACTGTTGAAATCGAAATCACGTATTTGCATTTTGACTGGGGCTGGTATTTCTGCAGAAAGCGGCATCCCAACGTTTCGAGATAAGCAAACAGGGTTATGGGAAAACTACGGCGTCGAGGATTTGGCAACCCCTGAGGCCTTTACTCGTGATCCAAAGCTTGTATGGTCGTGGTATCAGTGGCGCAGGCAGTTGGTGGCTGATAAAGCACCAAACCCAGCGCATCATGCACTGGCTCAGTGGCAGTATCATGCGCAAATCTCCGATCAAACAGTGACACTCATCACCCAAAATGTCGATGACTTGCATGAACAAGCGGGTAGCTCGGTGACTCATCTACATGGGCATCTGTGGCGCAACCGCTGTGGTCAGTGTAATGCGCCCTATCAGGAGCAATCAAGCGCCGCATCCGACCATCAAGACACTATGCAAAACACTATGAGCGTTAATATGCGTCTCGATATGAGCTTTGACAATACCCTACTCACCTGTCCGCATTGCGGTGGTTATATCAGACCAAATATCGTTTGGTTTGGCGAAGCCCTACCTGTACAGGCGTGGCAGAGTGCAGAAGAAGCTGCGGCTAATTGCGAGATGTTTATCAGTATCGGTACCTCAAGCCTCGTCTATCCTGCTGCGGGATTGGCGCAGTTAGCCAAACAAAACGGCGCGCAAGTTATGGAGATAAACCCTAATCCCACACCAAACACCATCGTCGATATCACATTTGCAGAAAAAGCAGGCGTGATACTGCCGCCGCTGATAGAAGCGATTACTGATTTATAAGTGCGGCCAGTGATATCGTTGAGTCCAAATAACTCAGATACGTGGCTATCAAGCCGCGCAATAAAAAGGGAGCGCGTTATATAAAGCGCTCCCTCTTTTTTGACATCGTGAGCCGTGCTTATTGCAGCGCAAGATCCACTCGTGCCAAATACGCTCGTTTTAGATCATCATCTATGAATGACGCTCTAAAGGAGTTTTTTACCAAAGTGACGATATCGTCTTCTGTCAGCGGCAAGTTTTCTACCAGATTGATAAAGTTTTGATTGATATAGCCTTTAAAATACGCAGGGTCATCAGAGTTAACGCTGACATTTAGCCCATAGTCTAACAGCGTTTTTATATTGTGATCTTGATAGCTCTCAAACACCTTAAGCTCGATATTTGAATTCGGGCATACGGTCAGCGGCATTTGCTCCGCTTTTAGGCGCTGCATCAGCGCCGCGCTATGTATCGCCTGCACGCCGTGATCGATTCTGTCACTGCGCAAAACGTCTAACGCCTCATAAATATAAGAAAAATCTGCCTCTTCGCCAGCATGGGCGACCACTTTGAAGCCAGCGGCTTTGGCCTGTCTAAACACTTCTGTAAACTTAGACGGCGGATTGCCCAGCTCGGATGAGTCAAGCCCCACTCCGACGATATCATCTTTGAATGCCATGGCCGCCTCTAAAGTTTCAAATGCTGCATCTTGCGACAAATGCCGTAAAAAACACATGATGATACAAGAGCTGATACCGTACTCAGCCTTGGCATCTGCCAGCGCTGATTTGATACCATTAATGACGGTTGCAAACTCAACACCTCTTTCGGTATGGGTCTGCGGGTCAAAAAATATCTCGGTATGAATGACGTTGTCTTCGACACACTTTAGGATATAGGCCCACGTCAAATCATAAAAGTCCTGCTGGGTGATAAGGACATTGGCACCAGCATAATAGATATCTAAAAAGGTTTGTAGGTTGGTAAAGTTATAGGCGCGGCGGACGTCGTCTATGTCTTTATAAGGTATTTGGATGTCGTTTTTTTGCGCCAATCGAAACATCAGCTCAGGCTCGAGAGAGCCTTCGATGTGCAAATGTAGCTCAGCTTTTGGCAGTTTTTTTATTAATTCAATCATAATATCTCAGTAAGGGCGATTTGTCTTAGGACAGACGATATTATATTTGAATTGACGCAAAAACCCTATAGACAAACCCTACAGGTGAATAGGTGAGCAGCACAGCACTTTAAGAATTTAACAAAAGCCTGCTAAGTAAAAGCTCCTAAGTGAAAACATTTAGTAAAATGCTTAGGGCGTGTTGATCAGGCTTTCTTTAAAAACTAGCAAGTAAAAACTAGCAAACTTACTTCAAATACACCACTGTATCAGACAGCTCGTTGCCTGCAGGGTCATGCTCGAGATGATAATACTGCCGCAGCACTTGCCCCACTTCATCTAATAGCTCAAGCAAGCTTTCTTCTGTTTTTTGGTTGGCAATACCAGCGACAGCTTTGTCACACATGGCGCGCCACACTGTCGGGCTGACATGGGCGCTGATGCCACGATCTGCCACAACCTCTAAACTGTGCTCACAGATATTGACATAGACCAGCACGCCTGTGTTTTCTTCGGTATCCCACACACGGTACTCACTAAACAAATCAATGGCGCGCTCACGGCAGCCTATATGATAAGCCTGCTGAATAGGAAGGTGGTTTTCGATAATCAAAAATACCTCGCCGCGATGACCACGCTCCGCGCTAGTTACTTTTGCTGTCAAGCGCGCTTTGGCAGCCGCTGTCAGCCACTTGCTGTGCATCAAAGGCACAAACAAGACTTGGCGCCACCAGCGGGCAAAGCTGGGATGTGCAGTATTGTTTTCTGCCATTATATTACTTCCTCAAATACGTCGTTGCTCACGATTGTTTTTTCATTGTATAAAGCTACCAAGAGCCACCGGCACCGCCGCCGCCAAAGCCACCACCGCCGCCGCCGAAGCCGCCGCCACCAAAACCACCACCACCGAAGCTGCCGCCACTACCGCCGCCCATGCCCGGTAAGAAAATCATGCCACCACCGCCGCCGCGGCCACCACGGCCACCGCCTGAGCCACGTGAGATAAGGAACATCCACAAAAATATCGCCATAATGACGGTCATAAAAAATCCGCCACCCAGCGCCAGTGAGCCTGCAAAAAAGCCGCCAGCCGTCAAGATAGAGCCAAACACACGGCCAAATATGTTGGTGATAAAACTACCGAAAATCATCGCCATGATAAACAAAAAGATCGGCGATGGTACCTCGTCACCTCCCTGCTGCGCACTACGCTCTGCTGCTTGGGCGTCGGCACGCGCCAGCACCTCAGGATCAGCGCTTAGGCGTGTCTTTAGCGCGTCTACCCCTGCCAATATACCAGCACCATAATTGTTTTGTTTAAATAAAGGGGTGATGTCTTCTCGAATGATGCGATTGACCGCAGCATCAGGCAACACGCCCTCAAGCCCATAACCGGTCAAAATATACATATTACGGTCATTGACCGCGACAACCATCAGCAAACCATCATCGATATCTTGGTCGCCAAGCTGCCATTTTTCTGCCACTTGTAACGCATAGTCAAATATCGGCAGCCCGTTGGTCGTCGGTACAATCACAACCGCCGCCTGCGCCAGACCTTGCTGATAGATGCTCTTAAGCTGCGCCTCTAAGCGCTGTTTTTCTTGCGGGTTTAAGATATTGGCTTGATCCACCACAGGCGAATTTAGGATCAGTTTGTCAGCATCGACGCTTTTGGCGCTTGATTGTATTGGCGCAGCAGTCGTTTGCGCTGCATTAGCATTGATGGCGTCATTGCTAAGAATGGCTTCGTTGATCGCCTCATTACCCAATACTGCCTCATTAATGGCTTCATTGGATTCGCCTGCTTTGGCAATTGCCACCAATTCTTCGACACTGCGGCTCTGCGCGTTTGAGCCATTATCTACAGCGACCGCATTATCAGCAGCGTCGTTGGGCGCGGCGTGCAGCATCGGTGCACCGCCCAGACTCAGTGTAAATAGTAATACTGATAAGATTGCTTTTGAATGATTCATCTAATCTATACCACCTTAAGTGACCGCTGTACTTATTGTAAAATTATAAAACACTAAAACTTAGGCTCGTAAAATTCTGGGTCATAAACATCAGCGCCACAACCCCTAAAACAAATAAAGCGGTCAACACCGCTTTATTTTATGGCGACTTAGACGCTACTCAGCGCTCGTGTTCGCCGAGTCACCAAAATCGACGCTTGGCGCAGTCGAAATAGCCTCTTCGTTGGTCACGCTAAAGTTGGGCTTAGTGTCCATTCCAAATACTTTGGCAGTGATATTGGTCGGGAACTGACGCACGGTGGTGTTATAACCCTGCACTTCTTGGATATAACGATTGCGCGCGACGGCGATACGGTTTTCTGTGCCTTCTAGCTGAGCTTGTAAATCTTGAAACAACGCATCTGACTTGAGCTCAGGATAGCGCTCAGACACTGCCATCAAACGCGACAGCGCCCCTGTCATCTGCTCTTGGGCGGCGGCGTAACGCTCCATCGCTTCTGGGTCGTTTAGCACCTCTGGCGTAACGGTAATGCTGCCGGCACGCGCGCGCGCTTCGGCCACTTGAGTAAACACCTCTTGTTCTTGCTCAGCATACTGCTGTACCACTTTGACTAAGTTTGGTACCAAATCTGCGCGGCGCTGATACTGGTTGACCACCTCTGACCACGATGCAGTCACCTGCTCGTCTTGCGCTTGCAAATTATTATAGCCACAGCCGCTGAGGCCGGCACTAGACGTCGCTAGTACCGCTGCTATCAGCATGGGTTTTACCATAGATTTACGTGTCATCGTTTCTCTCCTAATTTCATTTTTTGCGCTAGCTGTTCACGTCTATTCTGCGTCTATTTTTATCATTATAGCTTATAAGATATAGTAGTAATAATGGCGCTATCGTACTGCTTTTACAATTCATCGTTACCAAAACACAACCGCGATGCCGCCGGTAAGCAGACGCCTGTATCGTTTTTTAACAAAAAGCTTCTGCTAGGATAAACACAAACATAGGTCTACTCCCTTGCCACCCTTGAGAAAACAGCCTTCTTAAATATGAATATATACGCTTATATATAAAGAAAATTCTAGTAATTAATAGAAAAATATGGCAAATTGCAGTTACGTAGCCGTACGGTTTGAATACATTTGGTAGTGGACATATGGTTAGTTTAGTATTAGCAGCCCATCGATAGCTTGATGAAAACGTTGACAGACTGCGTAATACTTATTAAACAGATTTGTTTGTTATCGGTCCAATACCCTGTCATTGCACCGTGCTGCTCATAGCAAGTCCCGCTATCAGTTTGATGGCTATTTAATTATATAACCGCCTGTTTTGTTTGTGGGTCTACTTATAACGTATCTGAGCGCTTGGTCATTTATGCCGTGCCTTATGCTCAGACAGCAATAAATCGTAGCCGTGACTGATGTGATACAGATAGCGGCGAGCAGTAGAATGATTTGCTGATCAGCCCTACGGACAAATACAGACAACTACAGTCCATTCTTAGTGGTGACACAACGTATGAGACTGCGCTAGCACAGGTAAGTCGATGCTGATAATTTAACTGCTTAACTTGAATAAGTAAGTTAACCAGTTAGTTTACGCCTAGCATACAGCGCCACTTTGAGACAGTACTAGGAATACATGATATGGAAGGTTTAGTCAGTTTAGTAAATGGAATTATTTGGAGCCCAGCGCTGGTATATTTATGCCTAGGCGCCGGGCTTTTTTATTCTATAATGACGCGCTTTGTGCAAGTGCGTTTATTCGGCGAGATGTTAAGACTATTGTTTAAGGGTAAGCCTGATAATGATGGTATTTCATCGTTTCAGGCACTAGCCGTCTCACTGGCAGGCCGCGTCGGTATGGGTAACATCGCTGGGGTCGCAGCCGCGATCGGCTTCGGTGGCCCAGGTGCGGTATTTTGGATGTGGATCGTAGCATTCTTGGGCGCATCTACCGCGTATGTCGAATCGACTTTGGGTCAAATCTATAAAGAGCGCGACGTCGTTACTGGCGAATATCGCGGTGGCCCTGCATATTACTTCGAGCGTGCCCTTGGCCAAAAATGGTATGGTATCTTATTCGCCATAGCCTCTATCGTCGCTTGTGGTGTGTTCTTACCTGGCGTACAGGCCAACGGTGTCATCAACGCTGTCGCGCAGGTCGCAGGTGAAGGCTCGGCGATGACCCTAGCTGGCATAGAGACGGGTACCACGCGCCTGATCGCTCTTGCTATCATTTTGGTGGTTTTAGGCTTTATCATCTTTGGTGGTATCAAGCGTATCGCAACCTTTACTGAGTATGCGGTACCATTTATGGCGCTAGGCTACATTATCCTAGCTCTACTTATCATGTTTACCAATTTCAGCATGATCCCGCAAGTATTTGGCGCAATCATTGGTGATGCCTTTACTGCTCAAGCAGGCTTTGGTGCTGCCATTGGTTGGGGCGTAAAACGTGGTATTTACTCAAACGAAGCAGGTCAAGGTACAGGTCCTCACGCCGCCTCTGCCGCTGCGGTCGATCACCCAGCTCAGCAAGGTTTGGTACAAGCGTTTTCAGTCTATGTAGATACCTTGCTTGTTTGTTCTGCCACTGCTTTTATGATCTTATCAACTGGCATGTACAACATCCAAGGCGAGCTCGCTGAAGGACAGTTTATCGTCCAAAACGTCGCCGCTGATGTTGAGATCAACTCTCCATCATTCACCCAAATGGCGATGGAGTCTGTCTACGGCAACTTTGGTGACACCTTTATTGCTGTCGCGGTATTCTTCTTTGCCTTCACCACTATCTTGGCGTACTACTATATCGCGGAAGTCAATATCTCATACCTGACCCGCTCAATGGGTAAAGGCGCGAGTAAGACAGGTCAGTTTATCGTGAAGCTCGTTATCATGTTTATGGTAGCTTACGGCGCGCTCAACAGCTCAGGCTACATCTGGGGCCTCGGCGATGTTGGTGTTGGTCTTATGGCATGGCTCAATATCGTTGGTATCATCGTCATCTTCTTTGTGGCACGTCCTGCTATCGATATTTTGCGAGACTATGAAGCCCAGCTCAAAGCAGGCGGCGGTACTACTTCTAATAGGTTTACCTTTGATCCTAAGAAGTTTGGTATCAAAAACGCCACTTATTGGGAAGAGCGTCATCTAAAAGGGCAACAAAGAGTGAATGCGGACCCATTACATAAAGAGCCTAAATAATCGCTCGATTGTATTGAGTCTTAACAATAAAAAAAACCCGAGACCAGTGTCTCGGGTTTTTTTAGCCGTTATTTGGCTGCATTATCTTTAATACTTATCCATAAAAATGCTCTAGGCTAAAAGAGCTGACAGCTACTTAAAAAGCCGCCTTTAATACACTTAAAAATGACATAATGCTGCGATTACTTGGGCAATAAAACGGTATCAATCACATGTACGACCCCATTAGTCGCCATCATATCCGTGCCGACGATATTGGCCGTATTGCCATTTTCATCAGTGATAACATTGGCTTCACTGATAGAAATCGTCGCACCATTGGCGGTTTCAATGTCTGTACCATACGGGATATCAGCGGCTTTTACGACCGTTGGAACCACATGGTATGGCAGTACACTTTTGAGTGTTTCTTGATCCGCCAGTAGCTCCTCTTTTGTGATGCCCAGCTTGGTCAGCAACGCCCCAAATGCCTCATCTGTCGGTGCAAATACGGTGTACTTATCCTCAGCCATTAGCATAGAGTCGAGCCCAGCCGCTTGCAGCGCTGCGGTCAATACTGTCAGGTTTTCATTGCTGGCAGCCATCTCTCCGATGGTTTGCGTCGCGGCCATCTCACCCATAGCGTCCGTTTCGGCCATCGGCTCAGTATCAGCCATTGGCTCTGTCATCTCTACAGGCTCGCTCATGGTTTCTGTTGTTTCTGTAGTGGTATCAGGCTCGACCACCGGCTCGGTCACAGTTTCAGTATCATTACAAGCAGCCAGTGATACTGCGGCGGTAACGACAGCGATAGATAATAGATTCCTTTTTAACATGATGCTTCCTTTATTTAACGGGTAGAGTTTTGGTTGTTTGATTAATAGCAACTTTATAAATAGCAACTTTATAAATAGCAACTTTATAAATCGCAGTTTTATTAAAAGCAGTCTCAATAAAAACTGGATCAATATAAGCTGCATAATAGGATTGGGCGGAATGCGAAAGTCCAGACCATCACTGCGCTGATAACGTTTGTCGCGTATAAGCACAGTGCCCATGGTCGTGACGGCTATTGATGTTTATGATTATTTGGGCATCAACACACGATCCACCACATGTATCACCCCATTACTTGCCGCAATATCGGTTTTGATGATATTGGTAGTACGACCCATTTCATCCATCAGCTGTCCTTTTGGCGTCACCATCAGCGTATCCTTACTCACGGTCATGACATTGCCTGGTTTGACATCTTTGGCGTACATGGCCATATTGCCATTGATTACGTGATAGCCTAAGATTTTGGTCAGTAATGGCTTGTTGGCAAATAGCTGCTCTTTTGTCATGCCAGTTTCTTTTAATGCCTGCGTAAAGGCGGCATTGGTTGGCGCAAATACCGTATAGTGAGCATTGGGATTAGATAAAGCACCGGCCAAATCTGCTGCTACGACCGCTTCTACCAATAACGAAAAATCAGAATTGCTTTGTGCAATTTGCACGACGTTCATTTTTTTCATAGATTGACTGTGCATCGGCGCTTTCATTTGAGCGCTTTTGGTCGGCATCATGTTATTACAGGCACTAAGACCAGCGATTGAAACGGCCAATGTACCTATCGTAGCGATTTTAGAGAATTTCATATAAACATCCTTGATTATGAATTTTGTCAGATTGGTGATTTACTCATAAGGCCTGCTAATCCATAAGCCACTACCCTTTATCGATATTACCAACGTCAGATACTTATATAGCAATGAATGTATAGCAATAAATAAAAATGACGGTGTGCTGCACAATACCTATTTGATAACATAACACGCTACTTTGTTTATCCACTCTTTACGATATCTACTGATATGACAACTGATTGATAAACCACATTTTGACAAACCACATTTTGACAAACCGCATTTTGATAAACCACATTGTCAAAAGGCTTGTTAGTATTACTTATAAAATGCAGATCCTTATATATACAAATTAACATATGGCAATCATTCATCTATCCATATTTACGCTATTTTTTGTGCGATGGATGTAAGTTTTGTCAGTTTTTTGGGCAGGTTTTTAAGTTTCCATGGTCAAAATCAAAGCTTTATGTAATCTTTAAGCGAAATGATATTCATTTGTGCCGCCTTATCAAATGGCCTAAACTGCTATCAGCTCAAACATCACCGCTCAGCTGATAAGTGTTATAGTCGATACACTCTAAAAATGTCATAGTGCTACTGGGATGCTATTTTTAAACGTAGGTTGCGCAGCCTCTGGGAACGCAGCACGCAAGTAAAATTTATACCAGTAGCGCGTTTAAATCCGTAACATTTTTACATTCAGCTAACTATATGAGGGCGTGATTTTTGTGCAGCGTTTGATCACTCATGCTTAAACGCTTTATGATCATATGACACAAAGGAATATCGGCCTGCCCGTGTGCGATAGATTTTTCATGCTAAAATAATGCGAATTTGCCTATTCTATTTTGTGGTAATAACCGGTAGTTATATACGCGTTATGTACTGACACCTTTTTGCCCTCTCCTTTTTTAAAATATTGACAAAATAAGCAGCGCTCCTATGACTCAACAGCCGACGATTCAACAGCCAACCTCTCAGGCTTCTTCGCAAACCGATCACTCAGCACCGTCAGCGGACGACGGCTTTGTCCTAACACCACCTGCCGTCTTTCCTTATAAAGACCAACAGCTCACGGCTCGCGCGCGTATCGAAGCTGAGATGACCAAGCGTATCTTGATGCTTGATGGTGCGATGGGCACGCAGATTCAGACTTACAAATTGGAAGAAGAAGATTATCGCGGTGAGCGTTTTGCCGATATCGAGCAAGATGTGCGCGGTAATAACGATCTGCTCGTGCTGAGTCAGCCGCAGATGATTACCGATATTCATCACGATCATCTCGCAGCAGGTGCTGATATTATTGAGACCAATAGCTTTAATGGTACGCGGCTATCGATGTCTGACTACGATATGGAATATCTGGTGCCAGAGCTGAACAAGACCGCAGCGCAGATAGCACGGGCGGCAGCTGACGAATTTACCGCAAAGAACCCTGATAAGCCGCGCTTTGTCGCTGGGGTCATCGGCCCAACCTCACGTACCTGTTCGATCTCTCCTGATGTCAACGACCCTGCCTTTCGCAATATCACCTTTGATGAGTTGGTGCTCAATTACCGCGAGGCGACACTGGCGCTGATCGAAGGCGGCGTCGATATTATCTTGATTGAGACGGTATTTGATACACTCAATGCCAAAGCGGCGATATTTGCCATCACCGGCGTATTTGATGATATCGGCTTTGAGCTGCCGATTATGATCTCAGGCACCATCACCGATGCCTCAGGCCGTACGTTATCAGGTCAAACGGCGGAAGCGTTTTATAACTCAGTACGTCATGCCAAGCCGCTATCAGTTGGCTTTAACTGTGCACTCGGTGCCGATGCACTGCGCCCGCATATTCAGACGCTCTCAAACATCGCTAACACATATGTCTCAGCCCACCCTAATGCCGGCTTGCCAAACGAGTTTGGTGAGTACGATGAGACCGCCGAGCAAACCGCCGCTCTGCTTGAAGGCTTTGCCAAAGCGGGCATCCTAAATATCGTCGGCGGCTGCTGTGGTACTACTCCTGAGCATATCCGCCACATTGCAGATATGGTGGCGAACTATCCGCCGCGCGTGATACCAGAGATTGCCCCTGCTTGTCGTCTGTCTGGGCTTGAGCCATTTAACATCACCGCCGACAGTCTGTTTGTCAACGTCGGTGAGCGTACCAACGTCACAGGCTCGAAAAAGTTTCTACGTTTGATTAAAACCGAAGCCTATACCGAGGCATTGGACGTGGCGCGTGATCAGGTCGAGGGCGGCGCGCAAATTGTCGATATCAATATGGACGAGGGCATGCTCGACTCTAAGCAAGCGATGATTCACTTCGTCAACCTAGTTTCAGGTGAGCCGGACATTAGCCGCGTACCCTTGATGCTTGACTCGTCAAAATGGGACATTATCGAAGAAGGCCTCAAGCGCGCGCAAGGCAAATGCGTGGTCAACTCCATCTCGTTAAAAGAAGGCTATGACGAATTTGTCAAGCATGCCAAGCTGTGTATGCGCTACGGCGCGGCGATCATCGTCATGGCCTTTGATGAAGACGGGCAAGCGGATACTTATGAGCGCAAAATCGAGATCTGTCAGCGCAGCTATGACGTGTTGGTAAATGAAGTTGGCTTCCCATCTGAAGACATCATCTTTGACCCCAATATCTTTGCGGTCGCCACGGGTATTATCGAGCATAACAATTACGGCGCGGACTTTATTAATGCGACGAAATGGATCACGGACAACCTGCCCAATGCGATGGTATCAGGCGGCGTGTCCAACGTCTCATTTAGCTTCCGTGGTAACCCCATTCGTGAAGCCATCAACTCGGTATTTCTTTATCATGCGATCAAAAACGGTTTGACCATGGGTATCGTCAACCCGTCGATGCTTGAAGTCTATGACGACATCCCTGTCGAGGCACGCGAGGCGATTGAGGATGTCATGCTCAATCGCAATCAAGGCGAAAGTGGTCAGGATGCCACCGAACGCTTGATGACTATCGCTGAGAGCTATCAAGATGGTGGCAAGAAAAAAGACAGCACCGTCGATATGAGCTGGCGTGAGGGCACGGTAGAAGAGCGTATTGCCCATGCACTGGTCAAAGGTATCACCACCTTTATCGAAGCCGATACCAAAGAAGCATGGGAGAAATACCCCAAACCGCTCGACGTTATCGAAGGGCCACTCATGGACGGTATGAATATCGTCGGTGATCTATTCGGTGCGGGTAAGATGTTCCTACCGCAAGTCGTAAAATCTGCTCGCGTCATGAAGCAGTCCGTCGCGTGGCTAAACCCATATATCGAAGCGGAAAAAGTCGAGGGCGAAGTCAAAGGTAAAGTCCTGATGGCAACCGTCAAAGGCGATGTGCATGATATCGGCAAAAACATCGTCGGTGTGGTACTTGGCTGTAACGGTTACGACATCCTTGATCTGGGCGTGATGGTGCCATGCGAAAAAATCCTCGATACCGCTATTAGCGAGAAAGTCGATATCATCGGTCTATCAGGACTGATTACCCCGAGTCTCGATGAGATGGTCTATGTCGCCAAGCAAATGCAAGAGCGCGGCATGACCCTGCCACTGATGATTGGCGGTGCCACCACATCTAAAGCGCATACCGCGGTAAAAGTCGAACCGCAATATAGTAATGATGCCGTCATCTATGTGGCGGACGCCTCGCGCTCGGTCGGCGTGGTGACTAAGCTGCTCTCCAAAGACAACCGTCAAAGTCTCATCGATGAGACCCGCGAAGAATACATCAAGGTACGTGAACGTCTCGCGAAGCGCCAGCCTAAAGCGGCGAAGCTGACTTATGCTGAATCAGTTGAGGGTGGTTTTCAATACGATTGGGACAACTATACACCGCCTGTACCGAATCAGCTCGGTCAGGTCATATTGGGCGACTACCCTATCGATAAGCTGCTCCCTTATATCGACTGGACGCCGTTCTTTATCTCTTGGGGTCTGGCAGGTAAGTATCCAAAAATCTTGCAAGATGAGGTCGTTGGTGAAGCGGCGCGTGATCTGTTTGATAATGCGCAAAACCTGCTACAAAAAATGATTGATGAAAAGTTAGTCGTCGCTAAAGGGGTGTTTAAAATCATGCCAGCCAAGCGCACTGGCACCGACACCCTTACCGTTTATGATAAAGCGCTGAAAGACGGCGGACAGCCAACGCATACCTTTGAGCATCTGCGCCAACAATCGGATAAAGCCAGCGGCAAGCCAAACTTTAGCTTGGCCGACTTTATCTCACCGTCGGACACTCACACTGATTATCTAGGTGGCTTTACCGTCTCCATCGTCGGCACAGAAGACCTCGCTGAAAAGTACAAAGCGGCAGGCGATGATTATAATGCCATCATGGTACAAGCGCTGTCTGATCGCCTCGCCGAAGCCTTTGCCGAGCACTTGCACGAGCGCATTCGTAAAGACTACTGGGGCTATCAGGCTAGTGAGGAACTTACCAACGATGAGCTGATCAAAGAAAAATACGTCGGTATCCGCCCAGCGCCGGGCTACCCTGCCTGTCCTGAGCATACGGAAAAAGGCAAATTGTTTGATTGGCTTGGTACGACCAGCGCTATCGGTACAACGCTCACCGAAAGCTTTGCAATGTGGCCAGCATCTTCGGTCAGTGGCTTTTATTACTCGCATCCTGATAGTGAGTACTTTAACGTCGGTAAAATCGGCCGAGATCAGTTAGAGGATTATGCTAAACGTAAAGAGTGGGATATGAATACTGCTGAGAAGTGGTTGAATCCGAATTTGTAGATTATTAATGGTTTAGTGAGATATTATTGACTACATTCGGCGTACTAATTAAACGTTAGTACGCCGTTTTTTATCTTTATTATTATTTTTATCATAGTGTCTTTAGTCATATCTTATTTGACACTGTTTAATAGTGATGCCGCCATTTTTTATCTCTTAAACACAACTCAAAGAAGCTTTAACTTTTTTGTGCGACAACACTTATACCTCATCCTCTCAGCAGATGTTTACACTGTCTTTTCTTAAATATTCTAAATAGTTAATATTTTAATTCGCTTATCCAGATTATTTTTGTTATATTCATAATTATAGATATAAATAGCGTTTTTAAACTATAGATCATGCCGTAACCTTTTAACCTTTAAGGCATCTTTTAATATCAGGAGGAACAAGGACGTTCGTGTGAGCGCAGTTCGATTTTACATTTTTTATTCAAGGAGAGATAAAAATGAAATCCTTTAAATTGACACTACTGGCCATTACTACCGCGCTGTTTTTACAAGGATGTGGTGATGATAATGATGGATCGTCTACATCAAAATCTGATCAGTCAGATATCGATACCAATATCGTCGGCTTTTGGAGCGCAGACAGTAGTAATGACAACAGCTTGAGCGCCATATCTTTTATGAGTGACGGTACTTATGTGCAAGTTCAAGTTAACAACGAATCGCTGGTTGATGATCCAGAAGGCGGTCTTGAATGGGGAACCTATGAGATTAACAGTGAAACTGGAGAATTAACCACCACACAGCTGTTTGACGAAAATGGCAATATGGGTTTGTCAGACGCGCCAAACCTAACAGCCCGTGTATCTGACGGTAAGCTGATTCTGCAAGTCGATGAGAACGAAAATGGTAGCATCGATAGTGATGAACAATATAATTTCTCAGAAATCCAGCCCGATGGCATCGTAGGCGCTTGGAGCTTCGATGATGTAGACGATACAGATGATGAGCTGATTGGCGTGGCTTTTTTAGATGATAGTCAATACGTTCATGTACAGGTAAATTCGGATCTCTCAGTTGATAACGATGAAAATGGTCTTGAATGGGGTACTTACGCCATTAATCCAACCACCAATCAACTCACAACCAACCCAACCTTTGATAGTAATGCTGGAACGGGACTCTCAGAGCAAAGCACTCGTTATGCGCGCGTGACTGATGATGAGAAGCTCATCCTTGATGTCGACGATGATTCATTTAGCTTTTCAAGAACTGCTGTTAAAGGAACAGTCGATGAGCAGATGCTCTCAGGGCTGTGGCGCATGGATTTGGGTGATGAGGAGCTAGTGACTCTATCCTTTTTAGACGATGGCACTTATGTGCAGACGCAAGTAACAGGTACAACTTCTTCAAGAGACTCGGATAATGGTATTGAGTGGGGCGAATACTCGCTAAAAGCAAATAATGAATTAGAAATTGGCGATGTCGTTTTTGATAATAATGGCAGCGCTGGCTTATCAGGTGACGTGCTAAGAACCGTACAAATTACTAATGATATATTGACACTAGGTGTTGATGAAGACGATGATAAGGTTATAGAAAGCAATGAACTATATACCTTGTCAAAAGCCAAGTCTGAGAATGAGCTAGGTATTTGGAAGGCGCGAGCAGGTCAGATTAATGATGAGCTAGTACTGTTTGGCTTTTTAGACAATCAGACTTTTTTCCATATCGAAGTCGATCAAGAGTTGCCTTATGAATACAGTACTGTACCACTCTCTGGGATGGACTGGAATACCTATACTCTAGGTAATAATGGTCTGTTTACCCTTGGGCAGTCGTTGTATAGTAGTACAGGTGGTGACGACTTATCATTCTTTTATCAAATGAATATCAAAGTCGTAGACGATACTCTGACCTTCAAGGCCTATTCAGATCAGACATCAGTAAATAACGATGATGGCGAAACCGTTGTTTTTGATCGTCAGTAGCCGTCAAAATGCAAATGCAAAAATAGCCATAAAATCAAACTCAGCTTATCAATGAATAGGCTGAGTTTTTATTTGAAATATTCGCTTTTTGTCTTACTTCTTCGACACCGCTCCGAACAATAAATCACCTGCTCCCAATCCTTCTCCCACTTCTTGCGCCACGTAAACGGACGCTTGCAGACTGGGCAGATTTTTTGTGGTAAGTTTACTTTTTTATGTGCCATGATGACCCTTACCGATTACTCATAATCATCAAATATTTTGTTCAATCTATTTAGGCTATTGACAATCAGCTTACCAGATTGATCAGTACTACTATCAATCGCGAGCTTCTCATCCATACGCATCGTTAGCGGTGCAAGTGCATCTTTGAGAGCGTGTGCTATCAGCGCGGCCTGCTCTGTGACATCGGTGGTCGATGCTTGATCGTCAGCACGGCTCGATAGACTCTGAGCCATCTGCTGTGCCAGTTGCTCGAGCGCGCCCACCAGTTGTACCATCAGCTGTTTTTGCATCTCTTGGTTTTGCTTGAGGTACTCGCCTTCGGCTTTATGGTCGTGCTTGTAGAGCTGTGTTAGCTGGTTCATACTTTTCTCAAAGCCATTATCGATACTATCGCTGACGACTTTAGCATTGTTAATAAAGCTATCGGCAAGGATTTTTTGTGACTCAAGCTGGGCGTCTCGTTTGATTTGCTCAGCTGACTCTTTTAAACGCGCCAGCTGCTCAGGATCATTTTTTGTTACATAGCTCTCAAACTGACTGCTAATGGCATGAAAGCCGCTAGCAAGATCGACAAGCTGCGCGACGATACGTGCGCCGATATCGCCATCCTCGCCGCCCATGGCTTTGTTGCGCAAAAAGTCGGCTTTGATTTGCGCCCAGCGTGCCTTTTGATCCTCTGTCAGCACGCCGCGCATCTCACCAAGCTTCAGTAGATTGCTCTCTGCGCCTTGGGTGAGTAGCTGCGACTCGCCCAAATAGTGATCATCGATTAGCTGATCCAGCTCTTCTTGATTCATGACGGCCGATAGTTTTTCGGTCATCTTATTCATATTGCGATAACTGCCTTGCAGTTTAAATATCGGCTCGGTGCGGTATTTATCATCTTGCGAGGCAGAGGCAATGTAGGCCTGATTGACATCAAGAATGACTGCTTGCACGGCAAACATATGACGCAAGACAGCAACAATTTCATTAACTTCTGAGGTGCTATACGGATAGCTTAGCTCGCTAGCTTGGGCTTGCGCGAGGTTTGCATTGTCGGCCTTTGCCATTTTAATCAGTCGATGCACATCGCTTAAATCACGATTGGCAAGGGGCGCGAGTACCTTGTTTGAGGTCAAGGCGTTTTCGATATAACTGAGCGCAAACACCTCCTCCATACCGCTCATGATATCGCCAAGATTATAGATATCGGCGCGGTTGGCGAGCATATCAGGGACTTTAAAGGCTTCGCCGCTTTCGGTATAGGGGTTACCCGCCATGACCACACAGAACTTTTTGCCGCGCATGTCATAGGTTTTGGTCTTGCCTTGCCAAACGCCATCGATACGCCGCGTGCCATCGCCCAGTGAGATGAATTTTTGTAAAAACTCGGCGTGCGTATGCTGGATGTCATCCAGATAGAGCATGACGTTATTGCCCATTTCAAAGGCAAGGTTGATCTTGTTTAGCTCCTCGCGTGCGGTGGCATTAGGCGCTTTTTCGGGGTCGAGGGACGTGACATCATGACCGAGCGAGGGGCAGTTTATCTTCATAAAGATAAGCCCTAAGCGGCTCGCCACATATTCCATCAAGGTGGTTTTGCCGTACCCTGGCGGTGATATCATCATAAGGATACCCATCAGGTCGGTACGCTTGTCCTCACCGACGGTACCCATTTGCTTGGCAAGATTGTCACCGATCAATGGCAGATAGCTCTCATTAATCAGGCGGTTACGCACAAAGGATGATAGCGGACGCGGCATAAACTCATTTAGCCGCAGCTCGTCTTTTGCCTCATGCAATATCTCAGTACGCATTGCCAGATAGCGCCTATAGGCCGGAATGACTTGGCTGTCGTGATGATGCAAACGGCTTAAAAAATCATCGACCGCAAAGGTGAGGGTCTGCTGATGAATACGCTGATGCTCGCCCAATAAGCTGCCCACCTGTATCTCAAGCGCCACCTTACTTATACTACGTGCAAAGCTTTGTACTTGATTTAGCGGGTGCTTGCCATTGGATAAAGACGAGGAGGATGCTATAAAGGATAAGGTCGATGCCGAGGCATGCTCCGACGCCCTTGCATCAACGCTGACGCCCGACGCACTCAAGCGCTGCAATAAAGATGCGCGCATGGGGTCATCTAACTGGGTAAGCATGATAGCAATCGCTTCAGGTACATAATGGCGACCGATCTCCACCTGCTGCTGACGCTGCGCTTCTTCTTCTGCTCGCTTAGTGCGCACATCTTCGCTAGGCGCATCACCATCATCAGCACTGCTACCATCTGTAGTCTGATCTGTAGCTATGCTATCTAGCAAAGCATAAAACCAAGTGGCTAGTAGCTCATAGGCAGATTTGGGCTGCAAGGTCAGCTTACCAATAGAGGACTGCAGCTGCGTCATGCTTTGAGTAGCTTGCCCGCCGCTTCGGTTAGCATCCAATGCTTGGCGCAGCTGATCACACAGCGCTTGTGCTTGTTGGCTGGTTTGCCATGATAATGATAGCTTGTGATCGACAGTATCACTATCTAGACCACTGGCGAGCATCCCACTTGCATCAGTGCCAGCCTGCCCCATGACACTGACCAAGTATTCGCAGGCTTGCTGTACGTACTGGTGTTGAAAGATAGTGGCGTCATTGCTATTGCTAGTATGATGACTATTACGGCCTGTATGGCTGCCATCATAAGCCGTAACAAACTCGCGCATGAGCATGGTCATATCAGCAATTAATAGCGCCTGCGCCCGATCGCTGCCAAGGCTACGCCGCAGCTGCTCGGCAGTCACCGCTCTATCGAGCCAGCTGCCGACTTGTATCAGCACGTTTTCATTTAGCCAAGTGTCATAGCCAAAGGGTCGCAGAGCTTCTAGGCCAAGCGCTTGTACAAGGGACAGTTGCCAATAAAACAGCTGCGCCAGCGCGCGCACTTGCGGCGTATAAATAAGTAAACCGGCATCGCGTAGCGTGGGCAGGATTTGGAGCAATAGCAATGTGGCGTCATGATCATGAATGCCTTTATCAAACCCAAGCTGATAGCGCGGCGTGGCATAAGCTTTGACCAATGCGGCCAGTGGACTGCTGGCAGTAATCTCGCCGCTGCTATCTATCGTATGAGCCGTATCGGCCATACTGACCGTGTCGTCATAAGCCTGATACAGACGCGCCTGAGTCAGGCCGTCTTGATTGTTTTTCGCGCTCTCGATGATGCGATAGGCCAAGTATTCAGCGCGGTACACCGTATCAGACTCAGAGGCGATACTCATGTCCCAATACGGGCGCAGCGCATTTAATTCTACATTATCGAGCACTTCATAATAGTCGGTACCCGTCAGATGCAAATTGAGCACGCGCGTACCATCGGACTGCTGACGACTGAGCAGCGTTAAGTCCAGCGGCTGAGTGTTGACCGAAAAGCGATGACGGCCAAGCTTGATGATCTGCCCACCGTCTTCAAACAGATCCGACTTGTCTTTGAGGCTCTTATAGCTTTCAACCTGAATGGCTTTGAGGCGTGCGTCGATATCGTCTGCTTTGACGCTAAACCCCATCTGTTGTAAGTCTTTGGCGATGCTCCGTACTTTTTGTACCAGACCATCAGAGGCAAAGTAAGTATTGAGCGCTTCTTCCTCGGTAAATCCCGTGACGCCAGTGCTTTGGGTGCGTTTTTTGATACTCTCAAGCATCCGCAGTGCGCCATCGCCTAGGTTTTGCGCCCGGCGATTACGGGCATCGAGCAGCTGCTGTTTATGATTTTCAAAAGTATCAAAAATCTCTTCGCGTTTGGTGATGATATCTGCCAAAAACTGATCGCCGCCCCCCGTCTCAGGATCAGCAAACTGACTCTCAAGCTCCTCTAGCTGCACCAGTAGCTTGGCCATTTGCTCGTCTGATTTCTCCGGCGTATTGGCAATCGATAAGGCATTGGCAATCGACTGACCAAACAGCTTAAACTGCGCCCCAAATTGCGCAATCGCTTCGGCAGAACCTAAGCTTTTACGTTTATGATTGAGCTTGGCTTTGTTTTGATTGAGGCGCGAGTAAATGGACGATATGTCATCGATGATTTGCGTACGGACGGTGGCATCAGCGACATCGAGGGTGCCCAGCAGCTCGGTCAACAAGTCCAGCCCTGCAGCGGTATCGTCGATTTGCTCAAGCACCGGTTTGAGCTCGCTATTGGTTTCGGCGGTTTCTAGACGTTCGCTGACATCTGCTAAGATATCCTCATAGCTGGATAATGCCTCCTCACCGCTTAAAAACGTCACGGTTTTTTCGGCCAGCTCGCTCTCTGCTTCCTCCAATTGCTTTTGCAATGCTTGTAACTTATCACTATCTAAATAACGCAAGTCCTCTAAGCCGACCAGCCGACCTTTTTGCCGCCTGAGCGCCGATAACTGCGCCACATAGTCACTGGCTGACTCAAAGTTTGTGATTTTTATTTGCCGCAGGATATCATTTTGCTGAGCGTCGGCATCCGCTAGTGCTGCTTGGGTTTGTTTTTGGATGCTTTGGACTTTGGCAAACTCATCAATGACCAGCTCGGCGGTGGCGGTGACGTCTTTGATACTACCTGCAATATCGGCCAGCTCTGGCTCGGACAACCAATAATAGCTATCAAAGAGACGGCTGGTATTGTCGGCGAGCTCTTCATAAAGCTTTTGCGAGACGCTTTGATTGTCAATGAGGCGAGTGATGCTATAAAGATCTGAGATACCGCGTACCAGCTCTTTGTTACCGATTTTGCCATAAAAGCTCGTGCTTTCAGGCAACTCGCTGACATACTCATGCGACGCATACGGCGTATGCCATATCTGCATTGGATGAATGCGTGACGGCTCATTTTGCGCACTAAACAGCACCAAACGGCCGTTTTCAGCCAGCGCCATGCCGTTACAATAAATGGGGTTTGCCAGCTGTTTTTTAATAAGGTTATAAGGAAATAACCCCGTGATGCCAAGTGCTCGGTCATAAAACAAAAACAATACATCTTCGCCATTGGGCGAGATGATCTTACGTTTAAACTTTAGGTTTTTTCCCGTGCCGCTACCCGTACTGGTGTTGGCATCGCCATTATGAGCATCAAACAGCTTATACTCGCCTGTCTGCAGATAGTAGCCTCCAGGGAAGATGATGCCGTGATCCTCAGGCAGCTGCACACACGACTGCCCGATGGCATCCAGCCGCAGCACAGCCTCGGTCAAGGTGTTATAAACAAAGTAGCGATAGCTGTCCTCGCGATACGGTAATATCTTGAGCAAAATCAAGCTGCCCACCTTGGCATAATCAATCTGAGCATCGGTAAGCGATTGGGTACGGTCATCGACCGGCTCACTATAGATGCCCTGCCCTGACTCGGTATTGTTTTCGATTTTGATGGTCAAGTCACCGCCAACCGTTTCCACAAATATGGTGTCTAGGATATTCATGTGCGGATATTTGCCATTGATCATCTGCTCACGCGTGGTTTCTATCCACTCAAAATCATAAGCAGGTGGTAGCTCAATATCGCGCTCACCGCGATTGTCGACATAAGCCACTTGCGCAGCCTTTGGTGTGCCTTCGCTAAAATCGAGCGCAAAGCGAAACACCCGAATATCGCTGATACGCTCACCGATCTGAAACGCCAGCAAAAGCTTGCTGTCTTTGACCGTCAGCTGCATAAGGCGCGTTTGCTTGTAATAGCGGTATAGCTCGTTGAAGTCTTGCACAAAAGCTTGCTGATCTAAAAAAGTCCCTGCCAACTCGACTTCTTCTAACTGATACGCCTCTTCTTGATTGGCTTGGCTTTTCGGCGCGCCCTCCTCAGCCGTATCGCCACCATCAGTTTCCTTGCTCAGACGATATAGCGATAGCACATCCTTGATACTACTGGCGCGCTTAAGCCCCATAAAGACGTTGTAACCAAACAGCAAATAATCACCGACCTGTACCATATCTTGCGCCACGCAGTTATATTCGGTACGAATGCGCGTGCGGGCAATCACTTGCATCTGTTTGCTGCCAAACTCTTGTAGGCGTGCATTATTTAAAGTCGCGGTTTGCTGCTCTAAGCGGCTACCTTGCTCGGTAAGGCGTTTTTTTATAAGCTCATAGGCGTTACCTGAAGCGACGGCCTGATCGGCTTGACTGCTGGGCTGGGCTTGATTGGCTTGGCTATCGTTGTCGGTGCTATCTAGATTGGTTGGGTTTTGCGTATCCGCCATCGTGAGTCGTCCACTTCTGTTTTTATATAATAAGAGAGTTTTGGGCAATAAGAAAAGATGAGATAAATCTAAGAAAATCTTGACTGGTCTAAAAAAACGAAAAGTAACGTTAAGCGACAAAGACGTGGATAAGCTTTTTTAGACCAGCCAGCTCGGTACTGTCATGAGCTGACCAAAAAACCTGCCGCCACAGCAGCAGATTTTTGACTATCAAACATACTAATCATTATATTGAGTCGGCGCGTTATCTGACTTATTGGCTTTATTCATTGCCTGATTGGCCAGCACACCATTGAGGATACCGCTTAGGGTATCTGACTTACCAGCAAGGCCATCGATGGCTTTGCCGATAGAGAGTGATTTGGCAAAGTTGTCAAAGAAGTGGGCTTCGCCGCCGACGATATCGATTTTGGCTTTTTGGAGTGCCACTGCCAATACGTCAGCATTTTCTTTGGCAATCTCTTTACCAGCATCGATAGACGCCATGGCTTCTTGCAAGGCAGTCTCAAGCCCCATACGGAACTCCTCGTGCTCACGAGCCTCTTTACTCATGCTGCCCATGGCGTTGAACTTCTCAACCAGACCATCGGCCTCAGCTTGGAAGTGCGCACGCGTGACTTCGGCTTTTGCCAGCCCGACGTCGCGTTCAGCCTTGGCATCCGACTCACCGCGAGCGGCAACGACTTGCGCATTAGCCATACCAACATCGCGTTCGGCTTTGGCGTTTGACTCACCGCGAGCGGCGATTACCTCGGCATCAGCCAGACCTTTTTCGCGCTCAGATTGCGCTTCGGCCTGCCCTGTTGCTTTGATGATATTGGCTTTGGCGATGCCTTCTTTTTCTAGCGATATAGCCTTGGCTTCTTGGATGGCCGCTTCGGCAAAACCATGCGCCGACTCTTCGGCCTTGATTCCTTCAGCCAGCTTAACTTTGGCCTCAGCATCTTTGGCCGCCGCCTCTAAATTGGCGTTGGCAAGGGTGGTAATCTCCACCGCCTTATGCTTCGCTGACAGCTCTTCAGCTTCGGCTTTTTTGACTTGACGCACTTTGAGCTCTTCTGCATCTGCCTCAGCGGCAAGGACGCGCGTTTGCTTGTCACGCTCCGCCTCACTGACTTCGCGGACTTCTTTGATGCGCTCTTCTTCTTGCGCCACGGTCTTATCGACTGCGATACGCTCACGGATGACGTTGGCGATTTCTTTTTTCTCAAGCTCGATGGCACGCTCAGCTTCGATGCGCTGCAAGTCAACTTCACGCTCACGCGAGACGATCTCTAAATCCTGCGCTCGCGTCACTTTTTCTTGCTCGATGATGACGGCGCGCATACGGTTTTGCTCTGCAACCTCGATTTCGCGCTGCTGGTTTTCGCGCTGAATCGCCAGATCCTGCTCGACGATGATGATAGCGGTTTCTGATTTTTTACGCTCTTCTTCTTCAATCTTGCGCGTCTCGGCTGTTTCACGAGCGATGACTGACGCAATTTCGCGTTTTTGTTTGGCTTCGGCATCTGCTTGCTGACGCTCCAGCTCTAGCATCGCCTCGACGGTTTCGACGTTTTTCTTCTTCACCGCCAGCTCTTCGTCACGCTCAAGCTCATTGGTGATGACGTTTTGCATCGCGGTCAGCTGGGTGATTTTTTTGATGCCTTCAGAGTCCAAGATATTACTGGCATCCAGCGACACTTTTGGCGTTTGCTCCAGATAGTCAATCGCCACATCTTCTAACACATAGCCATTGAGATCATTACCGATTTCTTGCACGATGCTGTCACGAAACTCGCTACGGTTTTCGAAGAGTTTGACAAAGTCGATTTGTTTGCCGACCGTCTTTAGTGCTTCAGAAAATTTGGCATTAAACAGCTCATTGACCGCCACTTTATCAGAGGCGCGCTCCACCCCGACCGATTTGGCGACTTTGAGCACATCTTCTTCGGTTTCGTTGACTCGTAAATAAAACGCCACCGTAATATCGGCACGCATATTATCAGCGCAGATTAGCCCTTCTTTGCCGCGGCGATCGACCTCTAAGGTGATAAGCGAGATACGCATCAGCTCTTTTTTGTTGATGACCGGCCAGACAAAGCCACCATCAAAACGTACCGCGATTTTGTTCACGCCGTTGATAATCAGTGCTTTGCCCTGCTCTACCTTAAAATAAAAGGCCTTGAGCATCAAAAGGGCTGCCATAATAAAAACAAACGCCAGCACCACAACCACGCCGACGATGATAAGTATGTCCATATTTATTCCTCTAATAAAACGCAAGTGTAAAACTATATAATGTAAAGCTATATATCGTCTCTTTCATAAAATTTGACTGCGGTATCATCACAGCGGCGGGTATTTATTGGTGGGTATTGATTGACGGATAGTTAGCAGTTGGTCTCACTGCCATACTTTTTAGTCTAATAAACGCAAAGCCTAATGAACACACAGCCTAATCAAGACAAAGCCTAATCAAGACAAAGCTCAGTGCTTATCGCCTGTCCTCGATACAATATATCGCTGTTACTCGTCTTTGGCCGCCGTCACATAGTAGGCATTGGCGGTTGCGATATACTCAACCAATATGACCTTATCGCCTTGTTTCAATAGATTGTCAGCGCTCTGTGAGCGCACCTTGAGAATCAGTCCTGCACCGCCATCAGCCAGCTCAGCCTCGCCATGTTTGTCGGTCACGCTCAGCGTCCGCACGATGGCAACTTTACCGACGTTGCTTGCGGCGCTGCGTTTGGGAATGTTGGCGATGTTCTTGCGGATAGGCGAGATGATAAGACCAGTTAGCCACATCGATACCACCAAGACAAACACCAACGCCCCGGTACCAAACACATAATAAAGCGCACCTGAATGAAAGTATTGATGCAAAAAGCTGGTATACAGATAGCTAAGCAGCCAGCCGATAAGGCTAATAAGGGTTAAGATAATAATAAGCGGCACGCCATAAAGACCAAACTTGAGCATAAGACCGGTAAAAAAGCCCGTCGATGACAGATCGGAGATATCTGCCTCACC
The DNA here is from genome assembly GCF_016107555.1 of Psychrobacter celer. Classification (GTDB taxonomy): domain Bacteria; phylum Pseudomonadota; class Gammaproteobacteria; order Pseudomonadales; family Moraxellaceae; genus Psychrobacter; species Psychrobacter celer. The sequence continues at coordinate 28,567 of NZ_JABASU010000018.1, read as the reverse complement.
GCCAGCGTCGCCAAGCTCGACCGTATCCATGTCGGCCATGCCAAGTAACGATACCAGCCAATACAAGGTGACAAACATCACCAAACCCGTAAAGATCACTGTCGGATAAAGACTTATCTTAGTGATAAATACCGCAAAAGACTCCTGCATCAAACGCACACTCCTTATCCTACAACCAAACCGGCTGTTGCAACCGACTTATGTTTCGTTATTACCGATTATACCTATTTATCAGGTTCAATATACAACTTTTGTCGTCAACGTCCCCAAACTGGCGAGCGTATCACCCCGCCATCTTGGCTGCTGATGGTATAGCTTGGATGACCAGACAGTGAGTGAATCACCACATGACTGCGCTGCGAGCCGTCTACATCTGGCGCATACGCTGGATAAACGGCGTACGTACCCGAAGGCGACAGACGCGCTGGCTCATCGAGCCCTGTATATGCCAAATTGAGCACGTGCCCAGTCGCCAGCGTCATCACCGCAGCCTTGCGACCATTGAGATACGCCAGATGCCGTCCATCCATACTCAACTGCGGACTGGCAGCATAGCCAGCGGTGGTGATAGGCACGGCCGTCTGGGTAGCAAAGTAATAACGATAAAGACGAGGACTGCCTGCACGTACTTTGTCACTGACATAGACAAAACTCTGAGCATCAGGCGCATAGCTTGGCTGCACTTCGGTACTGGGCAACGTCGTCAGCTGGCGGGTGTCGCCATCACTGAGGCGCTTTTCATAAATATCAGCATTGCCGCCGACCGTAGAGCTATAGAGCAGATATTGACCATCAGGTGAGAATGACGCTGACATATTACTGCCTTCAGCATTGACCACCAGATTGCGCGTTTTACTGCTTTTATCATAAATATATATTTTAGGATGCTCGCGCGGTGCTTGTTTGCTATAGGCGAGCTGTTGACCATCCGCTGACCACGCTGGCGCGTAGATATAGCCATTGATTTGATCGATCAATCGCCGGTCGCGACCATCAGGACGGATACTATAGAGTGTCGATACTTTGGCGCTTCCTACCCCTTGCTCTTCTACGTAAGCAATGTGTCCTTGACGATCAATGGCAGGCATAGCAGCAGTTAACGGGTTACTATCCACTACTATATTGTTCGGCTTTTTGATTTCAGTGCTAAGCAATGTCTGACAGCCAGTGAGAGCTGCCAGTATAGCGATCGTCGTCACCCCTTTTATCATGATGTTATTCGTGGTTGGTTTCGACATAATGGTTTTAGACATAAAGTAGTATCCAGTGAAATCTATAAGGCATAACAGCAGCTTTACGCTAGTGTAGCGCAAAGTTCGACAAACTTCGGATAAAAAAAGGCCCCACATATGAGTGAGGCCTTATCAAATCTAAACAGAGTGTTTATATTGCTCTTATACATCGTTAGCTTATTTAGACACAGCTTTAAAGTAAGCCACTTGATTGTCATTTTTGATGGTTAAGATTGGCACTTTTTTGGCGTTTTTGCTGAGGCTATACTTGCCTTGCACCGTGGCGACTGCTGCTGTATCGAAGCTGGCTTGCGGTTCAGGACAGGCCATCATTGTACTGATGCCATTTTTGATCTGCACATCACCATTGACGACACTGTAACCTGCGCTCATGTTGTTGCAGGTATTCATAAATGCGACATAGTTTCTACCGTTATCATTCATAAAGCTCAAAGTGAGCGGCTTGGCTGGATTAAAAAATAGTGCGGTTACTCGCTCACCATTCATACGTTTGGCATCAACCAGCTGCCAGTTGTGCGCTTGGAGCGCCGTTTCGGTCACTGGCTGACTGACTGGCGCTGGGAGAGTCGCCGTCGTTTGACAACCAGCAGTAAGCGCACCTATAACAAAGGTGGCACCCGTTATCATTTTTGTCATATTTTTCATACTTATTCCTTCTATTGAATTCAACAAGTTTATCGCGTCTTAAGCTTGCGCTTAGGGCAACTGCTAAAGACCCAATCAAAATTTTTTTATTGCTATGAATGATCTTGAGCAGTCGCGATATAGTGTCTCACCCAGCGCTTGCTGTCATTATTAATTGAGTTATTACTTGGCAGATATTTGTTGCCCGATACAATCGCGACAATGTTGGCAATTGAGGGTAAGCTCCAGTCATCCAACGCACCAACTCACCAAAAGCTCGATAACTTTTGATGATTTTGGCTGGTGACATTTCTCTCAAACCAAAACACCCCACTAAATAGTGAGGTGTTTTTATCGCGCAACTATCGCATCTGATGACTGATATCGTTTATCGAAACGGTAGATACAACGTCAGTCTTAATAAGCGTATGTACCACTATTTTAGATCACATCTGTACCAATAATGTTTGGCTCTTCATTAGCAAAGTATCACTATCGTTGTGTTAAAGCCACAGCCATTGGAACGTACCCTTCCCAATCGCCACCGCTTATCCACACTTTTAGCATACCTGTCCCTTACATTACGGTAAGTTATTCAAGGTTAATAAAGTGCATCTATTGAGTCTGTGTTTTTTGCAGCGCAGCATAACCGGATAAACGCTTGCGCTCAGCGTCATCAAACAGTTGCTGCTCAAGCTGCTCGATCTGACTTTGCGCCGCTGCTGGATTGGCACTTTGACTCAATAGCTGCGCCTTTTGCGTTTCATACTGAGTAAAGCGCTGGTCAAAATTGGCATCCTCTTGATCGACTTGCGCCAGTCTCTTTGCCGCTGGTGCACCCACTAACTCTCGGCGCATATTGTATAGCGCTTCAGGGCTGGCACCTGCCGCTTTCATCTGTTCAGTGCGAGCCATAAGCTCATTAAGATTGGCTTGCTGCATGATATTGGTTTTGATCGCACCATCTGGTAGACGGCTCACATAATCTTGTCTGGCAGCCTGTTTTTGTGCCTCACTCATTTGCTCGTTTTGGTTGATTCTGACCATCTCTATACTATAGTCATCGTAGTTATCTTCTGCACCAAAGAAGGATTCGATGGTGGTTTTGTCAAAATACTGCTGACGTAATCTTGCCACCTCTTGCTTTTGCTGAGCAATGGCATTCAAATCCAGCTCACCGCTTTTGCTCGCTTGCAATTGCAGATTGCCATAGCGTTTTTCTATATCAGGCAGCGCTTTGAGATACGCCACATAGTTGCCAAAGATAGCGACCGCTTGGCTGGCCGCAGGCTCTGGCGTGTGATGGCGAATATAACTCTCGACACGCGCAAATATAACCGCTTCCTCCTCCTCTCCTATTGCTGATAAAAAATAATCGAATAAACGCCGTAAGCCTTCCGTAACGACCAACTGCTTGTTTTCATCGATGATGATTTCGCCGTCCACTTGCGTGCCTCTTAATGAGCGCGGCAAACGCTCCAATCCAGTGACAAATAAAGCATCGCTTTGAGCAAATGGTGCCTCAGCTTGAGTATTGCTTTGCGCCGTGGACAGTGTACTCTCAGACTTATCAGTGGGTGAAGCAGATAGCGACTGCTGAGTCGCCATCGGTTTATTATCTGGTTTAAACCACACAATCACCGCCGCCGCGATGACTATGATGACCACAGCGATTATAACAATCGGTAGATAAGCGGGGCGGCAATGTTTTGACATAGGTACGAGTTCTTAGACAATCATTAAATAGATGGTCATTGGGGTTAGAGATTGGCGTTTTTTAGGCGATTGACCTGAGTACGATAAATGGACTTGGGCTTAGACTCGCCCCATGCGGTCAAACCTAATACCTGATCGGCTGAATCTAGATGGTTCATGATGTAGTTGTCACGAATCACATACCCGAGTCGGCTTGAGCAGACAGAGACCAGACCATCATTGGCATCAAATAAAAACGGTACGCCTGTTACTGCAAGCAGATAATCACTAGGGTCAAGGGATCTCATGACTTGTCCTACCCCACTAAATGAGTAATATTTGATACCGTTTGCAGAGGTACTGGTTGGCTGACCACAGTAACTTGTTGGCATTGCTGCGGGGAATTTGGCATTGAATTTGGCCGCACCATCGGTTGATAGCGCCATGAGTGCTTGCCAGCCATCTTGCGCTTGTATCTCTTTAAAACTGATGCCTGATCCCACATCTGTAAAGCCGCCAATCAAATTAAACACCCCTGATACCAGCTGTGTCGTGACGTTTGATGGCTCACCTGTGTCATTGTTTGGTTCAAGGACGTTTTTGACAAAATCGGCTGTTTTTGAGCCTTGCTCTGGGCTTGATACGGCGGTGACCGAGGCGACGTATTTTGGTGCAACGCCAGCGACATAGCGGATGTCTATACCGCCTTGACTGTGCCCAAACAAATTGACTTTTGGATCGCCTGAAATGGCAGTGATGGTTTTGACTTGCTGTAATAGCTGCTCACCGCGGACTTCACTATTATTCACCGCTGATGTTTTGGTGGTGTACACCTCTGATCCACCTTTCATCAGCTCACTAGGAATCCCGTTGAAATAATCTAAGACCCCAAACATCTTGGTAAAACCGCCAAGCCCATGAGCCATGACCACTGGATACTGAGTCTTGGTATAACTGGAGGTAAAGTATTTGCTATCGACTAGCGTGCAGCCATTTGCGTTGGCACAATTATAGTACTGCCCTGCCGCTTGCGCTGAAGTGGTTTGCATGGTCATTAATAAAACGCCAGTACTGATAGAGCCCAGTATTGGTAAAAAAGTGCGCGGCGTGAGCGCAGCACGAACGTACGAGGAGAGCGTCATAACAACATCCTTGTCATCATTAATGGTGAGTGCCTTTACCTCATAACGTCGGCAAAGACTGCTGCTAATCCCTTTAGCATGCAAAATTACATTACTTCTATCTTTTACAAGATTCAACTAAATTGTCAAAATATGAATATATTATCGTGACTGGAGGGTCATAACGGCTCGAATGGGGCTGTAAAGTAACTATTGTCAATAATAATGATAGATTTAATATCAATTATCATAAAACTGCCATCGGTCCATTTATGGTATAATCTCTCCACATTAACCTCATAATTATAAGACACAAGATGATGACTAAAAAATCCCTTATCCAGTCCCCAGAGGCCATAGAAAAAATGCGTGTGGCCGGCAAACTCGCCAGTGATGTCCTTGTCATGCTCGACGAACATGTCAAGGTCGGCGTCAGTACCGAAGCCCTCAACCAAATCGCTCATGACTATATAGTCAATGTGCAAAAAGCCATTCCTGCTCCGCTGAACTACAATGGCTTTCCAAAATCTATCTGCACCTCTGTTAATCATGTGGTTTGTCACGGTATTCCTACCGAAAGCAAGCTACTCAAAGATGGCGATATCATCAACATCGATGTGACCGTGATCAAAGACGGCTACTATGGCGATACTTCAAAGATGTGGATCGTCGGTAACGGCTCTATCATGGCTAAGCGCATTTGTGATGTCGCGCAAAAGGCACTGTATGCGGGTATGAGCGTAGTCAAAGACGGCGCGCGTCTCGGTGATATTGGTGCAGCGATTCAAGAAGTGGTCGAGCCTGAGCGTTTTAGTATCGTCCGTGAGTTTTGTGGTCATGGTATCAGTGATGAATTCCATCACGAGCCACAAGTGATGCACTACGGCAAAAAAGGCACAGGCTTTGAGCTAAAAACGGGCATGACCTTTACCATTGAGCCGATGATCAACCAAGGCACATGGCAGACCAAGATTTTACCTGATGAATGGACGGCGATTACCAAAGACCGTAAGCTGTCGGCTCAGTGGGAGCATACGATGGTCGTGACCGACAATGGCTGTGAAGTGTTTACCACGCGCCCTGAAGAAGACCTGAGCTTTTTGACCCAGTAAGATAAGAAAAGATCGCCTAGGCGGTCTTTTTTTTGGACTATAATTGCGATACTTTTGGTATCAACAATTTTTTTACCCTATTAATTGGATATCCTCATGTTTAATTGCGATGTCACCTCTATCGATTTGACACCCTTACCCCTATTTTCCAAGCAATCAGTGACTACCGACGCGCTGCCAGCAAGCGCCAGCGCCGATAGCACCTCAGAGCCTGCTTTGTTGGGTATTCCTGAATGGCTGAGCCAAATCAATGAGGATATCAGCCGTGCCCTTGAGCGCGGTGTCAATATTCGTCAGCTGGTTGGCGCGCGTAGCGAGGCGATTGATGAGCTGCTGATTGCTTTGTTTTATTGGTTTGAGCTGGATAAGACGGATTTGGCCCTGTTTGCGACAGGTGGCTATGGACGCGGTGAGCTGTCGCTTTATTCAGATATTGATATCCTGCTGTTATCTCCTGACGAAGTCGGCGCTGATGCCAGTAGTAAGATTGATAAATTGGTCGCATTGCTGTGGGATATCGGGCTGGAGCCTGCGCTGTCGGTACGCAGTGTCAACGATGCGTTAGAAGCTGCACTTGACCATACGATAGCCAGTGCCCAGCTCGAAGCTCGATTGTTAATCGGCAACGAAGCACTGCGAGATATGCCCATCCAAATCGTTAACAAGCAGTGGTCTCCTCGTGCCTTTTTTGATGTAAAAATGGAAGAGTCTAAGGCCCGTTATCTACAACATAATGCAACTGAGTATAATCTTGAACCCAATATCAAAACGGCGCCTGGGGGATTACGTGACATTCATATCATCGGCTGGGTGACCAAACGATATTTTCGCGTGGGCAAGCTCTATGACTTGGTGCAACAAAACTTTTTGACAGAAAAAGAGTTCGATGAGCTCAGCTTTGCAGAAGGCTATCTATGGCAGATACGGCATTATCTGCATGTGCTGACCGGACGTAACGAAAACAAGCTGTTGTTTGATTATCAGCGTGAGATTGCCCAATTAATGGGTTATGAGACTCAGCCAGACGATCAGCCAAATGCGGCTGTTGAACGCTTTATGCGCGATTACTATCGCTGTGCCATGCAAATATCAACGCTGTCTGAGATGCTGACCAATCACTACTATGAGACCATCATAGAGCCGCAACTGCCTGATGACGAGCGCCCCAAAAAGCAGCCGATCAATGCAAGATTCAACCGTGTTGGTGATCATATTGCTATAGCGCACCATCGGGTTTTTGCTCAGCATCCTGAATCTATTTTAGAGATGTTCTTATTAATGGGTCAGCACGGTATCGACAAGGTTCGTACCCACACGCTGCGTGCACTAAAAATCGCCGCGCGCGGCATTGATCAGATTTATCGCGACAACCCTGCCCATCAAGCGCTGTTTTTGGCCAACTTAAAAGAACAAAACTATTTGTTCCATCGTCTGCGCACCATGAACCGCTATGGCGTCTTGGGAAATTACATTCCAGCCTTTGCCCAAGTCACCGGACTGATGCAGTATGATCTATTTCACCGCTATACGGTCGATGCCCATACGTTGTTTTTGATTCGTATTTTGCACCGCTTTACCGATCCGCGGTTTTTTGAGGACTTTCCTTTGGTCAGTGCGATCTTTCAGCGGATTGAGCGCAAAGAGATATTGGTACTGGCAGCGATGTTTCATGATATTGCCAAAGGTCGCGGCGGCAATCACAGCCTGCTGGGTGAGACAGAAGCGATTGAGTTTTGTTTGGCGCACGGTATGAGCAAAGCCGACGCGCATCTGGTCGGCTGGCTGACCCGTCACCATTTACTGATGTCGATGACCGCCCAAAAAAAGGACATCTCAGATCCAGAGGTGGTCACAGTGTTTGCGGATTTGGTCGGCAATGTCACCCACCTCAATCATTTATACGTCCTGACTGTCGCTGACATGAACGCCACCAATCCGCAGCTCTGGAACAGCTGGCGGGCGACCCTGATGAAACAGCTCTACTCGCAGACACGCCGTATCCTACGCGCCGATATCGACGCCCCGACCAATCGCCAAGATATGATCAGCGCTACGCGTAAACAAGCGCTAAAGATGCTCGACAATGTCGACAATCAGCATATGAATCGCGAGGAAGTGTTACGTCTTTGGGACGATCTGGGCGATGAGTACTTTTTGCGCGAGATACCAGAGGATATCTTTTGGCACACCGAAGCCATCCTAAACCATCCGCCCATCGGTCTGGCATCTAATGCCGATAGCCCGCCACTGGTGGTATTGCGCGAGCATCGTGAGCTGGCGCTTGATGCCGTTCAGGTCTTTGTCTACACCCAAGATCAGATGAATCTGTTTGCTGTGACCATGGCCGTCTTTGATCAGATGAACCTAGATGTGCTCGATGCGCGCATCATCACCGCCACTCGCGACTTTGCCTTGGACTCCTATGTGCTGCTCGATCCGAGTGGTACGTTACTGGTCGATGAAGACAGCCAGCAAGAGCTCAAGCAGCGACTGATTGACGCCTTCAAAGCCCCTGCCTTACCAAAGCTGGTGCATAAACGCATCCCTAGGCAGCTGCGCCATTTTGAGGTAAAAACGGAGATTAGCTTTGAGTTTAATGACGCCTCAGATCAGCATATCATGAGCCTAGAGACTTTAGATCAGCCAGGGCTGCTGGCGCGCGTTGGACAAGTGTTTTTGCAAGAAAAAATAGAAGTGCACGCTGCTCGTATTACCACGTTAGGCGAGCGCGCAGAAGATATGTTTTATATCAGTGATCAAAACGATGAGCCGCTGTCCGCTGATAGGCTAAGCGCCTTAAAAGCTGCGCTGCTTGCCAGCCTGACAGCTCCAAAAGACACGAGTAGAGGATAAAGTGGCCAGCCTAAAACCTATCATAAACCTCGCTATAATCGGTTCACTATAAAAATGTTATAGCAAGGCTGATAGAAATTTTTGCAGCCTCTGTCTGCGTAGGCACAGCACGCCAGAAAATTTTTATCGGTCTTGCTGGTTAATCAACGCATGATTCTCTTATTTAGAATCAACTATACTGTTCCGTAAAAACAAGCCCCATCATTGATAATACATTGATGGGGCTTATCGCTATAGCGTCACTTATAAGGTGCTTTTATATACCATCTCACGAGCATGCTCTTTTAGCTCATCATCGGCCAGCTCTAGTGGCAAAACCTCCGCCTCCACTTGCGTCTGTGTCAATATCAAACGCCCCGCATCGACTTCTTTTTGTAGCAAGCATTGTAAGCTGGCTAAATGAAACCGCCCATCTAATGCCTCATACAACTGCTCTAACGAAATAGGCGACTTGGCATGCACATCAGGATACAAACAGTCTTCTGCCAGTATCGCCATCTCATTGAGCGCCTGCTCGCGGAGCAGCTCATCATTATCGATTTTTTGTTGTAGCTTGTTGGCGAGTCGCCCCTTACTCATCAAGATGACGACAAATATCGCCGTCTGAATGACAAATAACCCCACATACTGCCAAAGCGGTAGCGAGAGGTCTAAAAATCGGCTCAGCAGCATTAGCGCCATAGCCACCAGCACATAGCTGACCAGCTGCCACATCAGCCACATCATCAGGCTGTTTTCGCCATACCAAAACACCTGTCGCTCTTTTAGGTTAATCAAATTCTGACGCGTCTGCCACCAGCACTGCTCGCGCTCTTGTAGCAGCTCGTATAATTTGACACGCGTTACACTATTATCAACGTCATTGTTGATATCTTTAGCGTGAAGTTGGTCATTATTTAGGACACTAGACATATCAAATTACCCTTACTATCAGCCAACATATCGCGCCGACCGCTGTTTTTTATTATGAAAAGTTATCAATAAATGCGTCTTTATAGACAAGAGAAGCAAAAGACAAAAAATATAAGAAGTGCTACACTGCTCAAATGTAATTTTTTTTTATAACTTTATTATTAATTGTCTATTATAGTTACCCTACCTATGAATCACAACTTAACACACCTGCATCCGTATCCTTTTGCCAAGATGGCTGCTTTGTTGGCCGATAGCACACCAGACCCCCGTTACAGTGCGATAAAGCTAGGCATCGGTGAGCCAAAACATCAGCCACCGAGCTTCGTCTTGGACGCATTACACGAAAACTTGGACAAAATAAGCCTTTATCCGACCACCAATGGTCTGTTTGAGCTTCGTCAGACCATCGCGCATTGGTTGGAGGGGCGGTTCTTTTTGCATCATGTCGATCCTCGCACCCAAGTGCTCCCTGTGATGGGCACGCGTGAAGCGATTTTTAGCATTGTACAAGCGGTCATCGATCATCGGTGTGATGACGCACAACCGGCAACTGGCGCACCCCCGACTGTCATCATGCCCAATCCGTTTTATCAGATCTATGAAGGTGCGGCGATATTGGCGCAGGCGACGCCGTACTTTGTGCCTTGTACTGCGGAGAATGATTTTAAGGGTAACTATCGGGCAGTGCCAACAGATGTGTGGGCGCGCACGCAGCTACTTTTTGTCTGTAGCCCCAACAACCCGACAGGCTCGGTGATGACGATGGAGGATTGGGAATATCTGCTGCGCTTGTCAGATCAGTATGGGTTTATCATTGCCAGCGACGAGTGCTATAGCGAGCTGTATTTTGATACAGCACCGATAGGTCTGCTACAAGCGTGCGCCGCGCTCGGTCGACATGACTTTAAAAACAGTATCGTCTTTCACTCGTTATCCAAGCGCTCCAACCTACCGGGCTTACGCTCAGGGTTTGTCGCTGGCGACGCTGAGGTTTTGCAGGCCTATTTGCAATATCGCACCTATCAAGGCTGTGCGATGCCAATACCGCATCAGCTGGCCTCTATCGCCGCGTGGCAAGACGAAAAACACGTGGCGCACAACCGCGCGCTGTATCAAGAAAAATTTACGCTATGGATGGCAGAGCTTGGCGATGTATTATCGCTACGTATGCCTGAGGCTGGCTTTTACTTTTGGGTCAAAGTCCCTGAGCAGTTCGATGGCGATGATGAAGTCTTTGTCAAAGTGCTGTATGAACAGGCCAATATCCATGCCTTAGCAGGGCGCTATCTGTCGCGTGAAGTCGCTGGACACAACCCCGGTCAGGGCTATGTGCGTATCGCGCTGGTGGCCAGTGTAGAAGAAAGCCGCGAAGCCATCCGCCGTATTCGGGCGTTGCTTTAGGTGTAAAACCGGCAAGCAGCCCCATTCTCCTTAGCCTGAGTGATACACAGAGCGACCGTTTTTATAGCCATCAACACCCTTTAATAACCATGATGGGATGCTGGTTATTAAAGGTTTTTTGGTTAAATAGTGCTATAGTAAAATAGACTGTCGCAACGATGCCATCAAGGATGATGCCATGCCCCATCTTGATTTTACCCAGCCGCCTTTTGATGTGCTGAGCTTGGCTGAGCGCCAAAGCATCAGAAAACACACCAAAATCCGCTACCTTGCCAAAGACGAAAGCCTACCTGCAGACGAGATGTCATACTTATATGTGGTCATCAAAGGCCAGATTGAGCAGTTATTGGCCGGTCATTTTGTCGCGGCCTACTTGGGTAGCAATCACTCAGATGAGCCCAATAACAACGACTGGTTTGACAGCCGCCGCTTGCCCGAGTCCTCCAACGCACCGCAGCTATCAGCCGCCTCAGACGCGCAGCTAATGGACGAAGACAGACAGCGTTATCAGTTTCGCGCCACCGAAGACACGTTACTGCTACAAGTTAAGGGTGCAGCGGTCGATAAAATCAGCGCACAAAATCATCTGGTGCGGCAAATGCTCTCTGACAAACTGCCTGAGCGTCTAAAAGCCCTGCAGCAGCGCCGCAATCGTAAATCTGCTGTCCATGCCGCCTACGATGACCAGCAAGAAGTACAGCAGATCATGCTGCAGCCGGTCATCTCTGTTCGTTTACTGCCTGTACATATCGTCGATGCTGATACCAGCTTACATGAAGCGGCGCGCACGATGACGGATGCTGGATTAAAGCACGTACTGGTGCGAGCACCTGCGCATCGACTAGCCATAGCAAACGCGCAACATGGCATCGATGAGACATTGGGCATCTTGACCGATACCGATATTTGCCGCGCGGTCAGTGAGCAGAGAGATCCTACCACCACGCCATGCCAGCGTTATGCTAACTTTAACGTACGTACCATCAAGGCGAGCGATGAGATCGGTGATGCGCTGCTGACCATGACGCGCTACCGTATTCATCGCTTGCCGGTCATCGATCACCATGGTGCGGTAGCAGGTGTGCTTGGTCAAAGCGATATGCTCGCGCACATCAGCCACCACTCGCAGCTCATCAGTATTCAAATCGAGCAAGCCCAAGATTTTAGCAGTTTGGACACGGCCGTCGAGAGGATAGGACGCTATATCCGCGCCCAGCACCAAAACGGGGTAAAAATCGGTAACATCAGCCGCATGGTACAGACCTTGAACGCTCAGGTATTTACCAAGTTGTGGCAGCTGCTCGTTCCTGATGAGGTGATGAGCCACACCTGTCTTATCGTCATGGGCTCCGAGGGTCGCGGCGAGCAAATCATGCGCACCGACCAAGACAATGCACTGATCATCCGTGATGGCTATACTCATCCGGATCTACCGCAGTTTGCTGCGTGCTTTAATGAGCAGTTGGCGCAACTTGGCTATCCGCTGTGCGACGGCAATATCATGATGACCAACCCGATATGGCGACAACCATTACAACGGTTTAATGCCCAAATCAGCTCATGGTTTAAAAACACCGATCCCATGCACGCCATCTACTTGTCTGCCATTCTCGATGGCGAATACGTCTGCGGTGATGAGACGCTCTTGCAGCACGTTCGTCAGCACCTCAAGGCCGCGCATCGACGCTCAGACCCTATGTTTGTGCGCCAGTTTGCGCGGGCAGCACTACAGTTTGGCGATGTCCATCAATGGTGGCAAAAATTTGTACCATTATTAGCAGGTAAAAGCGCCTCGCAAGATATCGATCTAAAAAAAGCAGGGATTTTTCCGTTAGTACATGGTATTCGCGCCCTCGCTCTAGAAAACGATGTCTTGGCCGTCCCTAGCAGTAAACACCGCCTAAAAGCCTTGGTCGAAGTGGGCGCACTGACCCAAGAGCGGGCTGACACGCTGTTAGAAGCGCTGGAGTTTTTTATGGCGCAGCGACTCTCTGTTGCGCTCTCGACCGATGACAAACATGCACGGCAGGTCAACCCCATGACGCTAACCGCGCTTGAGCGTGATTTATTAAAAGAGTGTTTGGCTGTTGTCAAAAGCTTTAAAAACCAGCTGCGGCAGCATTATCAATTAGAGATCGCCTAGAGCGGCGCAAAGCAGCAAAAAGAGAATACAGAATATGAGCTGGCTGACCCAACTATCATGCAAATGGCAAAAAATGCAGCTGCAGCGGCCTGAGCTGGCGGCGATGTTTGATCAACCTGCCACTGAGCGGTGGGTGGCACTCGACTGTGAGATGACGGGGCTAAACCCCAAAAAGCACCACCTACTATCGGTGGCCGCGATTCATATCGATGGCTCTAGCATCGATACGGGCAATGGCATCCATCTGGTCTGTCGCCCGCCCGTCATGCCTGACCGCGACACCATCGTAATCCATGGTCTACGTACCGCTGATGTCGAGCATGGTATGAGCTATGATGAGATGCTGGCGCGGCTACTGCCCTTTATCGGCAACCGTCCGATTGTGGGGTTTTGTCCGCAGATCGATATGGGGTTTTTAAACCCATTGGTAAAAGACTACATGGGCACCACCTTGCCCAATAAAATCATCGATATTCGGCACTTATACAGTCGGCGTCTGAGTGGTCAAACCCAAGGGCTCTCCAGCCAAGCGCAGCAGCTGACCAACATCTTAGCGTATTATCAGATTCCTGATTTGGGTGCTCATGACGCCTATAATGATGCCACCATGACCGCCATGGCGTTTTTGCATGTGCGCTAGACTGATACATGCCCTTGATAATCAACACGCCCCATCTACGCGACAAGCGAAACTCATGATACCATAGGCTATTTTTGCCACCTGATGAACGATACTCATGCAATCCACTTCTACCCCCCATTATTATGACAAGCCTTCTGCCTTTGATACGCCGCCGCACGCTGCGGTTGCGCCGTTACGACTGCATCGACTTGGCAGGCGCTTTGTCAGACAAGCATTATTGGCCACTGCGCTGGCGGCACCGCTTGTTTCCCAAGCGGCGCTACCAGAGGGCATCCAAACCGCCTTGTCACGTGCAGATTTGAGCGCCGCCGACATCAGTATCGTCATCACGCCAGTGGGCGACAAAAACGCCAGTCACTTACCAGCGCCTATCAAAGTCATCGACAGCCAGCATCCAGCAGAGCGCTCAAACAACGCTGCCAGTTATCAAAGCGCGCTTGTGACCATAGAAAAACGAACCATCCAAAAGCATGAGCGGCAGCTACACGCTTATACCGACGACCCTTCTACTTATCAAAGCTTAGAGAGCATTCCTACCCTACCGTCAGAGGCCAAATGGCCAAACGCTAAAATGCAAACAAGCCAAGACAGTAGTACCGACGATAGTAGCGTCAATGACGGCGCGGATGTCGAGCAAAAAAGCACCGCACATACAACGACCAAGATAGTTTTTTCACCCTTACTGAGTCATCAAGCTCAGGTAGCGCGCACCCCTGCCAGCACCATGAAGCTGGTGCCGAGCTTTATCGCACTAGATACACTTGGCGCAGATTTTGTCTGGCATACCCGCGTCTATCATACTGGCGTGATCATCGGCGAGCGCCTGTATGGCGACTTGGTGCTACAAGGCAGCGGCGACCCAAAAATGACGCATAAGCGCCTACAGCAGCTGCTCTATCACGTGCAAGCCTCAGGTATTCATCATATCGACGGGGATATCATCGTCGACAGCACAGTGTTTGATAAGGTGGGCAAAGACCCTGCGGCCTTTGACAACGCGCCATTGCGTCCTTATAACGCAAGTCCTGATGGTTTTTTGGTCAATTTTAGTACCATCGGTATCAAAAGCTATCCGCTGGACACTGACCGCGCGCGACTCACATACACACCGCAGCTGGCCGATTATCAATTGCCCACCACCATAGCCACTCGCTCAGCGAGCTGTGGACAGGCGCGCTATAGCCTTGCGCCAGTATGGCAAGCCAGCCAACTAGTGTTTCATCAAAACTTGCCAAATAGCTGCCAAGAGCACGCGTTTTATGTGGCTTATCCTGATGCCAAAGACTTTGCCGCGCGGGTCATTAAGGCCAAATGGCAAGCACTGGGCAATACCCTGACAGGCGATGTGCTCAGCCGCGAGACGCCCTATAATGCGTCATCTCATAAACAGCCAAAAACAGGTTTGCGTGCGCTACCGATGTCACCGCTGCCACAGGTCAGCTATCCGTCGTTAAACTTGGCTCAGCAAATCCACGACATCAACCATTTTTCAAACAACGTCATGACTGAGCAAGTGGCATTATCCATTGCCGCTTACGCCCCGCCATCTGATACTAAGACGACCGCGGCTGACACTGCTACACCCACTCAAACTGCCGTTAGCAAGCCAAAAGGACAAGAAAAAGCAGGAGGCAACAAGACGAGTCTCTATCAGTTTGGCAAACCTGCAACCACTAACTATCCGGTAGCCTTACAGACCATCAACCAGTGGTGGCAACACCATCTAGACACGCCTGCGCCATATCTGACCAACGGCTCAGGGTTGTGCCGTGACTGCACGATCACCGCGGCCAACCTAAACGAGCTGCTAATCTATGCCTACGATCACCCAAGTTTTGACGCTTATGTCAACTCGCTCGGCATCGCTGGTGTCAGTGGCACCATTAGCGCGCATAGTGACCGCTTGCCTGAGTCAGCCGCCATTGGCCGCGCTTGGATTAAGACAGGTACGCTCAATAACGTCACCTCTATGGCAGGCTATGTCAAAGGCCTATCGGGGCAAGACTATGTGGTCGTGGGTATCATTAATAGCGAGCAAACGCTCAATGCTTATACGGCAAGACCTGTACTCGATGCGATGCTGGACTGGACCGCGCAGCACTAGGGTGTGTCTTCGTTTCAAAAATGGTGATAAAGATGGGATAAATTGCGGTCAAACATTGCGGTCAAACAAGGAAAATAGCGCCGTTAATATCGGGATATAAACCCGCTATTTGACGATGTTTGGCAAAATTTGGCCATTTTTAGCCCATTTAGATATAGTTAGCTGAATGTAAAACTGTTATGGATTTAAACGCGCTACTGGTATAAATTTTACTTGCGGGATGCGTTCCCAGAGGCTGCGCAACCTACGTTTAAAAATAGCACCCCAGTAGCGCCATGACATTTTTAGAGTGTATCGACTATAACTATCGAATGAATTGAAGACACACCCTAATACGGCAACTCTCTTTTTATCTGAATAAGGCGCGCTTATGTCACGCAAAACCACCAATCTCAATAAACCCAGCCCCGCTACCAACCCCCACGGACTGGCCACGACACGCGCGAGCACTCAGCCTCAGCTTCCGCCATACATTGGATACTTTGCGATCGGTTATGTACTGGCCAGCGCCCTATTTATGCTGATTCAAACCAAACTGGCATTAAATGCACAGCTGGTCACCGTCCTATCCATCATCCTTGCAGCCTATATCGCAGTCAGCAAGTTTGTTAAACATCAGCAGCGCGCTCTTTACAAAGACGAAATCAACCGCTTGATGCTGGGCGGTATCATGGTCGTCTGGCTATTGACGGGGCTGTATTTTTTAGCGTTATGGTTTTTGCTTTTTGACGATATCAGCCGTGAGGTTTTGCTGGCGATGGCCAAGCAGCAGCCATTACCGTTACTCTCTGCGCTAGTGATGATCGTGGTGCTGTCACTGGTCAGCGCGCGCATCAGCATCTGGGCATTTAACCGCCTACTCGATCCTGCGCCCAAAACCCTATAAGACGCTCTAAAACCCTAAACGACCCGACAGGATTCTGTTCACTTAAAACACGATGACATGCTGAGCCTACGCCGATAGATGCTATAAATGCTATGCAAAATGAATACCCGTAAAATATGACGGCGTGGCACCTGCTATCCTGCCTGTCAATTTATTTAGGATTGACTAGGGCGTGTTGAACATTCAAATATTAGGACTGCTGATAGATAAAATCACCCCAAACTAGGCGTAAACCGACGATAATGTCGAGGCCTTAGCTAGGTTTACAACACCGTTTGGGGTGATTTTAGCATCAGCCCTTCGGGGCGGGGCTCTTTTTTGCCAATACATGGTGAAATTGTCTATCATAGAATGACTAGGATTCGAAAATTTCACTGCGTATTGGCAAAAAATAGCCGCCGCCAGTGCCACATTTGAATGTTCAACACGCCCTATATGAGTGCCTTAAAAAACGCTGACTATACACGGTGCTACAAAGTTTTTTTCTATTGCTGAGCAAAATCCGTTAGGCTAAGGTAAATGCCTACTGTGTTAAGCGACTTGCTTTGGTATTTTCAATAGGAGCTAGCTTTATGGACATGATTTTTTTTGACAATATAGACAAGCTTGGCCGTATCGTGTTGACGAGCGTCATGGTGTACGTCTTAATCGTACTGGTGACCAAAGTCTCAGGCAAACGCTCCACCTCGCAGCTCAACAACTTCGATTGGGTTGTCACGGTGATGATCGGGTCTCTGGGTGCCAGCACCATCTTGCTCAAAGACGTTCCGTTTATCGAAGGGGTCTCCTCGATATTGGTGCTTTATCTGTTGCAGTTTTTGGTCACCAAATATGCCTCGGTATCACCGCAGTTTAGCAACTTTATTTTATCAGAGCCGCGTATCGTCTTTTATCAAGGCCAGTTTTTGTCAGATGCCATGCGGTCTGAGCGCCTGACCCGTCAAGAGATAGAATGTGCGATGCGCTCTCAAGGTATCAACAGCTTTGATGATGTCGAAGCGGTGGTCTTTGAGTCTGACGCCAAGCTGACCATTATCCCCAAACCTACGGATGACACGCACGGCAAAGAAAACACTATCTCGCAAACCATTAAGCCTTTGATGTGAGGGGTTTTGAAGCGACTGGTTTTGAGATGACTAATGCAGTAAGCATTCTATTTGATGCGTTGCCACGTCTGTGAGCGGCCAAACAATGGCGTGCCGACATAACCGCGCAGATCAAGACTTTGACCATTGTCACTTAAGGTGATTTTTCCTGAATACACTTTGCCAGACTCAGGATCGACCAGCTTACCGTCGCTCCATTGGTTGTTGCCCTCTGCCTTGAGACCGGTCAAAATCTGCAAGCCTTCCACTGGCTGGTTTTTAAGATTACCAGGACATTTAGTACAGACGGCTTTGGCTTTTTCTTTATTAAGCACCTTAATAATTTTACCTGAGACCTTACCACCTCTTTCATTTAGCTGAATGATGGCTTTTTTCTCCCCTGTCTTATCATCGATGGTTTGCCACTGTGTACCATCTAGTGAGGCTGCTTGCGCAGATATGGACAATAAGGCTCCTGCCATAAGAGTGAGCGTACTGGCTGTAATACGGTTCATAAACGACTCCTTTCGTTAAAAACGGTCTACCTGAATGTGTAGTCACATAAGTGAGAACTAAAAAATAAATAGAAAGAACAACTGTTTGTCAAACGCTAGTAAAGCACAAAAAAATGCGAGGTAAAAGGCTTGTTTGTTACAATATCTTAAGCGTAGAATTCTTTTGTTACATTCTCTTTTGTTATATTTTTTAATTATCGAATTGGTACATCATATGAAGGTAAGAATCTTGGCCGTAGGCACTAAGATGCCAAAATGGGTACAAACTGGTTTTGATGAGTACTTTAAACGTATTCAGCCCATGCTCAGTACTGAGATTGTCGAGATAGCGGCAGCAAAGCGGGCAAAGAACCCTTCTAAAGCCAACCTCGCTCAGTACCGCGAGCAAGAAGGACAAGCCATATTGGCCGCTCACCAAGCATCCAGCCGCGAGCAACTGTGGGTACTAGATGTCAAAGGTAAGATGCTCTCGACAGAAGGGCTGGCGGAAAAACTGGCAGACTCGATGCAGCAAGGCGATGATATCGCGCTGGTCATTGGCGGCGCTGATGGCGTGTCGCCAGAAGTGTTGGCAAAGGCCGATGTCAAATGGTCACTATCGGCGCTGACACTGCCGCATCCACTGGTACGCGTGGTATTGATGGAGCAGCTCTACCGCGCCATGAGCATCAATCACAACCACCCCTATCATCGTGGCAACTAAATACTCACAAGACAGATCAGGCTTTTGGTAGGATAACAGACAGGCAGGATTGAAATATCGCTGCAAGCCCTAATAAACGCTACATGACTCATCCAAAAAACACAGCACTTACTGCTATGGCGCCGAGCGCCGAGCAGCAACCATCAGGCAGCCACACGTCAGCGCCCATTAGTGCCGCTGATGCGTGGCCCGATACTTCTACCCTCTCTAAGCACGCAAAGCTGCCTGCGCTATTTGTCTCGCACGGCGCGCCAAGCCTAGCCACAGAGCAGTCAGCGACGACCAGTGCCTTGGCGCGTATCGGCCAAAACCTGCCTGTGCCGCGTGCCATCGTTATTATGTCGGCACATTGGCAATCAGCAAAGCTTGAGATCAGCAGCAATCCTCAGCCAAAGACTTGGCATGATTTTTCTGGGTTTGGCGCTGAGCTGTATGAGATACAATACCCTGCCGCAGGTCATCCGCTGCTTGCCGAGTCGCTTGCGCAGCAGCTCAGCGCGCGCGGTATTACCTGCAGACTAAACCCCATGCGCGCCTCTGATCATGGCGTCTGGGCGCCGCTCAAACATCTGTATCCAGAAGCCACTATTCCGATCGTACAGATTTCTTTGCCGCAGCATTATGACAGTCTCGCCTGCTATCAGTTAGGGGCGCAGCTGGCGAGTTTGCGTGATGAGCAGATACTGATCATCGGCTCAGGCAATATCACTCATAACTTGCAAGCCCTGCGCTGGCAGGCGGACAGCATCGATCAGAGCGCCAATAGTTTTAAAATATGGCTACTCAAGCAGCTCAAAACCGACATTCCAAGCGCTCTTGATTGGCAGCGTTATCCCAATTATAAAGACATCCATCCTAGTGATGAGCATCTGTTGCCACTGTTTTTTGCCTTGGGTGCCGGCCAGCGCGTCTCAGTGATACATCAAAGCATGGCGCACCATAGCTTAGGTATGGATATTTATCGCTTCGACTAAGGTGTCTTAGCTGCTGCGTTTTGACGACGTTGTTTTGAATAGCTTGAGCTACTTCTCAAACGCTGACTTCGTAAACAGCCCTGCACGCTCCATCTCACCTGCGATACTAAACAACGTCGCCTCATCATTCATCCGTCCGATCAGCTGCATACCAATCGGCAAGCCTTTTTTGCTCATGCCTACCGGCAGTGACATCGCGGGCAAACCTGTGACATTAGCTAGTAAGGTAAAAGCCATCTTACTCAACACAGGCTGGCTCAGCTTTTCTATCATGCCTGAGCTAAAGGCGTATTTCCCCATATCTATGCCTTTATTGAGCAGCTCTGCGCTACGCATCAGCATCTCATCCATACGGCTAGGCGGTAGTACGCCATGCTTGACCGCTGGTGTCGGTACGGTCGGACACAAAATCATATCGTACTCTTCTAGTAATAAGCCTGTCTGATATTGACTGTGATGCCAGCCGTGTTTGGCATGCGCCAAGTCTACCGCTGATAAGGAACGACCCAAAAGCGCCATATTGTAGGTTTGTGGCTCTAGTTTTTTGATATGCTGCGGCCCAAAATCACGCTCGATATTATCGATGGTAAATGCTGTATGGGCGCACACCACAACCATAAAATCATGCCAAAATTGCTCGATATCGATGTTAGGCTCGGCAGGCACCACGCGATGCCCCATGGCCTCTAACTGCTTGGCGGTTTGTTCAAGGACCGCCAGCACTTCCTTGTCCACCACCGTACCTGCGATCAGTGGCTGCTGATGTAGCGCAATGGTCAGCTGCCGCGGTGCGCGCATCGCAGCCTGCAAAAACGACCCCTCTGGCGGCGCAATGATAAAGGGCGCGCCAATCTCAGCGCCACTGGTGGCATCGAGCATCGCGGCACTATCGCGAACGGAGCGGGTAATCACATGATCGGCGACAGCGCCTTCCCAGCCCTCCCCAAATGTCGGGCCCATGGGGTTACGGCCACGGCTAGGCTTTAAGCCAAACGCGCCGCACCACGCCGCAGGAAAGCGTATCGAGCCGCCACCATCACCAGCGCCTGCCATCGGTACAATACCGCTTGCCACCGCCGCTGCACTACCGCCTGAGGAGCCGCCAGCACTGTAGCCTTTTTTAAAGGGATTATGCGTTGCGCCATGCGCCTTGGGCTCGGTGGTGATGATCAACCCAAACTCAGGGGTATTGGTCTTGCCAAAGGTATTGACGCCAGTGGCTTTCATACGCTTGACGATTTCGCTGTCGTCTTTTGAGACAATATTGACACTACGGCTGCCCATCGTGACAGGCTCTCCCTCAAAGCTAAACGACAAATCTTTGAGCAAGTAAGGCACGCCTGTAAACGCGCCTGCCGGTAGGCCTTGCGCCGCTGCGTGATAGGCACGCTCATCAAAACGATGAATGATGGCATTTAGCTTAGGGTTGAGCTTATTGGCTTGATAGATAGCCGCATCCAGCAGCTCTCTTGCGCTGACCTCTCCGGCATTGACCAATGCCGCTAGCGCTATCGCATCATACTGGGTGTATTCTTTAAACATAACCGAGCTTCCTTGTTCTTAAGTTATTTATCACTTTTAGTATATCGGTTTCATCGCTTCAATAGTAACCACCTTATCGACACTGCTGTGTTCACTCCATACCAGACCATGAATTTATGCTTGACACTAATACCTATCACTGTGCCGCTTTATGCGGGCAACTTTGCCAATAATATGACTGTGCTACAAACGCTCATAAAAAAAGCGAGCTACTTACTGTAACTCGCTTTTTGTCACTCAATCAAACTCACACTGTTCATCACATCAACAGCTCACGCTTGCCGCTTTTGCCCATCGAGCTGACCAGCCCAGCCTCCTCCATGGAGTCAACAATACGAGCGGCGCGGTTATAGCCGATACTAAATTTACGCTGAATACTAGAGGCTGATACTTTGCGCGTTTCCATGATAAAGGCGACTGCCTCATCGTATAAGTCGTCGTCTTCACCCGACGCATTGCCAGTACTACCGCCGCCAGGGCTAGATAGCTCAAAGTTCCCCGCCATGTTGTCAATATAGTCGGGTGCGCCGCGCTCACGCCATGCGTCACAGACACGGTTGACCTCTTCGTCACTGACGTAAGCGCCATGCACACGATCCGGCTCAATCTGTCCTGGCCCTAAAAACAACATATCGCCGTTGCCCAGCATGTCCTCTGCACCGCCACTATCCAAGATGGTACGCGAATCGACCTTTGAGTTCACACGGAGGGCGGCTCGCACTGGAATATTGGCTTTGATCAAACCGGTAATGACGTCGACTGACGGACGCTGAGTGGCGAGCATCAAATGAATACCAGCCGCGCGTGACTTTTGTGCCAACCGCGTGATCAGCTCTTCGGCCTGTTTACCGACCTGCATAATCATATCAGCAAACTCATCTGCGACAATCACAATCATCGGTAATGTCTTGAGCTTAGGCGCTTGGCTCATACTGACGCTGTCGTTGGGTCGCCATAGCGGATCGATAATAGGCTTGCCTGCTTTTTCGGCGGCGACGACTTTTTTATTAAATTCGCCCAGCTTACGTACCTTCAGCAGGCTCATGAGCTGATAGCGGCGCTCCATCTCCGCCACGCACCACGAGAGGCTACTGGCCGCTTCAGTCATGTCAGTGACCACTGGCGTCAGTAGATGCGGGATATCATTGTAGTTGGCAAGCTCAAGCTGCTTTGGGTCAATCAAAATCAGGCGCAGCTCATTGGGGGTATATTTGAGAAGCATGGACAGTAGCATGGAGTTGACCAGTACCGACTTACCAGAGCCTGTGGTGCCGGCGACCAGCATGTGCGGCGCCCGTGCAAGATCGGTGATGATCGGATTGCCACCGATATCTTTACCCATCGCCATGCTAACCTGCGCTTTAGGGTCTTTGTATGTTTCCGTATTAAGCAGCTCAATCAGACGCACCATTTCGCGTTTTTTATTGGGTACTTCGATACCGATATAAGGCTTGCCTGGGATCACCTCGACCACACGCAAAGACGCCATCGATAGCGAGCGCGCCAAATCTCGCGAGATACCCGTGACTTTACTGGCTTTGACGCCTGGTGCCAACTCGACTTCAAAGCGGGTCACCACCGGCCCTGGTATGGCATTCACCACGCTTGCTTTGACATTGAACTCCTGCAGCTTAATCTCTAATAACTCAGATAACTGCTCAAGCTCTGCGACGGTATAGCTGGGCTTACGCTCAGGGTCTGGCTTGTCCAAGATAGACATCTCAGGTATCGGCGTGAGGCTATTACGATATGCTGCTGTTTGCATTGAGCGTGACTTTTTACTAAATGCGGCATCATCACTGATATCTGGCATGACGGCTGCAACTGTCTCTGCATCATCATCTGGCATCATATCGGTGATATGATTGCTACTATCTCCCTCTGGTACCGCAAAGCTCACCGCAGGCTTGGTAGATGTTTCTGGTGTCAGCGCCGCCACTGTTGGTGCTTGTTTGGGGTTGGCAGGCGGCGTGTTGGTCGGGGTCATATCCGCGGTGTCTGCAGTAGCGGTAGCGACTTCTGAGGTAGGCTCTACAGCAGAGGGTTGCGTGTTAGACGCCGAGCTGAATGATGGCTCGACAGGCTCTA
Source organism: Psychrobacter celer (assembly GCF_016107555.1). Classification (GTDB taxonomy): domain Bacteria; phylum Pseudomonadota; class Gammaproteobacteria; order Pseudomonadales; family Moraxellaceae; genus Psychrobacter; species Psychrobacter celer. The sequence continues at coordinate 4,910 of NZ_JABASU010000018.1, read as the reverse complement.
CCTCTGAGCTATGTGATACGATTGCTTCTCTTGCCTCTGCCGCTGGTCTACCAGCTGCCGGACTCTCCATAGATACGGAGCTGGGCGCGGCAGCATCTGACGTCGATTCCTTATATACGACGTCATCGACTGCTGCAGTATCAGGAGTGAGCGTCTCTGCGTGTTCTGCCAACCATGCCTCAGCCAAGGTATCGACATCGTCAGTTGCCGTATCATCAGTATCGGGAGTCTCTATAGCTGACGTTACAGAGGTCGCCTCATTATCTAGCGTTTCATTACTATTGTCATAAGAGGCGGATACGGTAGATGCAGTCTCAGAGATATCGTCGGTCGTATCTGCCATATAGCTATCGCCAGCAACAAAGCTACCATCAGTATGGTAGTGCGCCTGCTCGCTGGCCAATAAATCATCCACCGTGCTCGCATCATTCCATGCAAAGCTTGGCTCTACTTTGCGAGTCATCACAGGGGTGGCCGTCGCCGCGGCTGCATCGCTGGCACTGACCGCGCCACTTTTGGCAGCAGCTACGGGGCTTTGCGGCTCGGCGCTCGACTGCGTCGGCATGGCAGGCGGCGCTACGCTGTCAGGCGATGTAGTCGCTTTTGCAGCTTGTGTCGCGGCAGCCACCGAGGCTTTGACACTATCAGCCAGTCCTGATGTGGTCAAAAACTCGGACAACACATTGCCAAATCGGCCACTTTTATCCGCAGACTGTGCGCCATCCGTAGCATCAGCAGTGGGCAGCTCTAATGCTAGCTGCTCGTGCTCTGATGCTGCTGGTGTTTTGAGCGCCTGTTGGTCATCACTATACCCAGCAGCGCTGTACTGCTTGCCCGCTTGCTCATCAACAGCGGCCGCCTCTTTGTTTTTGACCCCTGAGCCTAGCCAAGCCAGCGTGGTGATTTTTTGATAAATGCTCAGCCAGTGAATATTAAACGCAAAGGTTGCAGTGATGGTGACAAACACGGTCAAAAACACCACACTCCCCCACTGCGATAATAGCTGCGCCAAACGGGCTTGAAGCTCAAGGCCGATGATACCGCCCGCCACGCCTTCTAGTTCAGTGGCCACAGGATCTGCAACCTGCTGCACCAGCGCGACCAATTGAGCAAACAGCGCACTGGCACTTAATAACAAAAACACATAAGCGACCAAGCGCATCAGCCAAAATGTTGGCTTATTGTCCCACCAAATCAAGATGGACTCATAGACCATAAACGCCAGTAGCCACCACGCGCCAAAACCAAAAAACCGATACAGCAAATCTGACAACCATGCACCAGTTTTACCGCCCATATTGTTGATCGTGGTCATATCGCTGCTGATATGCGACCAGCTAGGGTCATTACCCGTATACGTCATCAAAATGACAAACAGATAAACGGTCAGTATTAACCCAAGCAGGGTAAATATTCCTTTTTTTAAATACTCAATTAGCGGTGCTGATATCACGTAAGATCTGCCTTGTTAATAATACTAAATGGTCGCCAACCCATGATTAACGCTAACCATGCTGGCATAAAGTGCTGACATAAACGGTACCGATCAACCTGTACCAAAATACCGAGCGCAGCGGCAATGGCTACTTGTATAAAACAATTATAAGCGCGGTTATCAAAATAGATGACAAGATTACTTAGCCCTTACTGCGCTTGGCATAACTTCTTATAATAACAAATACATAGGGACAGTGGCGACAGTCTTCTTAAGAAAATAAAACAATACACCTTTATCATCACCATTACACCGGATTTGATAAAGACTTGGCCGATTAGCGTCTACCTTTAGCGCCCTAAAATTCAAGGGTTTGATGCTTTGATTGTAATGATACCCATGTTTGCTTTAGCAAACTTGCACTTTTTGCCAACTGCCCTTATGTTATTATCACATAGCAATTAGAAGAAGCATATTTGTAGTCATTTTTGATATTCGTCTTTTATTATATTTATAACTTACATTTTTAATTCGTATATTTTTAATTCGTATATTTAGCAAGGAACAACTCATGGCAACTGACACTACTGCCCCACGTCACGAAAAGCTCATTATTTTAGGCTCAGGCCCTGCCGGTTATGCCGCGGCTGTCTATGCTGCGCGCGCTAACCTAAAGCCTGTCATGATCACGGGTATGGAAGTTGGCGGACAGCTGACCACCACCACAGAAGTTGATAACTGGCCAGGCGATGCGTACGATTTGACTGGGCCTGCGTTGATGGAACGTATGAAGAAACATGCCGAGCGTTTCGGTACCGAGTTGGTCTATGATCATATCAATGACGTCAATCTAAACGAACGTCCGTTTCAATTGACGGGCAACAATGGCAGCTACACGTGTGATGCGCTTATCATCTCAACGGGCGCTTCGGCGCAGTATTTGGGCTTGGAGTCAGAGACCAAATTTAGAGGTCTTGGCGTATCTGCTTGTGCTACTTGTGACGGTTTCTTTTATAAAGACCAAAAAGTCGCGGTCATCGGCGGCGGCAATACCGCGGTCGAAGAAGCTTTATACCTATCAAACATCGCCTCTGAGGTGACCTTGGTGCATCGCCGCGACAGCTTGCGCTCCGAGAAAATCCTGCAAGACAAGCTGTTTGAAAAAGCCAAAAACGGTAATATCAAAATTGAGTGGAACCATCAAGTCAAAGAAGTGGTTGGTGACGACATGGGTGTCAATGGGGTGTTGATCGAATCTACCGTCGATGGCAGCACCAAAACCCTAGATGTCATGGGTATGTTTGTGGCGATTGGTCATAAGCCAAATACCGACTTGTTCAAAGGTCAGCTAGCTATGAAAGACGGCTATCTTGTCGTCAATAGCGGCCTAAATGGTAACGCCACCCAGACCAGTGTCGAAGGGGTATTTGCGGCAGGTGATGTCGCCGATCACGTCTATCGTCAAGCCATTACCTCAGCAGGCACCGGCTGTATGGCCGCCCTTGATGCAGAAAAATATCTCGATGCCATCGGTGAGGCAGATGCTTCTGACCATACCTACGCCTCGACATTGACTGCTGATAAAGAAGCCTAAATGAGTCATCTTTGGCAACAAAACCATAATCCCATCACGCCTGAGACCCTAAAAAGTCTTGGGCGTTATGACTTTCCCAACCCCGCCACCATCGACCCTGATGGCATCGGCATCGTGGCGCTGGGTGGTGATTTGGCCTCCGAGACGCTCATCTCTGCTTATGCGCAGGGGCTGTTTCCTTGGTTTAATGAAGACGAGCCTATCGCGTGGTGGTGTCCTGAGCCGCGCTGCGTCATGGTGCCGGCTGAGTATATACCCAGTAAGTCGTTGCGCCGTCAGGCCAAAAAAGAGCGCTGGCAACTCACCCTCAATCAAGCGTTTGACGAAGTCATCCATGCTTGTAGCTTACCGCGTAGCAATGGTCTGCCTGAAGGCGAGCATACTTGGATTCATCAAGAGATGATCGACGCTTATGGCAAGCTACATGCCCAAGGCTTTGCCCATAGTATCGAGGTATGGGATGAACAAGGCACGCTCGTTGGCGGTCTATATGGTCTAAAGCTGGGCGGTATTTATTTTGGAGAATCGATGTTTCACCGTGCGTCAAACGCATCCAAGATGGCGTTTTGGGGTTTAATGCGTTTATGCGAGCAAAGTCAGGTCGCACTGGTCGATTGCCAATTGCCAAACGAGCACCTCATGAGCTTGGGCGCCACCACCTTACCTCGTGCTGACTTTTTGCATCAGTTAGATAGCTTGCTCGTAAGTGGTACTGAGCATTGGCACAGTGACTCCCACCAACCGCTAGCAGTCTCGCTGCTTGATACACCACACCCTTGGCAAAGCGGCAAATAGCGCCCCACTTTTGAGATTATTATGGCACTTGATACCTCATTTTTGTTAATTGGAAAACTGGCTGCCAAAGCCAATACCACCAAAGACACGGTGCGTCACTATGACCAGCTAGGCCTACTCAGATCGCGCAAACGTCAGGCAGGCTCACGGCTATATACTGAGTTTCATCCTGAATGTGTTGAACGTATTGAGCTGATAAAAAGCGCGCAAGCCATCGGTTTTACACTCACCGAAATCAGAGACAGCCTCAATGATTATTATGATGGCCAATTAGACATCGACCTACAATTACTCCTCACACAGCAAAAACTGGCACAAGTAAAAAAACAACAAGCCAATATCAATGTCATGGTTGAGCTGCTCACCGAGCGCATTGAGGTGCTTGAGCGCATGAAAGCAGACAGTGACTACAAACCCAACGTCGACGTTTGCAAAAGAAAACTCCCCACAGACCTGTAAGGTTGCACAGCTGCATTGCTAAACAAGCGCATTACATATCATCTACCCATCATTTAAAATCACGATAAGTCAGCTGCATGATCAGGGCATCGACAGCTGGCTTTTGGGCTAGCTGGTAATAGTTTTTACGCTGATGGATCACCTCAAAGCCTTGCTGCTTATATAGCGCAATCGCAGGCGCGTTGTCCGCTCGCACCTCTAATAACAGGCTCTCTACTTGTTTATCTCTCAGCGCTAAGTGTAACTGCGCAAAAATTTGCGACGCAAGCCCGCGGCGCTGATAATCAGGATGAGTGCCAATGCGTAAAATTTCTGCTTGTTCAAAGACGCTTTGATATAGGCAGTAACCTTGCACGGCTGCAGCCGACTCTGCTGACTCATAAGCGATCAGCAGATGGACACTGTCTTGCTCAAATAAATCAATCATCGCCTGATACGACCACGCATCCTGCGGCTGGACGATAGACTCGATAGCAGCTACCGCTTGCACCACTTCCTTAAAGTCTTGAGTGTCTTTTGACAAAATTTGTATTACAGTCATGCCGCCCCCTTTCCAATAAACCCCATAACACCTATAAGCGCCCAAAAAAAAGCCACCCTATAAAGGATGGCTTTTCACTACTCAAT
>NZ_JABASU010000017.1 GCF_016107555.1 Psychrobacter celer | reverse complement strand
CACTCACGCCATCGTAGTGTCACGGGGTTTATCACAAACTTGCTGTCAGGTTTAATTGCTTATTGCTGGTTTCCCTATAAACCCACCATCAAAAATATGCCTCAGCAGGGACAGGTAGCAACATTGTAAATATTATCAATGAGTTACAATGTGGCTTATCCCGAACTGGGGTTACCACAACAAAAAACGCCCCAGCTGACCGATGTTAGCTGGGGCGTTTTTGAAAGATAAACTACTGATTAAACTTATCTTTAAGCGTTATTTAGCTGACGCGCTGCCTCTAAGGCAAAATAGGTCAAGATACCGTCGGCACCCGCGCGGCGAAAGCCAATCAAAGACTCTAGGATCACCGCATCAGTCAGCCAGCCATTTTGAATCGCGGCCATATGCATGGCATATTCGCCAGATACTTGATAAGCAAAAGTCGGTATGCCAAAGGTGTTTTTGACTTCGCGAATCAAATCCAGATAAGGCTGACCGGGCTTAATCATCACCATATCGGCGCCTTCGTTGATGTCCATGGCCACCTCGTGTAGAGCCTCGGCGCGGTTACCAAAGTCCATTTGGTATTGTTTTTTGTGCCCACCTTTTAGGTTGCCTGCACTGCCGACAGCATCACGGAATGGTCCATAATAAGCCGAGGCGTATTTGGCAGAATAAGCCATGATAGCGGTGTTGACAAGACCTTCGCTCTCAAAGGCATCACGCATGGCTTTGATACGGCCATCCATCATGTCACTTGGTGAGATGATATCAGCGCCAGCCTGTGCATGGACAAGGGCTTGCTTGACCAATACCTCGATGGTGGCATCGTTGATGACATAGCCACTATCGTCGAGCAGACCATCTTGGCCATGTGAAGTATACGGGTCCAGTGCCACGTCAGTCATCACCACCATTTCTGGTACGGCGTCTTTTACGGCTTTTACGGCGCGCGCTGTCAGGCCATTTTTATCGTAGGCTGCTTTGCCGTCTGGGGTTTTTAGGGCGTTGTCAATGACGGGAAAAATATCGATGGTTGTGACGCCCTCATTTAATAGCGCTTTGGCATAATCGATCAGCAGATCGATAGATAGACGCTCGACCCCTGGCATGCTAGAGATGGCCTCACGCTGGTTTTTGCCTTCTAAGACAAAAACAGGGGCGATAAAGTGTTTGGGGTGTAGCTCCACTTCACGAATCATCGAGCGTACATTGTCGTTATAACGCAAGCGGCGCAAGCGAGTGGCAGGATATTGGCGGTTAAAGGTATAGCTCATAATCACTCCTTATATTTGTTTTGTTTGATGGGTTTACATGTTTTAAGCGTTGCCGTCTGATACGGCTATGTGAGGCTGGCTAGTATGGTCTGACTACTATACCCAATAGCCGCGGTCAAAAGCAAAAAGCCCTACCAAGTCGGTAGGGCTGATGGTACGTATCGACTGTTAGGATGAGGGGCGTTGTGTTGCCCTCGTTAAGACTGCTTATGGTTCAACGATCTGGGTCACAGGGACGGTCTCTGTACTGGTGTCAAAGGTGGTCTTTTCGGTGATCACCCCGACTGCAGCATCTGTTTTACCATCGTCATTGACATCGACCACTGCGGTTGGCTCAAAGCTCGCGGTCTCTTTGGCCTGCGCTTGCTTGATTGCACCTGCTTCTTGCGGCGAGGCTACCCGTGCTGAGCTGGCAGCCTCGATAGCGTTTACTGCTTTTGCTTTGTTGGTGCTGGCAGGTAAGTTGACCAATTGTACCAAGTTTTTATGCGGTACGGGAATGGCTGTTGGTACATCAAGGTTAGCACCACCACCAAGCGCTTGATATAGCTCGATTTGGCTGACGATTTTTTGTAGCTCCAAATCCAAGATACCTTGCTGAGTTGAGAACAGCGAGCGCTGGGCATCGAGTACGTCTAGATAGTTTGCGATACCAGCCTTAAAGCGCGCATCTGCTATCTGATAGGTCTGCTCAAAGTTGTCTTGTAGACGATACTGTGCTTCGAGCTGCTGCCCTAGCGTCGCACGTGTGGCCAATACATCTGACACTTCACGGAAGGCGGTTTGGATAGATTTTTCGTAGTTTGCCAAGGTCTGCTCGCGCTCGATTTTGGCCACGTCGTAGTTGGCATCTAGGCGACCTGCATCAAAGATAGGCACGCTAATACTTGGGCCAAACGACCAGCCCACCGAGCCGCTCTTAAACAAGTCATCCAAACTACCACTACTCACGCCCACACTACTGGCTAGGCTGATAGAGGGGAAGTAAGAGGCGCGTGCCACTTCGATATTGGCACCAGCCGCTTTGAGGCTGTACTCTGCTTGTAGGACGTCAGGGCGATAACGCAACAGCTCACTTGGCAAGCCGGCATTAAAGATCTGCTGGCTTGTGATATTGCTGACGGCAGGCGCTGGAATCAGCTCATTTGGAATCGGGGCGCCAATCAGATACTGCAAGGCATTACGCGAGGTCAAAATACTACTCTGGGCGCGTAGTACCGCCAGTCTGGCATTTTCTAAAGACGCGCTGGCTTGTAATGAGGGCAGTTTGGGATCGACCCCAGCTTCAAAGCGTTTGTCGGCAATAAACAGAGAGCGCTCACGGCTTTCAGCAGTGGCTTCTGCCAGTTTTAGCTGCGCCAAGCTATAGCTTAGGTTGGCATAGCTTTGGGCGATGTTACTAATCAGGCTGATTTGCGTGGCGTCTTTGGCGGCGCTCGTCGCTAAGAAATTTTGCAAGGCTTGATCTTTTAAGCTAGCAATTTTGCCCCAAAAATCCAGCTCATAGCTTGCCAAGCCTAGGTTGACGTTATAGCTGCTATTGGGGTTTTTGTCGGCGCTATTTTGCGCTTGACGCGTGTAGCCGCCACTGGCGTTGATCGCAGGCAGATCATTGATGTCAGTGATTTGATATTGCGCGCGCGCTTTCTCAATTGCAAGGCGTGCACTTTCAAAGTCTTTGTTATTTTCCAGTCCTAACGCAATCAGACCTTTTAGGCGCTCATCGCTATAAAAGTCCTGCCAGCGCTGTCCTGCGATACTTGGCTGCTCAGAGGTGCTGACAGTCTCATCACCAAAAGCGCCATAAGCTTGCTCGATCGGCAGGTTAGGCTCAGCGAGAACGGGGCTTGTATCTGCTTTAGGGATAGTATTACAAGCGGCCATACTCAGAGCCAAAAAGCTCAGGCCAAGTAGGCGCGATGATTTACCAGTAGCTAGTAAAGCTTTAGAGCTTATCGCTCTTACGGCTGAGTTAGAGGTTAAGAATAAAGAGCTCATTATGTATTATCTCCAAGGCTTACAGGCTGATAACTCGCAGAAGGAGTTAATGATTGCTTATCTTCTGTAGGGGCAGATGGGACCGGATTATCACCGCCGCCGTTACCACCTGGATGGTTGTCATCATCCCCTTTACCATTGTGAGCTTCATTGCCCTTATAAGGGAACATGCTGCGCACCCAAATATAAAACATAGGAATAAAGAAGATGCCGAGGAAGGTAGCGGTTAAGACACCACCGACCACACTGGTACCAATAGCATTCTGACTGCCTGAGCCTGGACCGTTCGCCAAGAATAATGGCACAACACCGAGCCCAAAGGCAAGTGAGGTCATGATAATTGGACGCAGACGTTGACGTGCTGCGGTCATGACGGCCTCTCTGAGACTATAGCCTTCTTCTTGGTGTTCTTTGGCAAATTCAATAATCAAAATCGCGTTTTTGGCGGACAAACCAACGACGGTGAGTAGACCCACTTGCAAGTAGATGTCGTTAGCAAAACCGCGTAACCACGTAAATATCACCGCACCCAATACCCCAAGTGGAATCACCAGTAGGACAGAGAAGGGGATAGACCAGCTCTCATATAGTGCCGCCAAGCACAAGAATACGACGAGGATTGAAAGCGCATAAAGCATCGGCGCTTGGGCGCCTGACTTTTGCTCTTCTAATGACATACCCGTCCACTCATAGCTGATGCCTTCAGGCAACTTGTCAATCATCGCTTCCATCGCGCTCATCGCTTCACCAGTACTCAAGCCTGGAGCGGCGCTACCCTGAATATTCATCGAAGGTAAGCTGTTATAACGCGTCAGACGCGGTGACCCTGATTGCCATTCACTGCTAGAAAATGCATCAAATGAAATCATGTCGCCCGTATCATTACGTACATACCACTTACCGATGTCATCAGGATTGGTACGGCTACTGGCTTCACCTTGAACATAGACACGCTTGATACGACCACGATCGACGAAGTCGTTGATATAGCTCGAGCCCCAAGCCGTAGAAATAACACTATTGATGCTGCCAAGCGATAGGCCATAAGCCGCTGCTTGCTCTTGGTTGATATTGACCTTGAGCTGTGGTGAATCTTCTTGACCGTTAGGACGCACGCCAGATACTTTATCGTTCTGTGCTGCCATGCCTAAGAGCATATTACGGGCTTCAAGTAACCCTTCGTGTCCAAGGTTACCACTGTCTTGTAGCATCAAATCAAAACCACTGGCATTACCAAGCTCAGTAATGGCTGGCGGCACGATGGCAAATACTTGCGCTTCATTGAGCTGTGTGACGAAATAACCCATGGCACGACCAGCAACGGCTTGCGCGGTGTTTTCATCGCCTGAGCGCTCTTCCCAATCTGACAGTCGAACGAATGCCAGACCCATGTTTTGGCCTTGACCTGCAAAACTAAAACCAGCAACGGTAAAGACAGAGGCGATATTGTCGCCTTCTTGTGTGTCGTAATAATTACTGACTTTATCGAGCACGTCTTGTGTTTCATCTAGCGTGGAGCCAGCAGGAAGCTGGACTAAGGTAAACATAATACCTTGGTCTTCTTCTGGCAAAAACGAACCTGGAATACGCAAGAACACCACTGCCATAATACCGATAATGGCGGCATAACCGATCAGGTACAACCACTTAAAACGAATACTTTTGCCGACGAAGTTTTCATAAGAGCGGCTGAGTTTAAAGAAGCCGCGGTTGAACCAGCCAAAGAAGCCTTTTTGTTGTTCAGTACTGCCTTTTTCATGGCTCTTACCACGTTTTAGCAAGGTCACACATAGGGCAGGGGTGAACACCAATGCCACCATGGCTGACAGCGCCATGCTCGTGATCAAGGTGATAGAGAACTGACGATAAATAACACCTGTCGAGCCGCCAAAGAAGGCCATCGGTACAAATACGGCAGACAAAATCAGCGCAATACCAATAACGATCTTACTGATCTCGCCCATCGACTGAACGGTTGCATCTTTGACCGAAATATCAGGGTTTTCTTCTAATATTCGCTCTACGTTTTCGACAACAACGATCGCATCATCAACCAGTAGACCGATAGAGAGTACCATTGCAAACATCGTCAATACGTTGATACTAAAACCTGCGACATACAACACCGCAAACGTACCTAAGAGTACGACAGGGACAGCAAGGGTTGGAATGATGGTGGCGCGCCAGTTCTGCAAGAAAATAAACATGACGATAAACACCAAGACGATCGCTTCGATCAGTGTATGGACCACTTGCTCGATAGACAAACGTACGAATGGCGTGGTGTCATAAGGCACAACAGAGATAAGGCCTGCTGGGAAGTTGGTTTCTAGCTCGGCCATACGTGCGCCGACTGCCTCACGGGTCTCTAGCGCGTTTGCGCCTGCAGCCAATGAGATACCTAGACCTGCCGCTTCTTGACCGTTATACAAGGAGATGATGCTATAGTTTTCACTACCGATTTCGACATCAGCGACATCGCCGAGGCGTACTTGCGCGCCCGAGGTGTCTGTTTTTAGCAAGATATCTTTAAACTCTTCAGGAGTTTGTAGATAGCTCTGTACGGTGACGGTGGCGTTAATGACTTGTCGATCTGTGTCAGCAGGTGCTTGCCCTAACTGACCGGCTGAGACTTGTGCGTTCTGCGCGCGTACAGCGCTGACCACGTCAGAGGGCACCATGTTGTAGCTACGCAAGCGCGCAGGATCTAACCAAATACGCATAGCATACGCCGAACCGAATACCTGTACTTCACCTACCCCTTCGACACGGCTTAGCTGATCGACAACGTTTGAGTTGATATAGTCGGCGATATCCGCACGATCCATACTACCGTCTTCGGAGATAAAACCCTGTACCATCAAAAAGCTACTGGAGGATTTGTTGACGTTGACGCCTTGACGCTGCACCGACTCAGGTAGCGAGCTCATGGCCGCTTGTAGTTTGTTTTGTACTTGTACCTGTGCCGTATCAGGGTCTGTGCCGTTTTCAAAAGTGAGCGTCACAGAGCCGCTACCGTTTGAGGAGCTCGACGATGACATATACATCAGACCATCCAGGCCCTTCATACGTTGCTCAATGATCTGAACAACGGAGTCTTCGACGGTCTGGGCGTTGGCACCAGGATAGCTGGCACTCACCGAAATCGTCGGCGGTGCAATACGTGGATACTGTTCGATCGGTAGATTGATGACCGATATCACCCCGATGAGCATGACCAAAATAGCCAGCACCCATGCAAAAATAGGGCGATTAATAAAAAAACGTGACATAGTATATTCCTAAGTCTTCCTATCTTTGAATGGAATTAGTTAGCAGCGGCTTCTGTTGATTTTTCTTTGGTAGCGTTGTTTTCAGAGGTGTCATTACCAGCTGGCTTCTTATCCATTGTTTTTGCCGCTTGCTGCGGTGTTTTGGCCTCAGCACCTTTTGCAGATGGTGCTGGATTGGCGCTCTCTAGTGGTTTTACCACCACTTCTTGCTCAGGTTTAACCTTCGAGCCACCAATAACAACTACTTTATCACCCGCTTGCAGGCCATCTGTGACGATCCATTGTCCATCATAAGTACCATTGATGGTGACTGGACGCACTTGGATTTTGTTGTTTTTGTCAGCGATGTACACTTGCGTGTCGCCTTTAGGCGTACGCATGACCGCACTTTGTGGTACTAAGGCGGCGTTGGTGATGACGCTCTGCGTGAGGCGAGCGGTGACGTACATGCCTGGCAACAAGATATTGTTGCTATTTGGGAAAATCGCGCGCAAGGTGACCGCGCCTGTGGATTCATCGACTTTGGCCTCAGACAGCGCAAGCTTACCGCGTACCGGATAGACCGAGCCGTCTTCTAATACCAGCTCTACAGAGTTCATACCTGGCTGTGCTTTGCCTTCAGAGATTTGTTGGCGTAGCTTTAGTAGCTCAGATGATGACTGACTGATATCGACATAGATAGGGTCTAAGCGAGAGATGGTCACCAACGGATCGGTCTGACCTGCGCTCACTAGGGTACCCGCCGTCACGCTTGAGCGGTCCGTGCGACCCGTCAATGGCGCACGTACGATGGTACGGTTGAGGTCTAGCGTGCTGGCTTGTAGCCCAGCCTTAGCCGTTTGAATGCCTGCTTTGGCACTCTCGATGCCCGCTTGGGTCTGTCCGACAGCGGCCGCCGCGCTTTGTACAGCAGCTTGTGCGGTGCGTACCGCGGTTTGTGCTTGTTCGTATTGCTGCTTGGAGATGGCATCGATATCGACCAGCCCTTGCAGACGTTGTAAGTCGTTTTGCGCCTGCGCCAATGATGCTTGGCGGCTGGCTAGCTCAGCTTTGGCATTGGCGTTGTTGGCCTGTGCTGTTTGATAGTTGGCTTGTGCTTGCTGCACCGCGGCTTGCCCACTGGCGACAGAAGACGCATAGTTGTCGGTATTGATACGATAAAGGGGCTGGCCTTTTTTGACGTTACTTCCTTCACGGAACAGCACTTCGTCGATGACACCATTGACCTGTGGGCGGACGTCAGCGGTTTGATACGCGGCGGTACGTCCGGAGAATGTCTGTACTTGAGGGACGGTATCAAATGTGACGGTTTGGACGTTGACGACCGCAGGCGGCATCTGCTGCTGAGCGGCTTGCTCACCAGCGGCGTCCTCGTTTTTGTCACAGCCAACCAGTACAGCTCCAGATAGCACAGATGCTATTACAAGCGCAAGAGTAGAATGCTTCATCAATGTCCTCGGCAATATGTATAAAGAATAATGGCAGTATAAAAAGTTTATCAATAAATTTTGATGTACGAAATATCGAGGGTCTACTTATTCTGCACATTCATGCCAGTACGGCATACTCAATCTTTGAGTCAATGGATTTAATAAAAATCGCTAGTAAGGCAGCCAGTAGCGAGTTTGATTGAGACGCGATTTGGTAAATGTGATATTAGAAGTTTAGGCAGACCACAAAGTAGGTTAGTAAATTTAAAGAGTTATTATAAACTATTGGGGTAACCCCACAGTCAAGTGATTCACGATAGGAAAGCTGACAAAAACTGACCGCACTGTGCTCGCTGAGTAAATAAAATCCCGCCATAGTAACTGCTACACCAACTAGCAGCTAATAAGAAGACATACAACCCGCTATGCAAATTTATTGTAATTTTTTGTTATAATTGTAAAGCCATAGTGTTATTGAGGTTTTGAAACCGCCAAAAATCTGCTTTGTCAACAAATTGACGAATTTATCAACCCCTAATTATGACCTTTAAAATATAGCGACTTAGACCAGTCAGTAGCTTCTAATGAGCGTGGTCAATCAGTATTTAACCATTAAAAAATCCTGACACAATTATAGTGCCGTCAGGATTTATGAAACTTAAAGAAAGGTAACTATTTGGCTGACACACCCGTTTTAAGAGGGTGTCTTTTTAGAGACTGTTGCTTTTGATCAATGAATATTTATGGCTCGGTTGCTCAAAAACGCTGCTAAAAAATGAGCCGTCTCAATTAGCTAATAACACAGACGATTCATATGTCATTATACCAATCGTGCGCTAGCAAGCTCAGTCAGCTGGTACAGACCTTGACGATAACGGTTGTCAGGCAGTGTGCCCAGTGCTTGCTGTGCCAATCTCGTCTCCTCTAGTGCACGCTGTTTACAGTAATCTAATGCGCCGGAGCTGCGTACCAACTCAATCAGCTGCTCAGCATTCGGTGTTTTACCCGTTTGTACCGCAATTCTTAGCTGCTCATAGCCCTCATGGTTTTGGTCTTTTAAAAGCTCAAGTGCTTTGATAGTTGGCAGAGTAGGCTTGCCTTCTGCAAGATCATCGCCTAGGTTTTTGCCCATTACCTCACTATCCCCACTATAATCAAGGACATCATCGATAATTTGAAATGCATTACCAAAGTGCTGTCCAAAGTCGCCTAGCGCAGCCATATACTCAGTTTTGCCTTGCAAAATAGCCGCGCCTTGGGTCGCCATCATAAACAGCCGTGAGGTTTTGCCATCGATGATGTTGAGATAATCTGTCTCAGTGGCCTTAGGGTTATGCTGATGCTGTAGCTGCAATACTTCGCCTTCAGCGATATCACAGGTACCATCAGAGAATACTTGCAATAGCGGCAAGCTTTGAAAACCAACCAATAAGTTAAAGGCACGGGCGATTAGATAATCACCAACCAGTACGGCGGTGGCGTTGTCCCACGTGGCATTGGCTGTGGGCTTGCCGCGGCGCTGACCTGACTCATCAATGACATCATCGTGTACCAGCGTCGCAGTATGCAGCATCTCTGTGATGGCCGCCAAATGCATGGCTGATTGTGATGGGTTGTCATCAAACATACGAGCACATAGCAAGGTGATAAGTGGGCGCATACGTTTGCCCCCTGCATTGATCACATGCTGTGAGACGCTCATGACGAGTTGTACTTTGGAGTTCAGGCTGCCAAATACTTGTTTGTCCATGATCTCAAAATCATCGGCCACGATACTTTGGATATCGGCATAGCTGGGCGTGGGCTGAGCGTTAGGCGTATTCGAGTCTAAAAGGGTACTGGTCATAATAAATCGTCATATCAGTCAAAATGAAAAAGTTTGGTAGCCTCGGTCTTATATAGCAAAGGCGTTGTTTTGGTTATAATAGCATAGCTGTGTTTTTGAATGGTTGGTTAAAGTGTAGTGCGCTGATGCGGATAGGTGCTGGGATGGGAAGGTAGACGCTAAAAGCCAACCGAGAATAGACATTAAAAACAACCAAAGAGTAAATAAAGCACTGTAAGTCACTGATTATATAAGCTATAATGGCCACCGTTAGGCATTACCCATTCGTCGTATTTGCTAGCGTGTCTGCTAGACTAAGCAACTGGGCATTCACAATCATTGATTGTAAGTTATAAACAGTCACTGGCCATAAAAAGTGTATAGCAATAGAGGCCGCCTTTATAAAGCTTGATTGTCACTGACAAGCAGAGAGATACGGACGATGGTATTCAGGTAACCACCTTACAAAAACAAGAGGCGCGGCTTGCTTTTATGAGCAAAAAGCCGTAAAATCTTGCCTTTAATTTTTCCCTGTCGTGTTCGTTATCGAAGCGTTGATATAACATCAGCCACGGCACACGGGTTAAACGGAGTCATACAATGTACGCAGTAATCAAAACTGGTGGTAAGCAGCACCGCGTTGTCGTCGATGAGCTTTTAAAAGTTGAGCTACTAAAAGCAGAAAAAGGCGAGACAATCAAACTAGAAGACGTGTTGATGGTTGTTGACGGCGATAACGTCAAAATCGGTCAGCCTGTTGTTGAAGGCGCTAGCGTAGAAGTTGAAGTGGTTGAGCATGGTCGCGGCGAAAAAATCCGTATCATCAAGCACAACCGTCGTAAGCACTATCACAAAGAGCAAGGTCACCGCCAATGGTACACCTTGTTAAAAATCAAAGCCATTAATGCCTAATTCCCTATTTAGCGATTATCGCTAAACTAGCGCACTAAATGCTTAAGAGTTATCGCATTGGCGGTAAGTCACATTAACAAGGAGATTTTCTCATGGCACATAAAAAAGCTGCCGGTTCGACTCGTAACGGTCGTGATTCAAACCCAAAAATGCTCGGCGTAAAAATCTTTGGTGGCCAAGCTATCACAGCTGGTAACATCATCGTACGTCAACGTGGTACAGAGTTCCACGCAGGCGAAGGCGTTGGCATGGGTCGTGACCATACTTTATTTGCCCTAAATGACGGCGTTGTAAAGTTTGCGACCAAAGGTAAGTTCAACCGTCGTTATGTATCGGTTGAAAGCGCATAATTCATGGCCTGTAACGGCTTAGCAATGATGCGACGTCATTTTATTTATCTTTCATTTGTATAAAATGACGACAAAAAAGCTTCTACTGTCTGAGGGCAGTAGGGGCTTTTTTTATGCCAGTCATTTCTCACGAACGTTATTGAGCGTTTTGAGCTAATTGCTTTGAGCTAAGTGTTTTGTTGGGCGCTTTGTATCAGCCATTATCTGCCAGCTTACGAGTTTAAAAGACTGCTATGGTCTATTAGACAACCGGTTTGGAAGGAATCTAAAAAACTTGCCCAATCGCGCGCCATGGGGCAGTGCGTTTGGTCTATGATGTACAGTCGCCGCGCGTCAATCAGTTACAAGCGTGTATGGCAGCCGTAGTAAAGATTGCAAACGATGACTAGGCGTGTAATAAAAAAACTGGCACACTGTCTGCACTGTTTACTCACGTCGATTTTTTGGCGCGAGATAAGCATTTATTGAAAAAAACAATTTTAATGAAACATTTTATTTTTATGTGATTTGCATGTTGAGAGAGGAATGAGTATGACGTTATCTAGCAAACCAACCACTTTAACACAAAAACTAATGAGCAGTGCGTTGACAGGCGTGTTGATGACATCACTCGGCGTGGCTGCCCCTACGATGGCGATCAGCCAATCAGCAACCGCCGCCCCTGCGGACAATTTAATGGCCGCTAAGCGCTTAAATAAGCTTTTGGCAAACACCAAAAGTATGACCGCAAACTTTAGCCAAACCACCAAAGGCGCCAATAGCGGCACCTTCACAGGTACGATGAGCGTGCAGCGTCCCAATAATTTTCGCTGGGAAACCAAATCCCCATCGCAGCAGCTTATCGTGGCCAACGGCAACTCGATGTGGGTCTATGATAAAGACTTAGAGCAAGCGACCAAACAAAATGTCGATAGCCAAGTAGGCAACACGCCAGCGTTATTGCTGTCGGGTGATCCCAGTAAAATTGATAAAAACTTCAAAATCACCCAACCTTATGATAATAAAAACTACTACGTGCTTTATCCAAAAGCTGATAGTGCGAGCTTTAAGAGCCTATCGATGAGCTTTAGCGGCGGCAAGCCTGTGATGATGGTGCTCAATGACAGTTTGGGTCAGACTACTTCTATCAAGTTTAGCAATATCAAGCTAAACCCGAGTATTGGTAGTAGCCAGTTTAAATTCACCCCGCCAAAGGGTGTGGACGTCATCAATCAGTAAGTTTAGCCCTCACAACAAACGACTATGTATAAAAAAAGGACAAACCTTGCGCGGTTTGTCTTTTTTTATGGCAGCAAGACTCTAAGACATCGCTTGGATAGCTTCCATATCTGGCATAGGCGGCAGTTCATCCAAATGCGTCAGCCCAAATGCGTCCAAAAACTGCGGCGTGGTATGCAGCAGTGCAGGGCGCCCTAAGGTGTCTTTATAGCCTTCCTCGACGATCCAGCCTTTATCAAACAGTTGGCGCAAGATGTTACTCGATAGCGTCACGCCGCGGACATGCTCGATATCGCTACGGGTCACAGGCTGCTTATAGGCGATGACGCTTAGAGTCTCAAGCAGGGCTTGGCTTAGGCGCTCTTGACGCTGCGGAAACACACGCTGAATGAGCGCGCTATAGTCGTCAGAGATTTGTAGTCGATAACCACTGGCGGTCTTGTGCAGACTGAGCACGCCGCTGGCTAAGCGTAATTGTAACCGCTCTAGCGCTTGGGTCAGCTCTTCGACCGTTAACGACAGCTGTTTTTTTAAGACCGTCTCAGTAAGAGGTGTCTCTGATGCGTGCAACAGCACTTCGATATGCTTACTCATCGTCTCTAAATAATCGTCCGTCTGTGTTGGCGATTGGTGCTGGTTGTCTGTCATTGCATATATTCTCTACTAAAAACTATTAAGCCAGCCACTGTAGCGTTAGTTGTCCTATGTGGTCGTTTTCTGCAGCCCCTTTATCAGCATCAGTACCAGCATCGTTAGGACGGCTTTCTAAATCGGTATTTACAACGCCAACCAGCTGCCGTTTTATCAGCTCCAATACGGCAACGAAGCTGACCACCACGCCGATCTTACCTTGATTATTGTCCAGCAGCTCATAAAATGAGCGCGCGCCATCCGTGCTTAGCTGACGGCTGATGCTGGCGATGCGATCAGACAGCGGCACGGTATCGACTTTGATGGTGTGCATCTGATAATCAGGCTGCAACTGCATCTTAAACAAACTATCGATCAACAGATTTGGTGAATAGCTAGGTAATTCGGCGCTCATCACCTCGGTGCTGGGCATGCTGACCATCGCCAAAAACACATCGCGCTCAAGACGCACCAGATTGTCCAAGCGTTGACTGACCGCCTTGATCTGTGCGTATTCTTCAAGGCGCTCGATCAGCTCGGCCTTTGGGTCACGCTCATCACTTGGCACCTCAGGCGTGGGCAGCAGCAGTTCAGATTTGATCGCAATCAATGTGGATGCCATCAGTAAGTAGTCGCCCGCTAGCTCAAAATGCTCGGTATCTAGCTCACTGATATAAGCCAGATACTGCTCTGTGATAGGCAAGATGGGCATTTGCGTGAGATCGACGTTGTTTTTTTTGACCAGATACAATAAAAAATCAAGTGGCCCGGCAAATTGCTCAAGCCAAATGGCAAAGGCCCCAGGCGGCACATACAGATCATCGGGCAGATGTTGTACGGGCGTTTGATAGATACGTAGCGGTATTTGGCTGATAGCGGTGCTGTCTTTTTTGTCAGGCGTGCTAGCAGACAAAGCCGCTTTATCTAAAGCGGCTGATTGTTTGGTCGTTGAGGTTTGCATGTTTAGCACCTGTCCTGATGGCGACGTACTTTGCCACGTAAGGAGCTATTTAAGTTTGGCAAGTGGACGTATTCCAATAGCACGGCGGGCCTTGTCTAACTGTTTGCGGCTATGGCGACGCGCTTTGTTCGCCCCCATTTGCAGGATTTCTTCAAGCTCTTTGGGGTTGGCCATCAGCTCCTCATAACGCGCGCGAAATGGCGCAATCTCGCTATTTATTTTATCAAACAATACTTGCTTGGCATCACCCCAGCCGATACCAGCGGCATACTGTGCGCGCATATCCGCGATTTCTTCAGCAGTGGCAAAGGCTTTGTAAATCTCAAAAAGTGCTGAGTCATCAGGGTCTTTTGGCTCATCCGGCAATTGCGAGTTGGTGACGATTTTCATGATGGCTTTGTGCATTTGCTTTTCAGCGCTGACTTGCGGATTGGGCTCACCGAATAGAGGAATGGTGTTGCTATAGCTTTTGCTCATCTTACGACCATCAAGCCCTGTCAGCAGAGGGATGTCTTCATCAACGACCGCTGAGGGGAGGGTAAAGAGCGGTTTATAGCGATGGTTAAAGGTGCCAGCGATGTCACGCGCCATCTCGATGTGCTGTACTTGGTCACGGCCTACGGGGACGTGGGTGGCGTTGAACATTAAGATATCCGCCGCCATGAGCACAGGATAGCCAAACAGCCCCATGTTGATGCCTTGGTCTGGATCGACATCTGCCTTTTCCATATTAATATCGACCGCCGCTTTATAGGCATGGGCACGGTTCATCAGACCTTTGGCGCATGAGCAGTTCAAAATCCAAGCCAGCTCTGGTATCTCAGGCACATCCGACTGACGATAGAAAGTCACGCGCTCAGGGTCAAGACCACAAGCAATCCACGTCGCAGCAATGATTTTGGTTGACTCATGGATGACGGCAGGATCGTAGCAGCCGATGATGCCGTGGTAGTCAGCCAAAAAGAAAAACGCTTCATCGTCGCTATTTTGGATCGACTCAATCGCTGGACGAATGGCACCGACATAGTTACCTAAGTGCGGGATACCTGTTGGTTTGATGCCAGTGAGGATGCGTTTGTGTTCTTTATTAGGGGCGTCAGTTTGATTAGTCATGAAAAATCCGTGGTTGGTTTACTTTTTAATTTATTAGAGTGCTATTAGGGCGTGTCCTCAATTCAATCGATAGCCATCTAAATGGGCTAAAAACGGCTAAGTCTGGCCAAACGGTGTCAAATAGCTGACGAGTATCTTGATATTATCTGCGCTATTTTCCTTGCTTGGCGGCAATTTATCTCATTTTTATCGCCATTTTTAAAATGAGGACAGGCCCTAGTGTTTTTACTTAAGTAAAAGAGTGGTATTGACGTCAACGACTCAATTTGATGGCGCAAATTATAACAAATTTACCTACTGATTTGTTTGGGTATCAATGTCTACTTATAAATATCTGTACGACCATCAGGGCCGTTTTTGAAGCGGCGATGGAACCACATCCACTGAGTCGGATCAATACGAATCAGTCCTTCTAATATCTCATTGACACGTGTTGCATCAGCCACCTCGTCATTACTAGGATAGTTCTCCAGTGCTGGGGTAATGGTCAGGTGATAATGAGGACGTTTGCCTCGCGGTAGGTTATCAGGCGTTTGCCGATAGGTATGCAGTGCCATGAGGGCAGGTGGATGCTGTTTGTCACCCAGTTTTGCCATACGTCTGGCGGCGGTAATGGTGGCCGCTGGTACACCAAAAAACGGTGCCATCACCCCTTGTTTGAGGCCATAATCCTGATCGGGTGAGTACCAAATCACGTGTCCGGCTTTGATTGAGGAGACTAGGCTTCGCATATCGCGGCTAGAGATTTGCTTACCAAAGATAGTGGTGCGGCCGTTGTAGATAAACCAATCGAGCAATGGATTGTTTTGAGGTCGGTACATACAATCGACAGGGAAAAACTGCGCGCTTAGCAAGCCGCCCAAATCTAGCATGGTGTAATGAGCACCCAATAAAATCACAGGGCGGTTGTCGTTTTGCGCATTAACCAAATGCTGTAGCCCTGAGATTGAGACAGTACGAGTAAAGACATTGGAGCGAAACCAAGCACATAAAGTCTCAAACACACCGATGCCCTGATTGACAAACACTTGCTTTGCCATTAGCTCGCGCTCCGCTTCTGGCTTTTCTGGAAAAGCCAGCCTAAGGTTTATCAGCGTATCACGCCGACGCGAGCCTGCTACGGTATAAACCAAAATACCCAGCTTACGGCCCAACCAAAACTGCCAACGCAGCGGCAGATATATCATCGGTAATATAAAAAAGAATAATAGCCAAATGCCCCAGTATTTGGGCAACAAAAACTGCCATTCAAAAGGCTTTTTTTCTGCTTGTGCGGTGCGTTTGTGATTTTGTGTGATGGTCGGCGTACCGGCAGGGATGGCCGGTGATTTGCTGTTGTTTTTGGCCGTATGATTAGGCGACGCAGGGCGTGAGCCTGATACATCAGTCTTTGGGTGCTTGCTGGGATCGTATTGTTCTGGCGCTTTCATAATAAGGATGAGGTAATAAAAGTTACTATCATGATGGGGTAGTGCTGAATACTTTGCAAGGTGGTTTTTGCGTGTAGCAGGTTTTTGTAGAATAGTCTTAGAAAAACAGCCATAAAAAAACCTTATAAGCTGTGACCAGCTTATAAGGTTTTGCAAATCTACTCTTTGGCTTAATGCGAATAGGACTGTTTTGAGATAAAGCGGCCAATCGCAAAAAGATAAGAGATAGCTTTGATTAACGTTTTGAGAATTGTGGACGTTTACGTGCTTTACGTAGACCCAATTTCTTACGTTCGACTTGACGTGAGTCACGAGTAACAAAACCAGCTGATTTTAGAGCAGGCTTTAATGTTTCGTCAGCTTCGATCAATGCACGCGTGATGCCGTGACGGATTGCGCCCGCTTGACCACTGATACCACCGCCTGCAACGGTTACGTATAGATCGTATTCGTTAGCAGAGTCTAGTAACTCTAGTGGCTGACGAACGACCATGCGTGAAGTTTCACGGCTGAAGTATTCATCAAGTGGTTTACCGTTAACAACGATAGCACCAGTACCTTTCGCTAAAAAGACACGAGCAGTAGACGTCTTGCGGCGACCAGTTCCGTAATTGCGTTCCATAAGTGACTCCTTAGATGTCTAGTTCTTTAGGTTGCTGTGCAGTATGTGGATGTTCTTCCCCGGCATATAGCTTTAGCTTCTTAATCATCGCATAGCCAAGAGGACCTTTTGGAAGCATACCCTTAACAGCTTTGTATAGAACATCTTCAGGCTTATGTGCAATCAGCTTGGTGAAGTTGGTTTCTTTGATACCACCTGGGTAACCACTGTGACGATAGTACTTTTTATCTTGTGCTTTTTTACCCGTTACCGCGATTTTTTCTGCGTTGATGACAATGATAAAGTCACCAGTATCTACGTGCGGAGTATAAGAAGTTTTATGCTTGCCACGTAAGCGAGTAGCAATTTGAGTGGCTAAGCGACCAAGGGTTTTGCCGTCAGCATCTACGACATACCAGTCATGGGTCACTTCAGCTGGTTTTGCACTAAGTGTTTTCATGATAAAACCTTAAAATTAGAATTCGTTGAGAGTTTAGCTGGGAACGGGGCTCTCAAAAAACAGACTGCACATTATAAGCAGTAGCGCCTACGCTTGCAAGCTGCATTGGGGTTTATTTTTGCCTTTATGCATCAAACTGCAGCGTTTGGCCAGTTTTTAAGCGGTTTTAGACATTTTGTAGGTGTTGCGTGATTTTGCTAAAAGCGGGGAGGCAAAGAAAAGCGATTTGCTTATCACTCACTTTTTGCAAGCACGCTGCAATTATGACGGTGCCAGCCGATAAAGTCCAGCGACAACTTGGCCAACTTTGGTTTGTTTTAGACAATCAAAGCTGATGCTTGTTGGTTCTGTCTGCGCCGCGCAGGTCGTTGATTGGCTAAGGTGGTCGGCCAATTGCTGCAATTGATCCTCTAGTGCTTTGTCTGCCTCAAGATATAGCAGCGTGTCGCTTGTGATCAACGACTGCTCGATGAGCGTCGTCAAGATAGGCTGCCATAAGTCCTGCGCATACGGCGGATCGATAAAGACGATATCAAAGTGACGTTGCAATGTTTGAGTGTGCGTCAGGACGTGTTCGGCGGTACCTTGGATAATCTGATAACGATGAGTCTCTAAGCGTAGCTGCGTGGCGCTTTGCTCAAGTAAGCGGCATTGGGCAGGATTTGGCTCGATAAAAGTAGTGTGCGCGGCGCCGCGGGACAGTGCTTCAAACCCCAACACCCCACTGCCTGCACAGCTGTCGAGCACATAAGCGCCGTGTATATCAGCCAGTAACCAGTTGAATAATGTCTCGCGCAGGCGGTCGGGCGTCGGACGCAAGCCTTCGGCGTCGACGAATCGGACGATACGGCGCTTGTGTTCTCCACCGATGATGCGGACATCTCCGGCAGAGCTGCTCTTTGCCAGATGGCTGGTTTTGGGTGTGCGGTTTTTAGCGGCGCGTCTGCTTGAGGGTTTTTTTGTCATGGCTTGGGTTACCGTGTCTGGTCATGGTCTTTATTTTGCTTATTATTCCTATGCATCCTATTGTGCCGCTGCATTGGCAGTTTGCTCAGCTTGTGCTTTTTCTTCTTTATCACGCAGCGCATCACGCATGGCTTTGTCAAATGCTTTTTGACGTTTAATGGCTTTTAGTTCGTCTGCTGTCGGTGGCAAGATAGGGTCATCGTGCCGCTGCAGTACCCAATAATCAAAGAGCGCGCGGCCAATTGGGGCGGCAACGGTACTACCGCCGCCACCGTTTTCGACCAACACCGCCAGCGCGATTTGCGGGTCATCGACAGGGGCAAAGCCACTAAACCACGCGTGGTCCCAGTGGCGCTTATCGAGTGCAGACTTATCATAGCGTTTGCCTTGGGCGATGGACTTGACTTGTGCGGTACCCGTCTTGCCTGCGATGCGATATTTGGAGGTATAAATACGGCGTCCGGTACCGTTTTTTATCACGCTCTCCATCGCGTCATGCATGCGTAGCCAGTCTGAGGGCTTGCCATTGTAGTCGATTTTGCCATCCGGTTTGCTGATGATCTTTACATCCGCTGCGCCGTCGCTACTTTTGAGTAGATGCGGGGTGATATGTTGCCCTTTACTGGCCGTCATGGCGGTGGCGTTGGCTACCTGTAGCGGCGTCGCCAAAAAATACCCTTGACCGATACTGACTGAGATGGTTTCACCCGGTAGCCAGTCTTTATCATAAGTTTCTTTTTTCCACTTCGGTGATGGCATGATACCTGAACGCTCATGCGGCAAGTCAATACCCGTCTGCTCTCCAAAACCAAAGCGCACCATCCAGTCATGCAGGCGCTGAATGCCCATCTCATAGGCGAGTTTATAGTAATAAGTGTCCACCGACATCACCACCGATTTTTTGAGGTCGACTGAGCCATGACCACCGCGTTTCCAGTCACGAAAACGGTGACTGTCGCCTGGCAAGCTAAAATACCCTGGGTCATAGATAGAGGTCTCCCACTCCCGTAGGCCATAATGCAGCGCGCCCAAGCCTTCAAAGGGCTTGATGGTAGAGGCAGGGGGATACATGCCCTGCAGCGCACGGTTGTACAGCGGCTGATCTGGGTCATCACGCAGGTCGCCATAATCTTTAAAGGAGATACCAGAGATAAAGGGGTTGGGGTCGTAGCTTGGGTTACTTACAAACGCCAGTACGTCGCCTGTTTTGGGGTCAATAGCCACAATGGCACCGCGGCGGCCATCTAGTTGCTGCTGGGCGACTTTTTGTAGGCCATAATCTAAGCTCAAAGTGATGTCGTTGCCCGCGATCGGTGGTTTGGTGTCTAGTTGGCGGATGATATTGCCGTGTGCATCGGTCTCAACCGATTGATAGCCTGGCTGCCCTAAGAGGATATCTTCATAATAATCTTCGATACCGATTTTACCGATGAGGTCAGTGCCTGCATAACGATCCTTGTCGATACGCTTGGTTTCTTTGTCATTGATACGGCCAACATAGCCAATGACATGGGCAAATAGCTCATCATAAGGGTAGGAGCGGGTCAGCTTACTTCGAATCGTCACGCCCCGAAAAAACGGTTTACGCTCGCTAAACTGCGCCACCTGCGCTTCGGTTAGGTCAATCTTGATGGTGACTGGATCGTTTTTGGCTTTGTTCAGACGCGCCAAAATATCAGTGACGTCCGTCTCTGTCAGATCAAAAATAGGCGCCAGCAAGTTTAAGGTGCGCTCAGGGTTTTCGACCTCATCAGGGCTGAGCATCGCGGTAAAGACAGGTTGATTGTCGGCCAAGATAATGCCGTTGCGATCATAGATATAGCCGCGGCTCGGCGGCGCTGAGATCAGCTTGATACGGTTATTGTCCGCTTGCGTCGTATATTTATCATGTGCATAGACCTGCAGATAGCCATAACGCAGTATCAGACCACCCAAGCCTAGAAGTATAATAGCGCCAAAGATGATAATGCGATTGGTAAAAATACGATTGACCTGTTCGGTATTGGGAGTCAGCGGTTTATTCATAAAAATCAAAGCCCAAACGGTCAGCGAGTCAATAAAGCTGAGTCAGCAAAACATGGATAAAAAAAACAAGCAAACAAATAGACAGGTTTGCCAAAGCGCGGTAAGAATAAAGGATAATGCAAAGGGTTTCAATCACATAGATGGTCTTTGCTCAAAAAGATATCTTAGCAACTGACTGGCTGATATCTTATGTGGTTGGTGGACAAATTATAACAGAAGCCATGCACGGGCGCAGTACTCGTCAGCGGGTTTGTCACGATTATCTGCTATCAGGCGCTATCTGGCCGACCGCCATCATCAAGTCTATATAAAGTGAATATCAGTAGACACGACCTAAAGGGCGCGAATGTTATGTTGGATGGGCTTATCAGCGCTGGCAGTGGCTCACCGTTATTTGTCAGATGAGTCACAACTTGCGCGCTGCGACGTGTGCTAATAAATAGCAAGTATGCTAAAATCAGGCGATTTGTTTTATAGTCGTTATGATGGCCGCGCGTCTTTTTGCCGCGCTCGAAGTTTGCTAACGCTCATTTACTAGCACCGACAATCAACCTGTCAGGAACCAGATAAATCATGGACGTAACTTCATTGTGGCAGACAATCGCTGAGCATCCAGAGTTTTTTGCCATGCTAACCATTCCGCCGGTGACCGCTTTTGTCACTTGGGCACACGTGTGGATGGCGCTCAAAATGCTGTTTTATCCGATTAAATTTTGGGGTATTCGTATCCCAAACTTTCCGTTTTTTGGTTTGCCAGGTATTGGCTGGCAGGGTATCGTGCCGCGTAAAGCCGGTAAGATATCGGGTGTTATCGTCGATCAGACATTATCAAAGCTTGGGTCGCTTGATGAATTTTTTCAGGCGATGGAGCCTGAGCAGATGGCGGTCTTTATCACGGAGACGGTCGATAAAAACCTTGAGATGTTGATTGATGAGATTATGCTCGATCATTCGCCAGCCTTATGGGGTAATTTGCCATATGCTGTCAAGCGCCGCGTCTACGCCCAAGCGCACAAAGAGCTCCCAAGCATCATGCAGTCCTTGGTGACGGATTTGACGTACCATGTCGAAGATCTTGTCGATATGCGTCAGATGATTGTCAATAAAATGGAGAGTGATCGCCGCTTGATGGTCAATATGTTTTTGAAAGTTGGCCAAAAAGAGATAGATTTTATCTGGCATATCAGTGCTTTGATTGGGCTGGTCTTTGGTATTATCCAGATGTTTATCTTTTTGGTGGTGCCGCAGCATTGGACCGTGCCGTTTTTTGCGGCGATTTGGGGCTTTTTGACCAATTGGATTGCGATTTGGATGGTGTTTAATCCCGTTGAGCCGCGTTTTATACCTTATGTGAAGTTTTTTACAGTTCGGCGCCGCTTTCCGTTTATTCAGCCGCAAATGCCGCACATTGCCCAGTACCGTTTGCAGGGCGGTTTTATGAAGCGGCAAGAAGAGGTCTCTGAGGTGTTTGCTGAGATTGTGGTGCGAGACTTGGTGACGTTAGAAAACATCATGAATGAGATGATGTATGGCGCGCGCGCGCCGCAGACGCGTGACTTGATGAAGTCGCATTTGTATCAGGTGTTAGAGTCGCCTGTGATCAGTACCACATTGCGTGTCGGGCTGGGCCGCCGTGAGTATGGTCAGCTAAAAAACACCATTATTGATAAGTCAATCGTGGCCACGATGGTGCCGCTGCGTGATCCTGAGCTCAATGAGAGCCGTGCCAGTAAAATATTTGGGATGTTTCGCGATCGGATTCGGGCACTGACGCCAAATGAGTTTCAAAACCTGCTGCGTCCTGCCTTCAAAGAGGACGAGATGACGCTGATCATCCTTGGTGGTTTGACAGGGTTTTTGGCAGGCTGGCTGCATTTGGTCTTGGTGTTTTTTCCTTCAGTACAGTGATCTGTCATGGGCGCATCGCTGAGTATCAGTATAAATAGCAGATACGTTTTTTGTATCAATGATTCCCATTGATACATCAAGACAATAGTAGCGAGTTTTACAGCTTCTATAGCCATTAAAACCGCCATTTTTAACCGTAAACTATGACCGCATAAAGGACTATTTCGCGTTTGCCAGTGGCCAAAAGGCTATTGGCGAATCCTTAATTGTATCCAAGGTAAACAAGGTTAGACCGTATGTTAATCACAGAATTGGGTTATTTTGCCTTGCTGGCCGCCTTTATATTGGCGATTTTGCAGGTGGTATTACCAACCGTTGGCGTCATGCGCGATCACGTTGCTTGGCAGCGTCTCGCGCCCAGTCTCGCGTGGGCACAGTTTGCTGCCATGATTTTTTCATTTGTTGCATTGATGGCAGGCTTTTATTTCAATGACTTTAGTCTCGTCTATGTCACGCAGCACTCTAATACTTTGTTGCCTTGGTACTATAAACTCTCGGCGACATGGGGCGGACACGAAGGCTCACTCTTGTTGTGGATGACCATCATGGCCACGTGGTGCGCGCTGGTCTCCTATTTTAGCCGTGGCTTACCGTTGTCGATGCGCGCGCGGGTACTCGTGATATTGGCCGGTGTGCAGGTCATGATGCTGGCGATGCTGATTTTTACTTCGTCGCCATTTGATCGTACCTTGCCCAATCTGCCCGTAGATGGGGTAGATCTCAACCCACTTTTGCAGGATTTTGGGCTGATCATTCACCCACCGATGCTGTATATGGGCTATGTGGGCTTAGCGGTGCCATTTGCTTTTTGTATGGCGGCATTGTGGGAAGGGCGTTTGGATGCAGTATGGACACGTTGGTCGCGTCCATGGGCGCTAGCGGCTTGGGGGTTTTTGACCGTTGGTATCGCTCTTGGCTCTTGGTGGGCGTATTATGAGCTTGGCTGGGGCGGCTGGTGGTTTTGGGATCCTGTAGAAAACGCCTCACTCATGCCGTGGCTGGCTGGTACGGCTTTGCTGCATTCGCTGGCGGTGACCGAAAAACGTGGGGTCTTTAAGGCTTGGACGATCATGCTGGCTATTTTTGCCTTTGCGCTGAGCTTGCTTGGTACTTTTTTGGTGCGCTCAGGGGTGATTACCTCCGTGCACTCATTTGCTGCCGACCCCACGCGCGGGCTGGTGGTTTTGATGATTCTTGGTATCGTTGTGGGCGGCGGCCTGTTGATGTTTGCAGTGCGCGGTTGGCGCTTGACGGTTGAGAGTCAGTATCAGCTGATCTCACGAGAGTCGTTTTTGGTGATTAACAACGTTATTATTTTAATTGCTACCTTGGTGGTATTGCTGGGTACGCTATATCCGATTATCGCTGACTCCTTTAACTTCGGTCAGGTCTCTGTTGGCCCTCCGTACTTCAACGCGCTGTTTGTGCCACTGACGTGGCTGCTGCTCATCGCGATGGGTATGGGCTCAAACATTCGCTGGAAAAAAGACAGCCGTCCACTCTTGGGCGCTGGCATGGTGATTGCCGCAAGTAGTCTGGTACTGGCTGCGATTATCACCTACTTTACTAGCCCCTCTGCCATGCTCAATATTGGCGTGACATTGGCGATTAGTTTTTGGGTGTTGTTTTGGATGGTCGTTGATTTCAAGGATAAAACCAAAAACGCCCCGAGTCGCCTGCAGGGGCTGCGCCAGCTGCGTCTGAGCTATTGGGGGCAACAAACCGCGCATATTGGTGTCATCATTGCTGTCATTGGTGTGGCCTTTACCAGCACGCTCAGCATCGAGCGTGATGTGGCACTAGGGCCAAACGAGAGCGTCCATGTCCAAGGCTATGACTTTACGGTTAAGGACTTTCGCGAAGTCAAAGGCAGTAACTTTGATGCTACTCAAGCTGAAGTATTGGTCAGCAAAGATGGGCGCGATGTCACAACTTTGTATCCTGAAAAACGTAATTATATCATCAGTATGATGCCAATGACCGAAGCTGCCGTTGATGCTAGCCTCATGCGTGACGTCTATGTGGCGCTTGGTGAGCCTATCGCCGCTGACAGTAACGAATGGGCAATTCGTATCTATGTGAAGCCACTGATTCGCTGGATATGGCTAGGCGCAATCATCATGGCGTTAGGTGCGCTGCTCAGTATGCTTGATAAGCGTTATCGTTTTAATAAGGACAAGACACCTGCGCAAGTCGCTGCCAAAAAATCAGGCTTTGCCACGGTTGCCGACTTGGACACACCAGCACCAAAGAGAGGGGCGTAAACACATGAGCTCATCCAATCATTCCTCTGAAAATAGCACCCAAAAAACCTCTGTACAGGGGTCTAAAACTATGAACAAAAAGCAGCTAAAAGTATGGTTCTTGATTCCGCTGATTGTGTTTATCGGCTTACTCGTTATGCTGTATATGCGTCTGGGTAAGCCCACAGATATCGTGACCAATACGGCGCTTGAGCGTCCGGTGCCGCCTTTTGAGTTGCCATTATTGTCAGACACCAGCCGTATCATGACCAACGACAATTTGCCCGATCAGCCGTTTTTGCTCAACGTTTGGGGCTCTTGGTGTCCCACTTGTATCATCGAGCATCCTTTTTTGATGCAGCTAGAGGAGCGCGGTGTCAACTTGGTGGGTGTCAACTACAAAGACGATATCGGTGATGCGCTCAGCTATCTCAACCGCGGCGGCGATCCGTTTTCGATGTCTATTCAAGATTTATCTGGTCAGTTTGCTTTGGATTTGGGGTTGACCGGTGCGCCTGAGACCTTTGTGGTCGATGGGAAGGGTGTTATTCGCCAGCATATTATTGGGGAAGTAAACGAGAGTAATTGGCAAAGCCGTATCACCCCTTGTCTTATGGTGCTCAATGACGCCAATGATAAAAACATCAGCCCAGATCCAGCTCAGGTTGCGGAGGCATGTAAATGATGGCCAATCACTTATCTACCCTGATACTGAAGCTAGCCGGCGTTGTCCTAGCGTGCTTGCTCAGTAGCGTAAGTTACGCGGCGATAGAGGTATATGATTTTGACTCTACACAACAAGAAGCCCAATATCGAGGACTAATCGAAGAGCTGCGTTGCCCGAAATGTCAAAACCAAAACTTGGCCGGCTCTGATGCGCCGATCGCTCAAGATTTAAAGCAAAAAACCTACGATATGGTAAAAGACGGTCGTAGTGATGGTGAGATTCGCGCTTATATGCAAGAGCGCTACGGAGACTTTATCAGCTACAAGCCGCCTGTACGTCCATCGACATGGATTTTATGGTTTTTTCCGCCATTGCTACTGATCGTATTATTGATAGGGTGGTTTTGGCAAAGCCGTCGCCGCCAGCTGGTAGCGAGCGGTCAGAGTAGAGTGACGGTAGATAATACCGCCTCGGAGCTGACTGCCGCCGAAAAAGCCGAACTTGATCGTCTGCTATCGCGTGCCAATAGCACCGATAATGACGCTCATGACACCACAAGCCCCGAGGACAAAAAATGACCATATTTTCTACTGCTGGCTTATTTATTGCTCTAAGCTTACTGATTGCCTTACTCCTTGCTGTTATTGCCATCATGCCATGGCTGCGCGCCACGCGTACATCAGGCACTTCTGTGGACAACCAGCTACTAGATATCAACGTGGCGGTGTTTCGCGAGCGTCTGGCAGAGCTAAAAACAGACAAAGACAGTGGCACCATCGATGATGCTCACTACCAAAATCAAAAGCTCGAGCTTGAACGGCAACTATTGGATGCTCAGCGTGAAGTCACGCCGATGGTCACCCCTGGTATCAAAAGCCGCTTGATCCTCATGGTTTGGGTGCCTGTATTGGCTGCGCTGGCGTATCTGATGGTGGGTGACCGAACGCCTGTGTTTGAGCTGTGGACGGCCGAAGACAAGGTTGGAAAAGTCGCTGATGACTTGTTGACTGGCAAAATCGATCAGCCACCTGTATGGGCAATCGAAAACGGCCAGCAGCTTATCAGCGCGATGCAGACCAATGTCTATCGTCATGCTGATGACCCCAATCGCTGGATGCGTTTATCTGAGCTGTTTTTGTCATTAGAAGCGACAGACTCGGCGCTAGAGGCATTATCACGCGCTTATCGCTTATCGCCTGATAACGAGGAGATTGCGACGACCTATGCACAGATCAGCTTCTTTGCCAATAAAGGCCAACTAGACGCCACCAGTCGCCGCGTCTTGCAGGACGTGCTGGCCAAAAACCCAAGCCATGAAGGCGCGCAAATGCTGATGGCCATGGGTGAGGCGCGTAGTAATAACTTTGAGGAGGCGCAAGGCTGGATTAAACGTCTGCGGAGCAGTATCGCGGCCAAACCTGGCGACCATACAAAAGCCTTAGCCAGCCTAGATGAGCTCAGCGCCAATGTCAGCGCGCAGCAGCAGCAAGCCTCAGAAGGGGTAGAGGTAAGCATTAGAATCAGCGCCAGCCTGTTGCCACTTGTCAAGGCAGACGATGTACTTTTTGTGGCGATACGTGATGTCAATGGTGGGCCGCCATTTGCCGCCAAGCGCTTACCGATCAGCGTGATCAAACAAGGCGAGGCCACTATCAGTCTAAGCGATCTCGATGCGATGATGCCTGAGCGCACCTTACAATCGGCGCGTGCAGACAAGGTACAGCTGGCAGTGATCGCTCGTATCAGTCATAGCGGTACCGCGACGGCTGAGTCAGGCGACTTGTCTGGCAACCCTGTGGTCATTAGTGCCGATCAAAATCAGGTCAATGTTGAAATCAATCAACAAATTCCCTAGTATTTATAACGGTTGTTAGTAGCGACTACTACCTGCTCAGTAAGCGCGCTGTCGTCGTCACAGCAGCGCGCAACTGCATTATATGAACAGAGAAGTCATTACGACTTTTTACTGCAGATAGTGAAAATACTTGAGCTTTGTCAAGCCACAAGGTAAGGTAGCTTAGCAACCAACCAATCCCTAAGTATTTATTAGTCCCAAAATCCTACCTATTAAGGAGAGTTGTGTAATGATGCGTATTATTTTGCTAGGTCCACCAGGCGCCGGTAAAGGTACCCAAGCCCAGTTTATTTCTAAAGAGTATGATATTCCGCAGATCTCAACTGGCGATATGTTACGAGCAGCAATAAAAGAAGGCAGTGAGCTTGGCAAACAAGCCAAAGACATCATGAATGCTGGTGGTTTGGTATCTGACGACCTTATCATTAACCTAGTGAAAGAACGTATCGCCAAGCCTGACTGTGCCAATGGTTGTATCTTAGATGGTTTTCCACGTACGATTCCACAAGCGCAAGCGCTGGCTGATGCGGATGTTGAAATCGACCATGTCATCGAAATCAGTGTACCTGATGACGAAATCGTCAAGCGTTTGTCTGGGCGTCGCCAGCACCCAGGCTCAGGCCGTGTTTACCACGTTGATCACAATCCGCCAAAGGTCGAAGGTATCGATGATGTAACGGGTGAAGCGCTGATTCAGCGTGAGGACGATCAAGAATCAACCATTCGTGATCGCCTAGCGACGTATCATCAGCAAACCTCAGCGCTGGTAGATTTTTATCAAAACAAAGCGGCTGAAGGTGGTGATGCGCCGAACTACGATAAGTTTGAGGGCACGCAAGCGATTGATGATGTCAAACAACAAATCTTAACGGCGCTAAAGGGTTAATCTTGTTATAAGATAACCGATGCCGTGATTGAAAGCCCTGTTTCTTAGCAGGGTTTTTTTATGGCTGATACGCACTCATATAGCCTTGCCCGCACAACCCTGCCCACACACAACCATACTCATAAAAAAACCGCTTACCTATGACAAGTAAGCGGCTTTTAATACGCATTTTGCACAACAGCTTTCTGCTTTAGCAGCTTACTGCTTATGCATTACCTTGCGCATCAACTTGTGCTTGCTGCTGGCTTTGTGCGTAGGCTTGGTCAAAGTTCACAGGAGCGAGCAGTAACTGCGGGAAGCTACCACGTGTGACGATGTCGCTGATGACTTCGCGTGCATAGGGGAATAGCACATTTGGGCAATAAGCGCCTAGAATTTGACCGATTTGGTCTTCTGGAATGTCTTTTAATAAGAAAATACCCGCTTGATGCACCTCAGCGATAAATGCAGCTTCGCCTGCGTTTTTTGCAGTCACGCTGACGGTCAAGACGATTTGATAATGATCGTCGTCTAGCTTTTCTGCGTTGCTAGAGAGATTGATGTCAAGCTCTGGGTTCCACTCTTTGGTAAATACGCTCGCGCCTGGCACCTCAAGTGACATGTCTTTTACATAAATGCGCTCTAGTGCCAATTGTGGTTGTGCTTGTTCTTCAGCCATGATAATTCCTCTAAAATTAAATCAAATGATTGGGCAAGTTATGATTAAAAATACTATAACAAAAGCTTCGTCATAAAAGCCTTATGATAATAGTAGCCAAGATTGAATCAAAAAGACCAATCTCGCCGTTTTATCACAGGCATTGCATAACACCGTGTTTTATTTTGCCGCTGCTTATCATTACACAGCTGATGACAAACCGCAAAACAAGGTTGCAAAAAACTTGTAAATTAACTAGCCAATAGCTCGTCAAGCTTGCCTTGTTGGTTCAGTTGATTGAGCTCATCAAAACCGCCGACAAAGGTATCACCCACAAAAATCTGTGGCACGGTGCGATAGTTATTGGTCTTTTGCATCAATGCGCGGCGCTCTTCGCTCGTCATATCGTGCATACCGATTTCTTCATAATCGACGCCTTTGGTTTTTAGTAGTTGTTTGGCGTTAGAGCAGTACGGGCAGATAGGCGTGGTATAAACTTTGACAGATACAGTCATGATAAATCCTTATTGGTCAGTATGGTCGTCAGTAATGACTTTATTATAAAAAACTACGCATAAAAAATATGAATAAAAAGTGGAATGCTTAACAGACCCTAGTGATTATAAAAAATACGATAAAAAATCATGTGATAAAAATGATGATTATCAGTTACTCACAAGTAAACGTGCGAGGTATTGGGTCGGGCTTATTAGTACAGTGGGGATGTGTCAGGCAAATTCAAGCGGGATGGGCCAAAAAGGCGCTGCAGCGATATAACTATAATCGATTCTAAATAAAAAAGTCATGTGTTTATTAACCAGCAAGGCCGCTAAAATTTTACTTGCGTGCTGCGCTCCCAGAGGCTGCGCAACCTACGTTTAAAAATAGCATCCCAGTAGCGCTATATTCTTTTTAGAGTGCATCGACTATATACCACATAAAAAAAGACACCTAAATGCGGTGTCTTTTTGATGGTTACTGATACTAAATAATGCAGTACCAGCTATTTGTGCAATGACGGCTTGGCCTTGCCTTTGGTTTTTGACTTAGCATCTTTTAGGCCAACGAGTGGCATACCAGCTGCCTGCCAGCCGCCAATGCCACCTTCTAAGCGATAAACGTCATCTTTGCCAATCATTTGAATGGCTGCGCCTGCCTGTACGCCCATGTCGCAGATAATGACCACTGGCTGCTGGATGGCGCGGATTTCTTCTAGGCGATCTTTTAGCTCAGTAAAAGGTATGTTGCGGCTGCCTTGAATATAGCCGGTCAAAAATTTCTTTTTGGCGCGAATATCGATCAGCTGCGCGTTTTGCGAGTTCACCATCATACCAAGCGTGTTGGGCGATATTTTTCTACCACTACGTTTGTTTTCGATGGTAAAAAACAGTACAGCAAGTACGGCTAATATACCAAACAAAAACGGGTGGTTGCCCACAAATTCTAGCGCACGATCCAAACCATACCTCCAAAAAATAAGTGTTCTATTAAGCCGAGAAGATAGCTCAATGATTTTGAACAAGGCGCTATTATACCGATTAGGTCATCTATAGTAAATGTATGATGAGCAACCTACGTTTTAATAATGCTGATTTGATACATAGCGTTGTTAATAGGGCTTGGTATCAGCCTCTTCGCTCAAGGTCACCAGGTTTTCGACTCGGCGCTGTAGCACATCACCATCAGCTACCGCTTGCCATAGCGCACAGCCTTTGCTGTTATGAGTATGTTTGCAATCACGAAACTGACAGTCACCGGCAAGCGGCGCAAGCTCAATAAAGCCTGAAATAATATCATCAGGATCTAAATGCCAGATACCATATTCGCGAATGCCAGGCGTATCGACGATGCCGCCTTGGGTAAGATCGTCTGGATTAAACGGCAATAAGCGACTGGTGGTGGTGGTATGCTGGCCAAGTTTCGAGTTTTCGGAGATGACGTTGACCATTTGCCCTGACTCAGGCAACAGCGCATTGATAAGACTGCTTTTACCGACGCCAGATTGTCCAGCAAAAATCACCAGCTTTTTATCTATATGACGCTTGAGCTCATCAAGACCTGTTTGGGCGTCGCTAGCGGCGATGTTTTCAGGACAGTCAACCGACGTCAGTACGCTCTCGTAACCAAGAGCCGCGTATTGAGTCAAAAGCTCTCTGGTATCGACGCCGTCTTCTTGCGCGAGTAGGTCGGCTTTGTTCAATACCAATAGCGGCTTGACGCCCGCGTGATGACAGACCACCAAATAGCGATCGATCAGGGACGCCGCCGCCGCTGGTAGTGGCGCAAACACGATCGCCAAGATATCGATATTGGCAGCGACAGGTTTGATCTTATGATACCGATCTGGGCGTGAGACAAGAGAGGTACGCGGTTTGACCGACTCGATACGGCCAAAGCCGGTATTGGGGTCAGCTGTCCAGCGTACGTGGTCGCCTGCCGCCAGCATAGGCAGGTTAGTACGCACATGACAGCGCCATATATCGCCCAACTCCAGTGCTTGCCAAAATGGCTCAGGATCATCAGGCGCAATCTCTGGCTGCACCGGTAGCACCGCAGGCAAGCTGGTGATTTGTACCTCTAGCTGCTTGCCATAATGCGCCATGACCACGCCATCCATCAAACTGTCATCGAGGCTGTCTTGACTGTCGAGCTGCTGTTTGTCAATGCGACGAATCTGTTGTTTAGTCAGTTTGCGTTGCCGTATTAATGCCATGGTTTTGACCTATTATAAAAATATTGCTAAGTGTAGCGTGAAAATTTGCTAACATACAGCCTAAACCGTCCGTGGCAGATAGTGGTTTTGTAATATCAGGGCTGATTTGGCACTGTTAAATCCCAAGCCCTCATCTTGTCACCGTAGATAAAACGGCACTTTTTATATAACAACTTGCTCCAAACATTATTGACCATAGGATATTTTATGACTACCGGCGACCATCCCAATAAAATTAAGATCAAAAATCAAGGCAAAAAAGGGTTGGTATGGATTGACTTAGAGATGACCGGACTTGACACCTTAAACGATGAGATTATCGAGATTGCCACTGTCGTCACTGACGAAGATTTAAACGTCCTTGCAGAAGGGCCGGTGTTTGCGATTAAAGTATCCGATCAGATATTAAACAAAATGGATGACTGGAACACCAAGCAACATGGTCAGTCGGGTCTGATCGATCGGGTGCGCCGTAGTAAGGTGACGCTGGCAGAGGCTGAAGCGGAAACCATTAAGTTTTTGAATAAATGGGTCGATAGCGGTAAGTCGCCGATGTGCGGTAACTCGATCTGTCAAGATCGTCGCTTTTTGGCGCGGCAAATGCCAGAGCTGGAGCGGTTCTTTCATTATCGCAACCTTGACGTGTCATCGATTAAAGAGCTGTGCTTTCGCTGGCGCCCTGATATCTTAAAAAACTTTGAAAAGGGCGGCAGCCATCTCGCGTTAGATGATATCCGCGATTCTATTCGTGAGCTTAAGCATTATCGTCAGCACTTTTTTAAACTCATGCCTTAATAAGATTGATAAGTTAAGCTCGATAAGTAATGATCTTGCACTTAATAAGTGAATAGCCAATTATAAAGGGTCTGCTAAATAGTTAGCAGACCCTTTATCCTATTACATCATTTTATGACATCGTTTGGTTTGTAAAAAATAAGCTAGACCAGTGAGCTAAATTCAACCAATTCAAAGTTAGCTTTATTGCTATCTGAGTGTGCATTAGCGATCATCACACCAATCACTGCGCTGACGGTTGGTTTACGGGTATCTTTATTTAGCAGCCGCCAATCACCCAGCACGTAGCGTTTTTTATCTGTCGTTGCTTGATGGGTATCTGGGCGATGGGTATGACCATGTAGTAGCGCATCGCTATTAGCCACGGCTTGTATTACCGCCTCATCGTTGACATCCATAATATGAGCGGCCTTATTGGCGTTGTTGTGTTGGCTTTTTTGGCGCATTTTTTCCGCGATGGCCAAGCGTTTTTTTAAGGATTTATTGAGCAGATACCACTGGGTCAGACGGTTGCGCATGATTTTACGAAAAAACTGATATTTTTTATCATCGGTACAGAGCGCGTCGCCATGCTCGAGACGGTAGTGTTGCTGCCCGATGGTTAACATATGCGGCTCATCAATCAGCTCCCCGCCAAACAGGTTGCAAAACGGCTGACCTAGCAGAAAATCACGATTGCCATGCATCACCAATATCTCACAGCCATTGATGCGCAGTTGTTTTAATTTAGCGATAAGCGGGGTGAGCCAGTGGGTTTGGCGCGCGTCATCTGATAACGCCAAATAAGCGTCATCACCGATCCAGACTTCAAACCAATCGCCTAAGATAAACAAGCGTTTGAGGACGGGCAGGGCCAGACAGTCATCAAGTAGCGCCAAAAAAGCCTGCACTAAGGCAGGCTCCTCTGGCGATAAATGCAAATCGCTGATGAATACTTGCCGCACCTCATGTGGGCGGGTCGTTATCAGATGATTAAACGTTTGCATTTATCATAATCCTTGTCGTCTATTGTCAGACTATCAGTAACACTTACTTATCACGACCTACTGAGAAACGATGGTCGCAGAGTTGATAACGACAGGCTCTTTTGGCACATCAGCATGCATGCCGAAGCGACCGGTTGGTACGCCGCGCATTTTGTCGATGACATCCATACCGCTGGTGACTTTACCAAATACTGTATAACCCCAGCCTTGCATGTTTTTGCCAGAGTGGTTGAGGAAGTCATTGTCTTTGACATTGATAAAGAATTGGCTGGTCGCTGAATGCGGATCTTGCGTACGCGCCATGGCGATAGTGCCTTTGTCATTCTTTAGGCCATTGTCCGCTTCGTTTTCGATAGGAGCATTGGTTGATTTTTCATTCATCTCAGCGTCCATACCGCCGCCTTGAATCATAAAGCCATCGATGATGCGATGAAAAATCGTGCCGTCATAATGGCCAGATTTTACGTAGTTTAAGAAGTTTTCTACGGTTTTTGGTGCTTTTTCTTCGTTGAGTTCGATGACGATCGCACCCATATTGGTGTCTAGTTCTACTACTGGCGGCATGTCTACCATGTGATATTCCTTTTTTGATTGCAGCGCCTTAAATGACGCTGTCAAGTGGTGGTTAAAAGTGGGTGGTTAAAAAGTTATGGCTAGTCTAACGGCTTTTTTGTCGTCTGTCATGTATCAGGCTGTTAATGGCTTTGCAAAAGCTGATAGAATAACGCAACGTTATCTTTTATCAGTCTTTTTTAATTTATCATTTTTGAGCGTGGTAACACGCGCTGAATACTTGCGCTAGGAGCAATGAGTAATGAGTGAGCACTCAAGCAATAATGCACAAAAAAACGACTTTATTCGTAATATCATTCGTGATGATATTAAGGCGCAAAAATACCCCCAAATCGTAACGAGATTTCCCCCTGAACCAAACGGCTATTTGCACTTAGGTCATGTCAAATCAATCTGTCTAAACTTTGGTATTGCTGAGGAGTTTGGCGGGGTCTGTAATTTGCGTTTTGATGACACCAACCCAACGGCAGAAAAACAAGACTTCATCGACAATATCGAAAACGATGTCAAATGGCTTGGGTTTGAGTGGGCAGGCGAGGCGCATCATGCCTCAGGTTATTTTGATCAGCTCTATGCGTGGGCGGTGCAGCTTATTGAGCAGGGCGACGCTTATGTGGATTTGCAGTCGCCTGAACAAATCCGCGACAACCGTGGCTCATTTAATGAGGCAGGTACGCCATCACCGCAGCGTGATGCTAGTGTCGCAGAAAACTTAGCGCGCTTTAATGAGATGAAAGACGGCAAGTTTGCCGAAGGCGAAGCGGTGCTACGTGCCAAGATTGATATGGCCAGCCCAAACATGAACATGCGTGACCCTGTCATCTACCGCGTTATGCACCAAGCGCATCATCAAACCGGCGATAAATGGTGCATCTATCCGATGTATGACTTTGCCCATCCGCTCTCTGATGCGCTCGAAGGTATTACTCATTCGTTGTGTACACTGGAGTTTGAAGACCATCGTCCGTTTTATGATTGGACGGTAGAAAAAATCGGCTTTGAGGTGCCGCCGCATCAGTATGAGTTTAGTCGCTTAAATGTCGACCACACCATGACCAGTAAGCGCAAGCTCAAACAGTTGGTCGATGAAGGGGTGGTGAGCGGCTGGGATGACCCGCGTATGCCGACCATCGCAGGTATGCGCCGCCGTGGTTATACGCCAGAGGGTTTGCGCGATTTCTGTGAGCGCGTTGGCGTGACCAAAGTCGACAGCGTTGTTGATTTTCGTCTATTAGAATTTAGCATTCGTCAATCACTCGAGACGACGACCGCGCGCGGCATGGCGGTGCTTAAGCCGTTAAAAGTGACGATTACTAACTTTAGCGATGCGGTTAGCAGCTGGGAGTCACAAAAGGCTGATAGCGTCAATGCGCGCTGGGATGAAGACGCTCAGACTCTATGGCTCAAGCAGCCAAAACATCCCAACATCGATATGGGTGAGCGTGAGATTCCATTTACCGAAACCCTTTATATCGACCAAGGCGACTATGAGATTGAGCCGCCAGCCGGTTATAAGCGCCTGTCACCAGCAAAGCCAGAAATCCGCCTGCGTAACACCTATGTGCTGGCCGTGACTGAGCACATTACGGACGATGCTGGTAATGTGACTGAGCTAAAAGCGACGATTGATCCTGCGACATTGGGCAACAACCCTGAAGGCCGCAAAGTCAAAGGCGTGATTCATTGGGTATCAGCCAGCCTTGGCGTGCCTGCGACCGTGCGTATGTATGAGCAGTTATTTAGTGTCGAGGACCCAGGTAGTGCCAGTGATGTGCATCAAGTACT
The DNA here is from genome assembly GCF_016107555.1 of Psychrobacter celer. Classification (GTDB taxonomy): domain Bacteria; phylum Pseudomonadota; class Gammaproteobacteria; order Pseudomonadales; family Moraxellaceae; genus Psychrobacter; species Psychrobacter celer. The sequence goes on along the minus strand of NZ_JABASU010000017.1, from coordinate 32,867 downwards.
CAATCCCAATTCATTGACTGAGCTTGCAGCAGTGGTTGAGCCGTCACTTGCCAACGCAGATGCTGGCACGCGCTTTCAGTTTGAGCGTGAAGGTTACTTCATCGCCGATAGCGAAGAGCACACCAGTGACAAGCCGGTATTTAACCAAATCGTCAGCTTACGCGACAGTTATAAGCCAGCTTAATGCATAGCCTTTGAGCTTGCCCTTAGGGCTTAACGTCAAATTATTATGTCAAATCATTGTCCTTTTATACTGACCCATCTCTAGTGCGCTAGGGGTGGGTTTTTATGAATTTTGCTTGTGGGATACAGGCATGGTAGTTTAATGCGCTATGCTACCTATATACTGGTTTATTTAGTGATAAATGGAATAAGCGCATTACAATCCTTCACAAGACATTCATAACCAGTTTGGTACTATAAAGTGAGTTTTTATTGATGCACTAGACGGGATAAGCAAATGATCAAACCGTCTCGCACATTGCAATAATCGGTTTATAATAATAGGGCGCATAAGACAGTAAGATCGGCGCTCATCATTCATATAAATAAGGAATTTAGTATGGCACATTTACGTTTAGGCGACACCGCACCAAACTTTGATGCAACCACCACAGAGGGTGATATCAATTTTTATGATTGGGCGGGTGATAGCTGGGTGGTATTATTTTCGCATCCTGCCGACTATACGCCAGTTTGTACTACTGAGCTTGGCCGCACCGCTGCATTGGGCGGTGAGTTCCAAAAACGCAATGTCAAGCCGATTGCTTTGTCAGTGGACGGCTTAGAAGATCACAAAGGCTGGGTCAGCGACATCGAAGAGACACAAGGCGCTGCGGTGAAATTCCCTATCATTGCAGACTCTGATCGCACGGTTGCGGATTTGTATGACATGATTCACCCAAATGCTGATAACACCGCGACAGTTCGCAGCGTGTTTATCATTGATCCAAACAAAAAAGTACGTCTGACCCTGACCTATCCAGCCAGCTGTGGTCGTAACTTTGATGAGATCGTTCGGGTCATCGATGCGCTACAGTTGTCTGATGAATATAATGTTGCCACACCAGTCGATTGGAAAGATGGCGACGATGTGATCATCCCGCCAAGTGTCAAAAACGAAGACATCCCTGCCAACTATCCAAAAGGCCATACAGAAATTAAGCCCTATCTACGTACCACACCTGCCCCTAATAAATAAGTGGCAGTGAATGGCAAGTCGCATGATACAAAGTCTCACGACGTAAAGTTGTGAGGCTTTTTTTATATCTCAATCATCGTATTTATCTAGCTTTAGGCCTCTGCCGTGACAAAAGACAAGAAAGCTTTGCTATGGTGCGCTGAGTAAGCTATAACTATAATAAAGCGTCAGAATGTGAGCCAGATTTGAGTGGGTCGTAGCCACTCAATACGAATGCTCAGCAAGGCTCGTTACTCATTACAATAATGGCTGGCAGCGCTAAATCGTTATCTATCTATTTTACAAGGAGTTTATTATGAAAAAACTATACGTCACTCGTACTGCCCCAAACCCGCGTAAAGCTTTGATACTTTTGGCATCAAAAGGGATTGATGTCGATGACATGGATGACGTCGATGTGATAGATATCGACTTTGCAGCCAACGAGCAGATGTCGGCGGAATTTACCAAGATCAATCCGATGCAGACGGTACCGGTCTTGACCTTAGACGATGGGACGGTGCTCAACGACTCACAAGCGGTCTGTGAGTATCTAGACCGCGTCTATGGCGAGCGCTCTGTGATGGGAAATGATGTGGTACAGCGCGCGCAAGTTTGCGCCATGCGCCGGATCGCTGAGCTTGAAGTGTTGTACAACCTAATGCTGGCATTTCAGCACAGTCATCCTTCCAAGGCTCAGCGCGTCGAGCAGGTTCCTGAGTTTGTCCAGCCATCTATCGCCCGTGCCACCAAAGCCATGGGCTATTTTGAGAACGCTTTAGTAGGTCGCGACTATCTCGTGGGTGAGCAGTTAAGCTTTGCTGATATTGTGCTGTACTTGGGGTTAGATTTTGGCAAAATACTTAAAGTCGACCCAAGCAAGCAAGGTGAAAACCTAGCGCGCTTTTATCAAAAAATGAATGAGCAGTTTAGTATCAAAAATATGGCAAAAGCCAAGCCCGTAGATGGCAGTAAGTGATGAGAGATTGATAAGTAGTCGGCTGCTTACTTCTTAAGTGTATCCTTAACTAGGGCGTGTCCTCAATTCAATCGATAGTAATCTAAATGGGTTAAAAATGGCTAAATCTGGTCAAATGAGGACACGCCCTAGCTGCTCAATTAACCTTTCAACTGCTGACAGCTTGTATTCAATTAAAACAGCCTATCTCATGATTGGCTGTTTTTTTATGCAGTGTTAATAAGGCGTTATAATCAAGCCAAGATAGAAGCTGCAAGATAGTAACTCACGACTACTAGCACTAAAACATGGATTTGGGAACTGTTTTTAAAAGATGTAATAAAAATAAACATTTTATTACATAGTACAGTAGACACAGCGTTATAGTGAGCAATCTATCCTGAGCTTTTAGACGTTGCATAAGAAGCTTTGTAATAGAGCTTAAATGATATTTGACAGTTTTTTGGCCACATCTGTTTTATACAAAAAAAGAAACCAAGCTTACTAAGAGGTACGTTGTATGGTAAGTAAAACCGCCAAACCCGCTTCGAAATGGCTACTATTACCAAGCATGCTAGTAGCAAGCCTAGCGTTGGGCGCTTGTCAAAAATCCACTGCGCCTGCTGATGGCGACACGGTGGATCGTCATGAAGCGGCGGTAACCAGTGAAACAGATGGCGATACGCCAATAGACGAGATGAATGTAGAGAATACGGATACAGACGATGGCCGTGATGATAAGCTGACGGTAGAGCAAAAAATGATCGAAAACCTATCGCGCTATCGTTGGACGCTATCGGATATTCAGAATGCTGGCAGTGGGCCCTCAGTGTCTATGCTGGCTGATATCAAAGACCAAGTATCATTACTGTTTAATCAAAATCAAGGGCAAGACACTTTGAGCTATAGCGTTGGCTGCAATGCTATGAGCGCAGTTTATCAGCTGCAGGGTAATACGTTGACCACCGAAGAGAGCATGAGTACACAAATGCTTTGCCAAGATCTCAATGAGGCTGAAAATCGTCTGAACACATTGATGCAGGGTACGAGTGAGTTGAGCGTGACGACAGATGAGCGGCCCTTACTCACGCAAGTGACCAGCGATCAGGTGACGTTGACTTGGAAAGGGCGGCTGACCTCACAGGCGAAATATAATAGCAAAGGAAAAACCGTCTTTTGGGCCGTCAACGCCAAAAAAGCCCCTTGCACCGCTGAGGGGACGCAGCAGTGTTTGCAAGTCAAACCCATCACTTATGATGATCAAGGTATCAAGACCAGTGAAGGTAAATGGGCTGCGTTCACGGGCGAAATCGAAGGCTATCAGCATGACGGCAAGCATGATGAAGTGCTGCGTCTCCAGCGCTATCTGTTGGATACCGAAGACGCAGTATCAACAGGTGAAGAGTACGCTTATGTACTCGATGCTGTGATAGAAAGTAGTGTGGTAGAGTGAGGCTTTTACAGTAAGTTGGTTGGTCGTTTTGGCTATTTAAAACGAGGGCGAGATAGCCAAAATGATTTAAAAAAACACGCGTTCAAATGACGCGTGTTTTTTTATGTCTGATAACTTGTAGACAAATAGCTTGATGACCTAACGTAAATTGCCCAAGTCTTCTTCTGTTAGCCGCCAGCGGCCTTTTTTCTTAGAGCTGCCGCGCCCGCGCATGGCGCTGTTTAATATCAGTTTGTTCATCGAATGGCTGGAGTGAGCATGACAAATCGCACAAGCAAGGCCGTCGGCGGCATCTTGCTGTGGCACGACGTCTAACGATAGTATACGGCATACCATCTCCTGCACTTGCTCTTTGGCCGCTGCGCCATAGCCGCAAACCGCCTGCTTGATCTGACGAGCAGTGTACTCCGACACCTCTAAGTCTAGTGCTACCATCGCTGCGATGGCGGCACCGCGGGCTTGACCGAGCTTCAGCGCTGAGTCTGGGTTTTCGGCCATAAATACTTGTTCGATTGCCGTATGAATTGGCTCGTCAGTATATTTTAGATGGTGCTGAGTAATACGCGTCAACCCATTAAAAATACGCTTTAAGCGCTCAGGCATCTCCTTAGTCTCTGTGCGAATGGTGCCTGCATCGATATAGGTCAGTCTGTCGCCGGTTTGTTGCACGATGCCATAACCGGTCATACGCGAGCCTGGGTCAATCCCAATAATAATTGCCATAGTATTCCGTCTTACTTACATTTTGTTTTATATCTTAAAAATCCGCTATAAGTTTGATAGTATAGCAATCAATCCCCATATACATCATATGTTAGCCATCTTAATTTGTATGGCGCTTTATTTATTGGTTTTTATTTTATAGGACGACACTTTATGGGTCAGATCGTTGGTATCGCCATTGTTTGGTTTATTATTGAGATGCTGCTGTGGTATTTGCTTGCCCAGTTTATGAGTGGCTGGTGGGTATTTATGTGGTTTATCATCGCCGCTGTCATCGGTGTGTCACTGATGCGCAAAGGCATGGCGGCGCTCAACCCGATGGCGCAGCAGATGAAAGCAGGTGGCATGATGAATCCAGCGATGCGCCCGCAAGAGTCTACCATGCTAAAGAGTGTGGCAATGGCGGCAGCCGGTATTTTATTACTGATACCAGGGGTGCTCAGTGATTTACTAGCGTTATTGGTTGTGTTACCCCCTGTACAAAAAAAGCTGAAAGATGCGGCCAACAACTATGTCATGAACAACCAGCAAAAAATGATGGAAATGATGGCAAAACAAATGGGTGGACAGATGGGCGGTCAAAACCCATTTGGTGGCATGGGCGGCCAAAACCCGTTTGGCGGTGCAGGTGGTATGGGTGGTCAAAACCCCTTTGGTCAGCAGTCGCAAAATCCGTTTGGCGATGTCTTTAAACAGCATACTACCGTAGATGGTACGGCCAAAAGCGTGCCTAAAGATGTGAAAAAAATCACCAAGTCTGCCAATGATGAATCATAGTAAGTAGTAAAGCAGATAGCAAAAAGCCCCTTTCGTGCTGAGCGAAAGGGGCTTTTTGCTAGTCTTGATGGCTTATTTATCCTTTGTATTTTACAAGCGATAAAATAAAGAGAAGACCGAATAGAACAACCGAAGTGCCGCCGTAAGATGGTGACCCATGAACCGTGAAGTTCAGGGCGGATGCGTCACTACCTCTGCAGGTTTCCTGATACACCGCAAGCGGTGCAGGCATACACAATGAGGCAATAGGTACCACATCCTAGTAAAGCATTATCGGCTCAGGGAATAAACATCTACTAGCCAACACTTCAGAATAGTTTCATCTTAACCAATGAAAAGTGTGATTGCAAGTAGCAATTACAGATTGCTACGTAGTGAAAATTTGTCAGTTTTTCAGCAATTTTCAGATATGTGCTAATATAGAGGGCTTTCAACACCCTAAGACAGCATTATAGGCGTTCATTCACTTGAGGAGCGGTAATATATGACCACGAACCAGCAACCATCAGAGTCTATCGATGACAATCAGGCACCACTTAATGACAAAAACGGCGGACAAAATAAAAAAACACCGCATGTTTTGATGATATTGGACGGCTTTGGTCATCGTGAAGAAGATAAGGATAATGCCATTGCTGCGGCCAATATGCCAAACTTGGATAAAATCTATCAGCAATATCCACATGGCCTGATCTCTGCCTCTGGAGAAGATGTGGGCTTACCAGATGGTCAGTTTGGCAACTCAGAAGTGGGACATATGAACCTCGGCGCTGGCCGCGTCCTGTATCAGGACTCAACGCGTATCTCAAACGAGTTGGCTAACCGTGAGTTTTATAAAAATCAAGCGCTGGTCGATGCAGTAAAATCGGCAAACGACTTGGGTGGTAATGTGCATATCATGGGCTTGCTTTCTGATGGTGGGGTGCACTCGCATCAAGACCATATCGAAGCGATGTGTCACTCAGCGCTGGTACATGGTGCCAAAAACGTCTTTGTGCATTGTTTTTTAGATGGCCGCGATACGCCGCCTAAGTCTGCTGATAAATATATCGATCGCTTGCGTGATCATGTCGGTAAGCTCAACGCCCACTACGAAGGTGGCCGCGTACAGATTGCCAGTATCATCGGGCGTTATTATGCCATGGACCGTGACAATCGCTGGGAGCGCGTCCAAAAAGCCTATGAGCTGATCACTGAAGGCAAAGCTGATCGCTTGGCAACGCGTGCTGATGGTGCTGTACAAGCCGCTTACAAAGCGCGCGAGACGGATGAGTTTGTCAGTCCGACGACCGTGATTGGTCGTGATGAAGTGCCTTATACAGTTGAAGACAATGACGCGCTGATCTTTATGAACTTCCGCGCTGATCGTGCTCGCGAGCTTACCCAAGCGTTTGTGCTGCCAGATCATGAGTTTTCAGGATTTGCCCGTCAAAAGCAGCCAAAGCTGGCTGCCTTTGTCATGCTGACCAAATACTCTGATGTGCTGGCTGACAACCCGCACACCAGCATCGCTTATCATCCCACCTCATTGACCAACACTCTTGGCGAGTATTTGCAAAACATTGGCAAAACGCAGCTACGTATCGCCGAAACGGAAAAGTACGCTCATGTGACGTTTTTCTTTAGTGGTGGCCGCGAAGAGGAGTATGAAGGCGAGACCCGTATCCTAGTACCATCACCTGATGTGGCCACTTATGATCTGAAGCCTGAAATGAGCGCCCCTGAAGTGACGGATAAGCTGGTCGAGGCGATTGAGTCTGGCAAGTATGATGTGCTAGTGGTCAACTATGCCAATGGTGATATGGTCGGACACACGGGTATCTTTGATGCCGCGGTGCAAGCGGTAGAGGCGCTCGATGTCTGTATTGGCCGTCTTGAGACTGCTGTGCGCGCGGCTGGCGGCGATATGCTCATCACCGCTGATCATGGCAACTGTGAGCAAATGCAGGACTATGAAAGTGGGCAAGTGCATACTCAGCATACCACCGAGTTGGTACCGCTGATTTATATCGGCGAGCAAAAATTCACGGTGCGCAGTGGGGGTAAGCTCAGCGATATCGCTCCAACTATTTTGACCCTGATGAGTGTGGATACACCAGCTGAAATGACAGGTAAGAGCCTACTGGTTCCAGCGTCGTAAGTCTGCTTTATGATCATACGCCACCCTCATGAGTAGCGGCGTGTTGCTCATTGCGGTGAATGACGATACTGTGGCTATGCTGTGAGTTGTGCTGTAGCGGTAATATGGCTATGGTACGATAAGGACAGACAGACGTTGTACCGCCATATTATAAGGAGAGATCATGATTGTCTCTCCTTTTTTTTGCTATATTTTTAGGTATTTTTTTATTGTCACGACCGCAGTCTACTAATGACAGTTAACGATTCACATACTGAGGACTTGCAATACACTACTAGTCTTAGCTCTGCTCTTGATGCTATCTTATAAAGTCGCTATCACAGATATTTTTATAATAAAAATTACGATATTTTATGATTAACACGAGTATTTTATGCGTCCTATTTATGCCATACGCTCTTTTCTCATCAAAAAAATCAATCGCGATATCAGATGTGTACCTAGCACGCCTGCTGTATATAAGCCTGTCTTTATGGCAGCGCTGCTAGGGCTGGTCGGTGTCAATTTCTCTCAAGCGGCCGCGGCTCCCAGTCATCATTCGGCGCAGAAGCTGCAACTGATTGGCTTAAATACGGATGAGATAGACCCTGCAGAAGACAATCTATCAGATATCGCCGACATGCTAGAGGCAGCCGACGACATCGATGATTCGATAGATAGCGTTGCCGATGAAAGCGTGCTCAATGACGAGGCCGAGGTAATCGATACCGCGATACCGCCGGAGGTCGCGCATGTGTCATTGAATGCCATTTCTCCTGAGACGCTCAAGACCTTTGTCGCTGTGGTCGATTTGGTGCGCCGTGAGTATGTCGATGCGGTCAACGACGAGACGCTGTTTAATAATGCCATGAGCGGTATGTTGACCAAGCTCGATAGTCATGCTGAGTTTTTGGATGCTGAGGCTTATGAAAACCTGCGTGCCTTTACCGAAGGCGACGTAGGCGATGTCGGTATCAAGGTCAGCTATCAGCCACAAGAAGGCTACTGGGTCATCACAGAGGTCATCGATGATTCACCTGCTGACAAAAAAGGCATCGCAGTCGGCGATTATTTGCATCAGGTGGGTGAGTTTAAGCTTGATGAAAATCGCCAAACCAACGACGTTGAGCAACTGCTGACGGGTATCGCTGGCACGCAAGTAGATGTGGTGACTTCTAAAGCGGGTCGCCGTAAACACACTACTACTTTGCAGCGAAATAACAGCCATCCGCAAACCATTGAGATAGAGCTGGTCGATGGTATTGCGGTGGTTAGGCTACCAGCCTTTCAAAACGATAGTCGTGACAGGCTGCTTGAGGGCTTGATCAATCTAGACGCGCCGGTTTCAGGCATTTTGTTGGATCTACGTGACAATCCAGGCGGCGTGCTTACCTCGGCGGTGAATGTCGCCAGTCTGTTCATGAATGATACTGATGTGGTGCAGGTACAAGCGCGCCAAAACGACGAGCCGCGCGTGCTGTCAACGACAGGTGAGGCCATCCTTAAGCCTCTACCTATGGTGGTGCTACAAAATCGCTACTCGGCTTCGGCGGCCGAGGTGCTTGCCAGTAGCCTGCAGGCGCAGCAGCGCGCCACTATCATTGGGGAGGTCAGCTATGGTAAAGGATCGGTACAGTCGGTGATTCCGCTAAACGATGAGCAAGCGGTCAAACTGACGGTCGCCAACTATATGACCGCCACGGGTCAAAAGATAGATGAGATCGGAGTGACACCTGATGTGATGCTCTCTGGAAATGAGAGCACATGGCGACAGCAGGCTCTTGAGCTGATCAAAGAGCGCGCCTTAACGTCAGGCGTTCGTTTTGTCCGAAAGCCCAACCGCGCACAGTGAGCCCAATCTAAGTCATATAATGGTCGCCCATGCCATAGATCGTCGCTGGTCCTTATTCAAGCTGGTCTTCATCGATTTCTAGTTTTTTCATGCGGTAACGTAAAGAGCGAAAAGTCGTGCCCAGAAGTTCAGCGGCTTGGGTTTTATTCCAGCCTGTTTGCTTTAGTGCGGTGATGATCAGCTGTTTTTCTTGCGCTTGTAAATAATGCTCTAAGCCTTGGGCGGGTAAGCCTGCCTCGTTAATATTTGTTGTCTCGTTTGGCGCTTGTGCGGCCTGATGAGTCGCTGCCAGCCCTTTGGAAGTCTTTATGGTTTCGGCGCTGTCGCCCTGCGCCGTTTCTGGGTGATTGGCCGCCGCACCTTTGATGACAGAAGGGTAGTGCTGAGTATGGGTGCGATAAGGATGCAAGTTGCTGGCCGAAGTCGGGGCTTGGATAGGTTGACCCTTCTCATCGTATGCTGCTGAGCTGTCTATAGGCGCCATTTGTTCCGATGGGCTGTTTGGTAAAAGCGTGTCTGCTGTAGCAGGATGAGTGCGGGCGGCAGGTGTTTCAGCTGTTGGTGCTGCGCCTTGCGTAGCTGTGTTTACCGCATGTGGCTCTGTATCCGCCGGCGTCAACGCTGGCAGGCCCAGATGGTTTATATCGATATTTGGCGTTTCTGCTAGGGTTACTGCACGCTCCAGCAGGTTACGCAGCTCGCGCACGTTGCCTGCAAAGTCGTGATGTTGCAAACGCTCACAGGCGGCTGCCGTCAGTGACGGCGGCGCCTCCAATTGCCACTCTTCAGCGATCAAGGCCAAAAAGTGTGTCGCTAGTACAGGTATGTCATCACGGCGCGCGTTGAGCGTCGGGAGTTTTAATTCAATGACGTTGATGCGGTAGTAGAGATCTTGGCGAAACGTGCCAGCCTGCACGAGCTGGGATAAATCTTTATGAGTTGCAGACAATATGCGAATATCGACAGGTATCTCTTTGGTATCACCGATGGCTCTTACCGTTTTTTCTTGAATGGCGCGCAGAAGTTTGACTTGCATCGCTAGCGGCAAGTCAGCCACTTCATCTAAAAATAAAGTCCCGCCATTGGCTTGCTGAAACAGGCCTTGTTTGTCAGCGACCGCGCCCGTGAAGCTGCCTTTTTTATGGCCAAAAAATTCTGACTCCATCAGCTCGGAGGGTATGGCGCCGCAATTCACAGGTACAAAGCTACCATCACGGCGTGGACTGAGATCATGAATCAGTCTGGCGACCACTTCCTTACCTGTACCCGACGCCCCTGATAAAAACACCGGTGCTTGCGAGCGCGCCATTTTTAAAATGGTGTTTTTCAGTGGTAGCATCACCGCTGAGTCGCCGATCAGCCTACTATCGAGGAGTTTTTGCGCAGGGGTACACTCAGGAGCGGCCTCGGGGTCGTCACCTTGGTGAGTGACTTTGAGGGCGTTTTCGACCAGTTGGCGCAGGCGCGGCAGCTCAAGTGGTTTATTGACAAAATCAAAAGCGCCAAGCTTGAGGGCTTCGATGGCCAGATCCATACTACCGTGCGCGGTAATAACGGCAATGGGTGTGTTGGTGCTGCCACTGATTTCTTTGACCAGCTCCAGCCCTGAGCCGTCAGGGAGCTTGAGATCCGTTAAGCAAAAGTCATACTCGCGCTCTTGCCAGTATCCTCTTGCTTGTGACAATGTATAAGCCACATCACTTTTGATGCCCATCTTGGTTAAAGTGATTTGCATTAATCGGCACAGATCTACTTCATCATCAACGACTAGCGCGGTTTTTGTCATACATCATCTCATCGTATTCGGTAGCGAAAAATTATCAAAGCATCTATCACAATTGCAGTTAAGTGCTTACAAATGCTCAGCTTATCAGTGCGATATTGGTACACAAATAGTAAGGTCGTACCAATGCGTTTTATACATGGGAGCAGGCATTGATGGCAGGTGCGATGAGGCGAAAGCAGGTTTTTGTGTGTTCAGGCACATATAGCAGGCGAGCTTGATTGGCTTCGCAAAAGGCTTGTGATAGATACAACCCAAGTCCTGTCCCTGCTTGATCTGTGGTAAAAAACGGATTGAACAAGTGCGGTAAATCATGCTCGCGGACCCCAGTACCACCATCTAAAATATCGATTATAACATCGTTATCTGCACAATAAATCTCGATTTCCACAAAGGCATGAGGGTGGGCGTAGCTACTATGACGCAAACCATTGTTGATTAAGTTGATCAATACTTGCTCTAGTTGGTGGGTGTCAAAGGAGATGGTCGGCTGGGTCTTAACACGCAAAAACACGTCATGCCCCTGAAAATGGTTTTCTAAAAATGCAGGCATCCATTCGGCAAGTACGATGGGCTGCTGGTTTGCTTGCTGCTGACGCGACAGCTGTAAGATGTCTTCTATAATGCGATTGACGCGTTTGGTCTGCGAAAATATCATTTTATACAGCTCATGATTGGCTGCGATGTGCTCATCACTATAATCAGGGGCAGGGCTTGTCATGTTATTTGCTGGTGGGTGACAGATTTCTACGACGTCCTCCATGAGCAACTGGCTGGCTTGTGAGATGGTGGCCAGTGGGTTTCTAATTTCATGAGCAATACTGGCCGTCAGCTGTCCTAAAGACGCCAGTTTTAGCTGCTGAGCGTTGGCTTGCTCACGGCGCAAATCTTCGAGCATGACCAGTTTGCTGCCGTCTTTTAGAGGGATAATCTGTACACGTAGCTTGCCAAACACCGATACATTGGCCATGGCAGGTAAGTCATAAGTAAAGGTACGCGACTGTCCTGCTGCGACAGTCAAGCAGGCTTGAAGCAGCTGCGGATGCTGCTCGTCAAGTTGCTCTTCAAAATCTGCTAATTGGGTAGCAGATGCGCGATCGAGCCTGCGCCTATCATTTGGCGTACGACTTTCGCTGGTAGTAGGTAAGGTGAGTGATGGACGATGAGGGATACTGAGCAGCTGATACGCGGCAAGATTTGCCAGCACGATGTGCGCCTGATCGATGACAATAACGCCATTGACCATTTGAGTGATGACTTCTTGGTTGATGACATTTAGGCGCTCGACTTCCTTGGCATGACGGGCGGCCACTTTTTCTAACTGCACTAGGCGCTGAGAGATAGACCAGCTCAAGCCACCCACCGCCAAAAAACTGGCGGACATCAGCAGCGCATCGCCTAAGTTGGTCAAGCTCATACTATTGGCAATGGCATAAAAAAACTGCTGATAAATAACAAAAATAATCGCCAGTAAGGTGATGATCAATGCTTGAGAGCTGTGAAGTAGCATAAAGCTTGCCGCTACCACTACCATATATAGCATGGTCAGCTGCAAGTCAGGCGCACCTGCGGTATAAAGCAGCAAGCTTAAGATGATGACATCCAAAGCCAAGCCAAAGGCCAGCTGCTGGCGCATGTGTTTGTTGACCACATAAAACAAACCGAGCAATATCATGCTAAGCAGTACATAAAAGCTCAGGGTGGTTTGTTGCAAAAAACTGGGCAAAGACGCGCCGCTATCAGCACGTGCGGTGATATAGACCATGAGCATAGAAAACAAGCTCACAGCAAAGCGATAACTGCTATAAATCAGTCCTAATTTACGCAGCTGTGGCAATGGCAGGGTGTCATTGGGGGGCGCTGAGCGGGTGATGGTCGAGAAAAAACGAATAGCAGGTTTCATAAATTCACCGTCATGGGACAATCAGTACTTGCTGGCTTACAGTGCTGTCTGGCTTAGCTGGTTGACTTACTAAGCAGGCAAGTAGGCGAAGATTATGGCTGAATCAGACCATGACGAATCGCTAAATGTGTCAGTTTGACATCGCTATCGACCCCGACTTTTTCATAGATACGGTAGCGATACGTATTGATGGTTTTGACACTGACAAACAGCTGATCCGCGATTTGCTGCGGGCTTTGGCAGTTGACGACCATCATCGCTACTTGTTTTTCGCGATCACTGAGCAAATCAAAGGGCGAGCTGGCATTGTCTGATAGCAAGACGTCTGCTAACTGCTCTGCGACATCTTGGCTAAAATAGCGGCCCCCTTGATAGACTTTTTTTACCGCCCGTATCATCTCGTCTAAGGGTGTGCCTTTGGTAATATAACCGTTGACCCCAGCTTTGATCAGCATAGAAGGATAAGGCTGCGCCGACATACTGCTGACTGCCAAAATCTTGATACCCATGTCTAATTGGACCAAACGTTTGGTGGCTTCAAGCCCGCCAATATTGGGCATATTGACATCGAGTAATACCACATCAGGGTGCAGCTGTTTGGCCATTTTGATCGCCATGTCGCCGCTATCGGCCTCACCGACTACCTCAATATCCGCACTGTCTGACAACATACGGCTGATACCCATACGTACCAAATCATGATCATCGACTACCAATACTTTAATCATCACTATACTCTTTACTATTTGTCAGAAGAAGGGATGTTGCCTAGCATAAATCACAGACAAAAAACTGTCTAAGGTATTTTTTAGTTTTTGACGATGTAAAATACTGCTAATATATTATGTGGATATTGTTGTTTAATATATCAAATTTTGAATAGTTGCCATGCTTTGGGTTAAGATATATTGCTGAAATGTGAACCAATGTTTCTATAATATAAAGTGGTTGTAGCAAAATTTGAATTGGGACAAAATAAACCATTAAATCAGCTTGATACATTAAACTTAAAAGCAAACCATGATACACTAAAAATACAAAAACTCTATACGAGTACTTACAAACCTATTCATAAACACTATGAACGTTTTTGGCGTCAGATCGTATGTATCTGGGGTGATAGCGACAGCAGGAGGCACAATGAAGCAATTACCATTAACCAAACAGCAACTGATCGCTGCCATGATTTCACTGAGTTTGGGTGGTGTGGCACAAGCTGCACTTACGATTAATGGTAGCGCTGATACAGAATCTAGCGCGCGTATCAGCTGGGGCGGTGCCGATAGCTTGTCTGAAGCCCGTAAGATTATGTACAAATCGACAGGCTCTGCTATCAAGAAAGTCGATACCGGTTATGGCACCACCAATATCACCAATACCAACAGCTTTGGCAGCAGCAATAATAGCTATACCAGTAGCAATCGCTACAACACCACCTATCGCGGCGCCTTTGGCAGTAGTGATATGATTCCGATCAGTACAGACTCGCGTAGTGTAGCTGTAATCGATGCTGAAACAGGCGAGTCTATCTACGAAAAAGACGCGGATATTGCCCGTCCAATGGCCAGTATCACCAAGATCATGACCGCGATGGTGGTACTAGATGCCGGTCTGGATATGCGTGAAGAGATTATCTTAGACGCAGAAGACTTCGTCGGCCCCAAACGCGCAAGCTCTCGTCTAAAAGTAGGAGATCGTCTCAACCGTGCCGAAATGCTACTCATGGCCTTGATGAAGTCAGAAAACCCAGCCGCAAAGAGTCTGGCGCGTAACTATCCAGGTGGATATAGTGCCTTTATGCGAGCGATGAACCGTAAAGCGCAAGACTTGGGTATGACGACTGCCTTTTTTGGTGATCCAACGGGTCTTGACAAGCGCAATGTGGCCTCATCAAAGGATTTGGTCAAGATGGTACGCGCTGCGGGTAATTACGATGTGATTCGCCGCTTCTCCACCACCAAAAGCTATGATTTCTTTGTATCAAATTACTCTCGCGGCAACCGTACATATAAAGCCAACAATACCAGCAGCTTAGTACGTGAGGGTGGCTATCCTATTGGTATCTCAAAGACCGGCTTTATCAATGAAGCGGGGCGCTGTGTGGTCATGGAAACGCGGGTCAATAACCGCCCAGCCATTATTGTTATTTTGGGCGCAAACAGCTCAGCCACGCGCTGGGGCGATGCCAAAAATATCTTAAACAGCTTGGCCACGCGTCGTACTGTATAAGTGCGGAGTACCATGTAAGTGCAGATTACTGTATAAGTGCGGATGGCACTGATGTCAGTATACAAACACATATACGCACGTATATAGAGTAAAAATAGACAGGTAAAATAATTCAAAGGGCTGTTATATCATATAACGGCCTTTTTTATATCAAAAAGGATACTCGTGGTATGAATCACTTGCAATCGGCTGTCGTACCTCAGCTTTATTTACTGACGAACGACGATGAGTTTGAGCGACTCTATCAAAAGCTAGAGGCCGCGCTGGCAACAGGGCTGGTCGGTCTGCTGCAAGTACGCCGTAAAAAAACAGCGGCATTGCCAGATGGTGCGGCAACACTGTTGGCAGAAGCCAAGCAAATTGTCGAGCTGGCACGAAGATATCAGGTACCAGTCGTGGTCAATGATGATAGTGCGCTGGCGGCCAAGCTCGGTGTCGGGGTACACCTAGGTCAGCAAGATGGCAAGATGGTCGATGCCAAGCGCCAAATAAGTCCGGATCAGATTATCGGTCGTACATGTCATGGACAAGTGGCGCTGGTCAAAGAAGCCAAGCAGCAAGGCGCAGACTATGCGGCCATGGGTGCTGTTTTTGCTTCTACGACCAAGCCCAAAGCTGATATCATCTCGTACCAGCAGCTAAAAGAAGGCTGCCAGCAAGGCATCGATATCTGCGTGATAGGCGGGTTAAGTGCTGAGAATGTCGGCGCGCTGGCAGGTTTGCCCATCAAATATGTGGCTGTCGTTGGAGATATTATGGATTTGCCTGTTGCGCAGATAGCACCTCGTTGTCAGCAGTGGCAGCAAGCGTTTGCAAAGTGGCATGCCGCTGCCGGTGACATAAAGGCCTGATGACCAAGTATCGTCAACTCAATATAAAATCGTCCTAAAGTAGGTTAACTATATAAATAAGCCACAAGACGAAATAAGTCACAAGGATAAGTCAAAAGCCATTCGCTATTTGGCGTGTTGCATACATAACGTAGCATAGGGCAGGGCTTCTAGGCGCTGCTCTTCGATTGGCTCGCCGCATACTTCGCACTCTCCATAACTACCGTTTTCGATACGGCTTAGCGCGTTTTCTACATAAATTAGACTTTGACGCGCCTCAGCCATGAGGTTTTTTCGCATGTCGTTTTGACGGTAGGAGATGGCTTGGTCTTCCCAGTGCTCATTGAGGTCGTCCTGTGGGTTTTGGATATGTTCTTCGATTTTGTCGATGCGAGTTTCGTACTCTTCTTTGAGTTTTAATAGGTTTTGTTTTGCTGTTTTTAGATCGATACTCATGGTTTTCTCCTAGTAGGTTGTTGTTATTATTCACTCAACAGTTAGGCTAGCGCCTGTGTTTGGCAGAGCCCGCGTTTATTCTGGTCTAGCCTAAGGTCATCATAGTGTAGATTTATCATAAACAGCGCAATCCATGAGTGCCACCACGAAATGTTACTGGTTTTATAAAATGCTGATTTTTATCATCAGTTTGTCGAGCCGGTTTTGTGTGATTGTCTGCTGAGTAATATTTAATCCACGCTTTGATAGGAGAGCGTGGCAGAAAACTGCTAGAATACACCGCCACAAATTCTTACTAGAGTGTTTTTGATCGACTTGAGCGCTACCACTCAGGCGGCATAGTGCGGCATCGTATCGATGGTGTCAGTTTTATTTAGGATTGACCATAAATATGTGGTATTAGGACTTATCGAGCAGTCCACTGTAGATTAACAATAGATGATGTAGAGGAGCAGTTAATGAATTTTTTGCGTATGAGTGAGCTGAGCTTAACGGACAAGGTTGTATTGATTCGAGAAGACTTAAATGTGCCAATCAAAGATGGCAAAGTCAGCAGTGATGCGCGCCTACAAGCAAGCTTACCTACCATTAAGATGGCGCTAGAAAAAGGTGCGGCTGTGATTGTCTGCTCACATCTTGGGCGGCCAACCGAAGGCAGCCCTGAAGCCATTTATTCATTGGCACCGGTCGCTGATTATCTTAGCGACAAACTGGCTGCGCCTGTGCGGTTAGACACTGACTATCTGACTCAAGGCGTGTCTATCAAAGCAGGTGAAGTGGTGCTACTAGAAAACGTCCGTTTTAACAAAGGCGAGAAGAAAAACGAAGCTGCTTTGGCAAAAAAATACGCAGATTTGTGCGATGTGTTTGTGATGGATGCCTTTGGTACCGCGCATCGCGCGCAGGCATCGACAGAGGGCGTCACTCAAGCCATGCACCAAGCAGGCAAAAAGGTCTGCGCAGGGCCGTTGTTGGCAGCAGAGCTTGATGCGCTAAGTTTGGCGTTAGAGACACCAGCTCAGCCGATGCTGGCTATCGTGGGTGGCTCAAAGGTATCGACCAAGCTTGAAGTGTTGCATAGCTTAGCTGAGGTATGTAGCCAAATCATCGTTGGTGGCGGTATTGCCAATACATTTTTGGCGGCGCAAGGTCATAGCGTTGGTGCATCATTGTATGAAGCGGATTTGATCGATAGCGCTCGCGATATTATGAGCAAAACTGAGATTTTATTGCCTGAGTTTGTGGTGGTGGCCGATAAAGACGATATCGACTTTGCCGACTTTACTGGCTCATTACAACAAGCCACTGCGACCATTAAGTCGGTCGATGCCATCGGCGACAACGACATGATATTGGACATCGCGCCAAAAAGCGCTGAGCGCTTGGCTGAGGCTATTATCAATGCTAAGACCATTTTATGGAATGGTCCAGTTGGAGTGTTTGAAGTGGATGCTTTTGGGCAGGGTACGCAAATATTGGCCGCAGCGGTCAAAGATAGTGCTGGGTTTTCTATCGCAGGCGGCGGTGATACGCTAGCTGCCATTGATAAATATCAAGTGGCGGATGGCGTCAGTTATATGTCTACAGGTGGCGGCGCTTTCTTAGAATTTGTCGAAGGTAAGGTGCTGCCTGCAGTTGCTGCTCTGCAAATAGACGCGTAAACCTTTAACGTTACTTAGTACGTTGGTAACACTAGATGTACAGCCATGATGAATCATCTAAGGTAGGCTGTGGAAATAAGAGGACGGCCATCAATATAGTACTCTGTATGATAGACTTCGGCATTGATGGCCGCCGATTATTATTAAGTCGTATTTATTTGTTTATACACTGAAAATTATTATTGCATGTCTTATTTGCACTCTATAAAATAGCGCAACCATGTATTTTGACATGCTTTATTTACGAGAGGTTTATTATGTTAAAACGTCATTTGTTACTTGCTAGCGTACTTGCTGGTACTTTTGCTATCACTGCGTGTAGCCAACAAACAGAAGAAAACACTGAAGCTGCTGTTGAGTCTGCCGGTGATGATGTTGCGGCCAACACTGAAGCCGCCGCTGTAGAGACAGAAGCTGCTGCTGCAGAAGCAGAAGTTGCTGCCCAAAATGCTGGCACTGAAGTCGCCGAAAGTGCTGAAACTGCTGGCGCGGCTGCGACAGACGCTCTAGAAAATACAGGTGATGCAATCGCTGATGGTACCAACAAAGCAGTAGCAAACACTGCCGAAGCGGTAGCTGATGGCGCAAATGCAGTGGCTGACGGCGCAAATGATGTCGCAGTTGATGCTGAGCAGCAGTACTAATAGGTTCAATAATCAGTACCTTGACAAAACTAGTCGCTTAGTAAATAAGCATCGTTTGGCCGATTTAAACCTTTTTTATCACTGTTTGACTACTGATAGATTGATATACAGCTCGCTAAATAAGCAGTTTTTATGACTACCCTATAATGATTGTCTCATAAAACAGCTGCTTTATAAGCCCTCAAAATACTAAAAAAGCCTTGGCGATTGCCAAGGCTTTTTGTATGGTGATGGCGAAACACTACAAGCATTTCTTTATAGTCAATCTGTCACAAAATAAATAGTCAGGCAACCGCTACGAAGACAAGGCAATTTTTGCTATAATCGGCGCACGATAATGAGCGTCTATTATTGCCAGTTGCCAATGGTTTTGCCAGACGGGCAGTTTTGACATCATTGGGTGTACAGCTTTGGGCGAGTCATATAGGCAGCGCTATGTTGCTGCTATCATTTCAAAAGCTATTTTACATACTATCCAAAATTTTAATCAGAGAGCGTTTTATGGCCTTAATATCCTTACGTCAACTTCTAGATCACGCCGCCGAGCATAATTACGGGGTGCCTGCTTTTAATGTCAATAACTTAGAGCAGATGCGTGCAATCATGATGGCGGCCGACGCCTGCGACTCACCGGTCATCGTCCAAGCCAGTGCTGGCGCTCGCAAATATGCAGGCTCAGCGTTTTTGCGTCATCTGATTATCGCTGCTATAGAAGAATGGCCACACATTCCTGTAGTAATGCACCAAGACCATGGCATGTCGCCTGCCATTTGCCAACGCTCTATTCAGCTTGGTTTTTCATCGGTGATGATGGACGGCTCACTGGGTGAGGACGGCAAAACCCCAATGGATTACGATTATAACGCTAGCGTCACACGCGAAGTGGTCAAGATGGCGCATGCGTGCGGCGTTTCTGTCGAAGGTGAGATTGGCTGTTTGGGTAGCCTTGAGACTGGCATGGCGGGCGAAGAAGATGGCTCAGGAGCAGAGGGCGTATTGGACCATGAGCAGCTATTGACCAGTGCGGACGAAGCTGAGCAGTTTGTCAAAGATACCAATGTCGATGCACTCGCCATTGCGATTGGTACCAGTCACGGTGCTTATAAGTTTACACGTCCACCGACAGGCGATATCCTATCTATCGAGCGCGTCAAAGAGATTCATGCCCGTATCCCAAACACGCATTTGGTCATGCATGGCTCGTCTTCTGTGCCGCAAGAGTGGCTCAAAGTCATCAACGAAAATGGCGGTAATATCGGTGAGACATACGGCGTGCCCGTTGAGCAAATCGTCGAGGCCATCAAACACGGTGTGCGTAAAGTAAACATCGATACTGATTTGCGGTTGGCTTCCACAGGCGCTATCCGCCAGTTTTTGGTAGAAAACCCAAGTGAGTTTGATCCACGTAAATATTTCAAAGCCTCTATGGTCGCGATGTCTGACATCTGTACCAACCGCTTTGAGGCCTTTGGTTCTGCTGGTCAAGCGCACAAGATTCGCCCAATCAGTCTTGAAGGTATGGTTGATTTTTATAACTAAGCCTGACAAGTAGGGCTGAGCTTATCAAAGAAGGCGTTTGTCATATCGATATGCAAACGCCTTTTTGCTCTAAATGGCTGGGTGTAAGCGCAAGAGACTTATGTGTACGTTTTTACATAGGCGTTTTTAAACCAAAATATTGAGTAGTAAGCGTAGAGTATGGCGCGGTTTATTTTTTATAATGATAGGTAATGGATGATGATTGGACTGATTACAGGGCAGGTCGCGTACCTGATGGCACCAACGGCATGTATTTTGACCGCATCTGGCGTGGGGTATGATATCGAGCTACCATTGCCGTCATTTTGTCAGTTACAGCTCGATCAGCAGGCTCGCATCTGGACGCATTTGCATGTGCGCGAAGACGCGCAGCTGCTTTATGGGTTTATCGATCGCAAAGAGCGTGAAGTGTTTCGTCAGCTTATCAAAATCAATGGCGTGGGGGCAAAAATGGCGTTAGCGATGCTGTCTGCTATGTCGGCCGCTGAGCTTAAGATGCATGTCGAGCAAGAGTCAGAGAGTGCATTGACACGTATCCCAGGGATTGGCAAAAAAACCGCGCAGCGTTTATTAATCGAGCTTAAAGATAAGCTAAAAAATATCGAAGTCGACAATGATTTGTTAGAGCTACCAACGCAGGTAACCACAACCTCTCACGAAGGCAGCATCATCGCTGAGGTCGAGGGCGCACTTATCAGCCTAGGCTACAAAGAAAAAGAAGCGCAGCAAGCGATTAAAGCGGCTAAGCGTAGTGGAGATACGTTTGCTGATACGCAAAGTTTACTAAAAGCGACTTTGCAGCAGTTGTCAGGCTTTTAAGGCAGTTTTTATTATTAATTAGGGTATGCCGAATGCGCTTTACAGCGAACTGACATAGGCGACCTGAGATAAGCGACATCGATTGTCGCTTATTTTTGTTTACGTCTGTGCTTTCGTGCGCCGGTGCTTTATGATGTTTTGTATGATTTCACTTTTTTAATATAATGATAAAACTATGATGCAAGATCGTTTAATTAATCCGCTAGAGGGCGCCAGTGATGCGCCTGATACCAATATTCGCCCAGCACTACTGGCAGAGTATATTGGCCAGCCTGTCGTGCGTGAGCAGATGGAAGTATTTATCGGGGCGGCGCGCGGCCGTGATGAAGCGTTGGATCATACGCTTATCTTTGGGCCACCAGGGCTAGGTAAGACGACTCTGGCCAATATCATCGCGCGTGAGATGGGTGGTAACCTGCGTTCAACCTCGGGGCCTGTACTTGAGCGACCTGGTGATTTGGCTGCTATGTTGACCAACTTAGAGGAAGGTGATGTGCTGTTTATCGATGAGATTCATCGGTTAAGCTCTGTCATCGAAGAGATACTCTATCCTGCGATGGAAGATTTTCAGCTGGATATTATGATTGGTGAAGGGCCAGCGGCGCGGTCTATCAAGCTGGACCTGCCGCCATTTACGTTGGTGGCAGCGACCACGCGTGCAGGGCTTTTGACTTCACCACTGCGAGATCGTTTTGGTATCGTTCAGCGGTTAGAGTTTTATAATATCGCAGATCTGACTACCATTGTGACACGCGCGGCGCGCTTGATGCGCGTGCCGATGAGTGAAGACGGTGCGGTCGAGATTGCGCGCCGTGCACGCGGCACCCCAAGGATTGCCAACCGTTTGTTGCGCCGTGTACGTGATTATGCCGAGGTCAAAGGCGATGGCCGTATCAATGGCGTGATAGCAGGCAGTGCGCTGGATATGCTGGCGGTCGATAGGCGCGGTCTTGACCATTTAGACAGGCGCTATATCGAGATATTGCAAGAGCGCTTTGATGGAGGGCCAGCAGGGGTTGAGGCGGTAGCGGCGGCGATGGCAGAGGATCGCGGCACGCTTGAAGATGTTATCGAGCCGTATTTAATTCAGCAAGGTTACGTATTACGTACGGCTCGTGGTCGCGTATTGACGCAGATGGCCATTGACCAAATGTTATAGGCTATGTCATGTGAGATGATATAAAACTGGCTAAAACACCTTTATACAAAAAGCGCCGCCTTTTGGTTGATTAAAAGGCGGCGCTTCTTCGTTTAAATCAGAGACGTCGCTATCAAGCCGCTCAATGAAAAATTGTCATATCGGATGGCCTATAGGTCGGCGTAAGCTGTTAATCTGCGACCATGGTTTTTGGCCATATTTTTCCAGGGTTTAGGATGTTGTTGGGGTCGAGCGCTGATTTGATGGCTTGCATCAATACTAAGGCATTACCATGCTCTTGTTGCATGTATTTTTGCTTGCCTTGACCAATACCATGCTCACCTGTACACGTACCATCCATCTCGATGGCGCGCATGGCAAGGCGGCTAATGATGCCATCGGCAGTAGCGATTTCCTCAGGGTTATCGGTATCGACCAATAATAAAACATGAAAGTTGCCATCACCCACATGTCCGACGATAGGGCCAATCATTCCTGATGCCTCGATGTCTTTTGCCGTGGCGCTGACGCACTCTGCCAAGCGCGAAATAGGCACACAGGCATCGGTCGATAAAGCGCTGGCTTCAGGCCGTAGGGCAGAGCTGGCATGATAGGCATTGTGCCGCGCTTGCCACAGACGCTTACGTTCGGCCTCGTCCGTGTCCCACGCAAAATCGCTACCGCCAAACTCTTCGATGATGTCCGTAAAGATGGTTGCTTGCTCAGCCACGCCCGCGTCCGTGCCATGAAACTCTACAAACAAAGTTGGCGTCTCAGTCAGGTCTAGATTGGCATATTGATTACAGGCTTTGATTTGCATGGCATCGAGTAGCTCAATACGGGCAACTGGCAAGCACATCTGGATGGTAAGCATCACCGCCTGACAAGCGTCCTCAATCGTTGGGAAGTGACAGATGCCACTAGCAATACATTCGCTAATACCAAACAGCTTGAGCGTGACTTCGGTGACAATGCCTAGCGTGCCTTCTGAGCCGATCATAAGCCGTGTTAGATCGTATCCAGCGGCCGACTTTTTGGCGCGTGTGCCTGTACGTATGATCTCCCCGTTGGCAGTCACGACTTCTAGAGCGAGCACCACATCTTTCATGGTGCCGTAGCGCACAGCGTTGGTGCCAGAGGCGCGAGTGGCCACCATGCCACCGATACTGGCATTAGCGCCTGGGTCTATCGGAAAAAATAGCCCCGTATCGCGAAGGTAATGATTGAGCTGCTCGCGTGTGACGCCAGGCTGTACGGTCACGGTCAGATCTTCATTATTGACTTGTAAGATTGCATCCATCGCATGCATATCGATACATAGCCCGCCAAAAGGCGCGTTTAGCTGTCCTTCTAAGGATGAGCCTATACCAAAAGCAATCACTGGCATCTGATACTGGTTGCAAATCTCGACAGCCGCGGCGACCTCATGTTTATCCTGCACGGTCAACACCGCATCAGGTGGCTGGTTGGCAAGCCATGTCATGGTATGACCATGCTGCTCGCGTACCGCTTTATTGACACTCAGCTGTTTGCCAAAGCGTATCTGTAGCGCAGCTATGGCCGCACTGTGATCGGGCGTAATGCTATCGTGTGGCTCGGATGCGGGTAAGGCGGATAGGGCAGACATGGATGACTCCTACATATATGATTTGTTAGACAGCATGTGTTTTTATTTTTTTGGACGTAGACTAGGGCGTGTCCTCAAGTCAATCGATAGCTATCCAAATGGGTTAAAAATGGCTAAATCTGGCCAAACGTGTTCAAATAGCTGACGAATATCTCGATATTATCCGCGCTATTTTCCTTGTTTGGCGGCAATTTATCTCATTTTTATCGCCATTTTTAAAATGAGGAAACGCCCTAAAACAACATACGCCAATGGCATAACGAGCGCTAAAAGAGCAATTAGGCCAGTACTCGCCAAACAACCACGACGATGGCCAATAGATAAAAGACAGGCGCAAACCAGCCGACTTGCGTGGCAATCGCAATAAAGATAACAAAGCCTGAGAGTGCCAGCCAGTCGCGGCGACGGTCATTGAGCATATCCGCTCGGATTTGCTGTATTTCTCTGAGCTGACTGTCTTGTCGCGACCCTTGAGTGGCAAGGCTCTGTAAGCCTTGATCGAGTAGTTTTGGGATATCCGTGGTCGATAATAACAGCTCTGGCAACTGTTGGCGCAGCTGTTGTAAGTTGCGTACAGGGTCGAGCTGCTCTTTGATCCAGCCGCTAAGGATGGGCTTGGCAAGCGACCAAATATCAAGCTCAGGATATAGGTCGCGCCCCAGTCCCTCGACATGTACCAAGGTTTTGAGCAGTAGCATTAACTGTGGCGGAATACTCATATGATGACGACGAGCAATATCCAAAATCTGCATCAATACTCCAGCAAAATCGATGTCGTTAATGGATTTTTGTAGCATCGGACCGACGGTGCGTTTCATGTCACGCATGAGTGCATGCTTGTCGGCGTTAGGTGGTATCCAGCCTGCACGGCTGACAATATCTACCACGGCCGTGAAGTTGTTATTCATCACCGCCAGCAGCATCCGCGCCACCACCAGCTGATCGTCTCTTGATAGCGTACCCATGATGGCACAATCAAGGCCGATATAGCGCGGCTCATGGCCAAGCTTTGCCGTATCATCGTATAAATCCTTGACAGGTGGCGTCTCAACGAAGACATTACCCGGATGCATATCAGCATGAAAAAAGTTATCGCGAAATACTTGGGTAAAAAATATCGTTAAGCCTTTTTTTGCCAGTGTTGCACGGTCATAACCCAGCTTATCAAATACCTCAACCTGCGAGATAGGAACGCCTTGGATGCGCTCCATGACCATGACGTTTTTGGCGGCATCATAAACTTCAGGCACATACATGAGTGCCGAGCCTAAGAAGTTATTGCGCATCTGCGTGGTATTGTCCGCCTCCAAGGTCAGGTCCAGCTCATTGAGCATCACTTGGCGGTAGTCTTCGACGATATCGATGATATGTACCGCGCGTGCCGCTTCGATACGCGCCGATGCCCAGCCGGCCAGCTCGCGCAGTAGCTCAAAGTCAGAGACGATAGTGGCGCGAATATCAGGCCGCACCACCTTTACCACCACTTCACGACCATCATGCAAGGCCGCGGTGTGTACTTGGGCGATAGATGCCGCCGCTAGTGGCTTGACATCAAAGCGGGCAAACAATGTGTTGATTGGTTGACCGAGGCCGTGTTTTGAGTGCTGAATCTGAGCAATGGCAACGTCAGCGTCGAAGGGTTTGACTTTGTCTTGTAACTGCACCAACTGCTCGATGATCTCGGGTGGCACCAAATCACGGCGCGTAGAGAGTAACTGGCCAAGTTTTAAAAACAGCGTGCCCATGTCTTCTAGGGCGTACTTGATGGCGTTGGGCTGATGTTTTTTGCCCCACGCGGCAGGGTGCAGACGAATCAAGCGCGCGATAGGCTGTAGCTGCGGCATCTCTTCTAAAGACAGGTGCGTATCGATACGATAAGTGGCGGCGATACGCCAAAGCTCAAATAAACGGGCGCGGTGAGATAGTAGCATGAGAAATAAGCACTCTAAAAAAATCAAAAATAGGGTAGCGCGGTGCTTAGGGTTTGTTAAATATTCAACACGCCCCAGACCAGTTACTGATGAAACGAGTTGTTAAGAAAACGTGACTGCTCTTCTTTGATGGCTGCAAGTCTCGCTTCTTCGCGTGCCACATCAGCACGTAGCTTGAGGAGCTGCTGCCTGAGGTCATTGACCTCTGCCACCTCAGCGGGGTCAGGTGCGGCATTGCCTGCCACATCATTGGCCCAATCGCTGACGTCATCAAATGCGCGTTTGGCACTATGTCGCCAGCTGCTTTTTAGCTGAGAGATGAGCAGGTGTAATTGGCTGGCCATGGGCTTGCCGATGAAAGGCTCCAGATGTCCTGCCACGTCAGGGTCAAACCCTGCGACCAGCTGTTTTAGCTGCATGAGTACCTTATAGTCGCCTGCGATAGGCAGGTTGCCGTCGGTGCCGCGCATCAGGTTGAGCAGTTGGGCAGGATTGTCGACTGTGATGGTGCAATCTGGTCGGCTGTGACCGATACGCGCGCGCTGCCTACTGGCTTTTTGCCGCTCATCCATAGTGCCGCTTGGCTCAAACACACTGTCCGTGGTCACAGGCTCAAAGCGCAAACGCTCATTGCTAAACAGCACGTCTAGATGAATCTCAGGCACGGCCATCTCTAGCCGCAATACTTTACCAGCAAGCGGGGCCAATCCTGCTTTGGTAATGTCATCGCTAGCGATAGCAAGGTTAATCAGCTTTTCGGCACCAGCCAAAAGTAAAACAGTCAGCATAAGGCTCTCGCGTGTTTGGTGAAGCGCCTAACAACAGCGCTAAGTTTATAATAATCAACGACTACAGAGTGTGGCGGCTCAATAGTCACCATCGTTATCCCATCATGCAGTACAAAAGACGCAGCATTAAGCACTACTTACGAAACGCTAAATACTAAGTGCTAAATACTAAATACTAAGCAATATTACGCCTTAAAACCGCGATGCACCGCGACGATACCGGCGGTGAGATTGTGATAATCACAGTTTTCAAAGCCAGCTTGTTGCATCATTTGCTTTAGCGTTTGCTGATCAGGATGCATACGAATCGACTCTGCCAAATACTGGTAACTTTCAGAATCATTGGCGATCAGCTTGCCCATCATCGGTAGCGCTGTAAATGAATACAGATCATAGGCTTTAGACAGTGGCTCAAAGACGGGCTTTGAGAACTCCAAAATCAACAAGCGACCACCTGGCTTTAGTACGCGGTACATGGCTCGCAGCGCTGCGTCTTTGTCTGTGACATTGCGTAGACCAAAGCTGATGGTCACCAAATCAAAGCTTTCATCATCAAACGGTGCCAGTGTTTCAGCGTTGGCCAATACAAAGTCTACGTTGTTGCAGCCTGCATTGATCAGGCGCTCACGGCCGACCTCTAGCATGGCCGCGTTGATGTCTGATAGTACCACATGGCCGTTGCGACCCACTTCGCGGCTAAACACTTTGGCCAAGTCGCCGGTGCCGCCAGCGATATCGAGTACCTGCTGACCGGCACGCACGCCTGATAAGCTAATCGCGTAACGCTTCCATAGACGATGGATACCAAATGACATAAGGTCGTTCATGATGTCATATTTTTTGGCAACAGAAGTAAAGACATCAGCCACACGTGCTTGTTTTTCTGCTTTATTGACTGTCTTATAGCCAAAGTGTGTCTGCTCATTGCCATCGGTTTCAGGCGTGTGCGGGTTGTTGATGTCATCGCGCTGATTAAATAGCGTCTGCTTGGCAGTTTGTGCTTGCGCAGCGCTAGGGTCGGCACTGTCATTGATCGTATTAGGCATAGTAGTTTGTTGACCTTGTGGGGTTCCGGTGGGTAAGTCTTGAACTTGGGTAAAGTCATGGTGCTGGCTGCGCTGAGCGTCTGTCTGCCGCGCTTGTGCTTGCGCTGTGATGTCTTGATTATGACGGATGCTTTCTTTGACGAGACTGTCTTGCAGCTCGGCCTGCTTGGATGGCTCGTGGGTGTTAGCGGCGCGGTTGGTGTTGTCTGTCATCATTGTGTCCTATTCGTTATTGTTATGACTTTCTTGGTAGGGCGTGTTGGTATTAGCCAATCTACACTATCAGTCTATGATACACCAAACCGCATTGGCTTACCGTCATTATCCGCGGCATGCACTTGCTCGATAATCAAAAGCTCCTGCTGGCAAAATGGCTCGATAAAATGACTGACGCTTTTGAGTGGTTTCATGGCCTGAAAGCCTGTGTCAATGAAATCATACAGTGGCTGAAAATTATAGCGATAGGCGGTGCCTTTGGCTAAGGCAAAGGCTTTTTTGAGCATAAATGAGTTCAAATGCTTGTCTGTGCGATAACAGACGTCTTTGAGGTTGGCGATTTGGACGCGGCGTGCTTCTGCTTCATCGACAGCACGATAGGCGGCCAGCATATTGTCTTCGGTTACTGGCAACTCTTGGGTCAGTAACCACTGCGCCAAATGCAAATCCAGCTCAATCGCCAAAATCGCCGCTTGAATGCCCATACTGCCAGCCTCCAGTGCCGACTCTTTTGCCAAGCGCTCAAGCTTTTGCGCTTTGGGTAAAATGCGCTCCAACTGTTTGGCCAGTAGCTTAAACTCATCGCCGCCATATAGCTGGGTCAAAAAATACTCAGCCATCAGTTGGTTTTTGGGCTGAGAAAACAGCTCATGGTGCGTGTGTTTGATGCGCGTTTGCTGCCATGACTGTACGTCTTTTAGTTTATTGTTTAGGGCATCGTCTTGATGGTAGGGCAGCGCCCAAAAGCGGGTCAAGTGTTGTTGTAAGTTGGCTAAAGCGGCCATGGCAATCAATCCTATAAAATCAATAATATTATCAAAGTGGTGATAAATGGCGTGGTGTTACCTGTCTGTCAGTGACATATTTTAATGGTTTTGTGCGCAAAATAATTTTTAAAACGCTATAAAGATTTTAAAAACCGTATGAAAATACCGCCATTATAAAGACCAAGGTCAACAAGCAGTACGGTCAATTCGCTATAAAATCGATACGCTCATATCAACGTGCAACTTTTTATAAAGCGGCTTTATAGCCATGTATCTGATTTATTTAGACGCAGCTATATCTTACGTATCTCTAAATGACAGCCTGTAGCAAACGGACGTATCGTAAAAAGTGTTCACCTTAAAAGAAAACAAAACAGAATACAAATGCCAAACTGTTACCCAAATGGTTACATAGCAACGTTATTTAGTCTATTGGCTGAGTGCTAGTATAAAAATGGCTCAAAATTTTGCAAGATTGATGCAATGAATCAGCATTAGATGAGCTTATGAAAAGCCAACTAGGACGGAGGATGCGATGTCAAAAAACAACCATGCCGCAGAGCAGAGTGCACCAGATGGACGCACGCCAGCTGATAAACAAGTCATCAGCCAGCGTCTCAAACCCAATCCGCTCAGCCAGTTTTCTATGGACAAAGATGCCCTGCGACTGGCATTGGTCACGGCGCAATACGCCCTGCGAGCAACGCGGCAACAAAGCCCGCCTACCCATGACAAAGCCACAGGACTGCTGGTACTGGTCAACGGGATGGAGCAAGCTGGTAAAGGCACAGCAGTCAAGCAGTTAAGAGGCTGGGTAGATCCGCGGCTACTAAAAGTCGAGGCGACCGTTGGCGACTGCCCACTGGACTATCAGCCGATTTGGCAAACGCATACCAACGTGTTGCCACGTCACGGTGACGTGATGGTGTATTTTGGGAATTGGTATGCTGACCTGCTGTATGACGTCATGCGTATGACTTGCGTAAAAGACACTACCGAAACAGCCGCTGGGACAAAGAGTCAAAACAAACAAGACGATGCGCCGTCATCTTTGATGTCTCGTATGACGACCAAGTGGCAAGACTACCTACAGCAGCAGCTGGCGAAACTAACTGCCTTTGAGCAGGATTTGGCGGCCAACCAAACACGACTGCTTAAGTGCTGGTTTCATGTCGATGTCGATACGTTGCAAAAACGCCTGACGGACAAAACAGAAGACCCACAGTTTTTGTATCAAATGGACTGGCACGACAGACAAGTAGTCGATACCTTCAATGAGGTGGCCACCGCGCTGCTTAGACAACAACCAGACTGGGTCATCATCGATGGGGAGGACAAGTCTGCTGCCGCCGATCATTTTTGTCATGAGGTGCTGCACGCCATGCAAGAAGCGCTGGCAAGTAGCAAGACGAAGGATGACACTAAGGATGACACTAAGGCAAAGTCTCATCCCAGCCCCTTCGTGCCAGTCGCCATTCCCAATCAGCTACAAGATATCCCTAGCACAAAAATAGACAAGTCTGACTATAAAGAGGCGCTGGCGGCCAAGCAAGCGCGTTTGGCTGCGCTACTGCGTGCGCGCAACGGTCGGCATGTCGTCTTTGCTTTTGAAGGCATGGATGCCGCTGGCAAGGGCGGGGCGATCAAAAGGCTGGTGGCGCCGCTCGATCCGCGCGAGTATCAGATTTATAATATCGGGGCACCGATGCTTCATGAGCTGCAGCATCCTTATTTGTGGCGCTTTTGGCATAAACTGCCCAACGAGCACACTGACCGCATCAGCCGTATTGCTATCTTTGATCGGACTTGGTACGGGCGAGTGTTGGTTGAGCGTATCGAAGGTTTTGCTGACGCGTCGGCATGGCAGCGTGCCTATGACGAAATCAACCGTTTTGAGGCCGACCTAGCTGATGCAGGCACGCTGGTGATAAAGTACTGGCTGGCCATCGACAAAAAAGAGCAGCTACAGCGCTTTGAGGCACGCCAGCAGACACCGCACAAGCAGTATAAGCTGACGGAGGATGATTGGCGCAATCGCGATAAGTGGGAGAGGTATGTACAGGCGGCTGCTGATATGCTGGCACGGACAGACACAGACAAGGCACCATGGTGCATCATTGCCACCAACGAAAAGCGCCAAGCGCGCCTGCAAGTCTTGGATCATGCCATCGAACAACTATCGTCACTATAGGCGTATGGCGTAAATAAGCGTATAATGGTGCAGGTAAACATGGTATCAGCTGCCCTAACCATGAGCAGTTACAAAGCTATGGGCAGTTACAAATCTTGTAATATCATCATGCATTATGTGCTTATATTGAATATAATAGGCGCGTAACGTTTCTTGCTACACCCAACAAAACGTAGCAAATAGAGTCTTGTGACCTGTATTGGTGCCTTTGGTAATACACCGACCATCACAGCTCTGACAACGCTTATCATAATTAGCAGTTATCAAGTACTAACATTATCATCACAAAAGATCTAAGCCGCAAGATGCTGTAATCAGACGATTGAGCAATACCCCTTGCGGCTTTGTGACATGTTGCATTAAGGGTTTTACCTTCGGCACGCTTGTCTTTAATCGCATATAATTTCAATCAGCTTACGCAGGACGTATCAACGTATGGGTATTAGCAGCAGCTCTACAGGGCCCGCCAAATCAGTCGGCTCTATGAGAATAAATCTATTTTTTGCCATTTTACTGATTGCGATGACCGCCTACTTTTTATGGTGGGGTCTAGATTACACAATGCGTCAACAAACGACGCTATTTATTGTCGCCACCGCTTTTGGTGTCTTTATGGCATTTAATATCGGTGGTAATGATGTTGCCAACTCCTTTGGCACCTCGGTGGGCGCAGGGACGTTGACTATCCCGCAAGCACTCGGGGTTGCCGCGATATTTGAAGTATCCGGCGCAGTGCTGGCAGGCGGGGAAGTGACGGACACCATCCGCAAAGGCATCGTAGACTTAGATGGTCTGACCGTCACGCCCAACCAGTTCATTTACGTCATGCTCTCAGCTCTGGTTGCGGCCGCATTTTGGCTGTTGTTTGCCACGCGCAAAGGCCTGCCAGTATCGACCACGCACTCTATCATCGGCGGGGTGGTTGGTAGCTCTATCGTGTTGGGCTTTGATTTGGGTGGCAGCGCGACGGCACTCTCGACAGTCGATTGGGGCACGGTTGGCACCATTGCCATTTCATGGGTGTTATCGCCTCTATTGGGCGGTATCTTGGCCTATATATTGTACGGTCAAATCAAGAAAAACATCATCGAGTATAATGATAGAACCGAGGCTCATATTGGTGAATTAAAAGCCAGTAAAAAAGTCTTAAAACAAAACCATAAAGAGTATCTGGAGCGTCTGACCGAGTCGGAGCAGCTGGCTTATACCTCAGCGATGCTGCGCGACCAAGAAATCTACAAAGATGATGATTGTGTCGTCGAAGATTTAGAAACGGACTATTACAAAAAGCTTTATGAGATCGAAAATGAGCGTAGCAGTCTAGATACGCTAAAAGCACTCAAGCAATGGGTGCCGATGATTGCCGCGCTTGGCGGCGCGATTATGACGTCTTTGGTGGTGTTTAAAGGTCTTAAAAACGTCAATAATAGCCTGACGACGCTACAAGGTTTTTTGATCATGGGCATGATTGCCGCCTTGGTCTGGTTGGCCACCTTTATCTATACCAAAAGTATCCGCGGTAAGCATAAAGAGGATTTGACCAAAGCGACCTTTATTATGTTTAGCTGGATGCAAGTATTTACGGCGTCCGCTTTTGCCTTTAGTCATGGTTCAAACGACATTGCCAACGCCGTCGGCCCGTTTGCGGCCATTATGGATGTCATCCGTACCAATGAGATTGCCTCACAAGCGGCAGTGCCACCAGCGGTGATGTTGACGTTTGGGGTGGCGCTGATCGTCGGTCTTTGGTTTATTGGTAAAGAAGTCATTCAAACCGTCGGTACCAATTTGGCAAAAATGCATCCAGCTTCTGGCTTTTCG
Source organism: Psychrobacter celer (assembly GCF_016107555.1). Taxonomy (GTDB): domain Bacteria; phylum Pseudomonadota; class Gammaproteobacteria; order Pseudomonadales; family Moraxellaceae; genus Psychrobacter; species Psychrobacter celer. Next base: position 416 of record NZ_JABASU010000017.1, on the reverse strand, counting down.
GCAGAGTTGGCCGCCGCTGCCGTCGTGATGGGTGCCTCGACCATGGGTCTGCCAGTATCGAGTACGCATACGTTGGTCGGTGCGGTATTGGGGATTGGTATTGTCAACAGAGACACCAATTGGGCGCTGATGAAGCCAATTGGTCTGGCGTGGGTTGTCACTTTACCAGCTGCCGCTACGATGTCTGCGATAAGCTATGTGGTTCTGATAAATATCTTTTAACCAACAAAAGCGGCAACCATCATGCAAAGATACGCTTGCAGATAGGTGGCCAGTGTTGTACACGAGCACACTCTCATAAAAAACGCTTATCAGCCTAATGCCGATAAGCGTTTTTTTTATCATCTAACGCCGTAAAACCACATCCTTCTAGGGCGTGGATATCAGGCGTCAGTCATTGTCGCCCAGTATGGCGA
>NZ_JABASU010000016.1 GCF_016107555.1 Psychrobacter celer | reverse complement strand
CCGTTCGCTATTTTTTTTGCCAGAAATTTATATCCAATGTTCAACACGCCCTAATCAAATGAGAATTACTTAAAGCCATAGTAGATAACCCATTGGGTTTGTTGATGGTTTTAAAAACAGATCACGATTAAACGGAAACGACTCTGGCTTCATCTAGTGAAGTCAGAGCCTGTTCTTACCAGTTAAAAATCAACAACTAAAACCCTCTAGCATTATCACTAGTCACGGTATAAAAGATATTAAAAGCACTATTAGCACCAGTTTTGATAACTTTACCATCTACCGTTGCACTGGCTTCGAAATTAACACCACCACCTGCGCTTTCACCACTAACGATGTTCGGCAAGGTCAGTGAATGCACGATCACTTTCTTATTGGTAATGGGTGTCTCTGCTTTGGTTAGTTTTGTACCTCGTGGTTTCACCACTTCTCCCTCTGCAACGACTGTTGATAAATCATCATAAATAATATCGAAGTCTAATAATTGTGCCTGATCAAGTTTTGCTTGTCCGTTTACAACAGGGATACCAACAAGAGTTTTGCTGCCACGATGGATCATGCGATTATCGATAACTTTACCATTATCTAGCTTTCTGCCTTCTGCAGCCACTGAGTTAGTTCGAACTATCAACATCACTTTATAGCCTGGTACCGCAACTTTACCTTTTCCATCAAAAATATCAGCGACCAATTCTGGTGCATTTTTCGCGTCATTAATGACTACTCGAGCAGCGCTTTCAGAAACAGGATAGTCTTTGCCGTCAATCGTCAAATAACGAGTATCAGCATAGCTGCTTTGCGTTTTCATCAGACCCGTGGTGACAGCATTAGAGGGCGTTGCGCTCGATGATGACATCGTATTTTGACAGCCTGCGACTCCCAAAGATAATAGGGCAATAGATAAAATACAAACTTTAGATAATGGGTTTTTGCTGAAACATGAGTGAGTTGAACGTGACATAATTTAATCTCATAAGAAGGATTTTTGTGAAATACAGAACCATTAGAAAGCATTATTATTGATAATGATTATCATATGCATTATTATTACGATATTGTAACTGATTGTCAATAATTATCAGTGATATAAATTGCATTTGTTAGTCCTCTTACAGCTTCAATATAAGCAACGCTATGTCTAAGACTTTGTTCAATAAACTAAATATAATAAAGGATAAGTATGTCAAGATCTCAGAGAAGCCTTGCAATGATAACGATAACCATGGCAGGAGTAGTGATGTCACCAAGCTATGCTAAACCTGACTTGACCAAGACCGTAGATATGAGCTTATTGCATGCCAAAGATATCGGGTATCGTTTCGTATATCATACCTTCAGTGCACCTGCACCAGAACTATTCTCCTCTAGCTTAACCGATTCACAATTGAAAACGCTGCAAACCTATGCAAAACCTCGTCATTATCAAGTGTGGTTAGCTATTCCTGAGCAGCCAACCTATCATCTCCTCTCTAACAATTCTGTAAAAACTCCTAGTAAAGTGCTTTATATGCTTGATGGTAATGCGGCTATTGATGATTTAGATAAGGATACGCTGCGCTTATTATCCCAGTCTACACCACAAAAATCAGCGCCTACTTTGGTCTTTATAGGTTACCAAACACCTTATCGCTTCGATGTTGATGCCCGCGCCTACGACTATACCCCACCATTATTAGCCAACACTGTAGATAACGGTGCTTTTCAAGAAGAAGGTAGAGAGCGATTAAACGGCGGTGCAGCACACTTTTATGCGTTGATTGAAAAAGAAATTAAACCTTGGGTATATGAACAGTTGGGCGATATACCAGAGCAAGAAGCCATTTGGGGACACTCTTACGGTGGTTTGTTTGTGTTATATAATTTGTTCAAGCATCCTGAAGCTTATCAGCAGTATTTCAGTGCAGATCCATCACTTTGGTGGCAAAATGGAGAGATGATTAACTATTGGCAGGCATATCAAAATCTTCCTAAAGCGCAACTTGCAGATATAACCAATAATAAACACAAACAAATACGACTCACTTTTAGTCACTCCCCAGAGCAGACCACTATGCCAGTAGTAGCGCCTACTCTGATGAGTAAAAAAGAATTCGCCAAGGAAGTCTGTGAACACTTTGAGGAGCGTTGTATCTATCAGTTTTACAACCAATCTCATGGAGAGGTATTTACAACCTCTCTATTAGAGAGCTTAAAGAACTTCTAAGATTAAGCCTATTCAAAATAACTTTAGCACTCTGACCTTATCTACTGGATAAGAAAAACCTCGCTAGGTTAACCCAAGCAAGGCGGGAGAGAAACTTTTTACAAGATTATGAGACAATTGATCACCCAAATAAAAAGGTCTGAACCATTAGTTCAGACCTTTTTTATTCTTAAAGAAAATACTGTATCTAAGAATTAGAAATCAACACTCACATCAAACACATAAGTACGGCCAGGCTCATTAAAAGTACGTGCGCCTGCATTCGTAGCGGTACCCTCACGATAAACACCCGTATCAAATAAGTTTTTGACACCAGCACCAACCGTAATCGCTTTTGTCAAATCATAGCGAGTGCTCACGTTAGCAATGGCATACGGCTCGCGATCAAGCAACGGGTCATCACTATCATCTCCCGTCGTCGCTGAAATCGTTGGGGCTTCAATCGTGCCATAGTAGCTCACATCAAAACCAGCATTCCACTGAGGCGTGATATCCCAATCGACACCCGTGTTTACAGTGAACTTAGGAATGAGCGATAATGGCTCGCCATTGTCTTTACGCTCTGAGCGGATGTTACCAGTGATATTAGAAGACCATCTTACATTATCAGTGACTGGTACTTGTACAAAGCCTTCTAAACCTTCAACAATTGCTTCACCTTGATTGTCCCATTGAAAGATAGAACGATCTGTCGCCGTATCTACCGCCACACGATCCGTACCAGCGCCAATGCGGTTATCATAGGCATTGTGGTAATAAGTCAAGCCAGCATTCAATGCTGTACCATCATCATAAGTAAAGGTCAACTCTTTGTTCCAAGAAGTTTCATTTTCTAGATCAGAATTACCCAAAACATGACACCCTCCACCTCTGTTTTCATTTTTCACGTATTGTGGACAGCCATAACCACGAGTGTAGTAAATGTAATTTGGGTCAAGCTGGTATAGCGATGGCGCTTTAAATGCACGACTGACACCCGCCTTCACTGACCAATCAGGGCTAAAATGCCAAGTGGTATTGATACTAGGCGACCAGTTACTGCCAGCTTCACTATGATAGTCAAAACGTAAGCCTGGCGTGACATACCAATCAGGCGTGATCTCATAGTTATCTTCTAAATAAGCACCGACGAGGTAGGCATCTGAGGTCGGATCGCGCTTGTCAGGATCGGTCTCTACATCACCAAACTCAAAACCATCCTCAAATGTCATATCAGATACCACAGGGTTATCCAGCTTTTCACCGCGGAACTCTGCACCAGCCGTCAAGGTATGACGGTCAAAATAAATATCCCACTCTGATTTGGCATTTAACGTATCGTAGGTTGCCTCTACCCATTCAAAATCCTCGCCGTCGTCAGGTATGACAATCTGACCTTCACCACCACCCGCACTACCTTCACCCAAGCGCTCATTAATTGTCCGAGTGTACTCGACGAAACTGTTACTACTAGCGTCATCGTACTCACCGCGATGGGTGATCGCCGCGCCGTAGCGCTGCATCTTATTGGTGGTCTCACCTTCTAACTCATCTAACAAGTTTTCGTTCACTGATTGGAATAATGAGTCACCTGCCCAGCGGTTTTCTTGACGACTATAATTGACCTCAACACCGACCGTATTCATCGCATCCATCGCGTATTCGAACAACTGACGCACATCGATATTTTCGACACCTTCAGTACCTGCTGCTACTGAGTCATCTAGCGCTTCTGCTGCATTAATATACGGATCATCTGCTTCACTATCGTGGTAACCAAGGGTAGTACGTGAGGACAGCTTATCAGTCAATGCACCAGACATATTGACGTTAGTACGCCAGCTGCTGCCTTCTAGGTCACTCTCTGGCGTCTCATAGTGCCCACTGATAGAAAACTCTGACTCAGTCGGGCGCTTGGTGATGATATTGACTACCCCGCCCATACTACCAGAGCCATAACGAGCGGCTGCTGGGCCACGCAATACTTCGATGCTCTCGATAGCACCTGGTGGTACCCACTGCGAGTCACCACGTGTGTCTTGCTCACCACCACGGCTCGGTCGCGAGGAATTACGAGAAGTGACAGGACGACCATCGATTAAAATCAAAGTGTTATTTGGCCCCATGCCGCGCAAATCGATTTGACGCTGATTACCGCGCTGTCCAGAAGTTGAGGAACCAGATAAATTGACGCCAGGCATTTTGCGCACGATCTCTGCAATGTCATTGGAAACAGAGGCTTTCTCGATGGCCTCTTCGCTAATGACAGACAACCCCGCCGCTTGTTCTAGCTCCTCTCGCGCCGCCTTGACGACGATAGTATCTAGCTCAACAGAAGGCATCGCTTGCTGTTCTACAGCTTCTTGCGCTTCTATTTGTTGTACAGTAAGACCCTCGCTCTCAGCTGCAAATGCGGTAGTAGTGAGAATAGAGGCAATCGCCATGCCAAGCAGCGCTTTACCCGTCACTACGTGTAATGGCTTTGATAGATGAAGGACATGCTCAGAAGCAAAAGAGGGTGATGATGTTGGCATAAATGACAATCCTAAAGTATTTAGTATTTACCAATACCTGTTATGTTTTCTGATAGCGCTGGTCAGCAGCAACCTAGTGAGTAAGTGGCAGCAAAGCACGAATATGGTTGTGTTTGATCGTTATAACGTCAGAATAAAGGCGGTATTGATATCCATAGCATCTTGAGGACAGAGCGCGACTCGATGCTTAGTAATAAAGAGTACACACTCTAGCAACATTCAATAAATAACGCAAATAATAATGATAACTATTATCGTTAGTATTTGCTTTATTTTCTGGTGTCATAAAGTTATAAATCTAACGATCACTCTTATGGTCAGGTGATGTGGCCAAAAACTCTCAAATGCATGACCTGCGAAGCTAATGGTCTGATAGTAGCAGTCATTTTCAGCGAGACGCTAGAAAAGCGATATCGTCATTACTACATAAAAGAGATACACTGTATATATTCGCTAAACTGACATAAATTTTCTTGCGTGCTGTGCCTGCGCCGACAGGTGCTGCGTAAAACTTATCTCAGTCTCGCTGTATCCTGTTTATATTGACCTGACTATATATAAAAACAGCCGATATATAATGATAGCCTCTACAGTATGGGTAAAAAAACATGAATATCGAAAGTGATAGCGCCAGCCAAGTAGAGATTATTTATGAAGATGAATTTTTGGTGGCGATTAATAAAGAGGCGGGGCTATTGGTGCATCGCAGCTGGCTGGATAAAGGCGAGACGCGCTTTGCCCTGCAGCTGACCCGTGATGCCGTAGGCTGTCATGTGTTTCCCGTACATCGTCTGGATCGGCCGACGTCAGGGGTATTATTGTTTGCTAAAAGTGCGGACGTGGCGCGCACGTTGACTGAGGCCTTTACTACGCGCCAGGTAACCAAGCAGTATTTGGCGGTGGTACGCGGCTTTATGCCAGAGCAAGGCTTTGTTGATCATGCGCTAAGCTTTCAGCCAGACGCCATCGCCGATAAGTTTGCCAATGTGGACAAACCTGCTCAAGAAGCGGTGACCCATTGGCAACGCTTAGCACAGATCGAGCTGCCATTTGCCGTATCAAAAAAGCACAACACCAGCCGCTACAGCCTCATGCGCTTGATACCCATCACTGGCCGCAAGCATCAGTTGCGCCGGCATATGAAGCATTTGTTTCACCCCATCGTGGGTGATACCAGTCACGGCGATGGACGGCACAATAGATTTTTTCGTACTCAGTATGATTGCACGCGCATGCTACTACATGCTCACAGTTTGGCGCTCAGCCATCCTGTCACCGGTGAGCCACTGCTACTAAAAGCAGGACTGGACGAGCAGTGGCGGCATATTATAGAGACCTTTGCTTGGACAGCGAGTATTACAGACTAGGTACAGTTATCCATCGCTGCTATTTACCGATGCGCCAGCTTTTTATTTTGGTAAAAAAACCTTTTATTCTCTCAGAAAAGCCAAACGCCTCGGACGCAGGCACTGCCTCAACCTGATGGCGCGCCGCCAGTATCGGCTGCTGGAGTAGTCGCTCATGATGATCAAAAGCGCGATCCAAACTGATACTCATCATAGAAAAATTGGTCGGTCGTGGTAAGCAGCGATACACTTGACCCTTATTGATTAAATCAATCACCATATGAGCATCTTTAAATTCAGTCAGCATCAACACCATCAAGTCTGGCTGGATGTTTTTTAGGGCATAAACCACAGGCGTGATGTTTTCTTCGTTAAGCGTGGCGTCAGCAATGGTGACCCCAAAGCGCTTTTTTTGTAATAAGCTTGCTGCCTGCTCCAGCGTGTTTGCCCAGCTCACTGTATAGGCGCCCTTAAAATGACTTTTTATTTGCTGATAGACATGCTCGTCATCGTCTAATACCAGTAGATGGCGCTTGCCAGCTGCATTACTGTATGCAGAGTGAGACAGTGCTGTGTCCCCAAAAACACTCGGGGCTATGTCTTGTGTTTGTTGAGCAATCTCTGTCGCTTTGTTGATGACGTCTTTTAGCTCGTCATTTTGCCAAGGTTTGGTGATATAACGATAAATCTCGCCTTCATTGACCGAATCAATCACCGCGTTTAGATCGGCATAACCGGTCAATAAAATACGAATGGTATTTGGCGATTTCTCTTTGATATCACGCAGCACTTCTGTCCCTTGCTTATCTGGCATACGCTGATCACTGATGACCACTTGGACATCGTGGCGGCTGACATACGCCATCAGCTCGGCGGCATCGGTGGTGGTAAATACATCGTGCGACTGGCGAAAGTGCATCTTTAAACTGCGTAAGATGCGCGGCTCATCATCGATAAAGGCAATCTTTGGTTTTTGCATGTCATTCTCTTTATAGTTTTAAGTCTATTCATTTTCAAATAAAGCCCGAGCTGGTTTACTCTTATGGGCAGTCGACTGCACAGGCAGCAGCAGCGTAAACGTCGTGCCCTCCCCAACGACTGAGCTGACCTCTATACGTCCATGATGCTGCTCCATGATTTGCGCGCTAATAGCCAGCCCTAGGCCTGTGCCCTCACCGGCTTTTTTGGTGGTAAAAAATGGCTCAAAAATCTGTACCAACTTGCTCTCCTCGATGCCCACGCCATTGTCTTTGACACTCACGGCTAGGTACTGCTGGGTGTCATCGACAGATGACGTAATATGCAATGTGCCTTTACGATCGGCTGGCATGGCTTGAGCGGCATTATTAAATAGGTTTAATAACACTTGGTTGATTTGTGAAGGGTTACATTGAATCAACGGCAGCTCGGCAAGCTCTGTGCTGACGTCTAAGTTTTTTAGATTGTTTCGCGCCATGACAAGGGAGGTGGTGATACAGTCATTGATATCGACTTCTTTGACTTTAGATTCATCAATTCGAGAAAAATCACGCAAGCTGACGACCAGCTCTGCAATCTGATCGACGCCGTACAGCCCGTCTTTAATCAAATCGGCCAAATCCTCACTGACCTCATCTTCTTTGATTGCCTCGCAGCATTGTAAGGTTTGCGCTATCAGTTGCTCGGTTTTTTCTGGCGGGGTATTTGGCGCTTTTAAGGCCTGCAATAACTGCTCGGTATGCTGTATCAGCTCATCAAAACGCCCAAGATTATCACCCACCAATTCCATATTGCTGCGCACATAGCCAAGCGGGGTATTGACCTCGTGTGCCACGCCTGCCACCATCTGGCCGAGCGTGGCCATTTTTTCGGAGCGTACCAGCTGCACTTGTGAGGCTTTTAGCTCATTCATGGCTTGCTGTAGGTCTTGGGTTCGAGCTGCGACTTGCTTTTCTAGATGGACGTTGATTTCGGCAAGCGCGCCTTCGTTTTCGACGATACGGTCGATCAGGTGATTGGTTTGTTCACTGATGACATGGATTTCACTGACCGCTGAGGCTGGCAGTTTGTGCGCGCTTAACTGCTGATATTGTTTTTGTTCAATCAGTGCACCCATGTCAGCCACAGCATCCGCCATCCGCTTGAGCGGCCGCGTGAAGTAGCGACGAAACACCCATGCGGTCAATAACAAGATCGGTATAAAACCCAACAACATGGCCTGAATCAGCTTGTCGGACAACGCATTTGCCACGCTCATCATATCGTTATCAGGCTTGACGACGACCATCTTCCAATAGGTAAACGGCATACGAAAGACAAAAGCGGTCGCCGGCTGCTGCAATATAAAATCATCGGGCACAGCGATGGTCTCAACCAAATGGCTGTCTACAAGCGCAAACGTCTGATCGATATTTAATAGTAGTAAAGCAGAGAGCAGTTTGGACTCTTGCTCGCTAATCTTGTCTAGATTGGTGGTGCTCAAGATACTACGAGCAGCGAGTGTAAAGCGGCCTTCATCTTTTGCCAGTGCTTCATCGATTAGCTGATGATTGATACGCTCTAAGCTGTCCGCAATCGGTGCAAAACCAGGACTTTGGGCGGCCAGCTGCCGTGCCGTGACTACCTCACCTTGCGGATTATTCTCAGTCGTTTGTGTGACCTTCGATTGCTCTGGAAAGGCCAAAAACCGATTGTCCAAATCGACCAAAAACACATAACCACCGAGCTTGTCTTGCCACTTTTTCATGGCAGCGCCGAGGTTATCCAGCAACAAATTAAAGCTCACCACACCATCAAACGCCTGATTGCGACTGTCATACAGCGCCTTGGCACAGGTCATTACCCGCTGATTGCTCACAGGATCGACATAGGCTCGGCTCCAGACGCAGTGGTCGTGCCGCGCATACATCGCAGGGATGTACCACCAGTCCCGATAATACGGAGTTGGCGTTTGACGAGCTTGATTATAACGCGTCAATGGCTGCATCACGCCTGACGTGTCTCGCGCCCAGACAAACGACTGGCGCTCGCGGCCTTGTACATACATATTGGGATCAAACCACACACCGCCGCCCACGATACGCGCATCCGTCTGCTGCATGAGGTTACCAAAGGTTTGTTTATAAATGTCATCTTGTTTTGGCAAGCCGCCTGCCATCGTGCTGGTGGCTTTGGCCAGTCCATCGACATGATTGATACTGGCCATGATGCTATTGATGGCTTCGTTGCCAGTTTCTACGACTATCTCTGACGTCATCGCTAGAATGCGCGGTTTGGCTTGGGTTTGTATGACCCAGTACACCAATAAAATAATCAACAAAAAAGCCAGTGCCAAAATAACCAAGATACGAGTGGAGATACTGCCAGACCGACCAACAACCTTCATAAACATCCCTAATGGCTATGCGTTGACTGCTATCGACATATCAATAAATAGCTAAAGATATGAGTGTGACGCAACCACGATTTATCGTGAGCACAAGGATACGGTGCCGTTATGACAATATGATGACAAAACTGGTGTTTACTATTATTCAGACCATACAAATAAAAAAGCCCTCAGCAGTGACGCTAAGAGCTTTTTTAGAAAACAATAATAAACTTTACTTCACTAAAATTTTAAATGATAGCAAGTTAGATGATAGTATCTAAAATGATTTGTTGTATGACTCGCACTATGTGAGCGCTGGTGGCACCGAGTACGTTCCAACGACATGAGCCACCATATCACTTGAGCCTTCTGAATACAGCGACACCTCACCCACTATCAGGGTTCGCCCCACTTTTATCAGGGTACACTCCGCTATGATGCGAGCCTCAGACGAGGGTTTTCGCAAAAAATTAATCGTCAAACTGGTGGTCACGGTCAAAGGTACGATGCCGATCCTACCGAGGATGGCCACATAAATTGCCACATCCGCGATGCTCATCAATACAGGCCCTGATACCGTCCCACCTGGGCGCAGCTCATCTATGCCAATATCATGTGATAACACTGCCCCTTTATCATCTACCGACTCGACCACGCATTTGGTCTGCGGAAACTCTGCTGCCATAAAGGCGACGATCTGTTCTTTAGTTGCCGACATATACGCTCCTTGTTCAGCGGTTCTTATTCCTTTATAAGTATAAGTTACTTTTTTACTTACTGCTGTTTTATTCACTGTCTTTTGCTGCTCGCGCCGTCACTCTTACCCCGCCCCACGTCACCAAAACCACACCTACCGCAATCAGTGAAGCGCCTAAAAACAACCCCTCAGGCGGCGTCTCTTTTTGCAAAAAAATAGCGATTGGCACGCCGACGACCGCGCCCACCGCGCCCAATAAGCTAAGCAGCACTGGGCCACCCGTCTTTTGTAATAAAAACAATAGCAAAAACTGCCCAGCAAAGAGCCACGCTTGTAAGACAATCACAGCAATCGGCAGCCATCCTGTATGCGGTAACGCCACTGAAAAGCCCGGCAACGCTGCACACAATAATAATAGCAATGCCGCCGCCAACAGCATCCCTGGTGCTAGCGCATTGGGAGAGGCACCCGTAGGCCAGCGCAACGTGCGGTAAATATTACCAGCTGCCAGCAGCACTGGCCCACACAGCGCAATCAATACCCAAAACATACTGGTGTCTGGCGCAGAGAATTTGTGTGCCGCCAGCACCCCCGCCCCCAGTAGCGCAGCCCCCACACCAAACGCACGACTGATATCAAAGCGCTCCATGCGTAAAGTGAGCGCGGCCAGATAAGTGAGCAGCGGCGGCAACGATACAATCAGCGCCACAAACCCTGCACCGACATGAGGAATGGCCGAAAATAGCAACAAATTAGACCCCGCCACACTGACCAAAGCGGCGATGACATAATACTCAAAGCTGCGTTTACTCAAAGGTGGCAACTCGTGCCTAAGCACAGCCACCACCAACAGTATGAGAGCGGCGCCTGCTATCGACCAAAACAAAAACGCCAATGGTGTCAGCCCCACCACTCCTGCATATTTTGCCACATTGGTCGAGACACCGATCAGCGCTCCACCCGCCAGCAGACACAGTACGGGGACAAGCCATGTTGCTTTACCCGCACGTATGGGCGGCGTCATGCGTGTACTCATCGGCTATCCTGTCGGATCGTATTTTATCTTTAATCGTCATACTCATACGGTTTCATTCCGATGATGATTGGCCCCACCAGCGTAAGGGCCGCGGTAAAACCCTTGCCAATATAAGAAAACATCCATGTTTCATCCATTAATAATGCTTTAGAACGACTACCATAGCACATATCTTTGTGACTTCATCAGGTAATCCACCAAGCAGCTGTCATGCGTAGCCATCAAAAGCAAAAAAGAGTAAGACACCATGCCTTACTCTTAAAGTAGGTTATATATATTACCTTTTATGAATATTTTTATAACTAAGATCTAAACTCACGCCAGTGCAGCCATAAACGCGTGTCTAATTCGAGCTGATGATACTCTGGCTCCATATGGCAACATAATTGATAAAATGCTTTGTTGTGCTCATGCTCCTTAAAATGCGCCAACTCGTGCACGACGATCATGCGCAAAAACTCAGGCGGCGCTTCTTTAAATAAGCTGGCCACCGTGATGCTGTTGTGCGATTTAAGCTTACTACCTTGGACGCGAGACTGCGTGGTATGAACCCCCAACGCTTGCTTGAGGACTTTTAATTTGCTGCTATAACTGACATTCGATAGCGGGCCGATTTTGCGCATAGACTGGTTTTTTATGTCGTTTATATATTGATAAAGCGCCTTATCGCTTTGCACTTGGTGCCGATTGGGATATTTACTTTCTAGATAGTCGCCCAGCCTGCCCTCGCTGATGAGCCGTGCCGCTTGGCTTTGAATATGTTCAGAATAATGAGCGAGGTACTTGAGTGTGGTCACAGATTTATCCTTTTATATAGGGTATGTCTTAGTCAAAATACTTTGAGTACACTATGGTACTGCTGGTATATAATCAGTTGAAAATAAAACTGTTATATAAATTTAAACGCGCTACTGGTATAAACTTTACTTGCGTGCTGCGTTCCCAGAGGCTGCGCAACCTACATTTAAAAACAGCATTCCAGTAGCGCTATGCGCTTTTTAGAGTGCATCGACTATAGATACCATGTTTCAATGACTATACTTTACAACTTATTTCTATATATTTTACCTTATACCACCTATTGACCTATCGTCAGCTCATAAATAAACCCCATAAGCTAACTGTAACTTATGGGGTCATCTAAAAGACAATCTTGTCACGGTATCTAGCCAGTTGACATCTGGTTATTCAACATCTAGCTCATTAACGCTCTAAATGTAGATACTGCAAATGGCGCTCATACTGATGCAAGATATCGACCAGCACTTGCTCTTTGGTGTAGCCTACCAAGTCGTACTCCTGCGAGCCATCGCTTAAAAACACCTCAGCACGGTAGTAAAACTCTGCATGCTTGGTTGAGGTATTCAGGGTAAAATTAGGACGCTCAGCTTTGATGAGATTGACCTCATAAATAAAGTCATCTTCATCGCCATGACCGACGCGCAGCTTGATACCATCTATTTGACCATTGTCATCGTCTAGACCTGCATCGAGATCGTCACCGATATTGGCCAGATTTCGCACATCCAATGATGTCTTTAGACCGCCAGCTCTTAGCTCTTTTTCGACATCACTCATGGCAGGTTTGACGATGTTTTGTAAAAACCGCTCGACTTGCGTATGGCTTGGAAAACTAACAATACGCTGCAGACGCGCTTTCCAGCTCTTACCACTATCAAGTACGTTTGCGGTGCCAACCGTACTGGCTTTACGCTTATTGCCCTCTTCTTTTAGGCTGCGCCACATCGACATCATGTAAAGCACCAAAATCAGCGAAAATGGTAAACCTGCGATGACAGACACTGACTGCAACGAAGCAAAGCCGCCTGCGAACAGTAAACCTAAAGTGATCAGACCGGTGGCCGCTGCCCAAAATAGGCGCAACCAAACCGGCGCATCAGTATCATTGGTCATACCTTTGGAGCTAAGATTGGCCAGCACTAGCGCACCGGAGTCCGCTGAAGTCACAAAGAAAATAAGCCCGATGACCACGCCAGCGAATGATAAAACATCACTAAAAGGGAAGTACTCAAACAAAGCAAACATGCCCATCGCCGCGTCATTGATAGCGATTTCACCCAGCTCTGTCGCACCATTGGCGACCAAGTCTATCGCTGAATTACCAAAGATAGAGAACCAAGCAAAGATAAAGCCCAGCGGGATAAACATCACACCAAAGACAAACTCACGCAAGGTACGGCCACGGCTGATACGCGCAATAAATAAGCCGACAAAGGGTGCCCAAGCTACCCACCATGCCCAGAAAAATATCGTCCAGCCTGATTTCCAATCGGCACCAGCGCTGCCGTCATAGGCATAGACGTCGAATGTTTTGAAAACGATGGTTTGGAAATACTGACCGACACTTTGGGTAAAGGTATTGAGCAAGTACACAGTATTGCCCATCACTAATATCGCGATTAATAGCAATATCGACGAGAGCATATTGAATTCAGATAGACGGCGTACCCCTCGCTCTACACCGGTCATCGCTGAGATAGCCGCAGCAGCTACTACGCCTAAGATGATCAGGCTCTGCACCATCTTGCTCGACTCGATACCGAAGACATGAGTCAAACCCGCATTAGCCTGCAACACCCCGATGCCTAAGCTGGTGGCAATCCCCATCAAGGTACAGACCACACCAAAGGTATCAATGCCATCACCCAGCCAGCCTTTGACTAGGCGCTCGCCAAAGATAGGCGTCAGCGGTGAGCGTAGCGCCAGCGGCATGTTTTTACGATAGGCAAAGTACGCTAGCGCCATACCGATAAGCGCATAAATACCCCAGCCATGCAGACCCCAATGCAAAAAAGTCTGAGATAACGCTTGGCGCATCGCTTCGGCACTGGCAGGCTCTAGCCCCGTATGCGGGGTGAGATAATGCATCAATGGCTCAGAGGCACCAAAAAACAATAAATCGATACCAATACCAGCCGAAAATAGCATCGCCGCCCACGCTAAAAAGGGAAACTGCGCCTTTTCGTGGTCCTGCCCCAGCTTGATATCGCCGTATTTTGAAAAGCCCACAAACAAGGCAAAAATACTATAAGCAGCCACCACCAGCATGTAATACCAGCCAAAACTCTCTGATACCCACGCCATGCTCGCGCTTAATAATGCCTCACTATAATCTGGCAAGGCAATCGTCCAAATAATCAATAAAATAGAAATAATCGCTGAGCCTAAAAAAACTGTCTTATTTAGACTCAAGGGTTTCGTCGCATCTTCTGATGGCGAGCTGTACATAAAAGACCTCAATAGGTAAATGAAACAGGATCTGATAGTGCTTTGTCCGTCATAACATAGTGCAGAGTTACCACGTTATCTATATAAGCGCAGGATGCACAAAGCAGTACCAATCAATAAAAATTTGCTAAACAGTCCGCAGACCCCTTAGCACCACCTTTAAAAAATAATGAAAAGATAATCAGCGCAAAATAAAGCCGATATGCTGACATACTCATTTGCGTGCGGTACTGATGATGTCAGCGCTCACAAGGGTGCCAGCAAATTTGCACTGATAAAAAAGACCTTTACGTTGAAAGGCCTTTTATTTGAAATTGACGTTATATTATCCTTATATCGTGCCTACTCGCTGGCACGTTTATTTATACAGTCATATGATAAGCACGCATCGGCTCAGCTCTGAGCGGTGCGCCATTGGCGACATAATAATCCGCTGTCGAGCGTGGTAATTGTTTACCACGCATCTTATCAACGATTTTTTCGGCCAGCATAATGGTGGTAGCGTTTAAGTTACCACTAATGATATTTGGCATAATCGACGCATCAACGACACGCAGACCATCGATACCGTGTACCAACCCTTCACCATTGACCACCGAATCATTACCCTCACCCATCGCACAGGTACACGACGGATGATAAGCGGTCTCGCTATGATTGCGGACATACTCATCCAACTGCGCATCGGTCACCAGATCATCGGTCGGCGCGATAGCACGGCCGCGATATGGGTCAAGCGCTGGCTGATGCATAATCTCGCGAGTGATACGCATCGCCGCGCGGAACTCTTGCCAGTCCTGCTCGTGCGACATATAGTTAAATAAAATGCTTGGATGCGCGTTGGGATCTCTTGAAGTGAGCTTGACGCGGCCACGACTCGGTGATCGTAGTGAGCCCACATGCGCTTGGAAGCTGTGCGATTTCACCGCACTACGACCATCGTAACGCACCGCTAATGGCAAGAAGTGATACTGGATATTGGGGTGCGTAAATTTCTCATCAGTACGGATAAAGCCGCCACCCTCGAACTGATTGGACGCGCCAAGACCAGTACCATTAAACAACCACTCAGCACCAATCGCAGGTTTATTCCACCATTTATTGGCAGGGGCAATCGACACGGGTAGCTTGCATTCATACTGCATATACAGCTCTAAATGGTCTTGTAGATTATTACCGACACCCGGCAACTCTAAAACCTCATTAATACCCAAGTCTTTGAGCCACTGACCAGGGCCAATACCAGAGCGCTGCAATAATTGCGGCGAAGCGATAGCACCTGATGAGACGATCACTTCACGAGCGGCATAGAATTTTTTGCTTTGACCTTGATGCTCAACTTTGACGCCGACCGCACGCTTACCATCGAACAAAATCACATCGGTCAAGGCACCGGTCAAAATCGTGATATTGCTGCGCGGTTTGGCACGGTCGAGATACCCACGTGCCGTTGATGCGCGGCGACCATTAGGCGTGACAAAACGATCCATTGGCCCAAAGCCTTCTTGCTGATAGCCGTTTAAATCCTCTGTACGCGGATAGCCAGCTTGCACGCCCGCTTCAATCATCGCTTCAAACAGCGGATTGACCCCAGGTTTTGAGGTGGTCATTTCTACCGGACCACCGACGCCATGATAGTCGTTTTCGCCTGCGTCGCAGTTCTCTGATTTTTTAAAGTACGGCAAGCAGTCGAGATACGTCCAGTCTTCTAAGCCCTTGATTTTGGCCCAGTCGTCAAAATCGAGCGCATTACCACGGATATAGCACATGCCATTGATGAGTGATGAGCCGCCCAACCCTTTACCGCGGCCACAGTCCATGACGCGGTTATTCATATATGGCTCAGGATCGGTTTTGTAGCCCCAGTTATAAGTAGTGCCTTGTAGCGGCATCGCGAGCGCCGCTGGCATCTGCGTACGAAAGTCTAGTCGATAATCAGGTCGACCAGCTTCTAATAGCAACACCTTAATGTTGGCATCTTCGGTCAAGCGCGTGGCCAGCACGTTTCCGGCTGAGCCTGCACCGACAATGATGTAGTCATATTCAGGTGTGGTTGATGTCATAAAACGCTCCATAATAGTAAAAATACGTCATGTCATCAGTAAGCTCACATCATGCCGGCGTATTTACCTACATGACGTGCTTACTAACGACAGCTTTCTTTGTACATTAAAACAGGTAGTTAAAACAGATGGTTAAAACACAGGCAGTTAACAAGCTATTAAAATACCGACTCAAACTTACCCAGTTCGACTTGGATAGATTTGGTCTGCGTATAATGCTCAAGGGCTTCGATGCCGTTTTCGCGGCCGATACCTGAATGCTTATAACCGCCCACTGGCATTTGCGCAGGCGACTCGCCCCAAGTATTTAGCCAGCAGATACCCGCTTCAATCTGACCGATGACACGATGCGCGCGGGTTAGATCTTTGGTTACCACCCCTGCCGCCAAGCCGTACTCGGTATCATTAGCACGGCGAATGACTTCTTCCTCAGTCTCATAAGTCAATATCGACATCACAGGGCCAAAGATTTCCTCACGTACAATCGTCATATCATCGCTGCAATCGGTAAACACCGTTGGCGCGACAAAGGCACCATTGGCAAGCTCGCTAGTTGTTACTCGCTCACCGCCAGTTAATAGACGCGCGCCGCCAGCTTTACCTTGCTCGATATAGCCAAGCACACGCTCCATATGCGGGAAGCTCACTAGCGGCCCCATATTAATATCTTCATCCATCGGATCACCGAGTTTGATACGTTTGACCCGCGTCAAGATCGCTTCTTCAAACTTAGCTTGTAGCGCTTTTGGGATAAACACACGCGTGCCATTAGTACAGACCTGACCGGTACTATAGAAGTTCGCCATCATGGCGATATCCGCTGCCATATCGATATCGGCATCGTCAAAGATAATCAATGGCGACTTACCGCCCAGCTCTAAGGTTACGTCTTTGAGAGACGATGATGCCGCGCTTGCCATGACTTTTTTGCCCGTTGGCACGCCGCCTGTAAACGAGACTTTGGCAATATCAGGATGCTGAGTTAATGCTTCGCCTACTTTATAATCGCCTTGTACGACGTTAAAGACGCCATCTGGCATGCCCGCCTCAGTAAAGATTTCCGCCAGTTTAAGTGCCGTCAGTGGCGTGACTTCTGAGGGTTTAAAAATCATCGCATTACCAGCAGCCAACGCTGGCGCAGCCTTCCACATCGCGATCTGAATCGGATAGTTCCATGCGCCGATACCAGCGACGACGCCGAGTGGCTCACGGCGCGTATAGACAAAGCTGCTATCACGTAGTGGAATCTGGCGGCCCTCAATCATTGGCGCAAGACCGGCATAGTATTCAACAACATCGGCACCTGTGACGACATCGACATACTTAGTCTCAGACAGCGCTTTGCCCGTGTCTTTGGTTTCAAGCAATGCCAGTACATCATTACGCTCGCGCAATATCGCAACTGCCTTTGACAAAATGCGGCCACGCTCAACTGTGGTCATTGCCGCCCACACTTTTTGCCCTTGTTGCGCCGCTTTTACCGCTTCGTCGATTTGCTCGGCAGTGGTTTGCTGAATGCTCGCCAGCACTTCACCTGTCGCTGGGTTGATATCGTCAAAGGTAGTCAGCGTTCCATCGACCGCCAGATAGCGACCGTTAATATAAGCGGTCTGCGTTTGTGTTAAGTCGATAATGTCTTGTAAATTATTTACGTTTGTCTGAGTAGTTGTCATAAGTTTTCCTTAAGGCGACTGAGAATTTATAAAAAAGCGTTCAGTCAATCGTGCCGTCATAGGTTAAAGATAAAATTTTCTATGTGCGTGTTATTGACCAAAGCTGTTTATCAAGTTATTGGTCAAAGTCATTTATCAAAACTGTTTATCAAAGTCTTGCTGCGTCATATTTATCAAGCGCTCACGTATTGAGGCCTTGTCCGAGATATCGATACCCGAAAAGTCAGAGAGCCAAATACCATCGGCGACCAGGCGTACCATACATAGCGTTTCGCTATTGTCGGTAGCGGCATATTTTTTTAGCTGCTCATTTGACCACTCAGCCCAGCGTTCGCGTAGCATCCGGTCTCCTAGCATCAACACATACAAAGTCGCTTGGCTATTAAACTCGGCCTGCCCTTTTTCGCCTAAGCTGATGGTGGCGTCGATATAAGCGCGGGTAAACGAGCCGTAGCTGACCGGATCCTTTGCCATGGCAGCATTGACTTCTGCCTCAAACTTGGCCATCGCATCATAAAATACCTCTAAGATAAGCGCGTCCTTGGTAGCAAAATGATGCATCACTCCGCCTTTGGTCACGCCGACGGCATCTGCCACCGCTTGAAAGGTCACTTTAGACAAGCCCTGCTCTAGCGTGATACGTGCTGCCTCATCGAGCAGCGCCCGCCGCACCAGCTCTGGCTGTTTTTTACGTTTATGCGCGTTTTTCGTTTCCATTTTTGTGTCCATGTTCATTTTTACCTACCTGTCAGTGCACCACCGAGTTTGACAATACGTTCATCACCACCACACCGCCGACGATCATCGCAATACCGACCACCGCCGCGGTATCAAGACTTTGCTTAAAAAAGAACACCCCGACTAGTGAGGTCAGCACAATCCCCAGACCGCCCCACAGCGCATAGGCGATGCCAAGTGGTATGGTCTTGATGGCCTGGGTCAACAAATAAAACGAGATGGCATAAAGCACGCCCATAATCAGGGTTGGCACCAAACGGGTAAATTGCTCTGACTTGACCAAAAAGGTCGTGCCAACCACTTCACAAATGATAGCGATGGCAAGATAACCGTAAGCAATGATGGTAGGACTCATAGCTAAGACACCTGTGTTAAATCCAGCGTACACGCTTGATTGAGTGAAATGGATAAGTAATAAATAATAGAATGTAGCTCCCAAAGAAACCACACGGTCGGTATTTTATAGAAATAGTCCAGCAATGTGAAGAGCAGCCCAGCAGTTTTTTTATTTCAAGCGATGTACAGATTGCTTTTATATTCAAAAAGATAGCCAAGTTGTCTAATCAAATTGCCCGCAAAAGCTTGGTAACCAACGCTGACAGCAGATTTCTTAAGCCATAAATAAAAGTAGCATATCGCTGCTATTTTTTTGTTACACGCCGCAGGTAGATAGAGGTTTTAACAAAACAAACACGCTATCAAGCCCATCCATATCCAGACCTATCCGCCCTAACGCGCCGTCTTATAGATACATCATTCTGAGGTGCGCTTATGACATATTAGGGTCGTTTTTATCGCTAAAATGCGTCAAGGACTGAAGGCTGGCAGTCAAACTTCACAACAACTAAAGAATATTTGCGAATTATGTCAAAATAAGGTTGACAGCCTATACCGACTTGGCTAAAATGTGCCCCACATAACACAGACAGCAATTACTTTTAGCTTGTCATATTTACCGTTATCACAGCTTATTCTCCAATAGCTCAGTTGGTAGAGCAACGGACTGTTAATCCGTGTGTCCCTGGTTCGAGCCCAGGTTGGAGAGCCATATACGAAAAACCTTCATCATTATTTGATGAAGGTTTTTTTATGGCTGTCATTTTTGGCTCAGACAATTCTCTTATGAAATCAGTGATATAAATACCGCTGCGGTGTTCATTTGGGCGATTTTGTTGTATGGTAAGAGTAATTTGCTTGGGTTCGTTTTGTCTGAATATTTTACTCCTACTCACTAAAAATAATGGTTTATTATGATACCTGCACGTGTAAAAAATAAGTTTTCTGACCATCCGCAAAAAATCATGCGCCCGGTTAGTATTCGGCTGTCTGAAGAGATGATCGCATTATTAGAGACCACCTCAAAAGAGCTGGGCTTTAAACGTATTCAAGGACTGATTCGCCTATACATCCGTCAAGGGCTTGATCGTGATCATCAAGACTATACCCTAGCGCACGATGAAGTGTTTATCGAGTCTTTGCGCAAGCGCGGCGTCAGTCAACGCATCATCGATGAGGCCATCGTGGTGACTCACAATAACAACATCTCCCACCCCCTATCCGAGCTACAAAACGACGATTAGCAGAGATGATTAAGAAAGCCGATTCGATATACTGCCGACTATATATAGACAACAATATATAATCGACGATACATAAGCGACAGTATAAAAAACTGCTTTCTTAATGATGAACTAGATAGGCTGCGTACCAAAAGACTGAGCTTGCCCATGGCGCTCAGTCTTTTTTGTGCGCCAAATGATGGTTGTCGCCCGCACACAGTTTTTAGCCATAATCCAACACAACACCCAAAAAAACCAGCTATATTAAAACCAGCCCTACTCATAAAAAAAGCCGATGACAATCACGGTCGTTGGTGCAAAACAAATTGACACGGAGGTGTACGATGGGAGGTTTCTATCCGCGTTTTAACCAAGCATTATTGTTGACGATGGCATTGGCATTTCTGCCTGCTATCTCTGCGTGCTCACAGCCGCAAGCAGATCCTAGCAAAAAAACCATTCCGACCAACTCTGATCAGTGGCAAAAAAAGCTCGGTGATACTTTTGAGCAACTGCCTAAGACCGATCAGCAACTACTCAGTCGCTATATGCTGCGCATGAAACTCAGCGGTGCCTATGAGTCTGGTGCGATGCCGCGCACTACGATCAAACAAGCCTTGATACAGCAGCGTGAATATGAGCGCTTGCATCCCAATAATCCCACGGGCAAAAAAAGCCCCATCATAAAAAGTCAGCAAGCGGCCACGGCCAATGCGCAACACTACCCTGTGGCGCTCTTGCCAGTCAAAAGCAGTGATAGCGACAGTTTAAACCAAGTAAAGCTCCAGTTTATGCTATCCAACCACGGCGAAGTCGCCATCGATAGCTTTAAGGGTACATTGGTGATGAAAGACATCGCTTTGACCCAAGGCAAGCACTTTAATGTTCCGTTGACTGTGTTTGATCCTGCTATCAAACCTGAGCAGTCTGGCAAAATTATCATCGAGAGTAGCATTGAGGACATCAATGTCATGCGCGCTATCAGAAACACCAGAGACATGACTATTGAGATTAGCGAAGGGACGTTGACACTAGCAGATGGTCAACACGTTGAGTTTGATGAGTCTTTAATCAAATAAAACATCACTAGGTATGCGACTGGGCATATAAATGAATACGCAGGTAAGAGACTGGCTAAAAAGTAACAAGCACTTTCTTGTCATTATTTAAGTGATAAAGCGCGCTGATACACGCCCATAAAAAAAGCCCCAATCATTGCTGATTGGGGCTTTTCGAATTTGGCGGAGACGGAGAGATTCGAACTCTCGAAGGGCTATGAACCCTTGCCGGTTTTCAAGACCGGTGCATTCAACCGCTCTGCCACGTCTCCATTGGTGCATCATTATATAGATATCATTTCATAATGCAAGCAGATAATCTAAAAAAATTAAATTAATTTATCGATGAGCACAAGTCACAGATTTAATGACCGCTGGAGGCCAAATGCAAACACATATCAAGCAGTCTATTGGCATAGCCCCACTCGTTGTCGTACCAAGCAAAAACCTTGTACTGCGTACCGACCTGCATCAGCTGCTGACCATCAATGATAAGCGACTCGGTCTGATGGATAAAGTCGCTGGATACTAGTGGCTCATCGGTATAGGCCATGATATCACGCAAATGACCGTCGCTGGCGGCTGTCAGTACCTCACGAATCGCCTCAGCGCTGACAGGCTGGGTGTCAAAGACAAAGGTCACATCGATCGCTGCAACGGTGATGGTGGGTACACGGATAGAGTGACCATTGACCTTGCCGACCATCGCCGGTAATACACGCTCAGTGGCAGCGATACTGCTCGAGGTCGTAGGTATGATGTTATGACCTGAGGCACGGGCACGTCTTGGATCTCGGTGCGCTTGATCGAGCACATTCTGGTCAGCGGTGACTGCATGAATCTCTGTCATCATCGCGGAGGTAACGCCAAAGGCCTTATCAAGGGTATCGATCAGCGGTACCAGCGCTTGGGTGGTACATGAGACGCTCGAGATAATCGGTAGCGCCCGCGTCAAGGTATCGCTGTTGACACCCATCACGATACAGGCATCGACATCATCGAAAGGCGCTGCACCGATAATGACCTGCTGCGCGCCTGCCTCGATATGCAGATGCGCCTGCTCATAAGAGCGAAAATGCCCCGTACACTCCAGTACTACATCGACCCCTAACGCTTGCCATGGCAGGCTCTTGGGATCCGGCTCTGAGAGCATATTGATACAGTAAGTCAGGCTGTTTTTGGTCAGGCACAGCTGGGTTTTATTATCATCCGTACTGGCTACCACCAGCTCAGCTGCCACGCCCAGCTGACTTAAGCGGCCATGCGCACTATCAAACTTTAATAAATGCAATAAAATATCAGCAGGTGCCAAGTCATTAATTGCCACCACATGAATCGCTCGACCCAAGACTTCAAAACGCTCTAATAAGGCGCGCAGTACATTACGCCCGATACGGCCAAAGCCATTAATCGCCACTCGTAATGGCTGGGTATGCTCGCCTGTATAAGACATCGCGGCGACGGCTGGATCAGAGGTCAGTTGATAAGTGGCGCTAGAAAAATCAGGCATAAAAACATATCGCTATAAAGATAAAAAACACGGCAAATCACTGAGACGATATCACATCATCGCCCAGCCCTATGGGGTAATAAAAATCAAGGCCAGACGAATGGTGTTGTAATCGATACGCTGCTTGAGATGCTCAAAGACTGGGCGCAGCTTAACACTGCCATCATCATTAAAGTCATTGGGATTGTTGGCGACTTTGATCGCGATATAAGCGGTACCTACTGCCGTCATCACCTCATCGTCTGGGCGCAGATGGTCACAGGCCAAGCTTGGGTCCTGCAATTTTAACTCTGCAATATGGCGCATGATGGTAGATTGCGACAGCTGGCGCGCTTGTGATATTTCAGCGATAGACAAGCTCTCTTCGAGGAGCGTTTTGGTTGCCAGCAAGGTGCTTTGGGACTTATCAGCAACTTGGTTGCGGCGTTTTTGTTTTTTGTCAATCTTTGCCTGCTGCTGCTCACGGCGCTTTTTTTGTAGCGCCACGTAGGCATCAATCACTGATTGATTCAGCGTACCGCCCGACTTTAAGATAAACTTGTCATGCGCCTGTGTCAGACTCTCTTCATTGAGCATGGCATAGTTGGCATCCGCCTCCTCGGAGAGCGCCAAAAACCGCTTGTCCGCCCCGCGTGCGAGGGGGTCTAACTGCAGACTCATCTCATTCATGCCAAGTAGCTGCAGCCCTGCTAGCGACTTGAGGCGTGAGAGCGCCACATAGCCTTGGCCCAGCTCAAACGTGCGCGACAGATCAATCTCTGCAGCCTCTAGGGTCATGCCTTGCGATTTGTGAATGGTAATTGCCCAAGCCAGACAAAGCGGCACTTGGCTGTAGCTTGCCAGCACATCCCCTGTCTCATCTTCGATGATCCACTCTTCTGTCTCAGCGACGACCTCACGGCCTGAATTTAGCCGCACTACAGGCATTTTTTGTGTGGTGGGCTTTTTGGTTTTTGCCGTCTGTTTGTCTGACGTATCTGTCTTTTTGGCCGTCTCTTCGTCATCGTCTGCCTCGACTTCTTCAATTAAGGCTTCGCTATTGCCCTTACCATCGTCTATCTTGACAGCGGTAAAGCCAACCAGCTCACCCATGGTGCCATTCGAGACGCCAAGCTCAGTGTTGTTTTTGATAAACATTACCTTAGCACCAACTTTTAGAATCAGCTCATCTTGGGTGCGCACAGTCTTTTTGAGCGTCTCAACCAGTTTGCTATCACCTGTCGCGGTGGCCTCAAACCGCATGGTTTCGCCTTCAAGCGCTGCCAGTTCTTTATCATTGATTTTATTGACGTTGAGGTTGTGGGTATAGAGACGGGTGCGCTTGATATCGACGTCTTGATCATAGGTTGCCTCTAGTGCCGCAATCGCCTCAAAGGTGACTTCTTGGCGGCGAATTTGGTTGAGAATGTCATCCAAATCCAGTCCGCCATTGGCCGCCTCGCTCACTTGACGATGCTGCTCAGACAGATAGCAAATATGAAACTTGGCATCGAGCCATGCCTCAGACATAAAAGCGAACTTTTCGCGGTTACTCTCGCCGCGACTGCCAATCGGTGGCAGCTGAAAAAAGTCGCCGGCAACGACCACTTGGATACCACCAAAGGCACTGTCGTTTTTGCGCACGTGTTTGAGCACTTGATTGACTAAGTTTAGCTGCTTGGCATGCAACATCGATATCTCATCGATAATAAGTACTGCTGTTTCTTTTAGGCGATCTGCCAAAAACTGCTTGCGCGATAGATTGCTCAAATCGCGCTCCGTCAGCTCATCTTTGATGCCTATTCCTGACCAGCTGTGAATGGTGGTGCCGCTCATGTGCGTCGCTGCAATGCCCGTACTGGCTGTGACCGCCACTGGCACACGGCGCGCGCGCAAATAATCAATATATTGGTTAAGAGTATAAGTCTTACCCGACCCTGCCGATCCAGTCAAAAAAACGTTTTGACCTGTTTTTAAAATATTAAGAGCAGAAGATTGACGCATATATCCAAACCAATAAGTAATAAAAGAAAATAGGGAGTAAAAATACCGCACTGCATCGCACCCAAGTGTGCGGCACTGCCATTTAATTATAACAGCTGCACTCACTTTACAAAGCACTTTAGCAGGCGCCAATCGCATAACATAAAGTTATGCGATACGGAATATATCATTATAAAAAGTCATTATCTCTCAACGCCAAAGCTCAGTACGATAGAGTCATAGCTTGGTTAGGAAGGCCAAATATTTATGTTTCAACCATCATAATACCCAACAAGGAGTCGTTCATGTTATACGCCTATCCCAATACTGAAAACAGTCCCGTCCAATTCCGCAAAAAATACGACAACTTCATCAATGGTGAGTGGGTCGCCCCCATCGATGGTGAATACTTTGACAACCCAAGCCCCATCGATGGCAAAATTATCTGCCAAGTGGCACGCTCAAAAGAAGCCGATATAGAAAAAGCACTCGATGCCGCGCATGCTGCCAAAGACGCTTGGGGCAAAACCAGTGTCGCTGAACGCGCCAACTTACTCCTCAAAATCGCCGACAAGATGGAAGAGAACCTTGAAGCCATCGCCATTGCTGAGTGTTATGAGAATGGCAAGGCAGTGCGCGAAACCTTAGCCGCTGATATCCCTCTCGCGATTGATCATTTCCGCTACTTTGCCAGCGCCATTCGCGCGCAAGAAGGCGGTATCAGCCAAATTGATGAAGATACCGTCGCTTACCACTTCCATGAGCCTTTAGGCGTAGTCGGTCAAATTATTCCTTGGAACTTTCCGATTCTGATGGGGGTATGGAAACTGGCTCCGGCTCTCGCTGCGGGTAACTGCATTGTCCTAAAACCTGCCGAGCAAACCCCCGCCTCTATCCTATTTATGCTAGAGACCATTGGCATTGCCGATATCTTGCCAAAAGGCGTCCTCAACGTAGTGAATGGTTTTGGCGTTGAAGCCGGTAAACCGCTGGCTTCTAATCCGCGTATTAATAAAGTCGCCTTTACCGGCGAGACTACCACCGGTCGCCTAATCATGCAGTACGCTAGTGAAAACATCATTCCAGTCACCTTGGAGCTAGGCGGCAAAAGCCCTAATATTTTCTTCGCCGATGTCATGGATGAAGATGATGATTTCTTAGACAAAGCCGTTGAAGGTCTAGTGATGTTTGCGCTCAATCAAGGCGAGGTTTGTACCTGTCCGTCGCGTGCGCTGGTACATGAGAGTATTTATGATGAATTTATGCAACGCTGTATCGAGCGCGTCAAGGCCATCAAGATGGGCAACCCGCTAGATACTGATACCATGATTGGCGCGCAAGCCAGCTCAGACCAATTAGAAAAAATCCTCTCTTATCTGGATATCGGTAAGCAAGAAGGCGCAAAAGTATTGGTCGGCGGCGAACAAGCCAAACATGATGGCGCGCTGGGCGATGGTCATTATGTGCAGCCAACCATCTTTGAGGGCACCAATGACATGCGCGTGTTCCAAGAAGAAATCTTTGGCCCTGTACTTGCCGTCACAAAGTTTAAAGACGATGACGAAGCCATGAAAATCGCTAACGATACCTTATACGGCCTAGGTGCTGGAGTCTGGACTCGTAGTGTACATAAGGCGTATCGCTTTGGCCGTGGTATCCAAGCGGGCCGCGTCTGGACCAACTGCTATCACATTTATCCATCACACGCGGCCTTCGGTGGCTACAAACAATCAGGTATCGGCCGCGAAAACCATCTAATGATGCTCGACCATTATCAGCAAACCAAAAACATGCTGGTTTCTTATAGTCCCAAAAAGATGGGCTTCTTTTAAGCCTGTCTGTCACGCACTTTATGGCAGCCGCCATAAAGTAATGAGTTGGTAGATATGACATCTATCAACTCACCATCCGCGATAAGGAGAATGCAACGTGAGTAATAAAATGAAAGCGGCCGTACTACATGAGTTCGGACAACCCTTGCAGATTGAAGAAGTAGATATCCCAACCCCAGGTGCCGGTCAGATTGTGGTAAAAATGCAAGCTTCTGGCGTCTGCCATACTGACTTACACGCTGTCGAAGGCGACTGGCCTGTCAAACCAAATCCGCCATTTATCCCAGGCCATGAAGGCGTCGGATTGATCACAGCTGTCGGCGACAACGTCCACCATGTCAAAAAAGGTGACCGCGTCGGTGTGCCTTGGCTCTACTCTGCCTGTGGTCACTGTACGCATTGCTTAGGCGGCTGGGAAACGCTCTGCGAGCAGCAAGAAAACTCCGGCTACTCAGTAAACGGCAGTTTTGCTGAGTATGTCTTGGCCGATGCCAACTATGTCGGTATCATCCCTGAAGGCGTCGACTCTATCGAGATTGCCCCGGTGCTGTGCGCGGGTGTCACCGTCTACAAAGGTCTTAAAATGACGGATACCAAGCCTGGCGATTGGGTGGTGATCTCAGGTATCGGCGGACTTGGGCACATGGCCGTTCAGTACGCCATTGCCATGGGCCTTAATGTCGCGGCGGTCGATATCGACGATGAGAAGCTTGAATTTGCCAAAAAACTGGGCGCCAAAGTCATCGTCAACGCCAAAGACACCGATCCTGGTGAGTATCTCCAAGAGCAGATCGGCGGCGCTCATGGCGCCCTTGTGACAGCGGTATCGGCCAAAGCCTTTGACCAAGCGCTAAGCATGCTCCGCCGCGGCGGCACCTTGGTGTGTAACGGCTTACCAACAGGCGACTTCCCTGTCTCTATCTTTGATACCGTGCTAAATGGCATTACCATTCGTGGCTCGATCGTCGGTACGCGCCTAGACTTACAAGAGTCGCTAGACATGGCGGCGGCAGGCAAGGTCAAGGCCACTGTCGCGGCTGAGCCACTTGAAAATATCAATGATATCTTTGCGCGGATGCATGATGGCAAAATCGAAGGTCGCATCGTCATTGACTATAGCATGTAGGCTCATGACGGTATAGTGAGTTCAGTATAAAAACGATACAGTGGGACTGGAATAAATTTTACGCAGCATCGAGCGGCGTAGGCACAGCACGCAAGGAAAATTTATACCAGTTCCACGTTGATATATAATGTATCTGTTTTATTGAGAATTGACTATATGATAGAGCTGTGCTGCTTTATACCGATTCTCTCTTAGTGCAGCACTGGCTTGTTGTATTTTATTTAGCCTTCTTAGTCGTATCGTTTTCACTCGCATGCTATCTTTGGTGTGAATGAAGAGGATACGACTTTTTACATGCCTCTGATTTTATACAGATAGTTAAAAAATTTACCCAGTTTATTCAGTCAAGACACACCACCAATGATAAGGACATCATGATGAAAGTTACTGCTACCCCATCTTGTAAAGCACTGATCGACTTACTAAAATCCAAGCATGGCGAGCTGATGTTTCATCAGTCTGGTGGCTGCTGCGATGGCAGCTCACCCATGTGTTATCCACTAGGCGAGTTTGTCGTGGGCGGCCAAGATGTTTTGGTCGGCAAGCTGGCAGGATGTCCTTTTTATATGGGCAAAGCCCAGTATCAGCTATGGCAACACACCGATCTTATCATCGATGTGGTCGATGGTCGCGGCGCCAGTTTTTCGCTGGAGATACCCGAGGGCAAGCGCTTTATCGTGCGCTCTGAGGTGTGTGCGATCGATGATGAAACCGCTAAATAGATATTAGCTTACATTAACCACGCCGCGGCATTTAGGAAACTGCGCGCACCCATAAAAGGACTGTCCTTTGCGTGCGCCTTTTTTCGCCACACGTTTGACCATCTCGCCGTTGCATCTTGGGCAGGTTGGCGCTTGATCGATATTAGCGTCATGGTCTGTCGCTTTAAGTATCTCAGGTTTATTCACTTTTGGCTCAGATTCTACAATCTCAAATGGCGTCAGAAACACTTTATTGGCCATGTCATGCGACATACTGGTAGGCGGTGTGATGGTCTGCTGAGTATTCAAACTATCGATCGGTAACTCGCTAGATTCAATCTCAGTTTGACCAGACCATCGATGCACTTCTCTACTCTTTAGGATAGTTCTATCAACGGTTTCTTTTATTATAGACTCAGGTGTGGGGTTATCAGTATTCTTGCTAGCATTGCTATGCTTGTCTTTTAGATAGGCTTTGTGTTGGCGATTGGTGCGCCATGACTTGCTAAATTTATTGCTCTCGATCTGCTCGACGATAGATGTGACCTCGTCTTCGGTGAGTATTTTATCTTGCTTCTTCTTCACATAAGACACCATACCACCTGTTAACACGTGTTCGGGTAGCTCATCACGGGTTTTTAGCTCGCACTCACCGATGAAAGCAATCATTGAATGAAAGTAGCTCAGCTCCAAGCCTAATAAATCTGCAAGCGTCTTAATGTGCAAGTAGTTCTGGCGCAATGGATTTTGAAATTTGAACTTACTTCCATTTGGGAAAGATTGTGTCCACTGTCTTTGGTTCTCGCTACCGTATATCCAACCTTTGTAGTTTTTGGTTTCAATCACAAAGATGCCATATACAGAGACGATAATATGATCGATTTGCGTACTGCCACTATTGGCTAATGGCAAGGTGATATTATTTAAACGGTGATACACGTCTTTTTCAAGCTTGAGCCACATGGCGACGTTGATGACAGTTTCACCTAAGAAACCTTTAAAGCTGGATTTTAGGGACATGATGGCTCTTATATTTTAAAGTAATCAGAAAGTACGATACTTATATAAAATTTGATTCCTGACTACACCCAATTATTTAAATAGTATAGTATTTTCAATATTGAAAAATAGTACCTTCATCCTTTAGTATTATTTTCAATTCAAGAATCTTCATAATTTTCATGCAACAGACCTCCTAATAACATTCTAAATATGATTAAAACAAACAACATATTTACTGAAGATATAGCTATCACTATAGAGCCAAGAAATACCGTTATACTAGAGCTTTCTAAAACAACAATTTCACTATAAGAATTCAGTTTAGACAGAAAGCTAAGTATCAGAATGGAAACTATTGAAAATAGAGACCAGCTTCCTGATATCAAAAAATACTTGTATACAACAATATCGTCTGTATATTTCTTCATGACTAGATTTGTTTTTTTTAATCGACTCATATACTTTGAGCCAAATAATGTACTGATCGTAGTTAGATAAAAGCCAAAAAATATAGCAAAAGCTGTAATAAGATTTTGAGCTGTATAATTAGTAATAGGTAACTCAAAAATACAACTAGTAGTGAATGTGCTAAGAAATATTACCAACGCTATGTAAACGTGTACTTTCCTCATAAACAATCCGTTCTTTCAAGTTTTTTCAGAAACTCTTTAGTTATATCATTAGGATCAAAAAGTTTAGTCTTTTTATCTTGATTCACACTGATATCTATCTTCTTTGTCATGTTATCTAACCTAAAGATGGTATCCAGATGATTTTTATCTTTTCCTATGCATACTAAATCCCTAAATAAACCATCCTTACGCATTCCTACTAATTCTCTAAACTTTTCTAGAAAATCTTTTGTTACGTTAGCTTCTTTCATTTTTATACTTAACTCATACTCTACATCATTACTAGGTGCTAAACCTAGTAACTCTTTAGGTTGAGGAAGCATATCAAAAGCTCCTAGAGTCGTAGTATTAAATAAATCCTCTCTATATTTAAACTTAACCTGATTAATTAATGACAATGTTTCAATAAATCTATCTGGATTTGAAAAAACATTACTTACACTTACTGTACTTTGTTTTTCTAAAGAATCTAGTTTTCTTTGAAAAAAACTTTCAACTTTTCCTTTTAGATTCAAATTATTTATAAAAAGAAGCTTAGTTTTATTGTCATAGAAGCAAAACAACTGTTTGTTAGGTTCTAATAAATCTATCTCTCTAGGATTTTTCATACTTTCATAAGTTTTAGTATCAACAACATCTTCTGAGTAAGGAGTTGTACAACCGATTTTCGCATAAAACCAATACACATCATCTGTCAGCTTTCTAATTTCATCAAACAAATAATAGGTATCTTTATCTTGATAGCTTTGCTCAGAGTTATCAAACAGTATATCTAAATCTTTATTTTTAACTAGATTTCCATCAACTAATACCTGAAGTGTTGAGAAGCTTACAATCATATTTTACCCTTTAAAATAATGGACTTATGTTTTGATAATATCGTTTATGATAACAGACTTGTCACCAAAACCACATAAGTTATAAGAGTAGAATGTGCAAAGCAACACGGCAACTCCTGTGTTGATAGCTCATTATTTCGTTACTCGCTGAACGGTACATAGGATAGCAAAAGAATTACCGATATAGTGTGAAGCAACTAATATTGACGTCATATAGTGTCGTGTTATATTTATCCAAATAAGGAGCTCTTAACATCTGAAAATTCTGAGTTAGAAACACATAAAAAAAGCCACCAGATTTCTCTGATGGCTTCTCCTTCGATACTAACTCAGTTAGGTCTATTACACCAAACTATTTACCGCTTCAACCACAGCGTCGGCCGTAATACCAAACTCTTTATACAAATCGTTGGCTGGTGCTGACTCGCCATAAGTGGTCATACCGATGACTTTGCCATCGAGACCAACAAACTTATACCAGTAGTCTACGTGCGCCGCTTCTACTGCGACGCGGGCGCGGATAGTGGCAGGCAATACTGACTCACGATAATCAGCGTCTTGCTCCATAAAGATCTCGGCACATGGCATAGAGACCACACGCACGCCAATGCCATTTTCGCTAAGCGTCTTGTGCGCTTGCATCGCAAGACCAACTTCTGAGCCGGTGCCGATGATGATGGCTTGTAGCTCGCCTTGTTCTTTGGCTAGTACGTAACCGCCTTTGGCGATGTTCGCGACTTGGCCCTCATCGCGCGCTTGATGTGGCAAGCTTTGACGGCTAAAGATAAGCGCTGATGGGTTGTTTTCTGACTTAATCGCTTCTACCCAAGCACTAGCAGATTCAGTCGCATCACACGGACGCCATGTGCGTAGATTTGGCGTGGTACGTAGGCTAGTCAATTGCTCAACTGGCTGATGCGTTGGGCCATCTTCACCCAGACCGATCGAGTCGTGCGTATAGACATGGATGACGCGCTGCTTCATCAGTGCGCCCATACGCACGGCGTTACGTGCGTATTCCATAAACATTAGAAACGTCGCTACGTAAGGGATAAAGCCGCCATGCAAGGCAATACCATTGGCAATCGCGGTCATACCGAACTCGCGCACGCCGTAGTAGATATAGTTGCCATCAGCATCTTTCTCGATGCCTTTAGCGCCTTTAAATAGCGTAAGGTTCGAGCCCGCTAAATCTGCTGAGCCGCCTAGTAGTTCTGGCAATAATGGCTGCAAGCTGTTGATCGCATTTTGGCTGGCTTTACGACTGGCGACATCGCCGCCCGCTTCTTGCGTTTGCTGAATATAGTCTTTTGCTTGGCTAGCAAAGTCAGCAGGTAACTCGCCATTTAGGCGGCGTAATAGCTCGTCTGCCAGCTCTGGGTAGGCTTTTTTGTACGCTGCAAAGTCAGCATCCCAGTTCTTTTGCTGCACATCGCCTTTGGCTTTGGCATCCCACGCTTCATAGATTTCATCGTCTAGCTCAAATGGGGCATGTTTCCAAGACAGCGCATCACGAGTCAAGGCAATTTCATCATCACCAAGTGGCGCACCGTGGCTAGCCGCTAAACCTTGTTTGTTCGGGCTACCAGCACCGATAGTCGTTTTGCAAATAATTAGGCTTGGCTTAGCAGTTTCTGCAATCGCTTGCTCAGTTGCCTGCGTGATCGCATCAGTATCATGACCATCGACTTTGATAACTTGCCAGCCGTAAGACTCAAAGCGCGCTTCGGTATCATCAGTGAACCAACCTTCAACATTACCATCGATTGAGATGCCATTGTCATCATAAAAGAAGACCAGCTTACCAAGCCCTAGCGTGCCTGCGAGTGAACACACTTCATGACTGATACCTTCCATTAAGCAACCGTCGCCCAAAAACGCATAGGTATGATGATCGACGATGTTATGGCCGTCGCGGTTAAACTGGGCGGCAAGGGTTTTTTCGGCAATCGCAAAACCAACGGCATTGGCGATACCTTGGCCGAGTGGGCCTGTGGTCGTCTCAACACCAGGGGTATAGCCATACTCAGGGTGACCTGGGGTTTTTGAATGCAGCTGACGGAAGCCTTTTAGGTCATCGACACTGACGTCATAACCAGTCAAATGTAGCAATGCATAAATCAGCATCGAGCCATGACCATTTGATAAGACAAAACGGTCGCGGTTGTGCCAGTTAGGATCGGCAGGGTTGTGCTTTAAAAATTTACGCCACAAAACCTCGGCAATATCGGCCATGCCCATCGGCGCGCCCGGGTGCCCTGAGTTGGCTTTTTGAACCGCATCAAACGACAGTACACGGATGGCATTGGCTAGTTTACGTTCGCTAATTGGAGCTGGCATAGAGTGTCCTAATATTCGAATCAGAAATGTGGAGCATAAGAGAAGGGTTTACTCGAGGATAGTCTGCCAAAAACGCCTGACGCATCATCGACAGACAGACGATAAAGTCAAAGTGCTATATTAACATATTTGCCATCAGGCACGCTAAAAATGCGCTGATAGAATCGTTTGTATTTAATCATCATTTGTATCAGTTTTTTTTCAAACCAACACGGATCAAAAAACCGCGAGCCCATTGATGACCCGCAGCTTAGATAGCAATGTAGATGGCAATTTAGAAAAACATCCCTGCATTAAACCAAAATGGTCTCAGCGCCGCCCATATATGGACGCAGCACTTCTGGAATGCTAATACTACCGTCAGCGTTTTGATGGTTTTCCATCACTGCCAGCAGCGTACGGCCGACAGCAAGGCCTGAGCCGTTTAGCGTATGAGCAAGACTGGTTTGTTTGCCATCTTTGACTCGTGTGCCCATACGGCGCGCCTGAAAGTCGCCACAGTTCGAGCAGCTAGAAATTTCACGATAGGTGTCTTGGCTTGGTAGCCACACTTCGATGTCGTAGGTTTTTTGCGCAGCAAAACCCATATCACCAGTACACAGCTGTACCACCCGATAAGGCAGATTTAGCTGCTGCAAGATATCTTCGGCTTGACCTGTCATCGCCTCAAGCAAATCATCTGACTGCTCGCTAGTAGCGATATTGACCATTTCGACTTTTTCAAACTGATGCTGACGAATCAGACCACGGGTATCACGGCCATGCGAGCCAGCTTCACTACGGAAGCAGGGCGTATGGGCGGTAAACTTCAATGGCAGCTCTTTGATATCCAAACGCTCGCCGCGTACCAAGTTGGTCATCGGCACTTCTGCAGTCGGAATCAGATAAAAATCCATCTCATCGTTATTGGTATGATTGGTCAGTTTAAACAAATCTTCTTCAAACTTTGGCAGTTGACCGGTGCCTTTTAGGCTCTCGCTATTGACGATATAAGGCACATAAGTCTCAAGATAGCCGTACTTGACCGTATGAGTGTTCAACATAAACTGAATCAAAGCGCGATGCATCTGTGCCAGCTGCCCTTTGAGCACATTAAAACGACTACCGGTCAGCTTGGTGGCCGCTTCAAAATCTAGCATGCCCAAGGTTTCGCCGATATGGGTATGGTCTTTGATGTCAAAATCAAACTGACGCGGCGTCCCCCATTTGCGCACTTCGACATTATCATCCTCTGACGTTCCGACAGGCACCTCTGCTGCTGGAATATTAGGGATTTGCATGGCCGCTTGTGTGATGCGCTCTTGCAAGGTGCGCAGCTCATCTTCTGCCGCCTTAATCTCACCGCTTATGCTTTGCATTTGAGCCAGTAGCTCGCTGGCATCTTCGCCTGATTTTTTTAGCACGCCCACTTGCTTTGCACCCGCATTACGGCGCGATTGCAGCTCTTCGGTTTTGACTTGTAGCGATTTACGCTCGGTTTCGATATTTTGCCAAAAAGCCATATCAAGCTCGTAGCCGCGAGTGGCTAGCTGCTGTTGTAAATCACTTAAATCGCCGCGTAAGAGTTTCGGATCAATCATAATAGTCGCCTGTAACGCTAAATGTGGGTAAAAGTTTAATAGGGCGTGTTGATAATCAGATCAGCCAATCAGAGCATGCTGTCAGGCCAATTCCGCTAAGATAATAGACTTACATGGCCTGTTAAAGGACCATTCCATTATCCTAAAATGGTTCTGATGATTGTCTTCATGATGCACTGATGGATATCAAGCCGCCTGATGTGCCATGCTGGTTATAAGAATATATAATAGCCGCTATGATACCAAGACCCAGCAGATTTGACCATGTTTTGCCTATATTTTGGCGATGTTCTCAGTGATATCGCGATAACGCCCTAACAAGACTTTAATGATGCTATATTCACGCCGTAGCGCTTGTTATGCTGGAGTGATTTTTATTTTATGTAAATACCACCTGCGCACAGCGCAACCATAGAAATATAAGACCAATCCCGCCATCGCACCGCTTATATGTTTCATTTAAGAGCGCTTTTCGGTAAGATAAGCGCATGTCTTTTTTCTGTCTTTAGCCAAGTATGGCGACGCTGTCCTGCTTTGGCGATCGAAACCCAACGCTGTTAACACAAGTATCTGAGAAACCTCTATGGCCCTGTACCCTTACACGCTCCAACCCATCGCCTTAAACCTCACCGAGGCCGAATTTCATCAAGCACAGTATGAGCTGTTTGCCAGTGCGAGTCCCTCATTTGGTTTATCCAGTTTTAAGACCAAAGAATGGGTCGTCATGGCCGTGGTCGTGATACTAGCGATTGCAGGTTTGGTGTTTGTCACGGGCTACTCTACGATTATTTTTTGGTTGATGCTGGTGGCCGTGGTGATTTATGTACTGGTGCGTACCTTTGGTTTTAAATGGTACGTCAAAAGAGAGTTTGAAAAACAAGTGGCCGATCAAGAAATGCCCGATGAGATGCGCCAGATGAAGCTGGGCGTACAAAAGCATGGACTGGTGATGGCCATGCCTGTCAATCAACCAGAGATGTTTAATAGCAATCAGATGCGCGGCATGCAGATGCGTGCAGGCCAAACTCAGCAAGCCGTCATTCCATGGACTGCTGTCAAAAGCTGGGATGAAACCGACGATTACATCTTTATGATGTTTGAGGTTAAAGGCCAACAAGGCAGCCAGATCGTCCCAAAACGCCTACAAGCGCAGAAGTTTCCGATCGATACCGTGCGTCAGCATCTCCAAGAAGTGGTACCTGTCAAAGGCTTAAACCCTGAAAGCTTGCAACCACCTGCTTAATCATATTTTTTAGCAGCTTATGATACAAAAGCGCTCTATACCTCTAGGGCGCGCCTTAGTTCTAAATAATCAATCACATGGTTAAAATTAATGAATTTAACTTATTCATGATGTTTTGCTATGATAGTCACCAGTAGAAGAAAAAAGGGTTTAGAAGTCCCCAAAAGGTGGCATGAGGCCGGTACCTACTTTTGATAGCAGATACCTTTGCTTATGATACTGGCTATCGGCCGCCTCATAGGCAACTGATAGATGTTGTGGTACGAGTATCGCCGTATCATTTATATTGTTATTTTTTTTGGTAAAACGGCTATATTATATGAATGAGCATAGCCACGTAGCCTATGACTTGCTACACTCTTAGTCTTCTTTATTATCAAGCTTTTTAGTGGTTTTTGGTCATCTTTTTGGTGACTCAAGATTAGATACGCTACTAGGCTTTTAATACGACTTTTTATTGAACACTCAAACTATAAGGATAATATCATGAGTAATAATGCAACCAACCAGATTGGCCTAGAAAAAGCAGACATGAGCGAAGTCATCAGCAAGCTAAACGACTTACTATCAAGCTATCATATGTTTTATATCAACGTCCGTGGTTATCATTGGAACGTCAAGGGCGAGCACTTCTTTACTTTGCACCCACAGTTTGAAGAGCTATATACCAGCCTACAAGTAGAGATCGACGAGATCGCTGAGCGTATCTTGACATTAGGCGGTACGCCACTACACGCTTATAGCGACTTTGCTCAGCACACCAGCATCTCTGAAGACAAAAACGTCAAAGATGGCAACGCTTGTGTAAAAGGTGTGGTCACTGGCCTAAAAGCTTTGATCGAAGAGCAGCGCGACGTGTCATTAGTGGCCGAAAAAGCCGAAGACCAAGGCACAGCAGACTTGGTCGATGAATACGTACAGCAGCAAGAAAAACTGATCTGGATGTACAATGCATTTTTGGGCTAAGGCTATAAAATACGCTGCTTATACTTATACATAAGCACTAAAAATATAAGTACAAAAAACATAAGCATTAAAAAAGCACCCAATGGGTGCTTTTTTTTGGTTCAAAACACTTAGGCTGCTTATTTTTGAATCCACTGACGGATTTTTTCGCGCTCCGCAGGGGTCGCCTGTAGCCATAACTGCATAAAGCTATCAAGAGTATTATCGGTTTGCACAGCCGCTGGCACAGGTTGCGCGGTGCCTGTATTGACACTACTCTGGGCCGGCTGAGTCGCTGGCTGCTCTAAAGCGGCAATCGCTCGCTGGTTTTGTAGCTCGGCGTCACCTGCACCACCAAACACGCCGCCGATGGCTTTACCCAAGCCTGAGAACAGTCCACCTTGTTGATTGCCGAGACTTTGCTGGCTGGCGATCACGGTATTATTTTGCTCTACAGCCAATGTCGGACGTTTGGCATACTCTCTCGCCGCTTCGTACGCTTCTGGCTGATTTGGCATGGTCAGACGATAGGTCTGATTGTCTGCTAATTGCGCGGTCACACTGACATTTCCTGAGCGCAAATAGTCGTGCTCATCACGGCGCAAGTTGTACAAACGGTCGTATTTGGCCGTAATCGCATGCGTACCAGGCTGCAACGTAAACTTCTTTGTGAGCGGTTGAAAGGCACTCTGCTGCACTTCTTGACCATTGATGGCAGTGACCTTGATATGATCATCGACCAACAGCGTCACAGCCGCGTGCGATAGCATAGAGACAGAACCTGCCCCTATGAGCAAAGCACTGGTGGTCAGTTTTTTTAACAAAGAAGCATGTGGTTTCATAAGTGGGTCCAGTAGTCATGTGGCGTTTTAGAGAATAAAGCGGGTTGGCAAACAGTTGACAAACAATGGATAAAAAACGTTGTTTTTTGTATGACAGCGTATGGGGTTACTCACAACATACACCGTTATTTATCGCGTATTCAAACTTAGAAAAAGCAATCAAACCTATTAGAAGTAAGAAACACACCGCCTAAAAGTCGAGTGGCATGGTATGTTGGTCTTGCTCTGCTGTGCTGTTATCTACTTGCGTCTCTTGAGCAATATCTGCCAGCTCAGCGGCCAGCGTTTGCTCATCGATGGTACGCAGCGCATCACTGATGACGGCTTTGGAGATATTGCTGCGACCAAGATTGGAAAACATAGGCTGAATATAATTTAGCACGTCCATCATCGCACCGATACGGTGTGGTCCGTCGGTCAGCAAGTGATCGATGATACGGTCGTCAAACTGCCAGCCGCGGCGGCGCAAGATAGATTGCAGCAGCGCTTGACGGTCAGCGAAGTCATGGCCATTAGGAACCTTAAAGGTCGGCGATTGAGCCAAACGTGTCAGCAAGTCCCTTAGCCCAAAGGGTAACTCACTTGCAGGTTTGTTGGCAGCAAACAATAGCTGGCGCTGCCCTTCACGGCTACGATTAATCAGATGAAACAAAGCCTCTTGCCACTGGGTGCTTTGCTCTAGCACCTCCAAATCATCAATGGCGATTAAATCAAAGTTTTCTAACGACGAGAGGACATGGACATCTGTATGAATCAGCTCATTGAGCGACAAGCAGATAGCCGTCTTATCCATTTCTATATACGACTCACAAATAGCGGACAACAGATGAGACTTGCCCGTCGCAGGACTGCCAAACAGGTATAACTGACCGATCAGGCCGACATGTAGCTGCCTGACTGCATCAATAATCGACATCCAACCAGGACCTGCAAAATCGCTAAGACTTGCATCGTGCTTAATGTCCAGATTGAGACTTAGCTGTGCTTCTGCCATGAATCATCAACTCGGTTTGCGTAGCGCAATCACTAAAAAGGCTAAACGACTAATATTTTTAAACTGGCTTGGGTAGCTTGTGCTTTTATGAACGCTGACCCAAGCCAACCTAGGAACGATAAATACCGTGAATACTGCGCCTATATATAACATATTTGTAAAATGACTGACAAGTCTTTTACCCTTTACCTTGCATCAATCAGCATTTACGTTCATACAATCCATGTTATAACTTTTATCACTCATCATTCGGGCGCATTCTCATTTTAAAATGGTGATAACCACGGGGTAAATCAAACACTAAGACACATGAATCATTGATCCTTAAACAATGTCAGTTGCTTGTGGCCTTTATACAGATCGGTTGAGCGATAATAATCATACAAATGGCGAAACAACACATTCAGGACAGCTGACACAGGCAGTGCAATCAGCATCCCGACAAAGCCTAATAAGCTTGCCCCTGCCAATACTGCAAAGATGACCCACAGCGGCGATAGACCAATCTTATCCCCCAACAACAGTGGCTGCAGGATATAGCCCTCTGCTGCTTGCCCCACCAAAAACGCCCCAACAATCAATGCCAAATAGGTCCAGTCTAGCCCAAACTGAAACAAACAGGCGACAATGGCCGCGATAAAACCGATACCAAACCCCAAGTAAGGCACAAAACTTGCGATACCTGCCACCATCCCGATGATCAGACCCAGCTCAAGGCCGATAAGCTGCAATTGCACCGCATATATCGCGCCCAGTAGTACCATGACCAGCAGTTGACCTTTGATAAATGCCATCAATGCACGGTCGCACTCATGCGCTACCTGTAACACTTTTTTGCAATAAGGTGCTGGTATGGCCATCTTCCAAGTCTGCAACCGCTGATCCCAGTTGAATAAAAAATAAAAAGTCAAAATCGGTACCAATACGATAAGACCTGCATTGTTGATAAAACTCATACTAGAGGCGATGATTTGACTCATCATCGTACTGGCATCTGCAAACTTATAGTTCGTCTGCATATAGTCGACCAAGGTTTCAGAAAACCCTTTGGCTTCTAGCTCAGGCAAACGAATACGGCTGTTATTAGCAAACCATTCACGCACGACTTGATTGTACCAATTTAGCACCTTTGGCAGATATTCCCAAGCCGCTTGCAACTGATGCCATAACGTCGGTACCAGCCACCAAAGCAGCAGCACCATACCCAGCGTGATGGTGGCATAGACAATGATAATCGCTACCCAGCGCTTGATATATTTCGATAGGCGCTTGACCAGCGGATTAAACAAATACGCCAGTACAAAAGCAAAAACAAACGGAATAATGACTGGCATCATCAAATACAATAAAAAAAGCGCCACCACCATCGCCGCCACAATAAATAAGCGCCGAAAAAAAGGATCTATGGTTTGGTGTATCATGGTGGGTAACCCTGCGATTGGCTAATGAAAATAGTAAACAATGAAAAATAATAAACAGTGATTGACAATGATTTTGCGTTCTATTATCGCAAAGTACAGCAAAAAATCCGTCATTTTTTGTTTCTTATATGATTGTAAGTAGTAATATGCCAGCAAAACCATATGGTGCAATCACAGGCAACAGTCACTTTTAGTCAATTCACTATAGTCATGATGTTTTATGGTTTGATAAGGGTTTTTTGGCAAGTACTAACGATCTGGCGCAAACTGATGCAAATATAGCGAATAAGTGGCAAGTTGCTTTGCGAGTCAGGGCGGTTTTTGGGTATAATGCGCCCACGACCTTCAGAGTTATCACAACCAACTCGCTTTTTGACCCACCTTCATTCCTTATAAATTTTGTGAGATGACCATGAGTAACAAGCCTTCTTTAAGCTACAAAGATGCTGGCGTTGATATTGATGCTGGCGATGCGTTGGTTCAACGTATTAAATCAGTGGCAAAAGCCACCTCTCGCCCTGAGGTTGTAGGCGGACTTGGCGGCTTTGGAGCGCTTTGTCGTATTCCGACTGGTTACACCTCGCCTCTACTGGTATCAGGAACGGACGGTGTCGGCACCAAACTTAAATTGGCATTGCAGCTACAACGTCACGACACCATCGGTATCGATTTGGTCGCTATGTGCGTCAACGACTTGCTTGTATGCGGTGCTGAGCCATTGTTTTTCTTAGATTACTATGCGACAGGCAAGCTGGACGTCGATGTCGCGGCGACTGTGGTCACTGGTATTGGCGATGGTTGTAAACTTGCAAACTGTGCACTTATCGGTGGTGAAACTGCTGAAATGCCAGGTATGTATCAAGACGACGATTATGACCTCGCTGGATTCTGCGTGGGCGTGGTTGAAGAAAGCGAGGTCGTGACTGGTGACAACGTTGCCGAAGGCGATGTTCTGATTGCCCTAGCTTCGAGTGGCGCGCACTCAAATGGCTACTCACTATTGCGTAAAGTCATCGAAGTTAGCGGTATTGACGTGGCTACTAGCGATGAGCAACTAGATGGTCAACCTATTCAGGATGCCTTGATGGCCCCTACTCGTATCTATGTTAAAGCAATCAAGGCATTGCAGGATACCCTTGGTAGCTCAGCGCTTCATGCCATGTCGCACATCACCGGCGGCGGCTTGACCGACAATCTACCGCGCGTCTTACCAGAAAATCTGGCTGCGAGTATCGACACGGCAAGCTGGCAGTTCTCAGAGCTGTTTACTTGGCTTCAGACCCAAGGCAATATTGAGCAAAGTGAGATGTACCGCACCTTTAACTGCGGCGTTGGTTTTGTCATCGTCGTTCCTAAAGACAAAACTGAAGCAACGATCAAGACGTTGACTGACGCTGGTGAAAACGCTTGGCAACTTGGCGAAATGGTCAAACGTGAAGCCGATGCCGTGGTGTACCGTTAATGTCAATTGATAAGACAAACCAACCTGTCAAACCATTACGCATTG
This sequence comes from Psychrobacter celer, assembly GCF_016107555.1. Classification (GTDB taxonomy): domain Bacteria; phylum Pseudomonadota; class Gammaproteobacteria; order Pseudomonadales; family Moraxellaceae; genus Psychrobacter; species Psychrobacter celer. The sequence continues at coordinate 28,769 of NZ_JABASU010000016.1, read as the reverse complement.
CGGTTTTGGTATCAGGAAGTGGAAGTAATCTACAAGTCCTCATAGACGCCATGCAAGCAGGTGCGCTACCGATTGAAATCGTTGGTGTCATTAGTAATCGCGACGACGCTTATGCCATCACCCGCGCCAAAGACGCGGGCATTGAGGTCGCCGTACTCTCGCACGTAGAGAGCGGCAAGCGCATGGGCATCAAAACCTTTGAAAAGCACGCCACCGCACAGCTTGAAGCGTGGCAGCCTGACTTGGTCGTTTTGGCAGGCTTTATGCGGGTATTGAGTGCAGACTTTATTGATAACGCGCCTGCACCGATGATTAACCTGCACCCATCGCTACTTCCCGCTTATAAAGGGCTAGACACGCATACCCGTGTACTCTGCTCAGGTGAGCGTGAGCACGGCTGTAGTATCCATGTGGTCACCGCCGAGCTGGATGCAGGACAAGTGTTAAGCCAAGCGGTCTTGCCTATTCGTCATACCGATACGCCTGATATTTTGCAAAAGCGCGTACAAGTGCTGGAGCATCACTTATTGCCGTGGACGATATTGCAAATCGCTATTGGCGGCGTGTCATTAACGCCAAGTGAGCAAGCCTCTAGCATTTTGCCTGCCCTGCCCTTACGTCTATTGATTGACGCTTAGTTGTTTTAAGATATTATTTTCACCCACACAAAAAAACCCAGCTATTAAGTAGCTGGGTTTTTCTTTTTAGTCTTTAACAATTTTACGTGTTATTCACTGTTATTTTCCAAATACGTGTACTGCTTTAATGTTTACAAACTCTTTAATACCAAAGCCGCCGTGCTCGCGACCATAGCCTGAGTTCTTCACACCACCAAATGGCAGTGCAGGATTGGCAAGACCATAACCATTGATATAGACCATACCAGTATCGAATTGTTCACTGGCTAAGCGAATCGCTTTTTCTTCATCTTTTGAGAAGATAGCGCCGCCTAGACCATAACGGCTGTCGTTGGCAATGCGCATGGCATCGTCTTGGTCTTTGGCACGAATAAGCGAGGCTACAGGACCAAACAGCTCATCGTCATAGGCAGGCTGGCCTTTCTCAACGTTTTCTAAAATGGTCGCTGGATAAAAACTGCCCTTGCCTTCTGGCAACTCACCACCGACGGCAATGGTCGCGCCTTTTTTCACACTGTCTTCAACCTGCTCATGCAGCTTTTCTTGCAAGTCTTTACGCGCTAATGGACCGATATCTGAGCTGTCATCCATTGGATCGCCAGATTTTGTACCTTCAAACTTCTCTACGATGCGTTTACGGAACTCATCATAGACGCTATCGACCACGATAAAACGTTTCGCTGCTACACATGTCTCACCGTTATTGACTAAACGGGCTTGGGTACAGGTTTCTACAGCGGTTTCAATATCGGCGTCTTCTAGCACGATAAAGGCGTCATTTGAGCCAAGCTCTAATACTGATTTTTTGATTGCTTTAGCCGCTTGTTGACCAACGATACGACCAGCATCATCACTACCTGTGAGTGTTACGCCGCGTACTTTGTCATTTTCAATCAATTTTTCTGATTGGTCATGATCAATCAAAATCGTACGGAATAAATCATTTGGCAGTTCAGACTCGTGGAAAATTTTTTCGATCAATAAGCCAGAACCTGTGACGTTTGCTGCATGCTTAAGTAGCACGCTGTTACCTGCCATCAAGTTAGCAATGGCATAGCGAAAGACTTGGTAAGCTGGGAAGTTCCATGGCTGCATACCATAGATAACACCGATTGGCTGATAAGTCACGATACCTTTTTTCATGCTTTCGATATCGCGCTCATCATCTGCAAGCGCAGCAACACCATTTTCAGCAGTGTAATCACAAATTGCTTTACATAGATCAACTTCTTGCTGGCTTTGCCCATAGAGCTTACCGCGCTCTTCGGTCATAAGGCGAGACAGCTCTTCTTTATATTCCATCAGCTTGTCACCGATAGATTGAATGATACGGCCACGCTCTTCATGGCTCACCGTACGCCATTCTAAAAATGCATTATGTGACGCATCAACAATTTTGTTAACTTCGTCGTTGGTCATATAATCATAATTTTTAATGTCTTCGCCCGTGGCTGGGTTTACTGTCGTAATATCTGCCATAATGTATGTCCTTGTTGTTATACATGATAATGGTTTATTTGAATCAATTTTAAAGTATTGATCGACTTGCAATCGGCTCACTTAAAAGATGATATAGAGCCATCTTTATAGTGTTGTAAAACTTAACAAAGGCCTTGCTTATTGTTTTTTTTCTTAAATCTCATTTATCATATCAAAATGCTCAGCAAGTAGGTTTACAAGATATAAAGAAGTGTGCGTAAGATGTTAAAAGTGTCACTGAGATATTAATCTCTCTTGTCTAATAGAGGTTTAGAAGATGGGTACTCAACTCAGTCGATGGTCATTTACTGAGTTAAAAACAAAAAACCAACCCGATGGCTGGTTTTGAGAAAGTAGACTGATAAGTAGAGGCAAGACGTATTCAATCAAAACAAATGATTGATAACTGGTATGTTTTGTGGCGGATTCTCTTCCTCAGCCACGACCTGCCGCGCCACATGCATGATCAACTGGCGCAACCACCGATGAGCAGGATGGTGCTGAAGTAGTGGTGACCACGCCATCGTCAGCTCAAATTCAGGAATAAAAAATGGCGGCTCTTCCATGATGATACTGTCGTTGTTGGCCTGCATACGAGCCACGCGTGTCGGCAAAGTGGCAATCAAGTCTTTATTTGCTGCGAGCATGGCTGGCATCTGATAATGGCGAGTAAAAACGCTGATTTGCCGTTTTTGACCCAAGCGCTGCAATGCTTGATCGATAGAGCCAAGACCGCCAGACTTTTCAGGGTTGACCCCAAACCCGACCCCCATACCTGTTTTGGATACCCAAACGTGCTGAGCTTTTAGGTAGTTTTTTAGATTAAAGCGGTTGGCATAAGGGCTTTCAGAGGACAGCAGACAACTGAAGGTATCACGCCAGACCAGCACTTGGTGAAAACTCTGCGGTATCTCATTAAAGCGGTTGATCGCCAAATCCACACGGCCCTGCTCCATATCACGGTAGGAGACATCAGAGGGCGTCAAAAAGTCCAAAATCACATTGGGCGCTTCAGAGCGCAGCGCTTTGACCAGTTTTGGCACCAGCGTCGCCTCGGCGTAGTCTGAGGTCATGATACGAAACACGCGTGAGGTGCTATAAGGACGGAATTCTGTGCGTGGTTCCAGCACTTGCGTTAAGTCAGCCAATATCTCACGAATACGTGGCTGCAGCTCCAATGCACGCTCCGTTGGCGTCATACCCTCAGACGAGCGCACCAATAATGGGTCATTAAACAGCTTGCGCAACCGCCGCAAAATATTGCTCATGGCAGGCTGGGTAATGCCAAGCTGCTCGGCTGCCCGCGTGACGTTTTTTTCTCGTAACAACACATCTAAATGTACCAATAAATTTAAATCTACCCGCTGCAAATTCATATATATTTCTCTTGGCTTTTGAATAAACGCCTTTTGTAAGCTCGGCATTTTTTGTGCAATTATGCTGACCATCAGCCTGTAACTGCTTAATATCGCTATTTATTTTATATTTTGCGTTAGCGCCCACTGATGATAACGCGATCTACCAGTCATAAGCCTCTGTTATCTATACATTATAACCCATAAAAATACTAAAGATAACTATCATAAATTAGATAAATCTTGGTAAGGCAGTTATAGTGAATCCCGTAGATGATTTGCAACACGGACCACAACCATCCTGTTTGTGCGTTATTGATGCCGGTTTATCAGACTCTGATGAGCCGGTCGTACAAGCCGCCAAACCGCGTTGACAAAAGATACATTTATGAAAGTTATAGCTGCGACAACGTTATAAAAATCCCAATCGCAGGCCAGTTGTCCAGAGGATATCGGTCATGGATTGCAATCAAACCCAGCGAGTACGGCATTGAATATTGTAACATCTCTTATCGCCAATGATGACACTGGTGTCTAATAATTTAGCGTAAGCCCCTGAGCGATATATGGATACACCCCATTGTTATCGATATTTTACCCATCATCTGTCGACGACCAAGTTTAGTAGCTTACTTGTATTTACGAGCAAGTTTGTTTAGGGTAACTAAGGCTTGAACAGATGCTCGAACGGATGACTGATGATGGTCTCTGCTCTGATAAGCCGCCGATAACACTCAAATAAAGCATCACGATGCGCTTATCTGGTCAGACACCATTAGCGTTATTTTAACACGGAATTTTTCGTTTTTTTTACACCCCACCAAGGAGACTATAGATGTCAACTGCATATAAATCAGCGATCGACTTAGTACGTGAATTAAAGCAAAAGCACGGTAACTGGCAGAATATCAGCGAGACTGATGCGGCACGTATGATGATGCAAAACCGTTTTAAAACCGGTTTGGATATCGCCAAATATACTGCAAAAATCATGCGTCAAGACATGGAAGACTATGACAACGATACGTCTCAATACACACAGTCTTTAGGTGCTTGGCACGGTTTTGTTGCACAGCAAACGATGTACGCGAAGAAAAAATACTTTGGCACCACATCTAAAACCTACATCTATCTATCAGGCTGGATGGTAGCCGCCCTACGCTCTGAGTTTGGTCCACTACCTGACCAATCTATGCACGAAAAAACATCTGTGCCAAAGCTAATCGAAGAGATCTACACGTTCTTGCGTCAAGCCGATGCTAAAGTACTAAACGACTACTTCCGTGAGCTAAACGCAGCTGAAGAAGCAGGTCAAGATACCTCAGCTATCTTAGAGAAAATCGAAAACTTCGACTCACATGTTGTGCCAATCATCGCCGATATCGACGCAGGTTTTGGTAACGAAGAAGCGACTTACTTGCTAACCAAGCAAATGATCGAAGCCGGTGCTTGTGCCATTCAGATCGAAAACCAAGTATCTGATGCCAAGCAATGTGGTCACCAAGCAGGTAAAGTCACTGTACCGCACGAAGACTACATCGCCAAAATCAATGCCATTCGTTACGCATTCTTAGAGCTTGGTGTCGAAGACGGTGTTATCGTTGCTCGTACTGACTCTGAAGGCGCATCGTTGACGCAAAAAATCCCAGTATCACAGGAGCCAGGCGACCTTGCTTCTCAGTACATCGACTTCCTAGAAATGGAAGAAATAAGCATTGAAGACGCAAATGAGAACGATAGCCTACTTAAGCATAACGGCAAACTAGTACGTCCAGTACGTCTGGCTAACGGCCTATACCAGTTCCGTGAAGACACTAACATCGACCGCGTTGTGCTTGACTGTGTGACTGCGCTTGAAAACGGTGCTGACCTACTATGGATCGAAACACCAACGCCAGATGTTGCCCACATCAAATCAATGGTAGATCGCATCAAAGAGCAGCAGCCAAAAGCCAAGCTCGTATACAACAACAGCCCATCATTCAACTGGACGCTAAACTTCCGTAAGCAAATAATCGCTCAGTGGGAAGAAGAAGGCAAAGACGTATCAAGCTATGACAAGGATAACTTGATGAGTAGCGATTACGACGGCACTGAGCTTGACGCTGCCGCTGACGTTGCTGCACAAAACTTCCAGCGTGATGCATCACGTGAAGCAGGTGTCTTCCATCACTTGATCACCCTGCCAACTTACCACACCACAGCGCTTAGCGTACATGAGCTTGCTAAAGGCTACTTTGGTGAAGAAGGCATGCTTGCTTATGCAGCTGGCGTACAGCGCAAAGAAATCCGCGAAGGTATCTCTTGTGTTAAGCACCAAGCCATGGCGGGCTCTGACTTAGGCGATGATCACAAAGAGATCTTCTCAGGTGACAACGCGCTAAAAGCTGGCGGCGAAAAGAACACCATGAACCAGTTCTAATCATCGACTACTTTTAAGTATAGCTGATACAAAAAGCCGTCCTACATACTGTAGGGCGGCTTTTTTATCATCCAGCGCCATAAAACCACATCCTTCTAGGGCGTGGATATCAGGCGTCAGCCGTTGTCACCTAAGATTTAGATTGCCTTGATAACCAAACCCATTGAGATCATAATTATTCCATGAAAACGCTCAAGCTACGCATCAAAGACAAACACGCCACTCAGCTCAATATCTTGGCTGGGTCGGTTAACTTTGTCTGGAATTACGTTAATGAGCTAAGTTTTAAACATTTACAGCGCACAGGCAAATTCTTTTCAGCTTATGACTTGGCCGCTTATACCAAAGGCAGTGGCGAGTATTTAAACTTGCACAGCCAAACCCTACAAGCCATCTCTGAAACCCATGCCAAGGCTCGTAAACAGTTTAAAAAAGCCAAACTCAACTGGCGCACCAACAACCCAAAGGCCAAGAGAAGAAGTTTGGGCTGGATTCCCTTTAAAAAGACCGCCATTAAGCACCTAGCAACCCGTCAGTCAGGCAAGAAAAGCCTTAAATCTACTATTCAGCTAAGCCTTGCTAACCGCCAAAAGCTGATCATTGATCTGTGGGATAGCTACAATTTAGCCCTCTACAACATCAACACTTGCGAATTAGTACAAGACAATCGTGGTCACTGGTACGCCTGTGTCACCGTTAAAGACTTTCCAAAGATTAAGTGTGGTACTGGCCAAGTCGGTGTTGATTTAGGCTGTAAGGATTCAGCAGTCAGTAGTGATGGTGATGTTCTAACCACTAAGCTGACCCATCAATACGCCGAAAAACTGGCAATTGCCCAAAGAGCCAAGAATAAAAAACGGGTCCGTGCCATTCACGCCAAGATTAAAAACACCCGTCAAGATTTGATTCATAAATTCACATCAAAGCTTATCAAGGCCAACAGCCTAATCGTTGTTGGAAAGATTAAATCAACATTATTCACTTCATCCAAACTGGCCAAATCCGTCTATGATGCTGGTTGGTTTGAGATTAAGCGGCAACTGGATTATAAATGCGCGAACGCAGGTTGCCACTATATCGAAGTCAATGAAGCGTACAGCACCCAAACCTGCTCGTGTTGCGGCTCTCGCCAAGACAGTCCGAAAGGTAGATCAGGTCTTGGTATAAGAGAGTGGTTTTGTCGTTCTTGTAAAACGACCCATAACAGAGATGTTAATGGAGCAAAAAACATTCTCGCGGTCGGGCTTGGCCGTCTTTAGTAGGAATCCCCTCACTTTAGGGAGGGGAGGAAGTCAATGTCCTATCATCACGCATAGGATGGTAGACTAATAATCATTCGTCGTCATTATTAGGAGTCATTATTAGGAGTCATTATGCAAGAGATCGAACTCAAGTTTTTGGTCCCAGAGTCGCGGCTGAAAGGCTTGATGCGTCAAGCAAAAGTCAAATCCTCTCAAACCACACAAATGGCTGCCCACTACTATGACACCCCTGATCAGCAGTTGGCGCAAGCAGGAATTGGCCTACGCATTCGTAAAGAAGGCGATACATGGGTGCAGACCATCAAAGCTGGCGGCGATGGTCTGGCAGCTCGCCTAGAGCACAACGCCACCTTAGACCCTGAGCATGTACAAGCCATGCTCGCTGACAAAGCGCTTATGCCTGATTTGAGTATATATAAAGACACCGCCATCGCCCCTGCTCTTGCCGCCTTTAAGCTCAAAAAACTCACCAAAAACCTCACTCAACTGTATGTCACTGATGTCAAGCGCACCACCCGCCTGTTGATAGAAGACAATGATGAAGGCGCAGACAATCAGCTGGAGATGGCCTATGACTATGGAGAGATTGTCCACGGTAATGATGATGCGCTGCGTGATCATATTCAAGAAATTGAGTTTGAGCTGGTGTCAGGCGATATTGATTTTTTATTTACGACAGCCAAAGTTTGGTGTAAGCGTTATAAGCTGTGCTTATCTACCATCACCAAAGCCGAGCGCGGTGGTCTATTGATTACAAGACAAGCGCATAGCCCTGCTGTCACTGCTGATACTCAGCTTTCTCATATCGACAACCATATCAGCATGCCTGCGTTTGTACGGGCGGCGGTGCATCACTGCCTATTACATATACTGCCTAATAGCAGCGCCATCGTCTCTGGGCGCTATGATGACGCACATGTCTTGCAGCTAGCGATTGGTATCACTCGCCTGCACGCTGCTCTGCAAGCGTTTGCCAGCTTCTCTGATGAGATCAACCCTGACTGGTCGCCCATACTGCAGCAAACTCAAGCGCTACTCAGTGACTATCAGCACCTTACTCATCTGGTCTCTACTGTAGAGCCACATTTACAGCAATATGGCGCGCCTGCTGTAGAATGGACGGCTGATATTGATGCTATGAAGGTACGGCCCATGGACGCTGTCTGTGCCAATGACTTTCAATTAACCTTACTGGAGCTGATTGCTTTTGCAATGAGTGATCCAGCACTTGAGACGCACGCGGACAAAAGCGCAAAAGAGGCGCTAACAGCCGTGCTCCTCAAGCAACAAAAAGCATTTGTGCAAGCCGAGGAACGGCTACAACATAAAAGATACCCATGCTTAGATGGCGCTGAGTCAGAAGAGAGCGACACCGACGATGCCAAGAAAAACGGCAGCGCCCAAGAGATGAAAGGCACCCAAGACATGCAAGAGGGTCAGCAAGCCCTACTAGCGTTAAACCAGCAAATGACGAGCTTATATTATGTCCATGAATTTGCCGCGCCTTTGCTCAAGACAGGCCACAAAAAAAAGAAAGTAAAAAAGAAGCTCAAGCGTCAGCGTAAGCACTTGCTCAAAGCAAAACAGGCACTGAGCCACTATGACGACGCCATGCGTTATGGCCAGCACTATCAGCAAAAATCAGCGACAGAGACGCGTGCGCTATTTGGCGCAGGCTGGTTTGCTGCTACCCTAAAGACCCAACATAAACCTCTTCAAAAACGTTTGGCCAAAGTCAAAAAATCGCTGATATCAATCTAAACCATTATGCTACATACAAAAAAACAGCTCACGGTCGATGAGCTGTCTTTTTATCATTGATATTGGTAACACAAGGCCGCGTTATCATCAGGCAGGCCTAGGGCGTATGAAAGTACTGGCTCTCTTATAGGCCCAGTACTTTCATACGCTCATTGACCGGCTGATAGGTTTTTTCGCCAGCAGGGGCTTTGATATTACCAAATGGCATCTGCGCTATCAGCTCCCAACTGTCCGGAATAGCAAACGCTGCCGCGGCATCTTCATCTACCAGTGGGTTATAATGCTGTAGGTTGGCACCGATATCCAGCGTACGCAGCTCTGTCCACATGGCATACTGGTGCATGGCTGAGGCGTGCTCTGCCCAAATAGGGAAACGCTCAGCATATAAAGCAAACTGCTCTTGTAATGATTTGGTCACGTTTCGGTCTTCATAAAACAAGACAGTACCCGCCGCCGCTCGAAAGCCGTCCAGCTTTTGCTGACTGCCTGAAAAGTCACCGTCGCCGACCGCTGCCCGCAGTTTTTCTTCAGCGATGTCCCACAGCTTTTGGTGCTCGTCACCAAACAACACCACCAGACGCGAAGACTGCGAGTTAAAGGCTGAAGGCGTATGCAAAAGTACTCGCTCTGCCATGTTGATAATCGCTTGCGGCGCGACTGGTAATTCATTGCCTAATGCATATACCGAACGGCGCTCATCAAAAGCTTGTTGTAACGTGACTAGACTTTCTTGAGACATGATCATTATCCTTATCTTAAAAGACATCATAAGTGAGCGATATCTGGCACGACACACTCACTTTTAATAAGGCAAATATTATATCAATATGCTAAATAATATCTAGTCTCTATAAAGTTAATTTTATCAATCACTCTATAAAGTTATTCTGCTTGATGTTGCAATATATCTGACACGCTTGATTGATCAAAGCCATTATCTGCCCATCTACGCTGCCACGATAGACACAGGCGTACCTTCCTTGACTTGCGCAAATAACGCTACGATGTCGTCATTACGCATACGCACGCAGCCATGCGAGCGCGCAACGTCCATCGGCTCGGTGTCAGGGGTGCCATGAATATAGATATAGCGCTGATAGGTATCACAGCCACCTTGGGCATTACAGCCTTTATTGTACCCTTCCTCGAGACCACTTAACCATAGAATGCGGCTTAGTATCCAGTCGCGCTCAGGATATTGCTTTCCGAGCGCATCATCATAGATCTCCCCAGTTGGCACCCGTCCGACAAACACAGCATTGATCGGCGCATCGCCACCTATTTTTTGAGCAATGACATGCTCGCCAAGCGGCGTACAACCGCTATCTTGCTGGCTGCCGATACCGTTTTTGGCGGTAGATACGGCGTATTGCGCTATTTCTTTATCATATTGGTAGAGTGTTAAGGCTTGCTGAGCAATATTAATCACCAAATGCATATCAAGGTTTTCATGATTTTTCATAGGATATATCCAGCGGTCAGTCATCTAATTGACATCTTTGCCAACCGCGTTGTAAGTCAATGGATTGAATTTTTCTATTGTTAAGGGATTGTGCCGAGACATTTGGCACCGTAATATAGGGGCACACTTTTTGATGCTAGCAGATTATGACGACTATTTCACCGACACGTGTGTCGATGTATGATTTTTTATATCATGATACCCAGCCGATGGTGTCACTTTTGGCAGATGCCGCCCAGCTTTCACTACCGCAGGCGCGTTTAGCGATGGATGCCAGCCTACAAGCTATTGTCAGTGCGCTCCTCGCCTATCAGCAGCGCTATCAAGGACAGGCAGTCAGCAAAAAGCTATTTGGGCGCGGCGCGGTCAAAGAGCTACGCCAATACAACTCGATGAACTTTGCGACGTTAGGGGCGACGTTGTACCATCGCCACGACGCTGCCGATGCGATATTTAGCGATAGTGCCCGAGTCATCAAAGCCAGTGAGCGCATTGCTTCTCAGATAAAAGCCACCTCGCCACAAGTACAAATTTTGCTCACGTCTTTGTGCGTGATTGCACTACGTGAGCTGGCTATCTTAGCAGATTATAGTCAGCTAGATAATGATGAGATCGATAAGTGGTTTGCGCTGCAGCCGCAGTTTTTGGCAGCTGAGCGTTTTGCGCAGGCTCATACGTCTAAGACAGTCGCCGCACAAGAACCGAGCCAACATGACAGTATAGACACGCCGTCTGCTGCGACAGAATCATCACCTGTAAACGCTGCCGAGCGCCGTCTATTGAGTAGCGCGCAGCTATCTAGCGTACCCCCGATTTTTGACCTTTATTGGTATGAGCTGACTGGGTTTAGACCTGACAATCAAAGCCCTGTACAAGATATGCAGCTGGCCACTGGCAACTACCTTAAGGCCATCGGCCGCTCACCTGACAATGTCCAGCAAGGTCATCACAATGACATGCTGGTCTTTGACCAAATGCCTGCCATCGCGCTACCACATCAGCGCTGGCTATTACAGCTGGCAAAGATATCTGATATCTATTTGAGCCGCAATCGCCTACGCATAACTTCCGAGCCTGCCAATCCACCAAAGCCGCCTTTGGTCAGTTTAGGGTTAATCGGCGGTAATAACGACAACACCCCAGCCACCATCAGCGAAAAACCCATTGAATATGACGCGGCCACGCCACTTTGGAAAAACCCCGTTATCCTTTTGATCGTCGCTGTGATCGGTGTCCTTGGTGCTCTTGCGATGCTCAAATATCAAAACCAAAAGTCAGACGGTATGGTGCTGGCAACCGAGGAAGTCATAGAGCAAGACCGCCTAAAAGAGCGTCAGCAGCAAGATGTCGCCATTGTTCGAGTAGACGATGACGAGACTGCACCCGCAAATGATCAACAAACCAAATAGACAATATTTTTTATGACCACCCCCATAACATCCTTATAACATCTTTATAATACTGTCATAAAAAAAACAGAGGCCGCTATCGATATCGACCTCTGTTTTATATTTTATATAATGACGTGCTTTTTGATGGTCAAGTTATCAAAAGCAGCGTAAGCGCTTATTTTGATAAATCACGACCGCGGCTGGCTTCGATGGCCAAACGCAAGCCGTTTAGACGGATAAAACCTTCTGCGTCTTTTTGATCATACGCGCCCGCATCATCTTCAAACGTGGCGATTTTTTCATCAAATAGTGAGTCATCTGACTTACGACCAACCACGCTCACCGCGCCTTTATACAGCTTCACACGTACCGTACCATTGACATACTCTTGTGATTTGTCAATCAGTGCCTGTAGCATCATGCGCTCAGGGCTAAACCAGTAACCGTTGTAGATGATTTTTGCATAGCGCGGCATCAGCTCGTCTTTTAGATGCGCCGCTTCACGATCTAAGGTCAGCGACTCGATACCGCGATGCGCTTTTAGCATGATGGTACCTGCTGGCGTCTCGTAGCAGCCGCGCGACTTCATACCGACATAGCGGTTTTCGACGATATCCAAACGACCGATACCGTGCTTGCCGCCTAGCTCATTTAGCTTAATCATCACTTCATATGGCTTGAGGCGCTCACCATCAATCGCAACGATATCGCCTTTTTCATACTCTAGCTCTAAATACTGTGCCTCGTCTGGGGCATCTTCTGGGCTGACCGACCAGCGCCACATATCTTCTTCTGCCTCGGCGTATGGGTCTTCTAAGATACCGCCTTCATAAGAGATATGCAGTAGGTTGGCATCCATTGAGTAAGGCGATTTTTTCTTATTGCCAGCATAGTCAATGGCAATATCATGCTCTTTAGCATACTGCATCAAGCTCTCACGACTTGACAAGTCCCACTCACGCCACGGCGCAATGGTCACAACATCAGGTGACAACGCGACCGCACCAAGCTCAAAACGTACCTGATCATTCCCTTTACCTGTCGCACCGTGACTGATGGCATCGGCGTTGTGCTCTTTGGCAATCTCAACCAAACGCTTGGCGATGAGCGGACGAGCAATAGACGTGCCGAGTAAGTACTCGCCTTCATAGATGGCGTTGGCACGGAACATCGGGAAGACATAGTCACGCGCAAACTCTTCGCGCAAATCTTCGATATAGATATTTTTGATACCCATGGCTTGGGCTTTGGCACGGGCCGGCTCAACTTCTTCGCCTTGACCGATATCAGCGGTAAAAGTAATCACCTCAGCATCATAAGTTTCTTGCAGCCATTTAGCGATGATGGAGGTATCAAGACCACCTGAATAAGCCAATACGATTTTATTAATATTTTTTGGATCAAGTTGAGCCATGAATAACTCCTATTATAAAGTTTTGATGATGAGAATTGAGTGGGGATAAAAGCGCTAATCGTAGACAAAAAAAATAAGCCACCTGCTCAGTGTACATCATATTTACTATGGGCAAAAGTACCACTGCCCCGTGTGGCGCGCTTTTGCGTTAAATCTTAAATAAATATATTTTGGCGGCGGTTATTTGGCATGCCAGCTGGGTCATTGCCCGCCTGTCTCTTCTATTGACTATATCTGGTCACATATTTAGTCAAGTAGGCAAATCTGTTATGATAGTCGGGCAGTATCACTCCCTTTTATTTCCCGTATATGACGATATAGAGCGCGACGACCTTATGACTGATTCGATTAGAGAGTTGACCATTCTTCAGCCAGACGATTGGCACATTCATTTGCGCGACGGCAAGGCACTGGGCACGACCGTGCCACATGCTGCAGATAGCTTTAACCGTGTCATTTGTATGCCAAACCTTGTCCCCCCTGTCAAAACTGTCGATGATGCCCGCGCGTATCGTGAGCGTATCATGACGCACTTGCAAAACAGCGACATAAGCGCTGAGCGCATTGCAGCGTTTGACCCTCGCATGACGTTATACCTCACAGACAACACCACGCCACAAGACATCGAGATGGCCGCAAAATCCGGTATCGTCCAAGCGGTCAAGCTTTATCCAGCAGGAGCCACGACCAACTCGGCTGATGGTGTCACTGACATCAGTGCGTGCGTCGATGTGTTTGAAGCGTTAGAAAAATACGACTTACCGTTATTGTTACATGGTGAGGTGACGCAAGATCATGTGGATATTTTTGACCGCGAAAAGCGGTTTTTAGACGAGGTATTGGCACAAATCATCGTCAAATTTCCCACCCTAAAAATCGTCGTCGAGCACATTACCACCAGTGACGCCGCTGATTTTGTCTTGGCACAAGGCAACCATATAGCCGCGACCATTACCCCGCAGCATCTGATGTTTAACCGCAATCATTTGCTGGTCGGTGGTATCAAGCCGCACTTTTACTGCTTACCTATCTTAAAGCGTGAAAGCCACCAAAAGGTACTGTTAGACGTGGCAACAAGTGGCAATCCAAAGTTCTTTTTGGGCACCGACTCCGCCCCGCACGCAACCGACAAAAAAGAAGCCACGTGCGGCTGTGCCGGCTGCTATAGCGCCTCTATCGCTTTACCATTATATGCCACCGCCTTTGACAGTGTCGGCAAGATAGACAAGCTAGAAGGATTCGCCAGTCGTTTTGGCGCGCAGTTCTATGGTCTGCCTGTCAACCAAAGCACCATCACCCTTGTAAACACTCCAATGCAAGTGCCAAACGCTTATCCATATTTTGACGGCACTTCTTTGACACCGCTGCTAGCGGGCGAGACGCTCCCTTGGTCGATTAAAGACTAATTCGATTAAAGACGAAGCCAACTCAAGAATAAGTGGCAGCGGATGCTAAAACCCGCGCTTTTATTTGCTATCCGACGATATCGACACTACCTTGATTACCTAAAGCGTAGCTGAGATCGTAGGATGGTTTTTTAGTGATTGTTTATTCAATTTAATAATTATTTATTCAATATAACAGCACGACTGACAAAAGTGATTTAACGTGATATGACCATTCAAAACGATACCGCCTTACCCCGCAACCCTGAGCACACACCGGCGACTAGCGCAGATAGCACTGCAGGTTCGTCAGATGAGCAAGCACCACTGAGCCTAAAAGACCGGTTTCGTAAATTTTTGCCTGTCGTCGTCGATGTAGAGACAGCAGGGTTTAACGCGCAAACAGATGCGCTACTAGAGATTGCCTGCATCCCTATCTTACTTAATGAGCAGGGCGTGTTTTATCCAGGAGATGCGCTCAACGCCCATATCGAACCCTTTGAAGGAGCAAACCTAGAGCCAAGTGCGCTGGCATTTACCGGCATAGATCCCAAAAATCCCATGCGCAAAGCCATCGCCGAAGACGAAAAGACTGCCTTGCGGCGTATCTTTAAAGGTTTAAAAGAGGTCAGACGCGCAGAGGACTGTCGTCAGTGCGTGCTCATCGGTCACAATGCCCATTTTGATTTGGCGTTTTTAAATGCCGCAGTGCTACGTACCAATAGCAAAAACCACAATCCTTTTCATAACTTTTCGGTATTTGACACCGTGACACTGTCGGCCCTTGCTTTTGGTCAGACGGTACTGGCACGAGCCTGTAAAGCGGCAGGGTTAGAATTTGATGGTAAAGATGCACACTCAGCGCTATACGATACGCAAAAAACTGCCGAGCTTTTTTGTCATATCTTAAACAGCTACCCCATGCTCGCAAATGCCATGGCTACTGAGCCTACCGAAACTGACACCGCTACGCAAACTGACAAATAAGCCTTTAATCACATATCCTATATTGTTATGCCCTCATAATAATGCTATTGGTAATACTAGCTGACTTTACCCTCTTGGTGTTTTAGTCGAGAAGGATATGAGAATAAAAACAGTACGCTGACGAGCCATACCAGCCTACTGCTTAGTGTTCTTACCACCCTACAGATGGTCAAAGTCGCCCACACGTCCTTGCAGTATATGAGTCATCACTGCAAGGCTTGATAGGAGTAGGAGGGAATCTACTATGGATCCACAGCTTAAGTTATGGGGCACCATCCTCGGTTATATGCTACTAGCCCTGACCATCAGCGCTTGCACCTCTCTATGGATTCGGCATCATTTAAAGCGCAAAGACCTGCATCCTCGCCGCGCCATCAAAAAAAGATATTTAATTTTAAAAAGACGAAGAAAAAGGCTTGACAGAAAACGCAGACGCCATTAAAATACGCACCACTTCAGCATAAATGGTGAAAGCAGCTGAGGTATTGTTACTAGTCCCCATCGTCTAGAGGCCTAGGACACCGCCCTTTCACGGCGGTAACGGGGGTTCGAATCCCCCTGGGGACGCCACTATAAGGCGTCACTTATTAGCCCTTTTGCTTAGCATAACTTTTACTTAGCATAAGATAAGACTGATAAGCGTACCACCAAAAAAGCCCGACTCATAAGATATTATGAGTCGGGCTTTTTTTATGTTTGTTTTTTGACTCAATGACTCAGTATAGTTAAGCAAGCCACACCCTTTCCTTCTAACGAGCTACCCTTTTTCTAACTTTTAAGCTCTAGACTCGACGTACTCCCACCACCAAAATCAAACGCTATCTGTCTGATAGATAGTCACAAAAAAGCCAGCAATGGATGCTGGCTTTTTTGTGTTTGCAAGTTTAAAGTTGGCTACACACTGCTTATAGTCCGGTCAAATAAATAAGATATAGCGAAGCTGGAATAAAGGCTGGTATAAATCTTTGCCGTACCCGTCGGCGCAGGCTAACTTCCTACCAGATTTTATCTGATAGCATCAGCCACAACAATGCGACGACTATCATCGAGCCCAATACCGTTTGAATCAAAAAGAACGCTTGGTGTTGACCGACTACTTTACTTAAGGTTACCCCTAAGGTACTGTACTTGATCGGCTGGGCATCAGTATTGCCTGTTCTGATTTGTTCTTCGTAGTAGTTTTGCAAGATATCCAAAAACCTGTGCCACTCATCCACACTCCAGCTATAGGGCTTAAACGGCATCAGCTTTTTCAACACAGGGTCTCTCGTCATCCAGCGCTCAAGTGTGATAGAGCGCAGCGACCAGCTCGAAAAACGGCGCTCATCAATCGCTGAAAAATCCAAAATTTCCATGTCTTTGTGTCGCTCATCTGCCAACAAGCGATTTTTTAGATTGGTCAAAGCTTGCTCCGACCCCTCTACACATTGCAAAAAATACCCATTGCCATAGCAAAGGATACCAGTAATCTCATCCGTTTGGTTACGTTCAATCGCAATCTCTGAGATGTCATTAAGTGTACTGGGACTTGACAGACCAGTCGAAGTAATCCGGCTGATGTACACCAGCTGGCAAAGATCCGTCGTTACTGGATTTGTCGAATCATTGATTATTGACAATCCGCTTCTCCCTATATTTAGGTTAATGTAGTTAAAACAACCATACTAACGTTGAAAAAAATCTAGAGACAAGACAATTAGAAGCAATCAACTGGCTTGTTATATTATTGATTTTATAAGTGTTTATATCAATTGTATTAAGTTAGTTACATCATAGGCTAGTTTCGTCATTAAAGCAACCTATGTTTACCTTATAATTTTGGTTATAGATAAATAATGATATATTAGTACGCCCTTATATCCACTAAAACAAATATAATAGAAGTATCGCTTTGTATTTTTTGCAGCGATAATAGACGGTTGTATCAAAAAATCAAGGGGGTTAATAAAACTGATGGTTCTAGCGTCTACGTAAAAACTACCAAGGTAAAAGCTATCAAGTTTGCAGACTCAAGATAGCAGAGAGCAAGGCGGCATCATCAGGATACGTCAATTTGATATTTTGGCGACTGCCAGCCACCAAACGGATGGGTAACCTCAGAGACTCAAAAGCACTGGCTTCATCCGTGATTGCTATCTGCTGTTCACTGACATGCTGTAGGACTTTTTGTAATTGGTCTAGTCGAAAGACTTGCGGCGTTTGTGCTTGCCATATATTGCTGCGATCAAGCGTTTGCGCAATATAAGTAGGCAGCCCCGCGTCTTGTCCATAGGAGTGCTTGAGGGTATCAGCGACTGGCGTCGCTAAGATGGCGCCATACGGCTCATGCATCGCCGCCGTAATGACCTTATCGATATCACAGCTGGGCACCGCTGGGCGCGCAGCATCATGGATTAAGACCAAGTCGGTGTCTGCAGCACCTGACTGCCGAATGGCCTCCACGCCCGCCTGCACCGACTGCCAACGCTCAGCACCGCCAGTGGCGTACTGTACCGGCAAGGCAAAATTGAGCATTTGCGCGGTAGTGTCGTCCGCAGCGATGACCAACCAGCACTGCTCGATAAAGGCACTACAAGCGAGCCGCTCCATGCTATGCTGCAGCAATGTCTGGCCTTGAAACAAGGTATACTGCTTGGCCATAGACGCACCAAAGCGACTGCCGCGACCAGCAGCAACGATCATGGCATGTATGCGAGGAGTGGTATTCATGAGCCAAGGCCTATCAAAGAAAAATCACGGGGAGCCATGAGGTGGCGCTAAAAAAGGGGAAAAGATAAAAAGAGAGAGATTGAAAAGTGTCTGAATGTCATCGTGGTTATAATGATAATGACAAGACCAAGGTATCGCCAAACGACTGGGCTTAATGTGCCCGCCTTAATAACGACTGTGCGTCGTCGGCGCCGTGGATATCTGTACAAAGGTTTCATTGGGTTTGATAAGACCTAAGTCTAAACGAGCATGCTCTTCTACCGCCTCAAGACCGTTTTTTAAGTCATGAACATCCGTACGCAACAAGTTATTTGCTGATACTTGATTGTCATTTAAGCGCTGCTGCTCTTCGATTTGTGTCAGCAGTTTTTGATGCTCAAAATGGCCATTTTCACCCAGCCAGTACTGATATTGCAGACCTAAGAGTACTACAACGGCTAAGGCAAGTAGCATAAATTGGCTAAAGTATTTCATAAAGGGTTTACGCCAAACAAGACAGAGAGGATCAACACAGCTCAGTATGCTGAACGATACCGCAAAAGCAGCCTATCGTCCAGCATACACTTACTTATCGACTGTAACTATAAGAGCGTTTAGCCACGTAGGCCAATGAACTCTTCACGGCCACGGTAGCTGGCGCGTACTTGCTGCTCGATACGTAGCAATTGGTTGTACTTCGCTACGCGGTCTGAACGGCATAGTGAGCCTGTTTTGATTTGACCGGCTGCGGTACCGACTGCCAAGTCTGCAATGGTACTGTCTTCTGTCTCACCTGAGCGATGCGAGATAATCGTCGCATAGCCATTTTTCTTCGCCAGATAAATGGCGTCTAGGGTTTCTGACAGCGTGCCGATTTGGTTAAATTTAATCAAAATCGCATTGGCAATGTGCTTGTCGATACCTTCTTGCAAGATAGCAGGGTTGGTCACAAACAAATCATCACCAACCAACTGAACTTTATCACCGATTTGCTCAGTTAAGTACTTCCAGCCGTCCCAATCTGACTCATCCAGGCCATCTTCGATAGAGATGATCGGATATTGACGTGTCAGGCCTACAAGGTAGTCTGAGAAGCCTTGGCTATCAAAGGCCTTGTTGCCCTCACCTGCCAAGACATATTGTCCGTTTTTATAGAACTCACTGGCCGCACAGTCTAGCGCCAAATGAATCTCTTCACCGGCCTTATAGCCGACCTGCTCGATCGCTTGCATGATGACAGTAATGGCCTCTTCGTTGCTACGCAGGTTGGGCGCAAAGCCCCCTTCATCACCAACCGCAGTATTGAGACCTTGTGATTTTAGGACAGACTTTAGGCTATGGAAAATCTCTGTACCTGCGCGCAGGGCTTCTGAGAAGCTGGTGAAACCAACTGGCTCAATCATAAACTCTTGGATATCAACGGTGTTGTCGGCATGCTCGCCGCCGTTTAGGATATTCATCATCGGTACCGGCATGGTCAATGATGTCTGATTGCGCAAGTTGGCAATGTATTGATGCAGTGGCAAGCTTTGTGACTTAGCAGCAGCTTTTGCCGTGGCAAGAGAGACCGCGAGCATGGCATTTGCGCCAAGGTTGTCTTTGTTTTCTGTGCCATCTAATGCAATCATCGCATCATCAATGGCTTGCTGCTCGGTGACGTCTTTGTCCATAAGCGCACTACGGATCTGGCTATTGACGTTGGCCACGGCTTTTTTGACACCTTTGCCCATGTAGCGATCTTTGTCGCCATCACGTAGCTCGAGGGCTTCACGTGAGCCAGTAGACGCGCCACTGGGTGCAGCAGCACGGCCGATAGTACCATCAGCCAAAATGACGTCAGCTTCGATGGTTGGGTTACCGCGCGAGTCTAAGATCTCACGGGCGCGAATGTCTTTAATTGCGGTGACGTTGGTGGTTTCTTCAGCGTACATAATGTCTGTTAGTTCCTTTGGTCATGCCAAGTTTGTGGGATAAATAACGGCAACTAGAATACAAAAAAGATAAAATAAAATATCGTATAGCGCAGGTCCAAACCTATCTTGCCTACTTAGTATAATCGGCTGGGTTTGGACAAAACCAAGCGTTTATTTACGGCTTTCATGAGCGGCTATCGTACGTGGCATCATAGCATAAATTTCGCCAAACTTCCCTTCTCTTGCACCGACTGACGCTCATAAAGTCATACAAACGCTCGGTTATCCGCCTATCTGGCCTCACGGCGATATCGGCGAAGGTGACTGCCCTAGCAGGCTTAGGCACTTGGCAAGCGCTTATCATCAGTTTGATGAGTAGATACGGTATTATCTAGCTCAACCTCAGTGCGAAAACGGGTCAAACGTAGCGCGTTCATCAAGACAGAGATGGAGCTCAGCGCCATTGCCGCCGCGGCAATCATCGGGTTTAAAAACCCAAACGCTGCCAGCGGTATGCCCAGCGTATTATAAAGAAACGCAAAAAATAAGTTTTGCTTGATATTGCGCAGTGTGGCGTTGGCGATTTTTTGTGCCGCATCGATATGCATCAGCGACTCGCCCATCAAGCGAGCGGAGGCGCTATGCTGCGCGACATCAGTACCCTCAAACATAGCAAAGCTGGCATCGGCAGTGGCCATCGCTGGCGCATCATTGACGCCATCACCGACCATGGCCACTTTATGGCCGGCAGTTTGCAACAGCGCGATTTGACTGGCTTTATCCCGCGGGCTCATTTGGCCATATGCCTTGTCGATGCCCAGCTGGCCTGCCACGTGATCGACCACAGACTGCTTATCACCACTCATCAAGATGACATGGATGCCGCTCTCTTGTAACGCCGCTATCGCCTGCGGGGTATCTGCCTTTAGATCATCTGCCAAAGCAAACGCCCCGAGCGGTTCATCATTGATACTAAGCGCTACGGTACTGGCGATTTGCCACACTTTTGGCATAAATTTTGGCAAAGTTAGATTCGCAAATTCTGCCGTGCCGACTTTTACCAGACCCAAGCCTTCGATATTGGCTTGGATACCCGCGCCTTTGATGACGCTGATGTCAGTGACAGTCATCAGTGGCAAATGACGCTCGGCCGCAGCATTGATCAAGGCGGTCGCTAAGGGGTGGCTTGCATGCGCCTCAACGCTTGCCGCAATTTGTAGCACATCATCGACAGCAATGGAGCTGTCCACCATGACATGGTCGACGATAGACGGCTTACCGACAGTCAATGTGCCGGTTTTATCAAGCACGACCGTGTCGATATTGCCTGCCGCCTCGAGGCTTTGCGCGTCTTTAAACCAAACGCCATGGCGCGCGGCCACGCCCATGCCCGCCATAATAGCCGCTGGCGTGGCCAGACCGAGCGCACAAGGACACGCGATGACCAATACCGACACCGCATGCATCAAGGCGGTATCCACCATGCCAGTCAGCCACCACGTTAGCCCAAAAGTAGCCAAAGCGACGGTCACCACCACTGGTACAAAAACAGCCGTTACTCTATCGGCAAGCCTTGCCAAGTCAGCCTTTGAGCCTTGGGCGTCGCTAAGGGCTTTGACCATATCGCCAAGCTGGGTATCGCTGCCTTTGGCACTGACGCGATACAGCAAACTGCCGTTTTCGACCAATGCCCCTGCCAGCAGCTCATCGCCTATTTGTTTTTTTAGGGGCACAGACTCACCCGTCAGATGACTCTCCACGCACCAGCCGCCGCCATCTATGACCACCCCGTCGGTTGCCACACGGCTGCCTTGCTTGGCACGCAGGATGTCACCGACTTGCACCGCCTGCAATGCGACATTATGAAAGTCGCCGTTGGGCTGCTGCTGCTCTACTTCATCTGGCGTCAATGATAACAATAAATCGATACTGTTTAGGCTGTGCTTTTTGGTTCGCTCCTCCAAATACTTACCCGTTCGTACAAAGGCGATGACCATCACCCCGGCTTCAAAATACACAGCGGGGCCATGTCCGCCAGCATATCCACTTTGCAATAGGCTGCTTAACGTGCCATCGCCATGAGTCAACCACAGATAAGTAGAATACGCCCAAATAGTCACCGTACCGATGACCACCAGCACGTCCATATTGGCAAGGCCGCCTTTGATAGACGCCCACGCACTTTTATAAAATGGCAATGCCAGCCCAAACTGGACAATGGTGGCTAGGACAAACTGAATCCAAACAGGCGGCATCCACGCCATACCAAACCCCGTTAGCATACCCGCCATACCAACCAAAAACGGCAACAGACAGATCCATAGCCCGATCAAGCGCCATGGATACTCGGTTGCAGTATCTTTATCGGTCTGCGCAAACAAGCTGTCAGCGGCTTGCAGATTGGCGACAAAGCCTGTTTTGTTGACCCACTCTGTGACTTGCTCAGGGGTGGTCTGCGAAGGATCGTAGTCGATATTGGCAGTCTCACCAGCGAAGTTCACACTAGCCTCATATACCGCTGGCTTTTTGCTAAGTACCTTCTCAATCCGCGAAGCACACGCCTGACACGTCATGCCATCGATCGCCAGCTGCAAGTGCGCACGCTCAGGCGCTATCGCAGTTTTGGACTCAATATCAGTCGCCACCTCATAAGACGGGTCAGTACTGGTGCGGGTAGAATCTTTCATAAATAAAACTCGTGGTTGCGTTATAGCGCATTACATAGTCGGTTTACTCTAAAAGCGGCCAAGGCATCTATAAAGGCAACTGCCATCTCTTAAATAACAGGCGCTTCGTTTTGGGTAGGCGGACTATAGCGTTTATAAATGTATAATAAAATCGGTGAAAAAATCTAAATATCAGACGTCAAAATCAGAAAAAAGCGTCTGCAGGCAAATATAATCAATTGAAAATAAAACTGTTATATAAGTTTAAACGCGCTACTGGTATCAATTTTTCTTGCTTGCTGTGCCTACGCAGACAGAGGCTGCGCAAAATTACTCCCAGTCGCACTGTATTTATTTTATAGTGGCTCAACGATAAAAATAAGAACATGCCCTAATCTAATGAGAGATAAATCCTACTCAAGCGTGGCTACTGCCTCATACCTAGTAAATGGCTACGACTATGCTCTATTCAAGCCCTGCAGTCAGCAACAGGCGCTGCCATCGCATCTCTCATGAAAAAAACCAGCCATGACAGCTGGTTTTGCGTTAAAGCGGTAAGACTTACGAGTTGGCGACGGTTGCATCAAAACCTGCCTCTTCGATCGCGGCCGCAATGGCTTCTGCGCTGGTTTTGCTATCATCAAATGTCACCGTTGCCAGCTTGTCAGCCAAATCGACAGTCATGGTATCTAAACCGTCGATATCACCTGTGGCTGTATGGACGCTTGCCACGCAGCCGCCACAAGTCATGCCATCGATATTGATAATACGAGTCTGGGTTGCCATGAGGGCCTCCTTATTGTTATATAACTAACCTAGTTTAAAGTAAATACAGTCATTTACTAAGGGCGTGTCCTAGCATAAGCCCTAACAAAGCCAACAACAAGGCGCTTTGGTATGACTTTATTAACCAAGGCCTTCATACTTTATATAGTCGAATTCAAATAAATCAGATACACAGCTGTCACATCGTTTTTATATCGGATTGACTTTATCCAACAGGCGATACCCGATGTTCACTTTGCGACGCCGTTATCTTTTAGTTATGATAACTTTTAATCATGATAGCGTGGATTTTGCGGCGCATCGATAGGATATGGCTGCGTCACATAATCGACCATGCTAATCGCCGCCGTTAGGGCATGAATACTGGTATCGGTATCATCATAACGCACGGTTGCTATACTGCTTGCCGCATCCAGATCTATCGCGGTCACCCCTGTGATGTTTTTTAGCGCGGTCATCACACTGTCCAAGCCTTTGGCATCATCGATGTTTTCGATGCTGACTTTTGCTGTCTGAATCGCCATTATCCTATCCTCCTATCATGGGTTCCATTGACGGTATTAGTGAGTATCTAACACCTCAAAACCTTTGACCAAATCATCAATCTGCTTAAGCTGACGCAAAAACGGCTCCAACTGGCTGGTTCTGAGCGCACAGGGGCCATCGCATTTTGCCACCTCTGGGTTTGGATGCGCTTCCAAAAACAGCCCCGCCAGTCCCGTTGCCATTCCTGCACGGGCAAGGGTGGTGATTTGCTCGCGGCGGCCGCCAGCACTGTCACTGCGTGCCCCTGGCTGCTGCAAACTGTGGGTCACATCAAAAAATACCGGTACGTTCATTTGTTTCATGGTATCAAACCCGAGCATATCCACGACCAAATTGTTATAACCAAAGGCACTGCCGCGCTCACAAAGTATGAGCTTATCATTACCGCCTTCCAAGCATTTATTGATGATATGACGCATTTCATGCGGCGCTAAAAACTGCGCTTTTTTGATATTGATGATAGCATCTGTCTTTGCCATCGCATGCACCAAGTCAGTCTGACGCGACAAAAACGCAGGCAGCTGAATGATATCGGCGACCTCTGCGACCGGTGCGGCTTGATACGGCTCGTGTACATCGGTGATAATCGGTACTTGAAACTTTTCTTTGATTTGCCCCAGCCAGTCGATGCCTTTTTCTAAGCCTGGGCCTCGGTAAGAATGCAAACTAGAGCGATTGGCTTTATCAAAGCTGGCTTTAAACACATAGCCGATGCCCAAACGCTGACATATCTCGACATACTGCTCTGCAATCTCAAACGCCATCTCTTTCGATTCTAAGACATTCATGCCGCCAAACAACACAAAAGGTTGGTCATTGCCAATATTGATCGTCTCGTTATTAGGCGTGTTAAGCGCGATATGTGATTGCGCGTTCAATAAGTTTTCCATTCAGCCGTTACCTCTTATCTTGTTATAAATAGGTCGATACCGTATTGTAACCGATAGCTTGACGAAAAAAAGTATGCAAGCGTAATTACCGACTCTCAATATCAATAACTACCAAATAATATGTCTCGTTGCTCAATATTAAGCCAAAAAAAAGACCGATCCGAAGATCAGTCTTTTTATAGTAATACTGTTATCGCATAGCATTTATAATTGATGCGAGCACAATTATTACCGGGTCACTCATAAATTTTTTAATAGTAGTAATTCTCTCTACTAAGCAGCGGTTACTTCCTGCTACGCTAACGGCTACTTCGTTTCGCTATAGTTTTTTGCCGCTTTAACAAAGCTATTAAACAGCGGATGGCCACCACGAGGCGAGCTGGTAAACTCAGGATGGAACTGTACCGCGATAAACCATGGATGATCTGCAATCTCAACCGACTCAACCAAATGCTGCTTAGCCGAGTAGCCTGAGATGGTCATGCCCGCTTGCTCTAGTGGCTCAATATAACGGTTATTCATCTCATAACGATGGCGATGACGCTCAGTGATATTGTTCGCGCCATAAATCTGAGCAAGCTTGCTACCAGAAACCAGCTCTGCTTGCTGCGCGCCTAGGCGCATGGTACCGCCGAGATCTGAATCATCGCTACGAATCTGTAGCTCGCCGCGCTCATCTAACCACTCAGTGATCAGACCAATGATAGGCTCAGCTGTCTTACGATCAAACTCAGAAGAGTTGGCATCGATATGCAGCACATTACGGGCATATTCAATCACCGCCAACTGCATACCCAGACAGATACCCAGATACGGCACTTTGTTTTCGCGGGCGTAAGTGATGGCTCTCATTTTACCAGTGGTACCGCGCTCACCAAAACCACCTGGTACCAAAATCGCATCGGCATCGTTTAGACGCGCATACAGCTCATCGTCCGTCTCTAGTAGCTCAGCATCGATATAGTCAATTTTGACATCTGACTGATGCACGATACCGGCATGTAGTAACGCTTCGTTGATCGACTTATAAGCGTCTGGTAACTCGACGTATTTGCCGACCATCGCCACCGTCACTACCGCTTCAGGGTTGAGCTGGGCTTCGACCACTTTGTCCCAATCACTCAAATCCGCTTCTGGTACATCAAGACCAAAACGCTCACAGATTAGATCGTCAAGATCTTGCTCATGTAGAATGTGCGGGATTTGATAGATGCTTTGGGCATCTTCACACATGATGACTGCGCGCTCTTCGACATTGGTAAACAGCGCAATCTTGCGGCGGTTGTCTTGCGAGATATGGTGCTCAGAGCGGCAGATGAGGATATCTGGCTGCAGACCGATAGAGCGTAGCTCTTTGACTGAATGTTGGGTCGGCTTGGTTTTGGTTTCGCCGGCACTAGCGATATAAGGCACCAGCGTTAGATGCATGAGCATAGCGCGATTGCGACCAAGCTCTACTTGCATCTGACGTACCGCTTCCATAAATGGCAGCGACTCGATGTCACCGACTGTACCGCCAATCTCGATGATGGCGATATCGTAGCCTTCGCCACTGGCAAGAATCTTACTTTTTATTTCATCAGTGATGTGCGGGATGACCTGCACGGTACCACCCAGATACTCACCGCGGCGCTCTTTGTTTAGCACGTTTTGATAGATACGACCACTGGTAAAGTTGTTGCTCTTACTCATCTTAGAGTGGCGTAAAAAGCGCTCATAATAGCCCAAATCCAAATCGGTCTCAGCGCCATCTTCGGTGACAAACACCTCACCATGCTGAAATGGGCTCATCGTACCTGGATCGACGTTGATATACGGATCCATCTTGGTCATCGTGACAGTCACGCCACGCGCTTCTAAGACCGCAGCAAGAGAAGCGGCGGTGATACCTTTTCCTAGTGAGGACACTACCCCACCGGTCACAAATATAAACTTGGTCATAGTACTCTGTCGGTAATTGGTAAAGAAGGATTTTACTAAAAATACGCCATAAAATATAGGGCAAAAATGCAAACTGTCTGAAACTCTTGTTTTCTACCTCAGCGGTAGACTTTTGTCACAAATAATACATACAACAAAAAAAACCCACCCCGAAGGATGAGTTTTTTATTTAGATTCTAATGGTTAGATTAGAATTTGTATTCTAGACCGCCACCAACTACAAATACTTCAGCATCACCTTTAGCAAAAATACTTGACTCAGGCTCACCTGGAACGAATTTATTATCAACAATAGAACCAGGAGTAGCAGGTTTCGTACCAACTACAGTGCTAACATTATCAGCTTTGTTCATACCAGCGTAAGCATGCATGATGATATTGTCTTTAAAGAAGTATTTACCACCAACAACGATTTGGTCTGAATCAGCGTTGTCGACGCCATTTAGGTTCGTGGTATTGTTATACTGGGTATAGATAGTTGCTGGACGAGCAAAGTTGGCTAAGCCCATTGCTGCACTAAGAATGAAACCTTTTTCATCTTCATCGCCTGAGCCAGCGCCGTCAAAATCAGCTACTTGATACAATGCGCCCAATGTGATTGGAGCTGCAACATACTTGCCTAGATCGACAGTTGCTGTACCACGGATGATATCACCAGTGATGTTTTGGTCTTTATCGTACGCTACACCAGCAGTGAAGCCAGTACCTTGGTCAAACATTAGCGCAGCACCGAAACCATCGTCTTTGTTACCGTTATCTTCATCAGAGCTATACATAACAGAAAGTTGTAATGGTAGGTTATCGTACTTTGGAGTCATCCAAACGATTGAGCTGTTGATACGGCTACTATCAGCCATATTTAAACCGCCAGCATCCTCATTTGACTCAAGCTTGTTGCCACCTAGGTTATCCCAATAACCATCGTTAACGATTACGTTGTTTACATAATCTAAAGTAGATTGGTTTTTACCAGCACGGATCTCACCAAAGTTTTTATTCACGACACCAAGATACGTATCACGGTTTTTAAAACCATCTTTGTCACCATCAACACTGGTGCCGTACTCTAAGCGATAGATAACGTCAGTGTTGGCAGTTAAAGCTTCAGAGCCTTTGATACCGATACGTGAAGAGTTAGAGTTAATCTCTACAGTGTCTTCATCATAATCATTTACGCTATCAGCTGCATCAAACTCAGCATTTACATAGTCGGCAGTAACAAACGCTTTACCATATAAGGTAGGAGCGGCATTGGCTGCAGAAACAGATAGAGCAGCAACGGCTGTAGCTAAAAGTAGTTTTTTCATGGGGTATCTCCACTTTACAATTGTAGTAATGAGCAAGCTATTATTAGCTGGCGCCCATATTGGTATCGTCACAAATCCTCAAAGATATAATGTGTAACTGGCTACCGAGATTAGTCAGAAACAAGTGTGGCGAAGTTTTATTACAGTAAGATGAAAAAACCATGACTTACATAACCAGCATCAAAAAAAGTAACTGCCATGTAAACGTTGGTCTTTATCCTTCTGCTGCGTAACATCCGTTACCAAACTCATACTTCGAGTACAAGCATAACAACTTTGACATAATTTGCAACATATTTTTTTTGTACTTTTAGCGCGATATCTGGCGCACTCCATATCTTTTATAGCGCTCAGGCGTTAAAAAAAACAGCTATATAATGCGCTTAAATACCAATGGTTTACCGTAAGTTTTATGACAAACGGTGTAATGGACATTTTTCATGCTGGCGTATGGTCTAACGCTATATACTGTCTAT
>NZ_JABASU010000015.1 GCF_016107555.1 Psychrobacter celer | reverse complement strand
GTCATCCTCACCATTAAACGCAACAAGCTCGGCTTCAAACTTGTTGCACACATCACCAAAGATAACCTCAAGGTCATCAACAGCTTGTTTGGTGAAAACTGCTCGTCGATACTTAGCGACAAAGAGCAACTGCACATGCAAATTAAAGACAACGTGTCTACTACGTCTTAAGTCATTTTCTATTAAGTAGACCAATATGGAATAAAAGAGAATATCAGTATAAACTAACCTCATGAAAACACTCAAGTTACGCATTAAAGACAAACATGCAGACCAGCTAAACAAAATAGCTGGGAGTGTTAACTATGCGTGGAACTATGTTAATGACCTGAGTTACAAACACCTAAAGCAAACAGGTAAATTCTTTAGTGCCTACGACCTTAATGAATACACCAAAGGTAGTGGTGAGTATTTAGGCTTGCACTCGCAAACTCTGCAAGCCATAAACGAAACTCATGCCAAATCTCGTAAGCAATTTAAAAAAGCCAAACTTAACTGGCGAACCAACCGACCCGATGCCAAACGTAAATCACTGGGCTGGATACCATTTAAGAAATCTGCTATCAAGCATCTACATAGCAAACAAACGGGAAACAAAGCACTTAAATCAACCATACAGCTATCGCTCTCTAAAGGTCAAAAGTTCATCATAGATGTATTCGATAGCTACAACCTAAGTCTATATCAAATCAACACGCTTGAGATAGTGCAAGACAGCCGTAATCATTGGTATGCCTGCATCACCGTCAAAGACTTTCCTAAGCAGATAAGCGGCAAAGGTAGTGTAGGCATAGATTTAGGCTTAAAAGAGTCTGCTACCACCTCAAACGGTGACAAGCTGACAACCAAACAGACGCAAAAGTGGGCGAAAAAGCTCGCTGTTGCTCAACGAGCGAAAAACAAACAGCGTGTCAAAGCAATACACGCCAAAATCAAAAATTCAAGGTTAGATGCAATTCATAAATTCACCACCAAGCTTGCTAAGGATAACGCCTTAATTGTGGTTGGTGATGTTAAATCACGCTCATTCACAAATAAGAGAACTAAACTGGCTAAATCAACTTACGATGCAGGATGGTTTGAACTCAAAAGACAACTGGAATATAAATGTAAGTATGCAGGTTGTCAGCTTGAGATAGTGAATGAGAGTTACACTACCCAAACCTGTTCGCACTGCCATAAAATAAGTGACAGTAGTCCGAAAGGTAGAGCAGGTCTTGGAATAAGAGGGTGGAGGTGTGCTGAGTGTGGCACATGGCATGATAGAGATATCAATGCCGCTAAGAACATCCTTGCGGTCGGGCTTGACCGTCTTGCAGAAGGAATCCCCTCACTTTAGGGAGGGGAGGAAGTCAACCATTGTCATAACAGAGGTCATAACTGATATAGAGGTTGTGATAGATATTGTGACAGCGACCATTACACTCCTGTTATTGACTCTCATATCCCCGACTGCTTAAATAGTTCTCTTCTAGGAGACTATTATGACTGAAGAACATGCAGCGGACGAGAAACGCAAAATCATCAACAGATTTTTGACCACCCTTACCAAAGAACAACCTCAAATGTACTATGCGACGACCTCTGAGATTTCGCGTAGCATTTATACAATGATCAAAGAGCATACCAACCGTCTATCGGTAGAAGAGCAGGCACTTGTCAGACAAATGACGGTCGAAGAGATTGAAGCGTTACTCGGCTTTCACTCTCGCTAATCTCAGCTATCATACCTCTCGCTTATTATACCTTTCGTTTATCCTAAACAAAAAAAAAGACCGCACTGATGGCGGTCTTTTTTTTGCGTTCATTGAGCAAGCACGGCGCATGAAGCAATTAAAATGGGTACTGACGCGGCTCGTTTTGCATAGAAATCCAGTGCGTTCTGGTAAATTCTTCGAGCACCCATTCACCATTAAAGCGGCCGATACCTGAGTTCTTTTCACCGCCAAAGGGTACATTACTCTCATCGTTGACCGAGATGTCATTGATATGTGTCATACCTGCGCGAATACCGCGCGCAAAGCGCAGGCCTTTTTGCATGTCTGCTGTAAAGACAGCGCTAGACAACCCATACATCGAGTCATTGGCAATGGACAACGCATCTTTTTCATCTTTGGCACGAATGATACCGACCAGTGGCCCAAACACTTCATTGCGCGACAAGTCCATCTCGCGGGTGACTTCGGTGAAGATGTGCGGCGGCACCACCTGTCCTTTAATCTCGCCGCTTAATAGCATTTTGGCGCCTTGTTGCTGGGCTTTGGCGATTTTTTCTTTTAGTGACTTGACTTGTTTTTCATTGATGATAGGCCCAACTGCCGTATCTTCTTGGTTTGGATCGCCGACATTTAGTGTCTTAACATGCGCCAAAAAACGCGCCACAAAATCATCATAAATATCATCTTCGACGATGATGCGGTTGATAGCGATACAGATTTGACCTTGATGTAAAAACTTACCAAAGGCGGCCGCTTTTGCTGCTTGCTCGATATCAGCATCTTTTAGGACCACAAACGGGCTGTTACCGCCCAGCTCTAACGCAACTTGCTTGATATAATCGCCGCCATTGGCCAACTCACCGATATGCTTACCGACCGAGGTCGAGCCTGTAAATGACACAAAACTTGGAATATCATGGGTAACGATGGCATCACCAATCTCTTCGCCTGCACCGACGACGACGTTGAGCAAGCCTTTTGGCAGTCCTGCTTCTTCAAAGATCTTGGCAAGCAGCAAGCCACCAGTGATCGGCGTGTCGCTGGCGGGCTTGAGCACCACGGCATTACCCAGTGCTAACGCAGGAGCGATAGAGCGCTGAGTCAAATGGAGCGGAAAATTCCACGGGCTAATCACCGCCACGACACCGATTGGCTCACGGTATACAAAGTTTTCTTTACCAGCGGTGTTGGATGGGCGAATCTGGCCATGGACACGATTGGGAAAAGTAGCCGCCTCTAGCGTAATCGCTCGCGCGCTACCAAACTCTACCATCGCCTTGATACGGGTGCTGCCCGACTCTTTGATAAGCCAATCTACGATTTCTTCTTGGCGCTGGTCCAAAATATTGACCACTTTATACAAGACAGCGGCTCGCTCGGCTGGGGTTTGCTGCGCCCAGCGCTTTTGTGCCGCGTGCGCTGCTTTATAGGCGGTGTCGAGCTGCTCTTTGGTAGCCTGCTGAATCTCCACCAGTGTATCGCCACTGTAGGGGTTGATATCGGCATTGACACTATCATCTTGGCCGCTTTGCCATTCGCCTGCGATGTATTGTAGATGAAAATCCTCATACGGGTTTTGACCGCTTTGATTATTGGTATTGATTGACATAATTATCCTTATTTATCTTATATAATAAAGTAGTAAAAATAGTAGCAATTTGCTAGACGACTGGTCTAATGCTACCATAGCCAATATAGTGACGAAACGTATTTTGCCATCTGCTGTGTTGAACAAACGTAACGAGCCTATCCCTGATAGCGTCACAACATATATCAATAAAACGTATAATATATGATAAAGGGAAGCCCCCTATCGTAGCATGACGGCTACAAGACTCACCGTCATATAATCACTGACTGATGTAGCCAATGTTTAGCTTAACTCTTTCAAACCCTATAATAAGAGGACATCTCCCTATGTCTACCAACTTAACGTCTGTCAACGCAACGACCATTCCCCCTGATACTAAAACTCACCTGCTCGATGTCGGCTACCAGCTCATTGCCAAAAAAGGCTTTACCGCCGTGGGTATCAAACAAATACTAGACACCGCTGGCGTCCCGAAAGGCTCGTTTTATCATTACTTTACGTCAAAAGAAGCCTTCGGCGAAGCCATCATCAGTCACTATTTTGTTAACTATAAAACGCGTTTGGAAACCATTGGTCGTCGTCACAGTAACGCACAGCAAAAGCTTTATGATTATTTTCAAAACTGGTATGACACCCAGCAAAACGGCTGCGATCACGAAAAATGCCTTGTGGTCAAGCTCAGTGCCGAGGTCGCTGATTTGTCTGAGCCGATGCGTATTGCCCTAAACGCCGGTTATCAACAAATCATTAGTTGGCTGGCTGAGCAAATCAAAGCTGGCTGGGCAGATCAGTCGATGCCCCGCCCTGAGAATATCGCTGCTGAGAGTATGGCAAAACGCTGGTATTTTGCGTGGCTTGGTGCCAGCTTAATCGCCAAGACCAGTCAAACCAACACACCACTGGCAGAAGTATGGCAAATGACCACCTCCCAAATGGGACGCTAAGCCCACCGCTTATCGTCGTCTTTTTTTGAGTAGATATCGATATCACCCGACGGCCAGCCTGCCTATACTGAGTAAGCTGAGTAAATAAGATTTCTGAGTTATAAGTGTTTTTTGTAAACACCTCTAGACGACCGGTCTAATTGATGTACAATGTGCGCCATCGTAAAAGATAAGTGATTTTTATTTTTGCTGTCTTTTTATCGCTGTCTTTTTTATCAGACAAACGACATTGACTGAGGAATCTTATGAATAACTTTCAATACTACAATCCCGTACGCATCGTCTTTGGTGAAGGGCAAATCAAAGAACTATCAGAGCTTGTCCCGCAAGATGCTCGCGTACTCATCACTTATGGCGGCGGCTCAGCTGAGCGCACGGGCACCTTGGATGAAGTCAGAACAGCGCTCAAAGCCAACGGTCAGCGCGATATCTTTGAGTTTGGCGGCATTGAGCCAAACCCAGAGTTCAATACTCTGCTAAAAGCGGCGGATATGGTCAATGAGCATAATATCGACTTTATCTTAGCGGTCGGCGGCGGTTCAGTCATCGACGGTAGTAAGTTTGTCGCCTTAGTATCTTCACTCAAAGAAGACGATGGTACAGTCTCACGTGAAAAAGCATGGGACGCCCTGATTGGTTATACCAAAAAACTAGATTCAGCGGTGGATCTTGGTGCGGTATTGACCATTCCTGCGACTGGCTCAGAGATGAACTCAGGCGGCGTGGTCAATCACAGTGACCGTCAGGCCAAGCTACCATTTGGCAACCCGCTTGCCTATCCTAGGTTTTCTATCTTAGATCCGACCAAAACACTCACCTTGCCTGAGCGCCAAGTGATGAATGGGGTGGCAGATGCGTTTGTCCATGTGATGGAGCAGTATCTCACCTACCCTGTCAACGCCAAGGTGCAAGACGCGTTTGCTGAGAGCCTGTTAAAGATTTTGATCGAAGAAGGTCAGGCGGTAAAAGCCGATGCAGAAAACCTCGACACTCGCAAAAACATCATGTGGACAGCGACCATGGCGCTAAACGGTCTTATTGGCGTCGGCGTACCACAAGACTGGACAACGCATATGATCGGCCATGAACTGACCTCGCTACATGGTATCGATCACGCCCGCACGCTGACTATCTTACTGCCATCAGTACTACGTGAGCTCAAAGACAGCAAAAAAGAAAAACTGCTTCAATACGCTCGTAACGTTTGGGCCATCGACAGCAATACTGATACAAAACAAGACGATGACAGCATTATCGAAACTGCTATTGTATATACTGAGGACTTTTTCCGTAGCCTTGGTTTACCTGTCAGCTTCGCAGATGCCGCGCTCGATGAGTCAGCGATTGACCCTATCATCCAGCAGCTTGACGCTCATAATATGGTAAAGCTGGGTGAGCATAAAGATAATGACTTAACGGTATCACGTCGTATCTTAGAGCGGGCGCTAACTGGCACGGCTTAATGGTCTTTTCATAATCAGTAAATAACTATCGGCAGCCATGCTTCACTTATTGGCTGCCCGATCTAAAACCATCAATCAATAACAAAAAAGGATCCTTAAAATGAGCTTTGATGCCCAACAAAATCAAACAACAAATCGTCAAATTAAATTGGCCAGTCGCCCAACTGGCGAGCCAAAACCTGAAAACTTTGATATGGCAACCAGCGATATTCCAGCCCCCAAAGATGACGAAATGCTACTGCGCACCGTCTATCTATCACTAGATCCTTACATGCGCGGACGTATGAGCGACGCCAAAAGCTATGCCGATCCGCTAGAAGTGGGCGATGTGATGATGGGTGCCACAGTTGCACAAGTGGTCGAATCCAATATCGACAATTTTGCCGCGGGCGACTTGGTCGTGTCCAATTCAGGCTGGCAGGATTATAGCGTCAGTAATGGTGAAGGCGTGGTCAAGCTAGACAAAGACATGGCAAACCCCTCTTACGGTCTGGGCGTACTTGGTATGCCAGGGTTTACCGGCTATATGGGTCTGACTGATATCGGTAAACCACAAAAAGGCGAGACGCTCGTCGTTGCTGCGGCCACCGGCCCTGTCGGTGCCACCGTTGGACAAGTGGGCAATCAGTATGGACTGCGTACGGTCGGTATCGCAGGCGGCGCGGATAAATGTGAGTTTGCGGTTCGGGAGCTGGGTTTTGATGTCTGTATCGACCACAAAGCCGATGACTTCGCCGAACAATTAAAAAATGCCTGCCCAGATGGTATCGACA
Source organism: Psychrobacter celer (assembly GCF_016107555.1). Lineage (GTDB taxonomy): Bacteria > Pseudomonadota > Gammaproteobacteria > Pseudomonadales > Moraxellaceae > Psychrobacter > Psychrobacter celer. The sequence continues at coordinate 66,774 of NZ_JABASU010000015.1, read as the reverse complement.
TCTATTATGAAAACGTCGGCGGCAAAGTATTTGACGCGGTCATGCCCCTACTCAACGCCCATGCGCGTATCCCTGTATGTGGTCTGGTATCACAGTACAACGCCACGGATTTGCCTGAGGGTAAAGATCGCTTGGGTATGCTGATGGGTCTGATTTTAAGACAACGCTTGACGGTCAAAGGTTTTATTATCTTTGAAGAGTACGGCGATCATTTCCCAGAGTTTTTGGAGACTATGGGTAAATGGGTAGAATCAGGCGCGGTGAAAACCAAAGAGCACATCACTGACGGCTTAAACAATGCACCTGATGCTTTTGTCAAAATGCTCAATGGTGAAAACTTTGGTAAAACCGTCATCAAAGTCGCTGACGTTCAATAACTCAAAACCCCTAACCAAGTAACGACTTTTCAACATAACGGGTTAAAACCGCTACTGAAAATTAGGTGTTAACCCGTAATACTGTTAGGGCTCGGCTTATTTAGCACCCTTTTTAAAATGAGGACACGCCCTAGCTTAGGCTAAAAATTACACACATAAAAAGGACAATTATGAATATTTTAATGGTACTCACCTCGCACGACAAACTCGGCGATACCGGTAAACAAACAGGCTTTTGGCTAGAAGAATTTGCTGCGCCTTATTACGCTTTTATCGATGCTGGCGTTGATGTCACACTCGCCTCGCCTGCTGGTGGTCAGCCGCCTCTTGATCCTAGTAGCGATACCGAAGACGCTCAAACCAAAGATACTAAGCGCTTCAAAGAAGACAGCGAGGCGCAAAAGCACCTTGCCAATACCAAAAAACTTGCGGATATGAAAGCTGAAGATTTCGACAGCGTATTCTATCCAGGTGGTCATGGCCCGCTATGGGATTTGGCTGTCGACGAGGACTCTATCAACTTGATTGAAAGTTTTATCAAGCAAGATAAGCCTGTGGCCTTGGTTTGCCATGCCCCTGCTGCCCTCAAAAACGTCAAAGTCGATGATGAGTATTTAGTCAAAGGCAAGACGGTGACAGGTTTTACCAATACTGAAGAAGACGCCGTTGGCCTAACTGATGTGGTGCCGTTTTTGGTAGAGGATATGCTAAAAGCCAATGGCGGTCACTACAAAAAGGCGGCGGACTGGGAATCTTTTGTCGTCGAAGATGGCTTATTGATTACGGGTCAAAACCCAGCATCATCAGAAGAAACAGCAAAACGCTTAATGACGAAACTGAACGGTTAAGCGTTTGGTGATTTATATTTCGGTGTTTTATAGAATGGAAATGAACTCTCTAAGAAGGCTGGCATCATGATTCGCTTACATCATCTCAATCAATCACGCTCATTACGTACGCTATGGCTATTAGAAGAGCTGGGCGTCGCTTACGAAATCGTCAGCCATCAGCGTGATGCGACAACGCATCTGGCCCCAGACAGCCTAAAAGCAGTCCATCCACTGGGTAAGTCTCCGGTTATCGAGATGGATGGTCAGTTATATGCAGAGTCAGGCGCTATCACTGAGCTGCTGATTGAGCGTTTTGCGCCCAAGCGCCTGCGCCCTGCGACTGACAGTAGCGATTATGGCTCTTATCTGCAGTGGATTCATTTTGCCGAAAGCTCTTTGATGCTACCGCTGCTGCTCGAGCTTTTTACCAAAAAAGCAGGCGTGGAGGACAATGCGTTTTTAGATGGCTATATCAGTGCCGAAAAGCATCGATTGCTCAGCTACCTAAACGATGAGGTAAAAGATAAATCCTTTATCGTTGGCAATAAGCTAAGCGGTGCTGATTTCATGCTATCGTTTGACTTGATTATGCTGGCCAAACGTCATGCTCTGGCAGACTATCCGTATATCGAGCAATATGCGTCGCAGCTGGCTAGCCTCGATAGCTATCAGCGTAGCATGCGCTTAGAGGTCAATTACGATCAGTCTGTTTAGCATTGCATCATAATTGACAGACCAATTTTCCGATACACACAAACAGCTCTGTATAGAGCTGTTTTTTATGCGTGCTTTATTTTATGATTGCATGAATAACCATCGAATTATAGTTATCAATGTCATATGAGAGCATTAAGCTGTAGAGCAACCAAACAAATTGCTCAGCACCATCCATGAATTACGTGTCGATGACAAAAGCACGATAAAAGTTATGATAAAATCCTTTCTGAATTTTCTGGGTTATCTTTCAGATACCATCAGTGAGTTGACTGGCTTTTCACGCTATAAATACCAATTACACTGACCTGACTCCCCGTCTGGCATCTGTCCTATATCACTCTATTTCCTTATACAGATTGTGGTACGCCCATGAATAACGAATACCAGTTTAAGCCCCACGAACAGCCAATAATGGTGGGCTCTCCAGCCAATCCTGACCATCCTGCACGCCGTAAAATATTTTATTTGTTTATTGGGATTTTTGTGGGTCTCACAGCCAGCTTCCAAAATGGTCTACTTGTCGCCAACCTGACACAAATTCAGGGTCAGCTAGGCTTAACGCCAGCTGAAGGTGGTTGGATATCGGTCAGTTATAATATGACTAATGCCTGTATCACCGTTCTGCTGTACAAAATTCGTCAGCAATTTGGCATGTCGCTTTTTAGCAAAATCACCCTGTCATTTTTGTTAGCCGCCACCAGTCTACAGTGGCTGATCAGCAGTCACTTGTTAGACACACCTAATATTAGCATTGAGCCCTATTATTTAGAGATTGTCGCTAGGGGACTTAGTGGTATGGTGGCAAGTGGTATGACCGTATTGGGCTTGTTTTATTGTCTTCAGGGTATGCCACCCGTCAAACGTACTAGTGGTCTCATATTGGGTTTTGGTCTGGTACAGTTTGGTATTCCATTATCACGTGTCATCTCGCCCTACCTCGCCATCGACGGTCAGCTTGAAAACTTATTTTTATTTCAATTTGGTCTGGCGCTGATTTGTTTTGGGCTGATTAATATATTAGAGCTACCACCAGGGAATACAGAAAAAGTATTTGAGAAATTGGATTTTGTAAGCTTTGGTTTTTTCGCTAGTGGTCTGGCTGCATTGGCTGTCGTTTTGGTACAGGGTCGAATTTTATGGTGGACGACACCTTGGCTCGTCTATCCACTGATGATTGCTATCGTCGGGATTAGCATCGCGTTATGGATTGAGACGCATCGCAAAAATCCGATGCTACAAGTGCGCTGGATGCGTAGCCGCAATATTATTGCCTTTATGGTGACGGGCGCTGTCATGCGGATTTTGCTATCTGAGCAAAATGTCGGAGCGGCAGGATTGCTCGCTAACCTCGGCTACGGTAACGATCAGCTGGTTACTTTTTATGCTGTTATTATAGCCGCCAGTGCACTGGCTTTGATTATTAGTATTTTTAGTACCAATGCGATGGATTTGCGCCGACCTGTTATTTTTGCAGTGGCATTGATTGCCTTAGGGTCTTGGATGGATGTTGGTGTGTCTATTAATTCAGCACCCTATACGTTTTATCTCAGCCAGTTTTTGATTGCCTTTGCCGCGGTGTATTTCATGGGGCCTTTGGTTTTTGAAGGGTTTTTGCGGGCTATTGGCAGTGGCCCTGCGTATATTATTAGTTTTTCAGTGATTTTTGGCATCTCCCAAACAGTTGGCGGACTGGCAGGTGCGGCAGCCATTCAGGCATTTACGACCATTCGTACACAAATGCATTATGCAGATATGGTCAGCTCATTGAATTTGGGCGATCCTGCATTTAGCGCCCAGGTGGCAGGCACTCGTAACATGCTGTCGAATCAGACCACTGACGCGGCCCAAGCAAATATCGGTGCAGTTAGCCAAGTACTGCAAGGCATTCAGCGCCAAGCAACGATCGCAGCATACAGCGACCTGTTTTTTCTGATGGCCTGTCTTGCTACTGCCGTTACGATTATTTTGCTGCTCAATTATCTTTATAACCGCTACCACAAGCGCAATCCACTGGCCAAAGAGCTCGCCGTCATCGCCAAGATGCGCGAAACAAAATAATTCAACTTATTATCTTAGTGATTTTTTATCATATTTATTTATAGTCAGACCAATCAGATATCTGCTTATTAACATTTAGGAGCATGTCATGAGCCAAGAAAAACCAAATGAGCTTAATAAAATACCTCAGACGTCAACTGATGCTCCAGCAACAGACACACGTACAGAGTCTGCTACGGCTCCAGTAGAGACCGCTACAAGCGCTACGCAAAAGAAAACGGATACATCCGAGATACAAGCAGCTACTGATACGCCTGATAGCGTGCGTGAGGATAACTCTGTAGAAGGCTCTATAGAAAATCAAGACGATGATAATGAAACGCCTATGCCGCCAAAAGAGCCGATATCAAATACGGCTGGCTGGTCTCCCAAGAAAAAATCCTATCTAAATTTGGGATTATTGATTGCGCTGATTGTCATTGGTGTGGCCTTGATTTTATATGCTTGGAAGCTGCCACCATTTACGCCTACGGTGCAACAAACCAATAACGCCTTTGTCAAAGGTCAAACCACTATTATTAGTCCGCAAGTTTCCGGCTATGTCACCGAAGTGGCGGTGCAGGATTTTGCTGATGTAAAAGCGGGCGATCTACTGATAAAAATAGATGATCGAACGTTTCAGCAGCAACTTGAACAAGCCGAGGCCAATACTGAAGTGGCGATCACCAGCCGCTCTACCAATGACCAAGACACGCAATCTAGCCAAGCACAAATCGAAGCACGCAAAGCAGACTTATATAGTGCCAAAATCAATGTCGAGAGCGCTCGTGAAGACGTCAATCGTTATCAGGGCTTAGATGCTATCGGTGCGGTATCAAAAGCAGAAGTGGCTCATATCAAAGCAAAGCTGGCTCAAGCACAGGCAAGTGTGCAACAGGCTGAAGCCAATTTACAAGCCGCGCAACAAAACCGCGCCAAAACCAGTGGCACCCAACCCTCGCTGGACGCAAATATCAAAAGTGCTGAGGCAGGTGTGAAGCAAGCACAAATTAATCTCGATAATACGATCATCACAGCACCTGAGTCCGGTCAGCTGAGCCAAGTCAGTGTCAAAGAAGGCCAGTACGTTAGCGCGGGCACCCAGCTCATGTATATCGTGCCAAAAGGCATTTGGATTATCGCAAACTTTAAGGAAACCCAAATAGCTAGTATGGCAATCGGTGAACCAGCTACTATTCATGTGGATGCGCTTGGCGGTGCCAAATTCACAGGTCATGTGAGCAACATCTCACCAGCCACTGGCAGTGAGTTTAGTGCAGGTGCCGCCAATCCTGCGACAGGTAACTATATAAAAATTGCGCAGCGCATCCCAGTACGTATCGACTTGGATCCGAACCAACCTGAGCTTGCACGCTTGCGTCCTGGTATGTCCGTTTCTGTGGATGTCGATACCAATGCCAAATAAAGCCAAATAAAGCAAATAACTGATATAAAAAATCCACTCTAAATACCCGAGAAACTGGATATAGAGTGGATTTTTTATATTTTTAAATGATCTAGGATTTCAAAATCAGCCAAACACTATGGTAGTAGCCGCTTGGTCTGCCAGTTGTTGTTATCGTCTTTGCTATAGACGATACGGTCATGCATACGGCTGGCGCGACCTTGCCAGAACTCGATTTTTTCAACCGTAATCTCATACCCACCCCAAAACGCTGGTGTTGGTACGCTAATACCATCTGCATATTCTGCTTGCAGTTGCTCGAACGTTTGCTCCATCACCTCACGATTGGCGACTTCACCACTTTGCGGTTGACTGACCCAAGCACCTATTTGGCTATCATGTGGACGTTTTTGAAAATAGGCAGCAGATTTTTCAGCGTCAATTTTAGCAATTCGGCCACTGATGCGAATCTGACGCTCTAGCTCATGCCAGAAAAACAACACTTCAGCGTTGGGGTTTTCACTGATATCTTGTCCTTTAGCGCTGTCGTAATTGGTATAAAACACCACCCCTGTCTCAGTAATCTCACGCAGCAATACGATACGGACGCTGGGTTTAAGATCCGCGCCGCAAGTGGCCAGACTCATGGCATAAGGCTCTTGTACTTTTTGCTCAATCGCCTCAGTCATCCATGCACCGAGTAGCTCAAATGGAGAGGTGGGGACTGACTGTTGATCTAAAACGCCTTTTTCGTATGACAAACGCTGATCGGTAAAATCCATACTCATGGCAACTCCTTTATATAATATACAGTGTGACTGCTGATCATGATTGATTATCATAACCTTTAACGTCAATCAATTAGCCCAATACCGCCTTGATCTGATCCGCCAGATCATTGGCCAGCACATCACATTCTATCTCGTCGTCAGACTCAACCATAACTCGAATCATCGGCTCTGTACCTGATTGACGAATGAGTAAACGACCACGACCTGCCAGCGCCGCACGCGCTTTATCAAAGGCGGCCACCAACTCAGGATACTCAAACGGATCTTTCATCTCAGACAAGCGCACGTTGACCAGTTTTTGTGGTAGCACGTCAAACCCTTCGACCAAGTCACTAAGCGCACGGCCACGCGCTTGCATGACAGCCAGCACCTGCAAACCTGCGATAATCGCATCACCTGTACGGCTTTTGTCCAAACATAAAATATGACCAGACGGCTCACCGCCCAGTATCCAACCATTGGCCTCAAGCGCTTGCATGACGTAGCGATCGCCTACTTTTGCACGGACAAAGTCAATCTCAGCGGTTTTGAGCGCCAGCTCTAGCCCCATATTACTCATCAACGTACCGACCACGCCCTTAGCTTTGTCTGCGCCTTGGGTGGCGAGCACGTATAAGATCCCATCACCATCGACTAAGGCTCCGGTTTCATCGACCATCACGATACGGTCACCATCGCCATCTAGCGCGATCCCGACATCAGCGCCATGCTCGACGACCGCTTTTTGCAAGCGTGCTGGATGGGTCGAGCCGCAGTCAGCATTGATATTGATACCATCAGGCGCATGATTGATAGCGATAACATTAGCACCAAGCTCCCGCATGACTCTCGGTGCCACGCTATAACCCGCTCCGTTAGCGCAGTCGACGACGACGGTAAGATGACTTAAGTCATACTGATAAGGAAAGCTGCCTTTACAGAATTCTATATAGCGACCTTTGGCATCGTTGATACGATTGTTTTTGCCAAGTTTGGCAGGATCCACAATAGGCATGATGGTGTTATTGTCTGCTTCAGAGGCACTCATGATAGCGGTGAGCTTGTCGTTAATGGCCGTTTGCATCTCATCGGTCAACTTTTTACCATCGCCCGAAAAAAACTTGATGCCATTATCAAAATAAGGATTGTGCGAGGCGGAGATGACCACACCGGCATCCGCATTAAAACTGCGAGTCAAATGCGCAATGGCAGGCGTCGGCAATGGGCCGAGCATATGGACATCCACCCCTGCGGCATTAAAGCCCGACTGCAGCGCCCCTTCTATCACATAACCTGACAGGCGAGTGTCTTTACCGATGACCACACTGGGCTTGCGCGATGGATTGGTATTATTCTCTATTAGCACCCTGCCTGTCACATAACCCAATTTTAAAATAAAATCCGGTGTGATTGGGGATTCACCAAACTTTCCACGAATACCATCGGTGCCAAAGTAGCTCATTATCTATCTTCCTCACATATAAAAGTAAAAGGCCGTCTCAGGGATCGGCACTACTGTTATTATTGTTACTGTCATTATAATCACTGTTGTTGTAATTACTATGCCTATAATCCATTTTGGTATTTTACAAAAAAGACAGCCAACAATAACGAGGCATTGTTGGCTGTTTGTATCTTAACGTCTCTGTAGTCGTGCAATCTGGCAAAAACGCAGCACCTACAGTAGGTAGGACAACAAATTAGTTCACACGGTAGTTTGGTGCTTCTTTGGTGATTTGCACATCGTGGACGTGCGACTCTTTCATACCAGCAGACGTCACCTTGATAAACTGTGGTTTGCTACGCATATCTTCGATAGTCGCAGAGCCTGTGTAACCCATTGATGAGCGCAAGCCGCCAACCAACTGATTGACGATGCCAGCTACTGGGCCTTTATAAGGAACGCGGCCTTCGATACCCTCTGGCACCAGTTTTTCTACGCCGTCTTTGGCATCTTGGAAATAACGGTCTGATGAACCATTTGAGCCTGACATTGCACCCAAGCTACCCATGCCGCGATAGGCTTTGTAGTAGCGACCTTGGAACAACTCAACCTCACCTGGTGCCTCCTCGGTACCTGCCATAAGCGAGCCGACCATGATGCACGATGCACCAGCGGCGATGGCTTTTGCCATATCACCTGAGTAGCGGATACCCCCATCAGCAATCAAAGGAATGCTGTCTTGTAGGGCGCTTGCGACATTGTCGATTGCTGAGATTTGAGGCACACCGATACCAGCGATGATACGCGTGGTACAGATAGAGCCAGGGCCGATGCCGACTTTTACCGCGTCTGCACCTGCATCACGTAATGCAAGGGCTGCGTCACCGGTGGCGATATTACCGCCAATCACTTGAACGTTAGGATAGTGCTTTTTGATCCACGAGACTTTTTCGATCACGCCTTTTGAGTGGCCGTGCGCAGTATCTACCACGATAACATCGACGTCTGCTGCGATCAAAGCTTCGACACGTGCCTGCGTATCTGCGCCGGTGCCGACAGCGGCACCAACCCGTAGACGACCTTGCTCATCTTTACACGCATTTGGGTTGTTTTCGGCCTTGGCAAAGTCATTGACTGTGATCAGACCTCTTAGTCGATAGTTATCATCGATAACGATGACTTTTTCGATGCGATGCTCATGGAGTAAACGCTTGATGTTTTCGTTGCTCTCGCCTTCGTGTACGGTGACCAACTGATCTTTTGGTGTCATGATTTTGCTGACAGGGAGTGATAAGTTGGTTTCAAAGCGCCAGTCTCTGTGAGTGACGATACCGACCACACTATCTGTGCCTTTTTCGACGACAGGCACGCCTGAGATGTTGTTGTCTTCGGTCAACTGCAACAGCTCACCAATGGTCATCTCTGGATGTACCGTGATAGGGTCAACCACTGTCCCTGCTTCAAACTTTTTCACACGGCGTACTTGCGTGGCTTGTTTGGCGATATCCATACTCTTATGCAAGATACCCATGCCGCCTAGCTGCGCCATAGTGATGGCCATTTCAGACTCAGTCACCGTATCCATAGCGGCAGAAACCAGCGGTAAATTCAACGTGATGTTTTTGGTCAAACGGGTGGTCAGATCAGCAGTTTTTGGTAGGACTTCAGAATAGGCTGGCAATAATAAAACGTCATCAAAGGTTAAGGCTTCATCGACAATTCGCAACATACAGACCCCTAGTGGTGGTTATTTTGATGTGTGGGATTTTCGCGATAAGACAATCAACCAAGATCACCAGTATGACTTTACGATAGTCAAAGCCTTATGTGTTGCAGACTTTTTATCATAGAGCTTTCGATAATAGACAATGAGCCAGTCGTTGTTTGTCTAAAAACCCTCTATCACTAAACAAACACCAGTACTTGAAAATTGCCATTGATTTATGAGTGATAAATTTGCACAAATACAGTGCAGACTCATCTCTTAATCGCTCATTTATCCCGTAAAAATAACGCCATATTATAACAAATACGCAGGCACCTCGCATGCTTATTTATCAGCTTATTTTGTAGAATTGATCAATATCATACAAACAGGCGCGCATTTGCTCTATCACTCAGACAGCGGCACGAGATTAACTGGCGTATCGAGCACAGATGGCGCACCTCACGCTTCGTGTTGCTTCATGATAAAACGCTCAGCGGGTAGATATGATTTTTGCTCACGATAGAGATAATGTAGCATCTGTTCACGTACTTGACATTCAAGATAAAAGGCATTCATCGGGCCGTCAGAGGCTAGGCTCCCTCTTAATTTGATGGTGTTTTCGCTCAGCGATACCGTGACCATCTCAGGCTCAGTTTCACCATCCCATAAGTCGTTATCTTTGACCAGTGAAATAAATTTTTCGCGAATGGCCTCGATATCAGCACCATAATCCACGTAAAGATAGACCACGCAAGTCTGATGCACCTCGGTATGAGACCAGTTTTCTACAACCTCGGTAATCAGGCGGCGCATCGGTACGATCAATCGGCGCTCATCCCACGTCTTTAGCACCGCATAGGTATAACGCAAATCTTCAATCGTCGTCCAATCCCCCTCCATCATCACCGTATCGCCAATACGCACAGGCTGAGTCACCGCCACCTGCACCCCTGCGATGATATTGCCCAAGATAGGCTGCGCAGCAATACCGATGACCACCCCCGCGATACCAGCTGAGGTCAATAGTGTCTTGCCCAGACCCTCCATATTGGTAAATTCGCTAAGCCCAATCCAAATACTGCCCAAAATCATGACAAAGATAAAGACGCGGCGAAATATCGATACATAGGTGCGGCGACGACGCTCTTTATCAAAATGCTCTTCGGCCAGATTTTCGATCTGCATATTTTGATAGCGATTGGCAAAAAAGTTAATAATCCGAATACCAAGCCATGAAGTGCTAAATACCAGTCCAATCCAAATCAGCGGGCGGGTCGATGAGGCCACCGCATCTAGATAAGGAAAGCCCCCTGACACTAAGGTAAACACCAATGAAAAACTGATGGTAAAGGTCAAAGGTACCGTCAATTTGCTGACAAGGTCTGCCACACCATGACTACTGCCGACGTAGTTGCTATACTTTTCATCATCGATGTAGCGACTGATGAGCTTTTCAGTGCCCTTACTCAGTAGCCAGCCCGCCCCCATGGTCAACAAGAAAAACAAAACGAGTGCTAAAAACTCCCACAAAGCAATACTAAAAAACTGTATTTTTAACCAGGCAGGCAGATAGCGCTCAAACTCTGCCGGATGGTACTGCGCGTATAGGTTATCGATATTGCCTACTGTTTGTGCGGAAAATACCCAAACAGGTGCATCCTCCCCAACTCTCACGCGCTGCAAATAGATGGGTACGCGGCGCTCGCGGTAGTCGATATAGCCAAGCTGAATGGAGCGTCTGGCGATGCCCATCACGCTGCTGTCGTTACCCAGCGGCGGCTCAATAAGCCCATCCGGACGATCTGGCAAATCATCAAACACATACAGCTCTCTTTCGGACAATAAAAAATCCAAACGCTTAGAGAGCTCAAGCGCGCGGCTGCGCTGAATGCTTTGGTCGATCAGGTTCATATTCAGCGCGTAAGCGGCCAAGTCATACTGCTGTTTCATCACTGCCGACTGAAAAAACTCTAATGTGGCAAGCGGCGTGGTCAGGTTTGGCGGCTTAGATAACGCCGGCAAGCCGGTATTGAGTCTATCCAAAAGGTAATAGCTCTCATGAAATTCGCCCGTTAGACCCGCATTACCCTGCAACTCACCTGCCTGCTCTACCGCGCTACGCTCAGTGGGGTCAAATACCTCTTCTGCAATCGCAGAAACACTGACGTTGCCATCGCTCATCGAGTCTAGCTGCTGCTCGGCGTATTCGCCAAAACTATCTGGCTGGGCAACAGCCTCTATCGCCGCGCCGAGCGTCAGTACAAAAAACACCACCAGTATTTGCCATATCATAGCGCGCCGGCTCTTCGGCGACTTGTCATTGATCAGCCGATGGCCAATAGTGCGATGGCAAATAAAGGGTATGACTCTATCCGTGTCAGTCTGATGATGTTCAGCAGCATCCGTGTGAGAAGTATTCATATATCGACGGCCAGTAAGTTGCGTAAGTTGTATGAATTTGTATAAAAAATAAGCGTATCGTACAAGCGTAAGAATACCGTAAATGCGGTATCAAAACCGTTTGGTCTTGGTACAAGGCGTATAGATATTTTATTTATTACCTTGCGTGCTGTCCCAACGCCGCGCACAATAAACACCTTTAGCACGTGGCACATAGTATCTTGCATGCCAACTTTATTTAGGATCGACTAAATTTATTTTGAGTACAAAAAAAGCCAGCATCAAGCTGACTTTATATGTAAAAAAACAAGTATGGTCGTATAAGTCCGCTCAAATCCGCTTACGCGCGGCGCCATGTGGTACCAGCGCGGCTGTCTTCAAGCTCGATACCCGCCTGTTTTAACTGCTCGCGTATCTCATCGGCGCGGGCAAAGTTTTTGCTAATTTTAGCATCATGACGCTCAGTGATAAGCGCATCGATAGCAGCATCATCTAGCCCATTATCCGCCTGCTCTCCGGTCACCGCTTGCAAGAACTGCTGTACAGGCTGCTGCAAGAGATTTAGCACTTGTGCCAAGGCCTTGAGCTGCTGGGCTGACTGCCATGCTGCCGTCACATCTTCAGCTTTAACGGCTTTATTGATATCTCGAGCCAAGCCAAACAACACACTTATCGCCGTTGAGCTATTAAAGTCATCATTCATGGCTTTGATAAAGTCTTGTCCAGCAGCACTATCGTAAGCTTTAGCCACTAGCTCTGCATTGACTACGATTGACTGACCTTTTTGTTGCTCAGCCAATTTTAGCGCGTTGTATAATCTGCTTAGGCTATTATGCGCTTCATCCAAAGCGCTGTCTGAGAAGTTTACTTGACTGCGATAATGGCTCGATAATAAGAAAAAACGCACCGTCTCAGGTAAGTATTTCGCGGTCACATCACGAATGGTAAAGAAGTTGCCCAGTGACTTCGACATCTTTTCGCCATCGACATTGATAAAGCCAACATGCATCCAGTTACGCGCGTACTCGCAGCCTGTCGCGGCTTCTGACTGGGCGATTTCGTTTTCGTGATGCGGGAACTGTAGGTCGTGACCACCGCCATGAATATCAAAGGTATCACCTAGGCATTTGGTCGACATCGCTGAGCATTCTATATGCCAGCCAGGACGCCCCTGTCCCCAAGGCGACGCCCACTGCGGCTCATCGGGTTTGGCCGCTTTCCATAAGACAAAGTCGAATGGATTGCGCTTGTCAGTCTCGACCTCAACACGCGAACCTGCCTGCATATCATCCAAGTTACGCTTAGATAATTTGCCATAATCAGCAAAGCTATCGACCGCATAATAGACATCACCATGATCCCCTGCATACGCATAGTCATTGTTGACCAAGTTGCCAATCATCTGCTGCATCTCGTCGATATGATCGGTCGCGCGTGGCTCAGCATTTGGCATCTGGCAGCCTAGAGCGCTCGCATCTTCGTGCATTGCATCGATAAAACGCTGGGTCAATGCACCAATCTCTTCGCCATTTTCACTCGCGCGAGCGATGATTTTGTCATCGATATCGGTAATATTACGGACATAATTGACATCATAACCTAGCTGCGCAAGCCAGCGCACCGCCATATCAAAGGCCACCATCACACGCGCATGACCAATATGACAATAATCATAAACGGTCATCCCGCACACATACATGCCGACCTGTCCTGCTTTGAGTGGTACAAACTGACGCTTGCTACCTGTCAGTGAATCATAAATGGCCAGCTGAGACATCGCATCGGCAAGTGGTGTGGTCATAGTTAAAAAGCCTTTGATATAAATTAAGTGGAATACAAACAAAACAGACAAAAAATCACGCGCAGCGATCCATGGACACTCATAAACTCTGCAGCGCGATAAAACTTAACCCATTATCTTAGCGAAAACCGCCATAAAATACTACAATGAGCACATAACTAACACCACTGAACGATAAAAACCGCTAAGGATATCAAGATGGGCAACCGTTTGAGTAAAATATATACACGTACCGGCGATGATGGTAGCACCGGCATGGCAGATGGCAGCCGCGTGAGCAAAGCTGATATCTTGTTTGGCGTGATGGGTGATATTGATGAGCTAAACTCACACATCGGTATGGTACGCGCGTACGTGCAGCAAGGCGCTCTATCAGCATTTAAGACGCAGACGGACGAGTCCGAGCTTTCTGAGGCGTTGGCGATTATTCAGCATCTTTTGTTTAATATCGGTGGCGAGCTTGCCATGCCAGAATATGAAGGCGTGAACAGCACGCACATTGAATGGCTAGAGCAGCAAATCGATGCAATGAACGCTACCTTAGCGCCACTAAAAGACTTTATCTTACCCACTGGGTCGTTACTGGTTAGTCAGCTGCATGTCGCACGTAGTGTGTGTCGCCGTGCTGAGCGCCAAGCAGTCCTATTACAGCAAGCGCGCCCGCAAGCAATCCGTGCAACGGCCATCAGCTTAATCAACCGTTTGTCTGATTGGTTGTTTGTCGCGGCACGTTTTTGCACAGACCCTGAGCAGGTCTCTGAGGTACTTTGGGACAGTCAGGTGTTACAGAACTTCGCCAGTGATAAGTAGCGGGCACGAGACATCTGATATATACAAGCAAAAAAGAACCCGTAACGTAAAGACGTTGCGGGTGCTTTTTTCTAAAAACCAATATCATTACTGATTTTTATGGATTAATAAGTAGCGCTTTCATCTTCGATAATGACCATATCGATGCTGTCATCTTTTGGCACTGCTTTTGGCGTCGCAGGTGCGGCAGGCTCACTGGGAGTCGCAGCACTGTTGGCTGCTGTACTGCTTGGCGAGCTAGTACCAGCGCTTTCATTTTGGTTATTGGTACTTGGCACCTCGATGGTCGGCGGCGTAGTAGGCTGGATCGGACGAATCGGCTCGACTGGTGTGGCAGCGCGCGGCTGACGCACAGGTGCTGACTGACGCTCATTGTCTTGTGCAGCAGCGCGGCGTTCTGCTTCACGCTCGGCGCGGGCGGCATCCATCGCCGACTTAAACACAGAGCCTGCCATGACATCAGCCACGACAGTAAGAAGCGCGGGCTGACCTGCGATTCGCGTACTTACTTGCCCGCCTTGAGCGCCAACGACATAGGTAAAAGCGTCATCCACGAGCATGTTGTTATTGATACGAATGTTATTTTGCGCAAGACGAGATTGCAGGCTTGGCTGATTGTTGGCCGCTTGCACTTGACTGGCTTGATACAAATCCTCACTTGGGAGCGTCATACTGACGCTCGCCTGACACGTCGTCATGCCATTGCTGTTGGCTGCTTGTAGTACTGCTGCGTTTTGTACATCAATCACAACACCATTGGTCTTATCAGCAATGCTAGCGCCTGCAAGGCTGATCTCGGCGTCATTTGCATAATTGGCAGCGAGCGTCTGTGCTTGTTGATTGAGCGTATTTTTTAGTGTCGTTTTGAGGCGATCTTGCACCATGGGATCATCACAGCTGACCGCAGTAGCAGCAGCGTTTTCTGCAGCAGACTCTTGCTCTGTCAGCTCAGCGGTCTCTGTCGTCTCTTCTTTTTCTGAGCGATCACAGCCGACAAGCGCTAAACCAC
The DNA here is from genome assembly GCF_016107555.1 of Psychrobacter celer. Taxonomy (GTDB): domain Bacteria; phylum Pseudomonadota; class Gammaproteobacteria; order Pseudomonadales; family Moraxellaceae; genus Psychrobacter; species Psychrobacter celer. Next base: position 51,466 of record NZ_JABASU010000015.1, on the reverse strand, counting down.
ATACCATGCCAATACCAGCCACTTTTTGCCACTTGCTCACACTCTTATTTGCTACGCTCATATGTATTTTGCTCCCAATTTACTAATTCGTACCGTCACTGACGGACAGTGATTGATGTTCAAACCAAAACCCTAGCTGCCAGCGGTTAAAACCAGATTATTATACGGTGTTTAGATGAAATGGTCATTAGTGTCTGCCATGGATATACAAATAACGTCCTTCATTCACCACAAAACCTGCGTTTGGTTGCAAAAACATAACAATGACATATTTATATAGGGCGTGTCGAACATTTTGATTCATTAAAGGTCAAATCTAGCGCCCAACATTTTGATTCATTTTGGTTCGGCATTTGCCCAGATAGCAGTCGTAAATGTTGTTAGACGTCGCCTATCTCAGGCGATATGATGAGCCTAAAACACTCGTTACTGTATCTAATGATAAACTTTAAAAACACGCTGTTACTCGGTCATCGCGGCGCGCGCGGTGAAGCCTTAGAAAACACCTTACTTGGATTTCAGCATATCGGGCGTCTAAAAAACCATGGTTTGGCTGGTGTAGAGCTCGATGTCCAGCTAAGCGCTGATGGTCATTTAGTGGTTTTTCACGATGAGGATTTGGCGCGGATGTGTGGCCAGCAGTCGCGTATTGCTCAGCTGACTCTAGCGGAGATCAGACGACACCTACAGCTTGGTCATCCTATTATCACCCTAGCGAGTATCGCCCAGACGTTGCACGAGTTTTCTGTCATTGAGCTTGAGATCAAGACCCATGAGCGCACCGATTATACTGCGCTTATCCAAGCGCTGGCGCGCGATCTGATTGACACGCCGCTGATTCATTTACCGCTTGTACTAACCAGCTTTGACACCGAGCTGCATGTGCGTCTGCAGCGGCATCAGCAGCTAAAACGCCTACCGCGAGGTTTACTCATTCGCACCGCCGAAGCACTGGCTACCGCGACCAATACTGCTTTGCAGTTAGGCTGTGTACAGCTGGGCGTGCATTATCCGCTGCTGAGTCGAGATATCATCGCTCATAGCCACCGTTACAACTTGCCTATGAGTGCGTGGACGGTCAATGATATCGACGCCATACAGCAGCTGATCGACTGGCAGGTTGATGTCATCATCACCGACTTCCCCAGTCAGGTATTGGGCCGACAATAGGTTACGGTTGCGCTGTTAACTTTCTATCTGTAGGTTCTGATACTCCGTCAGCTCTGAGACATGGGTTCTTGTACATATCTGCTGTAACACTTACACTTCTCCCTCATGTCTGATAAGTCTATCGCTATTTTGACCCATCCATTCTATAATCCATACAAGTTGTTGTTATTTAGCAATATTTTTATAGTGAATAAGTGTTCACTTTATTGTTTTTTTAGGGTACCATAGACGCTTAAATGAATACCGTTAGGGATGTTATATGATTGCAAAAAAAGCACTTGGCTTACCGCTTAAAGGCTTACGTTTCGCTATCAAATCTGGTGACACGCTTATTAAGACCGCCAGCACTCAAATCACACGCTTTAATGAAAATAAAACGAAAAGCTCGCTCGGTGAGCAGCCAGTTGCCAAGCGCAACTATGCACATATCGATGCGCCAGTTGCAGGGTCTCAAGAAGCGAGTATCGACATGCGTGAGTTTGAGTTTACCAAAGCGCCGATCAACTGGATTCCAGCCACTATCTTAGTCGCCACTCCGATTGCGGCTGCGATCATCACGCCGTGGTATTTGTTTACTCACGGCGTCAGCGCACCAGTTTGGGGCGTGTTTGGCGCTTTTATGGTATGGACTGGCCTTAGTATTACCGCAGGCTATCACCGTCTGCTGTCGCACCGTGCGTATAAAGCCCATCCTATTGTCAAAAACTTTTTATTGCTTGGCTCAACCCTAGCGGTACAAGGATCAGCATTTGACTGGGTATCTGGGCACCGTAGCCATCATCGTCATGTCGATGATCGTTTGGATGACCCATACTCTGCCAAGCGCGGCTTTTGGTTCAGTCATATTGGCTGGATGCTACGCAACTACCCTAGTGGTAAGTTTGATTACAAAAACATCCCCGACTTGACCAAAGATCGCGTCTTGCAAATCCAGCATAAGTATTATGGCTTGTGGGTGGTTGCTATGAACGTCGGTATGGTCGCTGCGATTGGTTGGCTATTAGGGGATGTTTGGGGCACACTCATCATTGCAGGCTTGCTGCGTTTGGTATTGACGCATCACTTTACCTTCTTTATCAACTCCTTGTGTCATATGTTTGGTACGCGCCCGTATACCGATACCAACAGTGCCCGTGACAACTTCTTTTTGGCGATATTTACATGGGGTGAAGGCTATCATAACTACCATCACTTCTTCCAATACGACTATCGTAATGGTGTCAAATGGTGGCAGTATGACCCAACCAAATGGCTGATCGCAGGGCTATCAAAGATCGGTCTGACCAGTGAGCTGCGTACGGTCGATGACACGACCATCAAGCATGCTGAAGTGCAAATGCAGTTTAAAAAAGCCCAGCAGCAGATCGAGACGGCGACGGCAGGTGGCATCGACATTCCTCATGCGATGAAAAACTTTCAAGATCGCATTAAGTCTGAATACGATGCCTTTATGCAGACCGTTGAAGAGTGGCAAGCGCTAAAAGCCAAAGCCATCGAGCTAAAAAAGACTGAATGTGCTGATCGTTTGCATGAAATAGATGAGAAGCTAAAACACGATTATGCAAAGATTGAACAAAAAATCCTTGAGCACAATAGCAACCTAAAAACTGCTTTTCGCTCAATCGGTCTTAGCAAAAAAGCTGCTTAACTGCGCTTAATCATATAGCGACTGAGTTTGATCGCTAAGCTTGGCCTTTAAAACTCAGTCTTGAAAGCTTAATTAGTCAAACCACCTGAAGTTTCTCCTTCCCTCTATCTGTCATGGATAGAGGGATTTTTTTATCATTCATTTATCATTCGTACAGTGCAATATTCAAACGACGATAGTCCATCCAACATAACAGCGCCCTTGTTGATACCAGTAGGACGATACCTGTCTTAAATTAGGTTGACTATACTATGTAAAACGAGCTTGCCAGCACACCATACGATGATGACTCTTATAAAAACATGCCTGATTACAAGAGATGGACACAGTGAAACGCGGCGCTATCCGTGCTGTGCTATAGTGCGCATAGCTGCCTATCAATCGAACGCTTAACCAAACAATCCATACTCATCACCTGGTATCAAAAAACCAATACTCTAAAAGTAGGAAGGGCTTGTATGCGCTATCAAAACACCTATGTCACGCTCGACACGCGCCTGTATCACGAACAGCCGCCGACGCCTTTAGAGCGTCCGCGCGCCGGCCACTTTAATACTCAAGTCGCGCAGCAATTGGGCTGGGCAGAGGATGATACGCTCATGGCTCGCTGGGTCGAGATCCTAGGCGGACAATATGTGCCTGCCGAGTTTAGACCCTTGGCCATGGCTTATGCTGGTCATCAGTTTGGTCAGTGGGCGGGGCAATTGGGCGATGGTCGCGGGCTGCTTATGGCGCAAGTCATTGATCATAATGAGCAGCGACAAGACTTACATCTCAAAGGTATCGGTCTGACGCCCTACTCGCGTATGGGAGATGGGCGCGCGGTCCTTCGTAGTACCATTCGCGAGTATTTATGCGGTCACGCACTTACCCAGCTTGGCATCCCTTCCTCAAATGCTTTGGGCTTTGTCGTTTCTGATACACGTGTGCGCCGCGAACGCATGGAGGCTGGCGCTGCGCTGATGCGGGTGGCAGACAGCCATATTCGCCTCGGCCATGTCGAGTGGATCGCAAGCTTTGCCCCTGATTTGCTCGGTGAATTTACCGACTATATGATTGATACTTATTATCCAGAGTGCCGCGAGAGCGAGATACCTGTGCTCGCATTTTTGCAAGCCGTCGTTGCGCGGACGGCACGAATGATTGCCGACTGGCAATTGATCGGCTTTGCCCACGGGGTGATGAATACCGATAACTTATCCATCACCGGCAGCACCTTGGATTTCGGTCCGTTTGGTTTTATGGAGCGCTTTAATCCTGCTTGGATCAATAATCACTCTGATCATACGGGACGCTACGCCTATCAAAACCAACCAGCGATTGGTCATTGGAACCTAAACGTTTGGTTGCCACACTTTATGCGTTTGGACGGCGTCACCCGTGAGACGCTTTCTGATTGCTTAGCGCCTTATGAAGCGACGTTTATGCAGCACTATCAGCAAGGACTGTGTCAAAAGCTTGGACTGCCACATCGAAGCGAGAGCCTCAGTGTGGCTTTTGAGTGGTTGACTCTATTAGAAGACAACTTACTCGACTACACCAACAGCTTTCGGGCGCTGCTTGGCCTGCTGGCGCCAGAGGATTATCCATATGAGCATCAATTATTGACCACCATGACTGCTGAGTTAAACCCTGAGGCGCAGAAAGTGTGGCAAGATTGGTCAGCGCGTTATATTAGCCTCATCGAGTCTTCAAAACTCGCAGAGGCACAGGCGACCATGCAGGCGCATAACCCTGTCTATGTGCTGCGTAATAGCATGGCACAAAGAGCCATTACGGCTGCAGAACAAGGTCAGTTTGAGGAAGTGGATCGCGTCTTCACCTTGCTTGCGCATCCTTATCAGGTACAGGATATCGCAACAGAGCTCGATACCCTACCACCCGATCCTCATGCGCCGCAAATGCCGATTAGCTGTTCTTCATAATTGGTTTAGCCATTTAACACCTCAGGCCACACAAAACAGTGTCTTTGGCCTTTATAGACTGTAATATTTTGAGACATTATGAAATTAAGGTTGATATGTCATGGGGTTTTTTGGCATTATCAACCAGCGAAATAACGAATATCATTTTATTATATTATTCGCACATTTGGGCCGAGTTGACTAGGCAGTGAATTGCCAATAGTGCTAGAATAACGGTTTTCGCTCGATTGCTTTTTTGGCCTGATATTAAACTGCCGATCATAACCCTTTTAATGCCGATGTTCTCTTTGATTATTATCATTCAATAAGCGTTGAGACGGCGGCGTTATTTCTTTATCTCCATTTACTTTATTCCAATTTATTCCAACCATGGCAATTATTATGAATGACGATACCACTTTGAATACGGATACCCACAGTTCAGAAAAAGAGCAGTTTGAACAAGCTGCCTTGCACTATCATGAGTTTCCGCGCCCAGGTAAAATCTCAGTCACCCCTATCAAACAGCTGGCAAACCAGCGTGACTTAGCCTTGGCTTATTCGCCAGGGGTAGCAGTACCTTGTCTTGAAATCGAAAAAGATCCAAAGCTTGCTGCCAAATATACAGCTCGCAACAACTTGGTCGGCGTCATCACCAACGGTACTGCCGTCCTAGGTCTGGGTAACATCGGGCCTTTGGCGTCTAAGCCTGTGATGGAAGGTAAAGGGGTACTATTCAAAAAGTTTGCTGGCATTGATGTTTTTGATATCGAGATTGCCCAAAACGATCCGGACAAGTTTATCGAAGCAGTTGCCTCTCTTGAGCCAACCTTTGGTGGTATCAACCTAGAAGACATCAAAGCCCCAGAATGCTTCAAAATCGAGCGCGAATTGCGCGAGCGTATGAACATTCCGGTGTTCCATGACGATCAGCACGGCACGTCTATCATCGTCGCGGCCGCCATGCTCAATGCCTTATTACTTACTGGCAAAAAAATCGAAGAAATCAAAGTAGTGTGCTCAGGCGCAGGTGCCGCTGCCATCTCTTGTCTAGATATCATCTGCGCGCTTGGCGTCGATAAAAACAACATCATCGTATCCGACTCTCGCGGTATCATCAGCACCAGCCGTGAAAATCTAGACGAAACCAAACAGCGCTATGCTCGTGACATCACCGCGACGTCTATCGAAGAAGTCATGGACGATGTCGATATGTTCTTGGGCTTATCAATGCCCGGCACCTTGACCGAAGATATGGTTCGCCGTATGGCAAAAGACCCAATCGTCTTTGCCCTTGCCAACCCAACCCCTGAAATCATGCCTGAGCTTGCGCATGCTGTCCGTCCTGACGTCATCATGGCGACTGGCCGCTCAGACTATCCAAACCAAGTAAACAACGCCCTTTGCTTCCCATACATCTTCCGCGGCGCTCTAGATGTAGGCGCAACCGCAGTCAACGAAGAGATGAAAATCGCTTGTGTAAAAGCAATCGCTGCTATGGCACATGTCGAATCCACCCCAACCAGCAACGTTAAAAACATCGAGCAGATGAAGAGCTTTGGCCGTGATTACTTAATTCCAGGCCCACTAGAGCCAAACCTCATCATCGAGATTGCCTCTGCCGTTGCCAAAGCCGCCATGGACTCAGGCGTTGCCACCTTGCCTATCACTGACATGAACGCCTATCGCCAGAGCCTATCTGAGTTTGTCTATAACTCAGCGTTTGTGATGAAGCCTGTCTTTGCGCGTGCCAAAGCAGCACCAAAGCGTATCGTCTACTGTGAAGGTGAAGACAACAACGTCCTACTGGCAGTGCAAGTTGTGGTCGACGAAGCGCTTGCCCACCCTATCTTGGTCGGTCGCCCAGCTGTCATCGAAGATCATATCAAAAGACTCGGTCTGCGCTTAAAAGATGGTGAAAACATCACTATCGTCAATCAAGACGACGATCCACGCTACAAAGACTACTGGCAAGGATACTACGAGAAAAACAAACGCCGCGGCGTCAGTATCGAGCTTGCCCGCCGTGATGTGCGTCGCAAGACCACGCTAATTGGCTCGCTACTGGTAGACAATGGCGATGCAGATGGCATGATTTGTGGTACGTTTAGTCATTATCAACTGCACTTAGACTATGTCCAAAGTGTCATTGACAAAAAAGAAGGTGTTAGCGACTTTTATGCGATGAATGCCGTACTGATGCAAAATCGCAACATCTTTATCGCGGATACTTATATCCACGAAGACCCAACAGCAGAGCAATTAGCTGAGATGACCATCTTGGCCGTTGAGCAGCTACGTCGCTTCGGTATTACGCCTCGTGTCGCTCTCGTATCACACTCAAACTTCGGTACCTCAAACCGTGACAGCGCGGTGAAAATGCGCAAAGTCTATCAAATCTTGACCGACATGAACGTCGATTTTGAATTTGAAGGTGAGATGCAAGGTGATGCGGCGTTGAACGAAAACATTCGCCTAGAAGACATGCCATCAAGCCCACTAAAAGGCGCGGCGAACCTGCTGATATTGCCAACGCTAGATGCCGCAAACATCGCCTTCAACTTACTAAAAACCGCGACAAATAGCGCTTCTATCGGCCCTATCTTGTTGGGTAGCAGTAAGCCTATCCATATCCTAACACCATCAGCAACCGCGCGCCGTGTGGTCAACATGACAGCACTTGCCGTGACGGAAGCTCAGGATTTGGAAAACGAAAACCAATAACGGGCTGATGATGTTTGTCGCATCGACATCCCTTCACTCGTTACTTCAAATTTCAAATATTGTACCAACGTAAAGGACGCTAACCTCTATGGATAGCGCTCCTCTGTTATACTAAAGCCAGCCATCGCCATTTCAGTGCGATGGCTGGCTTTTTATTGTCATTGACTGATGCCACATATCAGTCCTAACTTGCGCGATAATACGAGGCTATCATGCAGATTTATCTTGTTGGCGGAGCCCTCCGCGACCAGCTACTAGGACGACCTATCAAGGACAAAGACTACGTCGTCGTGGGCGCGACAGTAGCACAGATGCTCAGTGCTGGGTTTGTACAAGTAGGCGCAGACTTTCCGGTGTTTTTGCATCCAAAAACGCATGAAGAGTATGCGCTAGCGCGTACTGAGCGCAAACAAGGCGTCGGCTATCAAGGCTTTAGTATCCATGCCAGCATCGATGTTACTTTGCAAGAAGACTTGCAGCGCCGTGATCTGACCATCAATGCAATGGCGATAGAAGTCACTAGCCTAACCGATGACACGCCGCTGACAGGCGAGGTGCTCGACTACTACGGTGGATTGGATGATCTTGCGAATAAGACCTTGCGTCATGTCTCACCTGCGTTTAGTGAAGACCCTTTACGGGTACTGCGTACCGCACGATTTTATGGGCGCTATTATGACTTAGGCTTTACCATCGCTGAGGAGACACTGGCATTGATGCGCCAACTGGTCCACTCAGGAGAGCTTGCTCACCTCAGTAGTGAGCGTATTTGGCAAGAATCGAGCCGCGCGATGATGCAGCTTTCCCCGCATGTGTACTGGCAGCAGTTGTTTGATATCGGTGCACTTACCGAGTATTTTGCGCCATTACATGGGGCTTGGAATAATACGCATATAAGAGAGACGGTGCAGACGGCACTATATTTTGCTGGTCAAATGCAGCTGAATTTATCACAGCGCTGGGCGCTACTGATGACGAGCCTGAGCGCTGATGTGTTTACAAATGCTCTCACAGACTCTAGCGTTGAGACTGCCTCTGCGACAAAAAACATCAACCAAATTGGCAACATGGTCAAAGTGCCCAAAGTACATACTCAATTTGCCAATTTATTTGTCCAGCAGCTCCCTACCCTAGCCGCTATCAATGATCTGGATGCCGCTGAAAGAATTGACCTCATACAAGCCTGCGGCGCTCATAAAGCACCTGAGAAGCTCTCACAGCTGTTGGTATGTAGTCATACTTTTCAGTTGGCAAAGCAGCATCGGCAAATGATGCTGGCTCTCAATAGTTTTCACGCGATTGGTATGGAAGACATCGAAGCCGGACTTCGAGGGCCAGAAATTGGTGCAGCATTACGGCAAGCGCGCATAGATCATCTGGACACTCAGCACCCCTCTTAAGTGAGGATAACCGAACCGTCAAAGTGCGTCCTGATATAACTCTTAAGATATAGTACTGCTACGACTTTACTCCTTTATACCAAAAATACAGATAGACTATGAATCAAGCCGTTATCCCTATTCAGTCGGCAACTGCCAACGCAGACGCGCCTGTCATGCTCGTTACTGGCAGCGCCAAACGTATCGGAGCTGCTATTATTAAAGCGGCGCATACTCAAGGCTACCGAGTCATTATCCACTGTCGTCACAGTGAGCAGCAAGCAAAGGCGCTCACTGCCGATCTCAATCGCCGCCGCCCTGATAGCGCGGCGATGATCGTCGCTGACTTAAAGCTGGTCAATGAGCCTAAGCGCTTAAACGACTTTGTAGCGAACATCATATCCTGTTTTGGTCAGTTGGATGTATTGGTGCATAACGCCTCGCGTTTTTATCCTACTCTCCTTGGTAGCATTAATACTCAGCAGTGGGACGAGCTGTTTTTGACCAATGCCAAAGCGCCGTTATTACTCAGTCAAGCATTCTTGCCTTATCTGCAAACGCAGCACGGCTGCATCATTAGTTTGCTAGACATCCATGCTCATGATAGGCCATTTAAAGGCTATAGCGCTTATAATATGGCAAAGGCAGCGCATCGTATGATGGTGCAGTCCTTGGCGCTTGAGATGGCACCTAGCGTACGGGTCAATGGTGTCGCGCCAGGCGTCAATATACTGCCCGACGCTGATAGTGATCAGGCTCTCAATGATGATGAACAAAAGAACATTCTCAGCTCTATACCGATGCAGCGTATTGGTCGCCCTGATGAGATAGCCCATAGCGTGCTGTATCTAGCACAGGCCAGCTATGTCACAGGCGAGATCATCACCATCGATGGTGGACGCCATTTGACTTTGGCAGGTGGTAGTGTTTGATCAAAAAAAACAGCTGATTTTGAATAATATCTGTCTGACAGGCTATCTTTTACTTGAAAATTAAAAAAAATCAGGTATCATTATGCGTCTAACGTTAGGGCCCATAGCTCAGTTGGTTAGAGCAGAGGACTCATAATCCTTTGGTCGTAGGTTCAAGTCCTACTGGGCCCACCAAATTCAAACCCCGCAAGCGTAATGTTTACGGGGTTTTTTGTTGTCTGCTGTTTTTAGCTGGCTAGTATTAAACCCCCTAACCCCTCTCTAGGTATACTTTGCGTATACTTCTCATTTTAGTAAATATCTATTATCATGCTATGCAACATATAACAAAATTGGCAGTGCTGACCTGGCTAAAATCAAGTTCACAAAGAAATTTATCGACAGTCTTGACTACTCTGACAAGTCAGTCATCTATCAAGATGAGGTTGTGAATGGTTTTGCTGTAAGGACTAATAAGACGTCAAAAAGCTATCTAGTTAACAAGCGCATCGATGGTAAATTACAGCGCAAAGTATTTAGTGACTGCTCTCATATAACGCTACAAGATGCTCGTGACAGGTCGATGTCTATCATAAGCGACCTTATGCAAGGGATTGATCCATTCGACAAGCCAGCGCCAGAATTGACCGCCCCTACACTAAGAGAGGCTTATGCTTATTACTTAGCGAGTAAGCCAACCCTCAAGGTTTCGTCTATCAAGTCTTATAATCGTCAGATAAATAGGAACTTAGAATGCTGGCTAGATATTTCTATGAATGACATTATGCAAGGCGATATCACTAATAAGCATTTAGAGTTAAGCAAGCATAGCTTATCTCAAGCCAATGGTACATTTAGAGCGCTTAGTGCAATATGGAATTTTTCACGGCTCAGCTTTTTAGATAAAAATGAAATGCCAATCATTAAGCCAAACCCCGTTGAGATACTGACTGCTAACAAGGCGTGGAATACTATTAAGCCGCGCACCAGACATCTGAGTGATGACAATATGGGTCATTACGTGAAGGTACTGCTAGATTTTAAGAGTGAGGATTTTCACAATATGATGCCGCATAGCAATAATGCCCGCGATATCATGCTGCTATTTTTATGTACAGGAATACGCGCCAACGAGGGCTATACTTTGCGCTGGGATTCAATAGATTTACAGCACGGCTGTATGACTATTTTAGATACAAAGAATAGCGATATTTTGAGTGTACCGCTTGGTAAAGTGATGGTCGCTATGCTCAATAATCGTAATAAGTACAAGCAAGATGAGCCGTGGCTATTCCCTTCACGGATAAAAGAGTGTGATGGCAATCTTACTGATATATCAAAGCAATACACGAATATTGGTAAGCTGGCAGGCATTCATATCACACCTCACGATTTGCGTAGAACATTTTCAACAGTAGCAGATGATTTGAATTTGAATATCTCAGTTATTAAGAGACTGATTAATCACAGAGCATCAAGATCATCAGATGATGTGACATTGCAATATATCCAAGTCAGTCAAAAAAGATTACGGGCTGCTATGAATGATATTGAAGTATTTATATTCAATGAGGCTGGCATGACTCAAGATGAAGTCATTGAAAGGCTTTACCATATCTATTAGGTCGGGAGTTTCCCAAACTTTGTGTAACTGCTTATAATCCACTAACAGGAGAATAAGCAATGACGACTCAATCTGACATTAAAAAACTGGCCGAGCAAATGGCTGGTAGCATGAACAGCTTCGATGACATCAAAGACTTTCAGAGGCAGCTCATGCAATCTTTTATCGACACCGCACTTGAAGCCGAGATGGAAGACCACCTCGGTTACCCCAAGCATGAGAAAACCGATAAACCTAATAAGCGCAACGGGCACTACACCGTGTTTATACAGCGTTAAACTTAAACCTACGCCGTAAGTCTAAAAGACGGCTACCAACACGTAATCCTCAGCCGTTAAGTATGCCAAACGCATTGGGTCATACTTGGTCTATGGACTTTATGAGCGATAAGCTGCACAACAATATTCGCTTTCGAACCTTTAATGTGATTGATGATTACAACCGTGAAATATTAGGCATTGATATTGGTACCAGTATGCCTTCACTCCGAGTAATTCGTTACCTTGATCAGTTGGCTGAGTGGCATGGCTATCCTAAGCTAATTCGTGTGGATAACGGCAGTGATTTTACATCCAGCATATTCACTGATTGGGCATCAGCTCATGGCATCTATATTGATTATATTCAGCCTGGCTGTCCTTATCAGAATGCTTATATTGAACGGTTTAATCGTAGTTATCGCAATGAGATCTTGGATTGTTATTTATTCAATGATTTAAATGAGGTCAGTCAACTGACTGAGGAATGGATCACGGTTTATAACACCGAAAGACCCCATGATTCACTTAATGATATGACACCTGCCGAGTACAGGCAGGTGGCTTAATTATTCTACGATGATGTTGTGTTAAGAATGGGGTATTTACACCGCGAGTACAGCGTAAATTGCCAAGCTTAAATAGCTGATGTTTTTAGTACAAGACACATTCTCATGATACAAAAGAGCCAGTCACATAATGACTGGCTTTTTTTGATCTATAAACCCTAAAATGATTAGTCTAAAAACGATTAGTCTAAAAAAAAGACTTAGCAAACGTCTCCTTTAAACTCTTTGGCTCACGGCGCTTGACGTCGTTGAGTTTATGGCGAGTCTCGGAGGCGACTTGATAGGCCTTGAGACGCGACTGTTGTAAGTTTCCGATAGGACGGTTCTCTTCAAGACAGCGAAATGGGGTAAAGGATAGATTCTCCATAATCTCAAAATTACCGTCATCTGGTACGTCCTGGCAAGGAAGGGTTAAACGCGCTACGGTGACAAAGGGCGTATCCGACTCTTGCCACTGCGTCGTAATCTCTTCAATCGGCTGCTTTTTGAGATTACGGCATAGCTGAATCTGGATATCAAACTGATAATCATGTTCGCGTATCTCCTCGATGATAAGCGGTCGCAGCGCCTCTTCGCGGGCGTCGACATCGACATCACGGCGCGTGACTTTTTTGACAGAAGCGGCTGTTGGCGTTGCCCGTATCTTTGCCATATAATCACCATGACGCACCACACCTTGCGAATGAAAGTCGTATAACAAGGTATTTTTTGGTTCAATCCTCGTAAAGCCGCCGATAGCTTTAAAGGTTTTAATCGACTCTTTGGTTGGTAATCTTGAGCCGTAATTGGTCAGCCAGTTAAACGCCAACTGCGCTTTACCGATCGCGCCCTTCTCCGTGTATTTAGGTAATTCCAAAAACAGTTTTGAGAGATAGGTATACTCCTCAATTCTATTGCAAAAGAACACCGGATGATTGATAAAGTTATAATCGAAGGTCGTACTGTCCTCCTCACCGGGAGCGAGCTTCTTACCCGGTACGTCAAAGACTTTAATCGCGAGACCTTGAGCAAAGCCCAACTTACGATCAGCGAATACTCGAGATGAACCGTTGGACAAACGAATCACCGCATCATGAATGCCCGCTTTAGCATACAAACCTTGCGCGTACTCTTTGGGAATATCATCTAATATCTCAAACTTGGCTTTTAGTGCGCAGTACCCCTTGGCATGGGCATCACGCGTATGATAATCGATATTGCTGGCTTTATCACTACGCGCAATATAGCTTTTGATATCGTCGGTAATAGTACGAATGTTTTTTTCGTCCTCAGCATTTAATTCGATATATTTTGGATCGTAAGGGACGTATTTGGGTTTAAATAATTTTTTTAGCATTATATTTCCTAATTTTATTCATGATTATTATTGTTAAGTGGTGACTATTATAAATGGTACTGAGAGTTAAGACAGCTCGCTAATCCATTTTAGCGCCGATAAACTCGGAATAAAAAAGTACTCGCCGCCGTGCAAGGTATTAAAGGTTTCAATACCATGGTAGCGTTTGCGAATTGGATCAGCCGGAACAGTAAAGGTATCTGCATCGCTGTCTTTATCACTTCCTCCTTTATCACCAGAGTGCAGACCAACCATAGGATCTTTTTCTTCGCCTAAGCTCATAAAGTTGCCATCGTTGATCCACTGTGATTGCAAGAACTCAACCGTCTCCATAGCATGAGCATTAATACCAATAAAAAACAGACCGCGATCTTTGCCATCGTCCTCTATTACATCGGGTGGCACAACTTCACCAAAGCCCACGCTACGTCTAACGATACGGTGAATACGCACATCGGATAAAATAAAATCTTCGCTATCGCGTGGGTTCATACGCCTGATATGCGCGCCAAACGGACACTTTTTACCGTAAGGATCGTCTTTATAACCAAAGTCGTTATTGCGGCTAGGATCATCGCCAAGCGCTTTATCATCATGATCGGGAGACAAAATGAGCGGCGCGCCTGAACGCCAGCGTCCCCACATTTTTGCACCCAGCAGCTCCGCCTCTTCCTCGCTGTCGGTATTATCTTTGCGGTATTTATTAAAAGCAGCAACATGGCTATGATAAGCACGTAACACCATAAACGAGCCGTTCTTGCCTAAGACTTCAGGCTGCGGCATAGGCGCAACCAGCCCTGCCTCCCCTTCGTAACCGAGCACAAACTCCCCTGCGGCAATAGGATCGCCGTCATGGTTCGAAGGCGTCTGAATACCACTGCCTTGAATCTCAGGATTACTGATACCATCACGATAACCAAAGACGTTTTTGACGTTGTCATTTGAACCAAAGTCCTGCTCGATTAGGATTTCTACATCACCATTAGCAGGATTGTCCACATCGATATGATCGGTAAGATTATCTCGAAGCTCGTCAAGTTTGGCCTGCCATTTATCTTTGGTATCAGCGATAATAGCCGCGCCCACATGGATATCACCCTTATCCCCAAAAGGTGCCATCCAATTCTCAGGGGCATTAACATCAAAATCGCGCAACTGCTCAGCACGCGCTGCCATACCTGCTTTAAAAGACTCAGGAAAGCTATCAAGTGATGACTGCGGTACACCTAACGCTTGTAGACCCTCGTAAGTCATGACGATAGACAGCGTGGCTTGCATGTCTTTGTGCCAGTCTTCACTACCGGTTACATGAGGCAACACCTGCGCTAGCATTTGTTTGCCAACGTCAGCATTATTGATTTTTAGTGCTACTACCGTGCCAAAATATGGGGCGGGACGCTCACGTAGAACGATGGATTGAATATCTTTTAGCTGCATGGTGACGAGATTGGGGTTAAAGACCCCGCGCGCCCTACGAGCCATCATCTCAATACCGTCACCGACTTCCTCTTTCACCCCTTTAAGCCACGTCTCAAAATCACTGTTTTCGATGCGATTGCCAAACTCATCTTTTAAGTCTTGCAACTTATCGGTCAATCCCGTTAAAGGTTTGTTATCATCATTACTCATACATCGCCCTATTCATTTTTTATCGTTATTAAAGTATGACCGTATCAAAGCCCTGAAATTTATGCGCTTAAAAATACAATGTCTAAAAAATTAGTTTGTTTGCGCTTCATCTAAAGCTTTATTGATGCCTTTAACAATACGCTCATGACGGCGAATATCTTGTACCGTCAGATGCGGGACGCCTACGTACCAGCCTGCAGCGGTAATCTGATGATCAAGAATAAACTGCTTAACACTTGGGTCTTTGATACCCGGCCAGCCCTCGACATTGCCGAATAAAATATCCATGAGTTCAGGAATTTTGGTGGCGAAATCATCAATATAAGGATCCCAGTCACCGTCATAAGCGGTGCAAAAAAGCACTCTTGTATCATTATCTAAAAAGACGAAGCGCAAATCGTGCAAAGTGCCTACCCTTGTCGCGCCTTTTAGATTGCCCCCTGCTATTTTTAGAATCTCTTTGAGACGGGCAGCGCCGCCGTCTTTTAGCGGTGCGATAACGGTAAGCTCGGATACTTTGCCTGACTTTAGACCTTTCTCGCCGGCGCTAGAGGTTGAGTGATCATAACCATCATTGCCGCCCTCTTTTAAATTCGCCACTAACAGATCTGCGCGCAGTTTAAAGGCATCCATAGACTCAGTGATTTTATCTTTCAGATCTTCTGAATTATCGATAATGCGCTCTTTATTATTGTTTTTACTCATAAGTCTTTCCTATATGATTGCTGTTGAGCTATTACCATAGCAAAAACGGTAAAAGGCTCAAGTAATAGCGGACTAATCACACAAAACAAAACATAGGTTTAACAATAACGTTTTAGATTGCAGCAGGGTTACAAAGATAGACGGCGCACTTACCGGCGCAATAAATCTTGGTCGTACTTATTAAGTCTTTAAAAGCATGACTGTTTTTTTACTCGTTATTAAATACTAAAAAAGCTTAGCTACTCTAGGTAACCAAGCTTTGAAATCATACTTCGAGTTTTTATAATTATTTATAGTTATTAGTCATCATGAGCTAACCGTTGTTGCTTAGCCATTTGGGCGACTCATTGTCATAATATTCTTGCTTCCAAACGGGAATATCGGCTTTGATGGTATCGAGGATCCAGCGGCAAGCATCAAACGCCGGATAGCGGTGGGCGGAGATCACACCGATCCAAACGGCAATATCGCCAATCTCTAATGCGCCGATACGGTGAATGGCAACCGCAGCGGTAATCTCAAATTTTTCTTTAGCCTCATCCATGATTTGCCGACCTTGGTTAATCGCCAAATCCTCATAGCCGTAGTAAGTCAAACGCTCGACACAGCTGGCATTATTATGATTGCGCACGCGACCTTCAAAACAAGCAAAAGCACCGCAGCTGTCGTCATCGAGCATGGCTCTAAGGCGCGTCTCGTCAATAGCTTCATCTAATAGCGCAAAACCATCACGCTCAGCGATAGCATAAGCGTCATCAGCACTGCGCTTGATTTGCATCGATTGGCTATGTACGTCTTCTTTATCGCCAATTTTTATTTCGTTGTTTTTATTCTCACCAGTCATTGATATGCTCAGATTATGAATCGGTTCTAGTTTAGTTCGACTATTTTGAGTTGTGTTATTTTTGCTAGGCTAGAGTTGTAGTCTACGACAGATAATTAGCGACTAGCCGCCTGCCACAGGGGTAATAAACACCACGCTATCGCCATCATTAATCGGGTCATCCCATTTGGCAAAGTAATCATTTACCGCCACACGCAGATCGGCTTGCGGACGGCTAAAGTGATGTTTATCGCGAAGCTGCTCATATAGCTGAGCTAGTGAAGTATCAGGGGCAAGCGTGACTTGCTCTTGCTGACAATTGGCTTCGTCCGCAAGACTGGCAAAATACAGTACATTGATGTTCATCAAATCATTTGTATTGTCAGTCATCTTACTACTCCTATAGAGCGGCGCTGCATGGAAAAGTGCGGCGTTGCTTGAAATCGTTTATTCGCTAAAATTATTTTTGATAAAACATCACACTTAGACTATGTTACTTGATGGTTATAATCTGACTTGCCGCCGGTCTTAGTCATGAGTTTGACTCCATCAATCACGATGTCATGCGACAGCGCTTTGGTCATGTCATAGATAGTCAGGCAAGCCACGCTAACAGCGGTCAGCGCTTCCATCTCCACCCCAGTTTTGTGAGTGACTTTCACCGTCGCATTGACCATGATGCTATTTAAGCTGTCGTCATACTCGAAACTTAAGCCAATCTTATCTAGCGGCAATGGATGACAAAGCGGAATCAAATCATGAGTACGCTTGGCTGCCATAATACCTGCGATATGGGCAGTTTGGGTGATACTGCCTTTTTTTGTCATGCCATCAGCGGCTTTTATTTGACCATAGATGTCCGCTGGAAAACACACCTGACCAACAGCATGCGCTTCTCTAGTAGTAGCTGTTTTGTGGCCCACATCGACCATATGAATCTCACCATCGCTGTCTAAATGCGATAGGGTAGCGTGCGAGCGGTTTGCAGTATTAGCCGGAGCATTTTTATAATCAGAAGATATAGACATGTATTTTTCTTAACTCATTAAAGGTTACTTATATTTTATAAGTCTCAAAACGCTAGTCGTGACCTGGATTGGCGCGCATAAAGTGCGCAACAAAGTTACAGGGACGGGTACGGTTATCGAACTGCTCTTTTAAGATATCATTCCAGCCGGTACGGCAAGCACCGGTCGAACCTGGTAGGCAGAAGATGCCTGTGCCATTGGCCATACCAGCGATAGCGCGCGACTGAATGGTTGACATACCGATATCATCTTTGGAGAGCAAACGGAACATCTCGCCAAAACCGTCAATCGACTTGTCAAACAATACGCTGACCGCTTCTGGCATACTATCACGGATAAAAAACCCAGTGCCGCCTGTGGTGATTACTGCATGTACATTAGGATCAGCAATCCAGCCACTAATGACCGCACGAATGTGATAAATATCATCAGTAATCAGCTGACGATCAGCTAAGTGGTGACCCGCCTCAACCAAGCTATCGGCTAAGTACTGCCCTGAGCTATCCTCCTCAAGCGTACGACTGTCAGAGACACAAAGCACAGCAATATTCAGCGGGGTAAATTCTGCAGCAGGCTTAGACATAGATATTCCTAATTCTAATCATTTGATAAGTTTAAATATTTTATTTTTGCGGTTTGACAGTTTGCCGTTTTACTATGAGAGCTCCATCTAAATGCTCTAACCACCGATAATCGATAAATTATGCATCATGCCGCTATTAGACTCATGCAGATGGTGATGCTCAGGCTTAATCGGCATAAAGCTATGCAAGGTGTTGACTAGACCTTGCACATCGTCGTTTTTTAGATAATCTCGAATATCGTAATTACCTTCATCAAACAGACACAGATGCACTTTGCCTTGGCTACTCACGCGAAGACGATTACAGTTATCACAAAAGTGCGCGGCATAAGGGGCAATCATACCGATACGCCCGAGATAGTCAGGATGGCTGTATTCTATTGCAGGGCCATCAGCGCTACCACGATCATGCGACTGCCAACCGCGCTCGAGCAGATAATCCGTAATCATATCAGACTGCGCATGCTGAGCAAAAAACAAATCGCTGTTGTCACTGGTCTGCATAAACTCGATAAAGCGGTAGGTCACAGGACGGTCTTTGACGTAGTCCATCGCGTCAATTAAGTTTTGAAAAGCAGTCTCCGCCATTAAGATACTATTAATTTTGAGCTTAATATCAGTAGTCGCTAGGAGGGTGTCCATGTCGCGCATCAGCTGGGGCTGGGTATTAAAGCCCGTCATCTGATGAAAAGTATCGGCATCGAAACTATCCATACTGATGTTGAGCTGGTTCAGTCCTGCCGCCTGCCAGTTGGCTAGGTGCTTGCCAAGCTTGTAGCCATTGCTAGTCATTGCGACCATCTCGATACCAGCGGTATTCTTGATCGTTTCGATAATCTCTACCACATCGCGTCTGATCGATGGCTCGCCACCAGTGATACGCACCTTTTGCGTGCCCACTTGCGCAAAGCCTTGAATCAAAGTTTTGATTTCAGCGACGCTGAGCTCATCGGAGGGGCGTTTGCCTTGGTAGCCGTTTGGCAGGCAATACTCACAGCGAAAGTTACAAAAATTAGTGATAGAAAGACGTAAATAAGTCAGCCGCCGCGAAAAACCATCGGTTAGCGGTTTACTATCAACCACCGAATGATCAGCGACTAAATGACTGGCACGAGCAGAGTCGACAGAGGATAACACTGAGCTATTCTGTGCTTGCGGATCAAAAATATCAGGCTTTAAAACAGGTGAATACAAAAAGGTACTCCCAATAATGGGGTCATAAAAGAGTATAAGCGATTACGGGCACTGTTGTCGTCAAAATTATGTATTTCTAAACAGCCCCTAGACTCAATAGCGAAACAAAGCGGCCAATAATGACTGTGCTATAGGCAGTTATATCAATAATCAAGCCATCCTTGCTGTCGAGCATAAGCTAATTGTTTAGGAGTATCAATATCATAGCTAAGATTTGAGTGAGCCACCGTGGTGACTTTCTCAGGAGCTAGCGCTCTAATAAAGTGCCGCAAGCCTTTATCGCCACTGAGCGAGGATTGCCATGATTGTAGTACTTTATAACTGACAACTAATGGCACACCCACGATATCATGCTTATTATCATCAATAATAAATCTCTCATCCAAATTCGGGTAACGACTGGCGACGACTATATTATCTTGTGCTAGAAGTTGATCTAAATGAGGAGCGCTTAATAATACTTGATCCACGCCCATAATCAATACGCGCTTCATCGCTAAATCATGCTGAGATTTTAATGCATCAATAGCTAAAGATAAGCTCTTTGCCATTCCTAATTGTGGATTAGGGTTACTAACGATTTGTATGCTTGAGTTTGGCGCTGTCAAACGGTTAACAGCCGTTTCGATAACGTCAGTAATAGCTGTATCTTGCTGAGGAATGACGACAATAACAGCTTTTGGCTGAGTCACCAAAGCAAGCATCGTCATATAGTTAATTAATGGTTTACCTTGTTTTTCTAGAAGCTGCTTTGGCTGACCTAATCGATGACTTAATCCGCTGGCTAAAATAATGACCGCATGATTTGGAGGTTTGTTTTGATTGAATGATGAGCTACTCTTGTCATTCATAGCTGGCTTTTGGCTGCGCTAACTCTTTAGTAACCGCAACTTGCTCATAAACGACGGCGCTAATTTGCGCGATGATACTTAGCGCTAACGCTTCAGGGCCATCACCGCCAAGCTTATAACCGATAGGGTAGTGCAGCTGATTGATACCGTCTGCCAAGGCGGTAGGGTCAGCGCAAGTTGCGCTAATCTCCTTAATCAAACGCTCAGTACGATAGCGCGGGCCTAACTGACCGATGTAATTACAATGATTGGCATTCTTTAACAAGACAGCTAAGCGTGCCCGATCTTGGCGGAGGCTATGCGACATTAGTGCTACCGCTGCATTTTGACTCAGTTTAA
This sequence comes from Psychrobacter celer, assembly GCF_016107555.1. GTDB lineage: Bacteria > Pseudomonadota > Gammaproteobacteria > Pseudomonadales > Moraxellaceae > Psychrobacter > Psychrobacter celer. Next base: position 30,792 of record NZ_JABASU010000015.1, on the reverse strand, counting down.
GTAGAGTTTCGCTATCGTTAAGAGCCACGTATAACGCAGCATCAGCCTGCGGGAAACGCTGGCGAGTGGCATACTGCGGCCGACTATCGATCACGGTGACGTGCCAATCTTGCAGCTTTGCCATGGTGACTAGCGGCATGATATCATTGCCTGCTCCGCAAACAAGTAACCGAATTTGCGGTTGCAAACGCTGCACTAACCACTCGGTTTGTATAGCGTTTTTTGAGCTATTGTCATTTGCAACCGGACTTTTTAAAACCAGATAATCAGCGTGTCTTTTACTCACTTTATAAGCAGATAACTCATCGATTATCGGCTTTGGTAAATTTGTGGTTTGCTCTGGTATCTCTTGTGAGTTTTTATTGTCATCTAAAAAACTGGCGTTTAAATGAACCCTAGTACCAACGGTCACCTCAGAGCTGTTAGAGCGTATTAAAGTAGCGACAGTAGTAGACTCTCCACTTTGACGAACTTTCTGAATTAAATCTAAATACGGCATAGCTGAAGATAAGCGCTCAAATAACACATGAACTTTACCATTGCAGCCTAAGCCAAAGTTCAGCTCGTCTTCTAAGTCTACTGCAAAATCTATAGCATTATTATCTAACTTTTCCTCCAGCTCATCCTCCAAGTCTTCTTTTTGCTCATCACCGGTTTGATAGACCTGCACGCTTGCGCCATGACGCGTCAGCCAAAAGGCGCGTTTAATAATGTGCGGTTCAAGGCAGCCGCCGCTTATCATACCTACTGAGCGACCATCCTCGCAAATAAGCATCATAGCGCCAGGTTTACGATAAGCTGAGCCTTCAATGCGCACGACTGTCGCGAGCACCGCATCAACGTGCTGCTGCCGTGCGTCAAAGGCGAGCTGTAGAATGTCTGCGACTTGATTCATATTTTTGCGTTTCTTTTTATACTTTTAGGGATAGAAATAAATAAAACCTGCTTAACGTTAATGTTAATATTTAGCAGGTTTTATTCAACAGGGTCTATACTTCGATGTCGACTATTACTCAGGCATATCGGCTAAGATTTTATCCAAAGTAATCGGGAAGTCATAAACACGCACGCCGACTGCATTATAGATGGCATTGGCAATGGCTGCCGCTGACCCTGAAATAGAGGTTTCCCCAATACCTTTAATATGCATAGGGTTGGTATAAGGGTCATCCTCTTCTAACAAAATCACATCCAACTGCGGTACGTCAGCGTTGACCGGCACATGGTACTCGGCAAGGTCATGGTTACATAAGCGCCCATCGTGCTTGTCATGAATGACCTCTTCCATCAAAGCAGAACCTATACCAAATACCATACCGCCATAACACTGCGAGGTTGCAAGCTTATGGTTGAGAATACGTCCTGCTGCATACACGCCAGTCATACGCTTGACGCGAATCTCACCGGTGACTTTATGTACCGCCACTTCAGCGAAGTTGGCCCCAAACGAGGCTTGGCGAAGGTTTTTGCCATTTTTACCCGGCTTGATCTGGCCTTTGGCGCTGATTTCTTGCTCGTCAAACTTAGCAATAATATCAGCTAGTGCATAGGACTGATTATCATCAAAGTCGTATTGCTCATTTGCAGGTTTTAATTCAGGAAGCGGCATACCTGTCTTTGCCGACACCTTATCTGCCAAGTCTACAGCCTTATCTACCAAGCCTGAGACTTTATCTACCTCGCTTTTATCGACTACTCCTTTTTCCACCAAGTTTTTATCGACAAAATCTGCTACTTTTTCTCTACTTGCGCCAATAGCGGCTTCTGCCTTACTAGGCTGATGCTCACCTGATTTTTTGATTTGACCGTTATCTATACGAATCGTATCGGCATGTAGACCTACTTTTTTTGCAAGCATTTTGCGTAGCTGCTCACAAGCCAAATAAACCCCACTACCAGCACTGGCCGCGCCAAAACTGCCGCCAGAACCTGATGCTGGCGGTAAATCACTGTCGCCAAGTTTCATCTCGATATGATCGATAGGTAGTCCTAACAAATCGGCGGCGACCTGAGTAAATACGGTATAAGAGCCTGTCCCAATATCTGTCATATCGGTTTCGATGATGGCTTTGACGCCAAGCTCTTTTGAGTCATCGACTTGTAGTATCGCCCGCGCTTCAGAAGGCTTCAGCATATTGCCACGAGAAGTGCCAGACATACCGGTACCTATCCACCAGTCGCCTTCTAGTCGGCTGGCAGGTTTGGGATTATGTTCATCCCAACCAAATGCTTCAGCGCCTTTTTCCATACAGGCGACCAGCTGACGTGTGGAAAACGGCATCTCTTCGCTAGGGTCTTCTTCAGGTTCGTTCCGGCGGCGCAGCTCAATAGGATCCATCTCAAGCTTAGTCGCCAGCTCATCCATCGCACACTCAACAGCAATCATACCCACCGCTTCACCAGGAGCACGCATAGAGCCTGATAATACGTGATTCATATCCACCATCTGATAGCTGACGCGGCGATTCTCTCCGCGGTACAAAAAGTGAGTGGATAGTGCTGTTGGTTCAAAGAACGCCTCGCCTGGCAAGTTGCTGGTCGTGGTATCGTGAATAAAGGTATTAATAATACCTTCTTCATTACAACCAATAGCAATACGCTGACGGGTGTTTGAGCGTCTTACCGTCGCCTCCATCACTTGCGGGCGCGTCATAGTAATCAGTACCGGACGACCGACTTCTTTAGAAGCAATAGCGGCAGCAATAGATTCTGGTGCGATACCTAGCTTACTACCAAAGCCGCCGCCGACATAGTATGAGATCAGCTCGACTTGATCTTTCTTCAAATCTAATGCGTCCATTACTTGCTGCTTACAAGAGGCGATCATCTGGTTTGAAGTATATAAGACTAGCTTGTCATCTTCCCAATGAGCCAAAGTAACATGCGGTTCCATCGGTGAGTTGCTCTGACTTGGGGTATGGTACAACCTATCAATGGTTACCGCCGAATCAGCAAGGCCTTGCTCTGGATCTCCGTGCTTAGCATTCTTATCCGAGCCTTTTTTCTCATTTACCTCGTGGGCGTTAGGCAGCTCTTTAGTAAAATCCAAAGCCGCTTGATCGGTTTCGTCTTTATAAGTGACTTTAAGAGCCTTGGCGCCTTCGGTCGCCGCTTCAAAAGTTTCAGCGACAACGACTGCGATGGGCTCACCATGATAAAAAATCTCACTCACGCCCTGAGTCGGTGCTTCGGTCTCAGTGCCTTGCTGTGAGTTACGTAAGAAGCGCTTAGGGTCAGTGACGACTTTAATAATACCTGGTATATGGGCAATCGAGTCGCTATCAATTTTTTCAACTTTTCCTTTGGCGACGGTTGAGCTAACCAAGACACCATACACTTTATTGTCTAGTTGAATCTCTGCCGAATAATGAGCTTGACCACTAACCTTTAACGAGCCCTCGACGCGGTTAATTGGTTTACCTACCAAATTACTTGCTGTTTTGTCGAATAACGTCTCAACCGGCTTATCTATCTTCTCTTTGTTAGTAGGCTCTGCCGGTAGTACTGAATCTAATAATGACATGATTATGCTCCCTCGCCCGCTAATGCACGCTTAATGGCCTGTTTTAGCAAACGGCGTGTTAGTGGTATTTTAAAATCGTTTTGACCGCTACCTTTGGCGTCTTTTAACAACAAATCTGCTGCCTGATTGATAGTGTCATCGTCGCCCTGCGTATCCGTCAACAAATCTTCCACATCTTCATTGCGCCATGGCTGAGTACCAATACCGCCAAATGCTAAGCGTACTGTCGCCAAATTACCATTATCATCAGCGTCTATCACAGCTGCACACGATACAAGCGCAAAAGCATAAGAGGCGCGGTCACGCACTTTGTCATAAGTGTGTATACCTTTAATAGGCGCTGGCAGCACGACATGCGTGATAAGCTCGCCTGACTCTAAAACGTTTTCGATGTGGGGAGTGTCTTTTGGCAGACAATAAAAGTCTTTTATTGGAATCTGCCGAGTCGAGCCATCGGTTTTGGCAGTCTCAATAGTAGCGTCAAGCAAACGCATAGCGACCGCCATATCGGACGGGTGTTGAGCAATACAAGCGTCACTTGTGCCTAAAATTGCAAGGGGGCGGTTCTCACCGTTAATTGCAGGACAGCCAGTACCCGGTTCACGCTTATTACAAGGGCTATCGGTATGATAAAAGTAGTAGCAGCGCGTACGCTGCAGGAAGTTACCGCCAGTCGTCGCTTTATTGCGCAGCTGTCCGGTCGCCCCTGCTAATATCGCACGAGACAATACCGGATAATTGGCAATCACACTAGGATGCGCGGCCAAATCACTATTGCTTACTAAGGTTCCGATACGTAGGCCGCCATCGGCAGTGTCTTCAATCTGTTCAAGCTCTAAGCGTGTCACATCAACCAGCTTGGTTGGCGTTTCAATCTCAAACTTCATGAGATCAAGCAAATTGGTACCGCCTGCGATAAACGAGGCTTCTTTAGGAGTAGCAAACATTACCGCTTGCTGCGGTTCAAGGGCACGGATATATTCAAAGCGTTTCATGAGCGGCCTCCTGCTGTGCTACTGGCATTTTTATTATGGTTTACTGATTGATTACCAAGTTGGGACTGACTGGGCGGCGGTGACCAAATACCTGTCACTGCTGAGTCTTGCAGCGAACCTGTAGTCGTCTCTTCACTAGAAGAAGCACGCTTATTTGACACTTCGCTCTCAAGCACTTGTGAGATAGCATCCACGATATTGGGGTAAGCAGAACAGCGACAAATATTGCCACTCATGCGCTCAGCGATCTCTTGGACTAACAACCCATTCGGGTTTTTGAGATCTGTCGTCACATAGCTTGGCCAGTTTTGTTTCACCTCTTCTATTAAAGCCGTGGCGGAACAAATCTGCCCTGGCGTGCAATACCCACACTGAAAGGCATCATGATCTTTAAAGGCTTGTTGCAAGGCTGATAACGACTCAGGCATTCCGATGCCCTCAATCGTGGTGATCTCATCGCCGTCATGCATAACCGCAAGGGTCAAGCACGAGTTGATGCGCTCACCATTGATAAGCATAGTGCAAGCGCCGCATTGACCGTGATCACAGCCTTTTTTTGGTCCGGTAATTTGTAGATGTTGACGACATAAATCTAGAATTGTCGTGCGCGGATCAAGATCGTCAAAGGAGTAATCTTGATTATTGATATTTAGAGTCAAGGTATTCATGCTGGCCTCCCGCTGGCAGATAATGGCTAAATTTAAGGATAACTAATAAGTCTCCATAAAATAGTAGAAGCAGCAGACTGGGTCGTCTGTGTAGTAAATGTTACTCTCTTGGCGTTAAGAGAGTAGAACAGAGCGATGAATTCAGCTCTCAGCATCAAGCACAGACCTTACTATTGGCTTACTAAAAGTAGAATAGGTTTTATCGATGAGCGAGGATATAGCAGTTTGGCGTACTGTTTACTTATGTAACGGCATTATTAGGCGTGTTGATATATAGAAAATAATTGATAATCATAGTGTTATGACTAGATTAACACTAAGTGATGCCCAGTGGGCAAAGATAGCACCGTATTGTGCAGGTAAAGAGACCGATGTTGGTAGAACAGCGGTAAATAATCGACTATTTATCGAAGCTGTTCTATGGATTGTCCGTACAGGTAGACCGTGGCGAGATTTACCCCCTGAATTTGGTAACTGGAACAGTGTTTATAAGCGCTACCGTCGATGGGTAAAAAGCGATAGATTCAGCAAGCTATTTAATGCTCTGAATGACTCAGATTTAGAGTATGCCCTGATTGATGGCACTATTGTTAAGGTACATCGTCATGGACAAGGCGCAAAAGGGGGGCTTGTCATCAGATAATTGGCAAATCAAGAGGCGGGATGACCACTAAAATCATGGCAATGGTTGATGCATTAGGCAACCTTGTTGATTTTACTTTATTGAAAGGACAACAGCATGACATGGCTGGCGTTAAACCTTTAAAAGTATTAAGGCGTGTCTTCAATTCAATTTCCCTCAGAAATTCATGAATGCCAATAGAGCTGTACCTATTTTAAAATAGGTTAATTGTATTCTTAACGCGCAGTCATCGGCACTTTGCCAATCAGCCACAAGAAATACGTCCCGCCAATCAGCGCAGCGATCGTACCTGCTGGCAGCTCATAAGGAAATATCACATAACGACCAAACCAATCAGCTAGCACCATCACACCAGCGCCCAAAATGGCGGCTAAGGGCAATTGATGCTCCAGTTTTACCGCCCCTAGAGAAGTCGCGACATGGGGCACCATCAGCCCCACAAAACTAAGTGGCCCAACTGCCAGCGTACTTGCCGTACTAAGCGCTGCCACCAATATCAAAAGCGCGAGCGTCACAAGATTGACTGCCACACCTAGATTGCGTGCCATGCTAGCCCCCAACCCCAAAACCCTAAGCGGTTTGATAATCAATAAACTTAGTACAAACAAAACCAGCGCTATCCCCATCAAATACCAAACGGTATGGGGCTGGGCACTATAGGTCGTCCCTGACAGCCAGCTGAGCATCGCCTCAAGCCGCGGGTCGCCTGAGAGCTTGACCATGTGCATGACCCCATCCATCATCGCGGCGATACCGACCCCCACCAAGAGCAGATAACCTGAGCTGACTTTCCGCGCTAGCCAAATCACCAGCAGCAGTACTATAAGAGCACCCATCAGGCCAGCCGCTAGCAGAGTACCTGCACCTGCTGACAACCCCAGCAGCGGTAAGCAAAAAAACCCACCAATGACGCCAAGTGCGGCGCCTGAGCTGACACCGAGTACCTCAGGGCTGGCCATCGGATTACGCGTGAGTGTTTGCAGCAACACCCCCGCCACCGCCAGCATCAGTCCGGTCGCAGCCGCACTGATGCTGCGTGGCAGACGGTATTGCTGAGTGATGGCCCAATCCGTACTGAGCAGCGTCCAGCCCTTGATATCTTGTACCACCAGCGAGGTGATAAGCAGCAAACCTACCACTCCAAGCACCCAGCGCCATAGATGCACAGGGGTTTGTGTGCGATTGACCATGGGCGCAGACACCGTCTCGAGCCGCTCATGACGCTGGCGCAAAATGAGCCAAATAATCAATGGTGCACCCAGTACGCCCGTCATCGCCCCTGCAGGAATCGGCATCGCTATGATAGGTTCAAGCAGGAGCGCGGCATGATTGGTCAGTAATAACAACAGTGCCCCAAAGCCAAAGGCTGCGAGCAATCGTTGACCAATAGCGGTAATGCCCAAAGCGTTGACGATGCTTGCTGCGCCCAAGCCTACAAAACCCACCAGACCCACTTCGCTGACCACCAGCGCTGTGACCAGCGCCACCAGTAGCACCACCAGCGCGCGAATACCTTGTACAGGCACGCCCAAGCGCTTGGCTTGCCAGTCATCCAAGCTCATCATGCCAAGCGGCTTTAGCAGAGGTAAGCAAGCAATCAAAAACCCCACTGCCGCCCATGACAATAGCGCTGTAGTATGCCAGCTGTTTTGCGTCAAAAATCCTGCCGCCCATGACAATGTGCCATTACTACGCTCAGCAAAAAACAACAATAAGACATTGGCAAATGCGGCCAATAAGATATTGACCACCAAGCCTGCCAATACCAAAATCAGCGCATTAAAACGACTGGCGGCCGCCAGCGCAAACACCAAACCCATGCTAATCAGCGCCCCTACAAACGCCACATACATGCCGCCGTAGATTGCCAGACTCGGTATAAACAGACTCACCAGCAATATCGCCAGCTGCGCACCGGCACCGACGCCGAGGGTGGTATCTGACGCCAGCGGGTTTTTGACCAATTGCTGTAATAAGATACTGACTGCCCCCAATAGCCCGCCAGCCAATAACGCGACCAATGAGCTGACCAACAAAGTCAACTGTACCACCATACTGCCCATGTCCAGCTGCATACTGGGCAAAAACAAGTCCATCAATGGCCTGTGCCAATCACGCGCAATCAGCGCCCAACTGCTAGCCATGACCAAAGCACATAGGACTGCAAACAGCACCCATAATCGCCCAAAGTGCGCATGAGTGCTGACGGGATTGGGCGGCATCTGCTGCGGTTTGCTAGGTGTTGTGTCACCTACCTTTGTGTAAGTGCTGCTGGCGCGCTTGCTGCTCGTACTCATGATGCTGCCCCGCCTTGTAATTGTACGGTTGATAGTTGATTGGCCAAACTGACCAACGATGACATCCCGCCATAGATCCAAATAGGCGTCAGCTCTCCTATACAGCGTGTCTGACCATAGCCCAAGCGCTGCCAGATCAGACTGTCCTTCATCTCAGCGCGGGTAATGGGGCTTAATGGATCCACAATCAGCAAACACACATCATCATCGAGCGCCGCCAAATCACCGACCCGCTTAGATACAAAACCGTAATTATTGCCCTCACCTAAGACCACAAGCTCTTTGCCCATTGCGGCAAATGCAGGCTTAAACAGACTGTTATTGACATACATGCGCACGTTATTGGCATCAGAAAACTGTACAACGGCAAACTTATTTACGTGAGGATAGCGGGCTTGCAACTGAGCGCCAGCCTGCTCCATGTCTTGCTTGCTTTGTTTGATATAAGCCTCAGCGGCGGTAGGTTGCCCAATCAATCTGCTCAATGTACGCGTCGGCTCAGTATAATCCGCCCACGTCGCCACCTTGCCACTGGCTGAAAACATCACCGACTCGGTAGATACATCGCCATACAAACGGCGTGCATGCACATAAAATGGATTATCAATCACCATATCTATTGGCAACTGTGCGACCAACTCAGCATTCGGCTGATAGCGGCCACCTAAATCGACAATATCTGGTGGCAGACTAGGCGTGTCAACCCATCTGTCCCATAGACGTACATCGCCCGTCGCTACAGGAGGATAGCCCATTGCCGTCAGGGTTGCAGCATTGCCCCAATCCGGACTGACCACCCGCTGTGAGGCATCATTTTTAAGGCTATTAGCAGATGGTTTGGACTCGGCAGATGACAGCTTGGATACAGGTTGCGCGTGATCACAACCGCTCATGGTCATGACCAGCGTTATTAGTGTCAGTGATATTGCTGTCTTTGAGCGCGACTGAGAGTCAAACGAGACGATTGATAAAGCTGACAAAAAAGCACGCTTAACTTGTAACGATGGCGCAGCACATAAAAGAGTAAATATAAAATGAGCAAACATAGCAGATTGTCTTTAGAAAAAAAGATACGGTAGTGGCAGAGTATTAAAACAATTGTCATACCGCCGACAGAAGCGCCGCGCAAATCGCAGCGACAAGAGAAAACACAGCTTAAGCAACAGCCACCGGCCGCCCTGTCACAGGATGCGTCATAAGCTGCATGGTGACATTAAAAATATCGTGTAAAACGCTGGGCTGCATGGTACTGAGCACATCGCCGTTGTGACAGATGCGTCCGCCTTTTAGGGCGATGATACGATCGGCATACTGCGCGGCCAGATTGATGTCATGAATGATAATAACCACACTCAACCCCCGCTCATCGACCAAGCGGCGTATCAGCTCAATCACCTCAATCTGATAATGCATATCAAGCGCAGCCAGCGGCTCGTCTAACAGCAGATAATCCGTGTCTTGCGCCAGACACATTGCCAGCCATACCCGCGCACGCTCACCCCCTGACAATGTGTTGGTAAGGCGATCAGCGAATTGCTCAACCTGTGTCACTCGCATGGCCTCACTGACCTTGTCATGGTCCGCTTGACTGGGTTTTTGTAGCCATTTTTGATGAGGATAACGGCCGAGCATCACCAGCTCTCGCACGCTAAAGCCTGCCGCTTCTGGGAGCTGCTGTGGCAAATAGGCCATCTTACGCGCCAGTGCTTTACCCCCGTACTCATGAATGCTTCGCTCATCCAAAGTCGCACCGCCTTGCGTACAATCCATCTCGCCTGCCAAGGCTTTAATCAAGGTCGACTTTCCTGAGCCATTGTGCCCAATCAAGGCAATCAGTTGCCGCGCCCCTACCTCAAAGCTGACGTCATTTAACAAAGTATTGTCTTGTCGGCGAATGGTCATCTGCTCTACACGTAACATAACGGCTCTTCTTTACTTATCAATGTCTCAGCGCTACCTGTCATTTTGCAATAGACACACATATTTATCGCATCACTTGCGCGCTCACTGTGGCCGATTTTACACGCGAATGATAACGAAAACAATTATCATTAACTAAAAATCTGCCTGTTACCGTTAATTCGATATAAAAATCTCTGTCACCAAAAAACAAAAAACTGAGCGCTATGCATACAGCGCTCAGCTCTTGATGACCCCAACCGTACAAGTGTTATTATTGCAAATAACCACCCTGAGACATCAATTCAGGCGGCAAATCCGTCTCTCCCAAGGCTTCTAGTAGGTTTATTTCGATGGTGCGCGAGATGGCGCTCAGTGGCAAGTGATTGGCCGCAACGCCGAACGGATCGGTGATTTCTTCGTTGAGCGCATCCAATCCAAAAAACGTATAAGCAATGACGCCGCACACCAACGGTGTCACCCAGCCCAAGGACGTCGCCAAACCAAACGGCAGCATAAAGCAGTACAGATAAGTGGTACGATGCACCAATAGCGTATAGGCAAAGGGTAGTGGCGTATTATGAATCCGCTCGCAAGCCGCCAACACAATCGTCATCGAGGTGACGCGCTCATCCATGTTTTGTATCATCAGATCAGAGGAGAGCTGTTGGCGTCGAACCTGCCCCAGCTTTTTGCCTAGCAGGCGCAATAGATACTCAGGCAAATTGCCCGCTTGACGCATGCTTGCATGATACTCAGGCGCCACAAAACGCTCAACATCCTCCCACGGCGCGGTACTTCGCAGCCGATGCCTGAGCGCATGAGTAAACGCGATAGTCAGACGCACCAGCTCCTGCTGCATGTGTCGTCCCGCTTCGCTATCGTCCTTGATAAATGAGAGCACCTGACGGGTAAAACTGCGCGCATCATATACCAACTGCCCCCACAAATGCCGACCCTCCCACCAACGCTGATAACTGGCATTGTTACGAAAACCCAAAAACAAAGACAGAGCGATGCCAAGTAAAGTAAAAGGCGCCGCACCATAAGAAGAGAAGGAGCTGGGAACCCAGTGCTGGATGGCCGAGATGATGGCACTCAGTAAGCTAATCAATAAAACTTGTGGAAAGATATGAGGAATAACGGAGCCGCGCAAAGTAAAAAGTATTCTAAATGCATTCGGTTTTTGCCAAACGATCATGACAGTGTCCTATGGTGTTAAAAGTAGTGTACGCGGCATCAAACACAGGGTTGAACAATGATAGACAGGGTCACGTACTGAGTGTCTATTAGGGCATTGCTGCTTACTGCGTAATGACTGACTGGCGATTTTAGCATCAAACCCTTTGCGTTTTGCTGCCTCATTGTGTCATAAGTAGAATACGGTTATTAAAAAACAGAATATTTAACGATCCGCTGATAAGACGCATCATATTTATGCTCAGTGCGTCATTGTTTTGTATGCGCTGTCACTTTATTCACTCATGGAGGTACTCGGTCATGAAACGCGCCCACCAATTGCAACCCCTATCACGCCAGCATCATCACCCATTGCTGCTGCTTGGGTAGTGAGGTGGCGACGCGAGTAAAATCTGCATTAATCAACATAGCATACTGTCCAAAAACTGCGTATTTTCCCAAAAAGGCAAACGGCTAACGTAGCAAAACCACAGGCGACAACGTGCTGGCGATGATCTCTGTGGTGGTGCTGCCCAAAAACAACTGCTGTAGTTTTGAATGACCGTATGCGCCCACCACCATAATATCGATGTCATTGTCTAATTGAAACTTTAATAGACCATCGACCGCATCGGAGGCCGATAAATGATGCGCCTTTACGCTAAAACCCGCCTCTTGTAATTGGGCAGCGGCCGCGCTTAGGCTTTGTTTGGCGGCATCATTATGATTGCCAATCATCACGATATGGCTATCGAGACCTTTTAACATAGGGCTTTTAGCCACCATTTGTACCGCCTTTATGGCAGTCTTGCTACCATCAAACGCAATCATATACGAGCGCGGCTCTTTAAACGTCTCTGAGCAAATCACCACAGGAACATCAGAGGCGCGGGCGACCGTCTCTATCTGACTACCAATATTGATGCGGCTATATTTGTGATCTTCTCCGCGGCGACCCATCACGATGGCGCGGTTTGCTGTGGCAAAATGCTCAATGGCTGGCAGTAACTTGCCTCGTCTTTGATAAATAAGCACCTCAAGATCACCAAACTTATTACGAATATGGCTTTTGGCATCCTGCACTAGCGCGTTGCTATAGCTATTGACCACCTTGGCTCTTTGCTCATCTAACTGCGCCAGCTCCTCTAACAAAAACTCACGGCTATTAATCCCTATCGCCCCTGACAGATCACGTCTAAACGACGCTGGCACATCGCTGACATGCAGCAGACCAACGGGTAAGTTTATTCGACTGGCGTACCATGCGGCATAATCACAGACGGATGCGGTCACGGCCGAGCCATCGATACAAGCCAAAATGTGCTGCGATGTTGTCATAATCTGTCCTTAATCATCGTTATTTACCCCGATACCGCTATTTATAGCTATATAGCTCGTTTAATATGGCCAAACACTAAAACCTCAGCCACTGCCTTGATGATACCCAATTTGGCCTATATCATCCAGCGACGTCTGACAGACTCACACCCCATCTCTTAGCAAATTTTGCTACAATACAGGGCTTGGATGTTGTAAGTGACATATCGCGATTTCAATGAGTGGATTTAGGTGAGTGATTATGGCAAAAAACGCCCTTCAGGCTCAATTATTAAAAGCTGGTTTGGTCGATAGCAAAAAGGCCAAAAAGATCAGCAAACAAGCAGAGCATGCCAAACGTACTGGCGACTCAGACAGCGCAGCAGCCAAAAAAGCGCTGGCAGAAGCTCAAGCAAAAAAGCTGGAAAAAGACCAAAAGCTCAATCAAGAAAAACAACGAGCGTTAGAAGAAAAAACCCGAAAAGCCAATATCATTCAGATGATTAAGCAGCATCAAATCACTGATACACAAGGTGAGATGACTTATCAGTTTGTGGATGATACGAAAATCAAAAAGATTTATATCACCCAAAAGCTCTATGATCAAATCGTCGCAGGCCATGTGGTCATAGCACGCCTAGAGGACAGCTATGCCCTGCTACCACGCCCACTAGCTGACCGTATAGATGCTAAGATGACAGGCTTTATGGTGGTATCAAACGATACTGCCGAAGACGCGCTGGCAGAAGACGATCCTTATGCCGCTTACGTGATTCCAGATGACTTGATGTGGTAGGTCGCAGTTATTCAATTGCTACTGACTAAGCATTAACCAAAACCCCCTATATAGACGTTCTATACAGGGGGTTTTTTGACAGAGACATAAAAGCACTCATAAAGACTGTCATCAAAACGGCCATTAAGACGGTAGCAAAACATGCTTACTCTTTTGATAAGCAGATAAGCCATCAGTCCCTAATTCTCGGCCGATACCACTTTGCTTAAACCCGCCCCAGCCCGCTTCGGGCACAACGATTTGCTGCTCATTGACCCAAATATGACCGGCTCGAATGTGCCGTGCCATCTCTAACGCTGCATGCTCATCAGCGCTGACAATACTCGCAGCCAAGGCATATTTACTGTCATTGGCAAGCGCAATCGCCTGCGCGTTATCTGCAAAGGCCGCACTCACCAACACAGGACCAAACACCTCCTCTGCCCACAAGCGACTGGTCGCTGGTACCTCGGTATAAATGGTCGGCGCAGCAAAATATCCTTGACGCGCTAAGAGGGTGCCTCCCGTTAGGCAGTGCAGGTTTTCTTCAGTTGCGATATCGATATATTTTTTGACCTGCGCCAGCTGCTGAGCACTGACCAATGGCCCCATTTGCGTGTTCGCCGCAAAACCATCACCTATTTTCAGAGTTTCTGTTTTTGTTTTTAATACTGCAAATAATGACTCAGCAATGTCTTGGTGGACAAGCAGCCTTGATGTCGCTGAACAAATCTGCCCAGCATTGGTAAAGATACCGCCTATGATCAAATCACAGGCATAGTCGATATCAGCATCTGCACATACCACGATAGCGGACTTACCACCCAGCTCTAGGCTGATGTCTTTGATACCTGCTGCAGCTTGGCGCATCACTTTTTCGCCGACGCTATTACTACCGGTAAAGGAGACTTTATCAATCAGCGGATGACTGGTCATCGCAGCGCCCACCTCTGCCGCGCCAGGGAGGATATTGACCACGCCTTTTGGCAGCTGTATAGCGGAAAATATATTACCCAGCATCAGCTCTGGCAATAGTGTCACCTCTGACGGTTTGAGAATAACGGTACATCCTGCTGCCAGCGCGGGCGCCAGCTTCCAGGCGGTAGTCACCATCGGAAAATTCCAAGGCACAATAAGGGCGCAGATACCAACAGGGGCGTAAGTTTTCAATAAGCCGATGCCCGTCTCGTCGGTGCTGACCTTAGACCATGTTTTCTGCTCGATGATAAGATTGGCATAATAGCGATAACAGGCGATGGCATCTCCGACATCTATCGTCGCCTCTGCAATCGGCTTGCCGTTATTCAATACCGACAGTGCAACCAGCTTATCAAACTGCTGCTCCATCGTATCGGCAATCGCCTGTAAATAGCGCGCCCGAGTGCCCACGCTGGTTTGTGACCAAGACGGATAAGCGCGAGCGGCAGCCGTGACAGCCATCTCTACTTGTGCGCTATGACACAAACGGGTCGTTGCGATGACCTCGCCGGTATTTGGGTCATACAAAGCATGATCACTTACTGACTCAGAGGCTTCAACCATGACCCAATCACCATCGATATAGGCCGCGTTTAACCTTACTTCGTTTTTTATGCTTTGCTGAGCGGCGGCTCTTGTTAAAGATAAAGAATTGGTCGTTTCCATGATACTCAGTTGCCTTATATTATTGATAAATCTATCTTTACACTAAATATTCGCTGCTTTTTTAATGCCAAATGATGGTTGCCATCACGACTAATATAGTAGATGCGCCACTGAGGTAATAACCACCAAGCTGATCAGCGTACGTAAGATAAAAATCATAAACAGCTCTAAGACGTTCAGCTTAATGTTTGATTTTAATATCAGCGCGCCCACCTCAGACATATAAACAATCTGGGTAATAGAAGCCGCCCCGACGATAAAGCGTGTCATCTCACTCTCGATGCTTTTGCCGACCAAGGCTGGCAAGTACATATCAGCAAAGCCCATAATCATCGCCGGCGCAGCTTTAGTCGCCTCTGGAATTTGCAACAATTCAAGCAACGGCACAAGCGGTGCAGACAGCCAATCAAACACAGGGGTGTACTCTGCTAAACCAAGCCCAATGGTACCGATAGCGAAAATCACCGGAATCAAACCAAAATAGATATCAAACAAATTCTTTAGGCTATGCTTAAACACGCTACCCAAACTTGGCATAGAGTGCGCGCGCGTGACGGCACGATTGACCGCCCATTGGTAAGTAGAATACTGCGCAGGAATGCCTTCATCCAGCATGCTTTTGCCAGAATGATAAGTATCTGGTTTTAGCGATAATGGCGGTATGCGCGGCATAATGATAGCGGCGATAAACCCTGTCAAGGCGATGGTCAGATAAAAGAAGATAAAGTTATTATCGACGCCAATGGTTTTGGCAACGACGTAGGTAAAGGCAATGGATGTCACCGAAAAAGTGGTAGCGATAATCGCTGCTTCACGCTGGCTATAGTAGCTTTTATTGTACTCCTGCATAGTCACCAGCAAGCCAATAGAGGCCGCGCCAAACCAAGAAGACATGGCATCGACTGCAGAGCGCCCAGGCAATCTAAACAACTTTACAAACACCTTGCTGGCCAAGGTACCCAAAAACTCCATCAGACCAAAGTCGGTGAGAAAAGGTAGAGATAAAATGGCAAAAAAGAATAAAGGAATCAAAATGGGAATTAAGTCTTCAAAAATCACCCCGCCAGTATTGCGATTGATAATAAACTCAGGACCGACTTGTAAATAAATCATCCAGGCAAACAGCGCCCCAAAAAACCGCGCGGCGAGCCAAAACCAATCGACATCAAAAAGCTTTGCCGTCATGGAGTCTGCATGAATCTCTGGTCTAACGAGCTTGACTGCCAGCGCCCCAACCAAAGACAAAGTCACGATGGCCAGTGCAGCATACACCACGTAGTCCCCAAGTGAGGCCTGCAGAGTATCTGTCAGCACGCCCAATAAAATGGTGACCTTACCCTCCCATTTAAACGGGATGATAAACAGCGCCAAACCCAGCGCAGAAAACAGTAAGAACTTCCACATTGAGGCGCGCCACCGCTCCCCTTGTGGAGTGGTAGGTTCGACAGCATCATTACCCAATAGCGGCTGCTGCGACTTATCGATATAGTTCGTCATTTAATTCCTCCTTGATAGGCGACGACGCCAGCTTTCCTTTCTGCTGCCTGCCCGATCCCTCATTTCAGCGAAAAAACAGCTTGATACGGTTTTGTTGGTTATTTTTAATCCATGCAAATGATTAACCAAAAAATGGTTAGCCAAAATAAGTAAAGTCTTGACTCATTTTTGACAAAAACGCATCGCTTTCATCCACCTCATAAATCATTGGCTGCTTGCCACTTATGTCTGTTTGCAAAGCCTCTAATAACTGCTGCTTATCGGTAATTCGGCGGTAGCCCGCGCCAAACCCTGTGGCCAATGGCTCAAAATTAGGTGTTTTGATATTGACGCCAATCAGTGGCAGCCCGCCTTCCTCCATATAGCGGCGAATCTCACCATATCCTTGATTGTTCCAAAGTAGGACGATCAGTGGCAGCTCAAGCTCGGCGGCGCAGATAAGCTCGGCAATGGTAAACTGAATGCCGCCATCGCCGATAAGGCTAATAACGGGCGCACTTGAGCCAATCATGGCGCCAATGGCGGCAGGTAAGCCATAACCCAAGGTGCCAAACCCCGTCGACGAGTTAAACCATCGACGCGTGGCTCGCGCCTCAAAGCCAAGGTTGCCGCTATAGACAGGCTGCGTCGAATCGCCAACGAAGATGACATCCTCCACCTCATCTCGAATCAGCTGAAGCAGGGCGTTTTGACCGGCAAAGTCAGGTGTCATCGCTTTGATCAATGCCTGCTTTGCTTCGGTTACGCGTGCGGCGGCTTGATGATTTAGCTGATGATCCTCTAAACGTGTGCATAGGCCGCTAATGGCCATTTGTGCATCGGACAACACCGCGATATCCGCACGAAATGGCCGCTGCAATTGCTGAGCGTCGCAGTCAATACGAATGAGTGTGCCATTGATTTGGAACTCGCCATTAAAGAACACATCATAATCGGTCTCACCAAGCTCGGTACCGATCGCCAATACCACATCGGCCTCGCTAATGACGGCGCGCCCCGCCTCTAACGACTGATTGCTCCCCAAGCTCAGCGGATGACTAGGCGGCAACAAGCCTTTGGCATTGATGGTCAAAAATGTCGGCGTATCGATACGCTCTGCCAGCTTTTGCGCGTCCTGATCGACATCGACGCAGCCGCCACCATAAAGCAACACTGGATTTTTTGCGCGGTTTAGCTGCTCAATGATCAAATCAAGCTGCGCAGGATTGGGCAGCGGTCTTGTGACCTGCGGTCGCGCCAAACTTGCTACACTATTATCATTGTTAGGCGGCTTGGCGACATGACTGGCATCAGCGGTAATCACATCGATAGGCAGCTGAATATGTACCGGTCCCGGACGCGCGCCATCAAACATAGCAAAGGCTTCGGCGATGACCTTAGGCAAGGATTCAGGTTGCCAGATGGTTTTGCTTGCAAGCGCAACCTTGCTGACCATACCTTGCTGGTCGTGCAGCTCATGCAAGTGCCCTTCACCGCTACCCGTGTCTTTAACTTTATTGACACTAGAGATCACCAGCATCGGAATAGAATCTGCCAAGGCTTGCGCCATTGCTGTCATGATGTTGGTCATGCCAGGGCCGGTGATGATAAAGCACACCCCGACTTTTCCAGACGCGCGGTAATAGCCGTCGGCCATAAAGCCTGCACCTTGCTCGTGACGCGGGGTCACATGGCGGATATTGGTACTCGGCAGGCCACGATATAGCTCGACCGTGTGCACTCCGGGGATACCAAATACGGTCTCCACTCCATAATACGCCAGCCACTGCACGAGTAGCTCACCACAGGTCAGAGACGAGGTGTCTGGCGATAAAGAAGGCGTTTGCATTGATTGCGTCATGAGTCGATCATCCTAAAAATTTCAATAGTATTTACGGCCTAAATATTATTTGGCCTGCAGTAGCACCCTGCCCAACACAGGCCAATTAATATAACGCTTTGACCTTATCGTCATAGCGCACACCTGGCAAGATACAAAGCATCTCAAACAGCAAGTTTGCTGCGAGTACCGAGGTGTTACCAAACGGATCGTAGGGCGGTGACACTTCGACCAAATCGCCACCGACTACGTCAAGGCCACGCATACCGCGAATAATCTCGATGCCTTGGGTGGAGGTTAAGCCGCCAATTTCAGCCGTGCCTGTGCCAGGTGCAAACGCAGGATCAATGCCATCGATATCAAAGCTCAAGTAGACAGGGCCATCGCCGAGCTTTTCACGCACTTCTGCCATGAGCGGTGTCAGCGACTTGTACCAGCACTCCTCGGCTGGCACCACGCGAAAGCCTTGCTGAGTTGACCAGTCAAACTCTTCAGCACTATAGCCGGTGCCGCGCAGGCCAATCTGTACCACGCGGTTGCCATCGATTAGATTTTCTTCGATAGCACGGCGAAACGGCGTGCCATGGGCGATTTTTTCGCCAAACATCTCGTCATTGATATCAGCATGAGCATCGATATGCACCATCCCGACAGGGCCGTGTTTTTTGGCAAGTGCACGTAGGATAGGCAGGGCAATGGTATGATCACCGCCCAGTGTTAATGGAATCGCGCCATGACTGACGATATTATCGGTGTAAAATTTTTCGATGATGTCGACGCTTTTTTGCAGGTTAAAGGTATTGATAGGTACGTCACCAATGTCAGCGACTTGCAAAGACTCAAAAGGCGCGGCGCGCGTGGCGACGTTATAAGGGCGAATCATACGCGACTCATCACGAATCTGTCTTGGGCCCAGTCTGGCACCGCTACGGTTTGATGCGCCGATGTCCAAAGGCACGCCTACAAAGGCTGCGTCCAAGCCTTTGGCGTCTGCTTGCATCGGCAGGCGCATCATAGAGGCAAAACCGCCAAATCTTGGCATGTCGTTGCCGCTTAATGGTTGATTAAATTTCATCACTCACATCCTTGTTTTGATTGGTGTCATAGACAGTTTGTCAGATGCTTTGACAATACCGAAATATCCGAACACAGACCATGGTAAAATTCAGAAGTAAACTTCTGGTTTTTCGTAGTAACTTCGATTTATTCGTTATTATTAGAAGATTTATCACAAGGATTTGATATGGGAGAGGCGTATATATGCTAGATGAGCTGATAAAAATAGACATCAAAACCTTGCGCAGCTTTATGGCCATTGTAGAGTGCCAAGGGGTAACCGCAGCGCAGTCGCGCTTAAATGTAACGCCTTCTGTCATTAGTGGTCACTTAACACACTTAGAGGATCGTTTGGGGATGACGCTTTGTCATCGCGGGCGCGCAGGGTTTAAGCTGACCGAGGATGGCGCGGCAGTCTATGAGGCGTGTTTGAGCTTCACCGAGGCGGTGGCCAGCTTTCAGCATCAGCTGCATTATATTCGCCAACTAGACTCCGTACGCGGCGGCCATATTCGCTTGTGCCTTATCGATCAGATGCCGACGTTTTTTTATGAAGCATTACGTCAGTGTTTGGCGGCCAGCTATCGTCATAATCCATTGATACACTTTTCTATCGATGTGCAAAGCCCTGAGAGTATGCTAGATAAGCTGCTGAGTAATGAGAGTGATCTTGGCGTGGGATATTTTGGCAGTTTTCCGCCTTTACTAACCTTTCAGCCGGCCTTTATTGAGAAACAAGTGGTTTGCTGCGGGCGTGAGCATCAGCTGTTTTATGAGTCAGAAGGCCTGAGTTTTGAGGCGTTGGAACAAAACCATCCTTGGATAAAACGCGGTTATATTACCGACTTGAGTATCAATCATATCCGGCCAAAAACCTTAAGCGCCACCACTTACCATATGGAGGCGACCGCGCAGCTTATCCTAGCAGGTCATCACGTCGGCTATCTGCCCAATGATTTGGCCAAGCGCTATGAAGAGAAAGGAATGATGAAGATACTATTGCCCGAAGAGGCAAGCTACGAGGTCAAGCATCACTGGGCATATCGGCAAAACCTGCATAAGCATGTCGCGGATTTTTTGCAGCATATGATGAGTCTGCTATCACAGCCGGCAAACGACTAAAGCGCTTTTTCCGGCTCTTCATGTTTTAGACCGATCGTTCTGAGCTTGCCTTTGTCATCGACCTCCTTGATTACCAATGACCACATATCATCGATCTCTACCGTATCCCCCGACACAGGCGCGGTCTCTAAGCTTTGTGCGACATACTCAGCGACGGTCTGCTCCCACTTGCTCTCAGTGTTTTTTAGCTTTTTATACTTGAGAGTGTCTGCCAGCGACTCTGAGGTCGCCATGTCGGTAAAAAAGGGCAAGTCACCAAGCTTGACACTAGGTGATAACAGCCAGTCACCATAAAAGTCATCGATGGCTTTACGGTCTAAAGTCGTGTCATTGAAAATCTTGGCGATCTTGCTGGCGTGGTTGCCGCGCATGGCATACCAGACGCTATCGCCATATCTGAGTTTGGTGTCCTCCTCGACCACGACAATTTGCTGACCGCGCACCAAGGCAAACACACTGATCTCATCTGGGCTGATGCGGTTGGAGATACCGAGCGGATGGCGACCTATCGCAAACGCCCCTGCTTGCACCTCAAACTCATACAGGGTAATACTGGCCTTGTCTGACACCCAAACTTCATGCTCTTCTTTTGGGTCTTTATTGGTCGGAATACGCACCCGAAATGCATTGGCCATAAAAGGAATCGTCGTCCCTTGCAGGATCAATGACAGCACCACTACCCCAAAGGCAATGTCAAACAACATAAAGGCATCCTCTATGCCAGCCATCACAGGCAAAATAGCAAGGGTAATCGGCACCGCTCCGCGCAGGCCCACCCAAGAGATAAAGCCAATCTCTCTGTCTTTAAACTTAAAGGGCTTGACGCTGGTATAGACCGCAATCGGACGTGCCACCAGTATCATAAAGGCTGCAATCGCCACCGAATAATGCCAGACGTTGATGACGTTTGATGGCGTCACCAACAGCCCCAGTACCACAAACAAAACCGCTTGCGACAACCAAGCAAAGCTATCCATCACGCGCATGACGTGCTCAGTCGAGCGCACCTTATGGTTGCCGATCAGTACGCCCGTCAAATAGACCGCCAAAAAGCCACTACCGCCAAGCAAATTGGTCGCAGCAAAGACCGAAAGGCCCGCGGACAGTATCAAAATGGCATACATACCCTCGGCCAGATGCACTTTTGGCAACAGACGCGCTAGCAGGTAGCCAAATAACAGTCCCATGCCCAGACCCACGCCCAGCTGCTGCAACAGCAAACCCAAAAAACCAAGAACGCTCTGACCTGCCGGATCGACATTTAAAGCAATCAGTCCTGTCACCAATAAAATGGCCAGCGGATCGTTGGCACCCGACTCCAACTCTAGCGTGGCTTGTACGCGGTCGTTTAGCTTGACCCCGCCATTACGTAGTAGCGAAAATACTGCGGCGGCATCGGTTGAGCCAACGATAGCGGCCATCAGCAGCCCAAAACGCCAATCGACATCAAGCAGCCAAGTGACAAAGACCCCAAGCACCATCACCGTCGTCAGGACGCCCCATGTGGCCAACGTCACCGCCGGCTTGAGTCCGACGCGAAATGATTTAAAAGAGGTACGCAGACCACCATCGAGCAAGATACAAGCGAGCGCCGCCTGCCCGACAAAATTGGCAATACCATACTGAGAAAACTCAATGCCTAAGATACCTTGCTCACCTGCCAGCATGCCAACTATCAAAAACAACAACAATAATGGCACACCCAAACGCGCGGATAACGTACTTGCCATGATACTGGCAAAAATCAACAATGCTCCTACGAGATACAGGATATTTAAGGTATCCATCTATTTTAAGCCCTATGGTTATCGGTGATGACAAATGTTGCGCGTGCGATAGCACTGACCTGACGAGATGGTGACGCGATCGATAATACTGCAAATAAAATGCTCAAAGCGCCTCTAAGGATAACATCTACGAGCGAGAGCAAAAATCCTATTTTAAAAAATACTTTTCATATCTATTTATTTTAGTCAGCCATACCTTCAATTCATCCATAAGCATTTTTAGCCAAATCATGATACGGCCTCTCCTATAATCTGTTAACCGTCTAATTTATCATGATAATAAATCTTAACTATCGACACGTATCGATAAGTGCACAAAAAACCCCACTCAGCACAGATGCTAAGTGAGGTCAGGTAACGAGTAAATACAAGCGAGCAGATGAGTGCTTTAGCTATCGTATAGCACTACCATGCTATCAGTCATTTTTTGGTTTTAGCGCCGCACTGATATCGGCCAATAGCGGCGGAATATCATGCTTATCAGCCATCACCTCTAGCATCACCAGCTTATCGGTGGTAGCAGCCGCTTGCTTGAGCGCGGCTTTTAGCTCACTTGCCGTGGTGACTTTGAGCAGTAAGCTGTTGTCTTCGGTAGCACCAAAGGCTTTTGGCATCATCTGCCAGTCACAACGAGGGATATCATTGTAGTGCTGGTTTTCGCCATGGATAGCGCGTTCAACGGTATAGCCATCATTATTGATCAGCACAATCACAGGATTGATACGCTCTTGAATCATGACCGCGATTTCTTGTACCGTCAGTAAGGCCGAACCATCACCGATGAGCAGCACGCTACGCTTATTTGGTGAAGCAATGGCAGCGCCTAGGCTGGCCGGCAGCGTATAACCAATGGATCCCCACATCGGCTGGCCATAAGACGTCACTCCTTCTGGCAAGCGCACATCACTGATGCCAAAATACGAGGTGCCTTGATCCGAAAACACCAGATTATTATGATCTAAATGATCAGCGATGATATGCCACAGATCGTCTTGACGAATAGCCTCATCATCTTTGCCTTTTTGCTCATGCGGTGTCATCTCTTTACAAAATGGCTTGGGTACAACTTCGATACCAGAAGTCATCACTTCATGCAGCACTTGCAACGAGTCCTTTAGCGCAATCGGAGCAAAGTTGCGACCACTGATAGACGCCCGCTCATAGTGCAAGTCGACCACTGTTTTTTGATCGATATTTTGGCTAAATCCTGCCGTCGTCGTATCAGTATATTGCACGCCAATTTTAATCAAACACTCACAGTTTTCTACGGCGTCCTTTACCACAGGACGTGAGGCGACACCAGCATAAGTACCCGCCCAGCGCTCGCTGTTTTCATCAAGCAGTGTTTTACCCCATGACAGCGTAGTATAAGGAATCTCGGTCTCAGCGATTAACGCTTTTAGCTGGTTTTGTAACCCCAAACGATGCACCATCAAATCTGCCATCAGCGTGGTGGTCTTATTGGGCAAAAACTCGGTGAGCGCTTGCTTGAAGTCTGCCAGCGCTGCTTGACTGGTGATGTCTTCTTGACTGTCATCGAGCTTGGTCGTCGGTGGATAAATCGGCATTTTTGCCACATCTGGCGACAACAGAAGATAGCCTGGGCGGTGTTTTTTGAGGATCACGCGGATCACACGGTCGATCTCTGAAGCGGCGTTTTCTGGCGTAATCTGTGCCCGTGCGACGGTCACAGGCTCTACCATCTTGATAAAGTGATTAAATACCCCATCTCCAAGCGTATGGTGAATACGGCGTTTGGCATCTTGCAGCGCTGTGCTCGGCGCACCGACGACGTGCAGCACTGGCGCATACTCGGCAAAAGAGCCTGCCGTGGCATTTATCGCTGATAACTCACCCACCCCAAAGGTCGTCACCATGGCCGCAAAACCACGCTCACGTGCGTAACCATCAGCGGCATAACCTGCGTTTAGCTCATTGGTATTGCCGACCCAGCGCAACTTGTCAGAGGCGATGATATTGTCTAAAAACGTGAGGTTAAAATCCCCTGGTACACCGAATATATCACTTGCACCCGCCTCTGCGATGCGATCAAACAAATAATCTGCGATGGTATATTGTTGACTCATTTCCTTATCCTTATGACCTGTCATTATAAGTATGTATAATTGGTAGATATCTATGATGAAAACCATCATAAAAACAAACTATAAAATGCATCCCAGCTTATTTTTCAATGCAAAGCTTTTGGAATGCATATTATAAGAAACCGTTATAACATACATTTATGAGAAGATGACATACCTGTCTTGCTAACTTTTACTTTTTTTCGTCAAGGGTGTTGACACCTCAAAAAAACTGCGTATAATACGCCTTCATCATCTGATGATAGTTAATCAAACGATGAATCAGCGGGATTAGCTCAGTGGTAGAGCACAACCTTGCCAAGGTTGGGGTCGAGAGTTCGAATCTCTTATCCCGCTCCAAATATTTAAAAAGCCTCACTTAATAGTGAGGCTTTTTTTTGTCCATTTTTCGGGGCTTGTAGAATATTTTTTCGAATATTTATTTTCTTATAGTTAAGTTTATCTAATATATTAAAAGCTCGGAAATCAGCAGCGTGACCAAAACGTGACCATTTCGTGCCCACGCTATAAATACAGATTTTATAGTTGACCCCAACTTGCAATCCTAATCTTTATATAGATTGATGCTAAAAAACACTTTCTTAGCACCATTTTTATTTTTACACTGCTTTTATAAGTTGAGCTCATAGCGTGACCAAAACGTGACCAAATCATGCAAAAGTGAGTATTATAAATAACCCCACCCTCAGTTATATATTTTGAAAAGCCTTATATATAAGACACTGCCACTTATTTCTCTACGCACCCATTTTAAGTTTTAAAAACCCTCAAGCTTCATCATCATCTTCAGTGTTTGGCTTATACACAAATAAGTCACCTACCTGCACGTCCAAAAATTCACATAACTGATCAATAGTATTGAAATCAATTCTTGATGACTCTTCGTTATATAGCTTATGAAGGGTTGATTTACTCATGCCAGTTGCTCTTACCACATCTGCTACACGTAATTTTTTCTCGGCCAAAATAACAGGAAGTCTAGATACAATCAAAATAATTACCTCTTTTCGGGTAAAAATGCTTTACTTTGAGGTAAAAAGGTAATATAGTACACAAATCGGTTAATAATTACCTTTAAGCGGGTAATTTATTGCTGATTACTTCAAGATGCATTTTTACAGGTTGATGAAATAACTTTTATTCTATCACTTAATGCAATGACTTAATAACTGAAAAGAGGTAAATACTATGAGCAACACTTATTTGACAACTGATGAGCTGGCCGACCGTATCAAATACGACCCCCGTACCATTCGCAACCAGCTCAAAGACACCGTTCTGATTGAGAATATTCACTACATACGCCCTTTCGGTGGTCGTAAGATTCTCTACGTCTGGGAGCGTATCGAAGAGGATATGTGTAAGCCGGTTATGAGCGCTATCAATGGTATGGCCCTTCAATAATATATCTAAACAAGGAGAATTATCATGGCAACTATGAGAGGACGATTCGGCAAACTAGTAGTAGATTTCCGCTACTTAGGAGTAAGGTGTCGAGAAAAAACCACTCTAGAAAACACTCCAGCTAATCGAAAGAAGCTGGCTAAGATTATCGAAAAGATGGAAGCTGAAATTACCCTAGGTATTTTTGATTATGCGGCCTATTTTCCAAAGAGTGAACGCGCCAAAGAAATGACAGCACTGGCTGATAGAGCAGAGGCTTATATCAGTCGCAATCCTACCTTTAAGCAGTTTGCTGATATTTGGTATGAGGAGAAGAAGATTGAGTGGCGACCGAGTTATCAAGATAAGGTTCAGACTATCCTTAATAAGTATCTGTTACCTGAGTTTAGTGGCAAAGCGGTCCATGCCATAAAAAAAACAGACTTGCTGGCTTTTCGTAGCGCCCTCGGCAAAGTTCGCTACGGTAAAGATGCCCAGTCAAGTCTGTCTGTAGCACGGATCAACGAGATCATGGTACCACTACGTATGATACTACAAGAGGCGGCTGATCGCTATGAGTTTCAGATGCCTTATAAGAACATCAAGACGCTCAAGCAATCTCGGCCTGATGTCAATCCCTTTACACTTACTGAGTTATGGCTGTTTTTAAAGCATGTTCGCGCTGACTATAAGGCCTATTATACGACTCGGTTCTTCACAGGGATGCGTACCAGCGAGATTGATGGACTAAAATGGGACTGCGTTGATTTTGATCGGCGTGAGATTCGTATTCGCGGTGCATTAGTCAATGGTGAGATGGGGCCGACAAAGACGCTTGGCTCGCAGCGAGAGATTGCAATGTCGCAGTTGGTATATAACGCACTGCAAGATCAAAAGGCTGTCACCTATGGTAAGTCAGAATTTGTATTTTGCAATTCACAAGGCAATCCTTTGGAGTATCGCAATGTGAACCGGCGGATATGGAAACCCACGCTCGCCCTACTCGGTCTCAAACATAGGCGCGCGTATCAGACTCGGCATACGGCAGCGACACTTTGGCTCGCTGCTGGTGAAAACCCTGAATGGATAGCTCGGCAAATGGGGCACAGTAGTACGGAGATGCTGTTTCGGGTGTATAGCCGCTATGTTCCTGATGTGACTCGCCAAGACGGCTCAGCGATAGATAACTTGCTCTTAGCAAGCAAGGAGAAGTTAACCAGCGTATCGAATAGCTCTGAGGCTGAAGAACCAATCTTAGACGCACAAACGGACAAGGAGACGTCACAATGAAAATCATCAATTACGAAGAGCTGTTTGCTGAATTCAAACGCGATGGTGCTATCAGTGAGGATGCCAATGAAATTGCTAATATGCTCATTTGTGAGCTTTGTATTCAATCTGGTAAGGGGTTGGCGCGTTTCTTAGGAGTGAAATCTTGTTTTGATAATCATATGGCACTGCGAGTATGGGTGCAGAAGCGCTTGGACTCGAGTCTTGGTTATGTAGTTGAGGATATGCGTTGTCAGCTTCAGAGCGAGCTTTATGAGCTACTACCTTACTCTGATTATGGCAACTACTGAGGAGAGTATTATGAGTGTAAAACTTCAGCCTAATATGACGCAGAGCCTATACGATGTCAAAATGTGTGAGGATTACTGGGCATATGATAATCAGAGCGGCTTTATTAAACATGTGAAGACGCTTTGTGAGAAGTATGAGGTAAGTCCTCAAGTACTCTTTGAGACAGTCGCTCAGTGTTATGCTTACTTGGACGATGTTGTATGTGAGTACTGCGGTTATGCTTGTCCGATTGAAGTACCTGCTGATATTCGTTATATGCGCGCAAAAGATAATTGGTTATGCGCAATATGTGAGCATGCTTTATGGCGGACAGATCAAGCAAACAAATAAGCACTAATCATCCAAAAACCCAGACAGCTCAAGCTGTCTGGGTTTTTATATGAGACATATTTTAAACACAGTACAACTTTAATATGCCACTACAATAAGTGTGGTTTAATTATTATAGTTAAATTGCATAAATAAAACCTCCCAAATTTAACTGTACGGATTTGACAGCAAGGGTCAGAACGTAAATAAGACAAGCTATACTGTGTTTGATTATAGCGCTTGCCTTATTTGAATTGTTCTTTATAAATTTATGTATAGAATTAGCAATTGATGTACGTCACAGGGTTTGAGTTTCCTTTTTGAAAATAATGCTTTACTGACTTATGTTTATATTTATCTCTGACAGCATCCTCAGCAATGTGACCAATAAATTGGAAACGTCCCTTATTTTTTTCGTGAGCTGTTGGATCAGCCTCATGCCATGCAGTTATCAGGTATACTTCACGTACGATGCCCTTATATATTGATAAGGCATATTCAACATTATTAGCTCGATTGAGACTAACTTTCCAGCAACCACGAGTAGCGTCATAAAGCTCGCTAGCAGACATGTCATCTCGAAACAACTCATTAATCCGTATTAGCATTGCAGGTTCAGTCACGTGCAGTGATTCATTTTCTATAAAGATATCTGTATTACTCATTATCATCCCAGCCTTCTAAATAATCTGCAAAAGTACTTCTAACATCAAAACCACTATTAATTAAAGTGATAGCTACAAATTTGATAGATGCAGCATAGACTCTATCGATTAACTCATACTGTATCTGCTCATAATTATTATCTAAATCCTCATCAAGACCAAAAATGGACTCTGGATACTGATGTACAATATGTATAAGTCTAGCGTATTGCGACTTATTCAAGAATTTTTGATAATGACCATCCTCGTACATAATATAATGTACAAGACTCTGTAAGCTCATGTCATAAGATCCATCAACAAAGTCTAAGTAGAACTTATCATACCCATAACCTGGACGTACTTTATAGCCTGAATGTTCATCAAAACTAGCAATATTATCTTGAATAATTCTATCAAGAACATTAATGACTTCTTGCTCTATTGCCTCAATATCATCCTCACCTAACTCTACTTCGCCAATAGCAACACTATCAGGCACTTCATCTAAGTACATATCATGACTTGGCTCTTGGCTTACGACTGGCTCGTCAATATCTAGCTGCCAATCATTTATAGTAAGTCCTAAACCTTCCAAGAATTGAATGACTCTGTTAGACAAATCGGTTAGTTGGTTATCACTAAGACTTAAAAACTCTAATGCCTTTAACTTAGCTATGCTATCAGGTAGTATGCTCAAGTTATTATTGCTTATATCAAGTCCTTTCAGTGCTTTTAAGTTACCAATACTCTCAGGCAGTGTATTCAAATTGTTGTTGTATAACTTAAGTTCTTTCAATGCTTTTAAATTACCAATACTTTCAGGTAGTATTTTTAAGTTATTATCACCAATATCAAGTTCTTTTATTTTTTTTAAGTTACCAATACTCTCAGGCAGTGTATTCAAACTGTTGTTGTATAACTTAAGTTCTTTCAATGCTTTTAAATTACCGATACTTTCAGGTAGTATTTTTAAGTTATTATCACCAATATAAAGTTCCTTCAGTGCTTTTAAATTACCGATATTTTCTGGCAACACCTTAAGTTTATTGCCAGTCAAATTAATTTCTTTCAGACTCATTAATTTACTAATACTATCAGGGAGACTATTTAACTTATTGAAACTAAGTGACAAATACTCTATACTTTTAAGGTCACCTATGTTTTCTGGTAGTTTTTTTAAATTAGTTTCATCGACACCTAATGACTTTAGTTTAGACAACTGTAATATATTTTGTGTTACTTCATCAATATTAGAGCCTCTAATCCAGAGACTTATTAAGTTTTTTGGTAGTTTATTTGAGCTGATAGAACTACATGACAAATTTTCTAAATTATCTAACTCGCTTATACTATCAGGTATAGTTTTAATTTTAGTATGACTAATATCTAATGACTTAAGTTTTTTCAGATTTCCTATATCTAGTGGTAAAGTGGTAACACCACTCATCAACATATTAAGTGTTTCTAAATTGACAAGCTGAGTTATACTATCTGGAAGTTTTTTAAGGTTGTAATTTCCGCTAATATCTAATTTTTCTAGATTCGTAAGACTACCAAGGTTTTTAGGTAGCTTTTTCAAGGACATATCATTTATATATAATTCTTTTAAACTAGCTAGTTCAGTTATATGTTCTGGGAGCTGTTCAATCTCAAAATTCTCTCCAAGATAAAGAACATTCAAGTTATTGAGGTTTTTAGGTAGGTTTTTCAAGGGCATACCATTTAGATATAATTCTTTTAAATTAGCTAGTTCAGTTATATGTTCTGGAGGTATTTCAAGCTCAGGATTTCCCCCAATATTGAGGGTTTTTAAATTAACAAGATTATTAAAATTTTTAGGTAGCTTTTTAATTGAAGTCCTATCTATATGTAACTCTTCTAAATTTATAAGGTCACATACACTTTCTGGAAGAGCTTCAAGTTCATAATTCCATCCAACATTGAGTCTCTTTAAATTGACAAGATTATTGAAATTTTTAGGTAGCTTTTTAAGCGACGTAGAGTCTAAACGTAGCTCTTCTAAAAATTTAAGGTTACAAATACTTTCTGGGAGTATTTCGATTATAGCTTTTCCACTTAGGTCTAACTTTTCTAAGGCAATTAAAGCGTTGACATCGCGTGGCAGATCTTCTTCTGATAGCTCAATTTTATCTGCCCACGTCCAAAGTTCTTCCATCCATGGCTCTGTAGCAGTGTGTTTTTCAGTTGACATTATACTTTCCTAATTAGTTAGTTATGTACTTTAAAAAATTGTATTCTTATCTGATTTTCACGCTATCATTTATCTGGACTTTAAACTTTATGTCAATAACTCTATTTGAAAAAATGCTTAAAATCATCAATTATTTTAGTAAACATATTTTACTACTCAAATGAAGTTATAGTTAGATGAATGTAAAACTGTTATGGATTTTACTTGCGTGCTGCGTTACCAGAGGCTGCGCAAAATTCATCCCAGTAGCGCTATGACATTTTTAGAGTGTATCGACTATATAGTCAGTCTAGAATAAAAGAGATACAACCCATATCATGAAACAGCTTAGGTA
>NZ_JABASU010000014.1 GCF_016107555.1 Psychrobacter celer | reverse complement strand
TATGTCCATTAGCGACTACCACCTACTTTTTAGCATGAATTTTGTCCATTACACCTGCACCCACTATATATTTACTCCTCATTTGTTTTTACTCTTGATTATTATCCATCATTGCTTTTATACATCATTGTTTTTATCAATCATAGCCATCAGCTTGATTAACCATTCAACCATACTTTAATCTTGACTAAATTACTCAGGATTAAGTATAATTGGCTTAATCGTTGCACACATCGGGTTGACCATCTGTTGTTTAACGACGATAAGACACCACCACTTAGCAGATGACTTTTATTTGAGCCTGGCAGAGGTTTTGCCTTTTTTATCTTTCGCTTTGGTAGAGAGTCTCTTACTAAGATCGTTGTTAAATAAAAATGATATATAAGTTTGGAGATAACACATGCGTTTGACTACTCGAGGCAGATACGCCGTGACCGCGTTGCTAGATTTGGCGCTACAAACCAGCCAGCAAGACAGTGCGGTATCCTTATCTGATATCGCTAAACGGCAATCAATATCTATCTCTTATCTCGAACAGTTATTTTCCAAACTACGCAAAGGTGGGCTTGTCACCAGTATACGTGGTGCCGCTGGTGGTTATTACTTAGCCAAACCGCTAAACGAGATAGATGTGATGAGCATCATATCTGCGGTTGATGAGTCGGTTAATGCGATGCAGTGTGAAGGACGTGGCGACTGCCAAGGTGGTACAATGTGCTTAACCCATGATCTATGGTGTGCATTGTCCAATCATATCGAGCAGTACTTGAAAAACATAACATTAGCGCAATTATTAGATATGGAAAATGTGCAGTCCGTCTCAGAGCGACAGCACACCTCTACCAAAGAAGTTTCTATAAAAGACATTAATACCATTACCCTATCGAACAGCGAGGCAAACCCAGCATGAGCCAACATAACAACCTTATATATTTAGATTATGCCGCCACCACGCCAGTTGCTAAATCAGTAGCTGCTAAGATGAGCAAGTATCTGACTGTAGATGGCATCTTTGGTAACCCAGCCTCGCGCTCGCACGGCTACGGCTGGCAAGCAGAAGAAGCCGTAGAAACCGCGCGTCAGCAAGTAGCTGAAGTCATCAACGCTGATCCGCGTGAAATCGTCTTTACCTCTGGTGCGACTGAATCCGACAACCTTGCCATCAAAGGCGCGGCGCATTTTTATCAATCGCGCGGCAAGCACATCATTACCAGTAAAATTGAGCACAAAGCAGTTTTAGATACCTGCCGTGAGCTTGAGCAAGAAGGTTTTGAGATTACTTACTTAGAGCCACAAGCCGGTACGGGGCTTATTTTGCCAGAGCAAGTAAAAGACGCATTACGTGACGATACGATTTTGGTATCACTGATGATGGTAAACAATGAGCTTGGTACCATCACCGATGTCGCAGCGATTGGTGAAATCACTCGTGACGCTGGCGTGGTTTTCCATGTCGATGGCGCGCAGTCTGTCGGTAAAGTAAAAATCAATCTTGAAGAAATGAAAATTGATTTGATGAGTTTCTCAGGACACAAAGTCTATGGCCCTAAAGGGATTGGTGCATTGTTTGTCCGCCGTAAGCCGCGCATTCGCCTAAAAGCTGAGCAGCATGGTGGTGGTCATGAGCGTGGTATGCGCTCAGGTACATTACCGACGCATCAAATCGTAGGTTTAGGAGCGGCATTTGCCCTAGCCAATGAGCGCTTTGAAGAGGATCATGCTCACGTTGCCAAGCTCCGCCAAAAACTATGGGATGGCCTGCAAGACATCGAAGAAATCTACCTAAATGGTGATCTTGAGAATAGCGTGCCAAACATTGTAAACATTAGCTTTAACTTTGTTGAAGGCGAGTCATTGATAATGTCGCTAAAAGACTTAGCTGTTTCATCAGGCTCGGCCTGTACGTCTGCTACGCTTGAGCCATCATATGTATTACGTGCTATTGGTCGTCCAGATGAGTTGGCTCACAGCTCAATCCGCTTCAGCTTTGGCCGTTATACTACCGAAGAAGACATCGACCGTGTCATCAAACAAATGCACGAAGCGGTTGAGAAACTGCGCGCCCTATCACCACTTTGGGATATGTATCAAGAAGGTGTGGACTTAGATTCAGTGGAATGGGCTGAGCACTAACATTTGCCAAACAAATCGCCTTTGCGCGCTTTGTTTTAAATATTTATAAAACGATTTATCAGACAATTACAGTAAGCGTTTGACCCCAATTATCGATGAGCGACGGATACATAGTAAACAATCTATCGCTCATCCCCTAACTAGGAGAAAACCCCATGGCCTATAGTGACCAAGTTATTGATCATTACGAAAACCCACGCAACGTCGGCAATCTTGACAAAAACGCCAAAAACGTTGGTACAGGTATGGTCGGTGCCCCAGCGTGTGGCGATGTGATGCGCCTACAGATCCAAGTAGATGATAACGGTATCATCGAAGATGCACGTTTTAAAACGTACGGCTGCGGCTCAGCGATTGCCTCAAGCTCACTTGTCACCGAGTGGCTAAAAGGCAAAAGCTTGGACCAAGCTGGCGAGATTAAAAATATGGACATCGCTGAAGAGTTGGCTTTGCCACCTGTAAAAGTGCATTGCTCTGTACTCGCAGAAGACGCCATCAAAGCCGCTATTAGCGACTATAAAGGCAAGCATGGTACCGCTGAAGAAGCGACCAGCTAAGCTTACTGGCGTATGCACTGTTTTATTAGCAAGGCGTCAGTAGAACTCTAATGGATTGCTACTGACGCCATAAAGGTGACAATAACGCTACTGTAATTGTCACCTTTTATTTTCTAACTGGCGCAAACACATAAGTCTGGTAGATTTGCTACTAGTCTCATATTCGTTATTAATAGCCGTCATTGATTTTATGGTCGATGACATCATATTGAAAGATATCTTTATTATTGATAGTCAATGGGAGTTGGCATGATTGAAATGACAGAACGCGCCGCCCAGCATGTTCGAGAGTTTTTGGACAACCGCGGCAAAGGCGAAGGTATCCGTGTGGGCATTCGTACCGCAGGCTGTTCAGGCTTGGCTTATGTCCTAGAGTTTGTAGACACCCCTGATGACAATGACACACGTTATGAAAGCCGCGGTGTGAGCATCTTTATCGATCCGAAAAGCTTGGTCTATTTAGACGGCTTATTGATGGATTATGAAAAAGAAGGCTTGAACGAAGGCTTTAAGTTCACCAACCCCAACCAAAAAGGCGAGTGTGGTTGCGGTGAGTCGTTTACTGTTTAAAGTTGCCCACCCTTAGCCATTGGCCCATTGGCCATCATTATGACTGAGGCCTACTGGCCTTTAAGCATGTTGTATTTTGATAAAAAATGTCGTTTGCAACATTTCTATTATTCAGTTGGTAGGCTATACATCACCCAATCTGGCGCTTGATAGCCCACTGGTTATGATAAGCACTGGTATCTCAGACACTTTATAATAAATAAAAGCAAGGCGTATGATATGACAGACATCACCGCAGAAGCACAATTTGATAACTTTTTTTCTCTATTTGAGCAGCCCGCTCAGTTTGAGATTGATCAGGCCCGTCTGGATCAGCAGTTACGTCTACTACAAAAACGCTATCACCCTGACAATCTGATGGTAGATAGCACAAAAGACGTGACGAGTGTGACGGAGGCCAAACAGCAATCAGAGCAAGCTTCAGCACTGATAAATCAAGCATACCAAACCTTAAAGGCTCCTGATAGCCGCGCCGGCTACCTATTAGAGATGGCAAATCAGGCTCATAATCTTGAGCACTCAATTGCCGATTTAGATTTCTTAGAAGACGCCATGCAGATGCGTATCGATCTAGATGAAGCGATCGAAGATAAGGATCGGACAACGCTTGCGCAGCTACAGCCCCAGATTACCACTCGTCTGAGCAAACAGTCTGAGCGCTTTAGCAGTGCCTATCAAAAGCAAGACTGGCAGACCGCGATTGATGCCACCCAAAAGCTTAAGTTTTTGGTAAAACTCAATGCCGATGTGACGACTGGTCTCGATGAAGTCGCCAGTACTGAGCACTCTGATGACGATGATTTATATGTTTAGGGTGTCTAGATAAACATACCTTCAATATGTAAATTTAAAGATTGATATTTATCATCATTCGTCAGCGCAATTCGTCATCATAATTGCGCCATTTCCTTTATTTATTTTATCTTTGAGTGATTTTATGTCTTTATTGCAAATTGCCGAACCCAATCAAAGTGCCCAACCTCATCAGCATCGTTTTGGTCTAGGTATCGACCTTGGCACCACACGCTCACTGGTCGCAGTCGTA
Organism: Psychrobacter celer; assembly: GCF_016107555.1. Taxonomy (GTDB): domain Bacteria; phylum Pseudomonadota; class Gammaproteobacteria; order Pseudomonadales; family Moraxellaceae; genus Psychrobacter; species Psychrobacter celer. Next base: position 73,453 of record NZ_JABASU010000014.1, on the reverse strand, counting down.
CGCTCAGGCAAAGCGCAAGTCTTAGAGGCAGGCGCTGACAACGATACGTTGATGCCCTCTGTCGTCTACTACCCCAGCACTGGCAAACCCATGGTAGGATATGATGCCTTAGCGCATTTGGCCGATGACCCAAAAAACACCATCGTATCTGCCAAGCGCTTTATGGGTCGTAGTCAAGCGGATATTAAGTTCTCTCATCCTTATGAGTTAAGTGGTAATGCAGACGACATGCCAGCTTTTGTCACCGCCCAAGGTAAGGTATCCCCTGTCGAAGTCTCAGCACGTATTCTAGCCGCCCTCGAGCAGCGCGCCGCAAGCGCATTACCTGCCGACAGCATCGAAGGGGCGGTGATCACTGTTCCCGCTTATTTTGATGAGGCGCAGCGCCAAGCGACCAAGGATGCCGCACAGGCTGCTGGTATCAATGTGCTTCGTCTGTTAAATGAGCCCACAGCAGCCGCTGTCGCCTACGGCCTTGATAAGCCTACTAAAGATAACACGCAAAGCCATTACTTAATTTATGATTTGGGCGGCGGTACCTTTGATGTCTCTATCTTAAAGCTCACTGATGGGGTTTTTGAAGTCTTAGCAACTGGCGGCAACAGTGCGTTAGGCGGTGATGATATCGACCGCTTGCTGACCAACTGGTTGATCAAACAATTAGGTATCGACCCAAAAGACGTCAGTCGGCACGACAAGTCAATCCTTGCCCAGCGAGCCAAAGCATATAAGCAAGCTTTGACGGACGCCGAGCAGGTCGCTATCGACATTACGGTCAACGGCCACTCTTATCAAGGCACCTTACGCCGTGACGATTTGTTGACCATTGCCGAGCCTGTCAACCGCCGTACGCTTAGCGTCTGCGAGCAGGTTTTACGCGATGCCAAGCTATCTATTGACGATTTAGATGAAGTCATCTTGGTGGGCGGCTCAACCCGTATGCCAGCTGTGCAACAAGTGGTGAGCACGTTTTTTGCCAAGCAGCCACTTTGCCGCTTAAACCCAGATGAAGTCGTCGCTCTAGGAGCTGCACAAACAGCGCATCAGCTGGTCAATGGCGATAGCGACAACACACTTTTGTTATTAGATGTCACTCCTTTGTCACTCGGTCTTGAGACCATGGGCGGCCTAGTTGAAGTACTTATCCCACGTAATACCCCTATCCCTGTCAAAAAACGCCAAGTATTTACCACCTATCAGGACGGTCAGACAGGCATGGTGATTCATGTGGTTCAAGGCGAGCGCGAAACTGTCGAAAACTGCCGTTCGCTTGGACGTTTTGAATTATATGGTATCCCGCCGATGAAAGCAGGCTTCGCCCGTATCGAGGTCACCTTTAGCATTGATGCCAATGGTCAATTGACAGTCAGCGCGCAAGAAACCACCACCAAGACAGAAAGCAAAATTGAGATTGTGCCTTCTTATGGCTTGTCAGATGAGCAAAAAGAACAATTGCTTATGGCGGGGTTCCAATACGCTGAAGAAGATAAAAATGCACGCTCTTTAATCGAGACCAAAGTAGAAGCAGAACGCGAAGTATTGGCGCTACAGTCTGCGCTGCAAGAGTTTGCAGCCTTATTGAACTCTGATGAACAGCAAGCTCTAACGCAGCAAACACAAGCACTACAAACGGCACTAAGCACCGATGATCTAACTCTCATTGAAGCCGAACAAGCCAAGCTCAAACCGCATAGCGATGCATTTGCTGCTCGTATTATGAATCAAAGCGTCAAGGCCAGCATGGCAGGTACCAGCGCTCAAGATTGGTAAAAACGCGTATAGAATTTATCTAGATACGGCTTAGCCATAATAGATGTGATGACGTGTAAAAGACCTGATATATTTTTGAGTTTTTATTTTTTAATTGATTAGCACCGGACAGATAATTTATGCCAAAGATTACCGTATTACCTCATCATGAGATTTGCCCCGAAGGCACTGAAGTCGAGCTAGAAGCTGGCCAGAACCTATGCAAAGCCCTACTAGAAAAAGGTATTAAGATAGAGCACGCGTGTGAGATGTCAAAAGCCTGTACCACCTGTCATGTGGTGGTGCGTAAAGGATTTAATAGCCTAGATGAGATGGACGATATCGAAGCGGATCTTTTAGACCGTGCTTGGGGGCTGGAGCCAGACTCACGTTTGTCTTGTCAGGTGATGCTAGAAGACGACGACTTGACCATCGAGATTCCCAAATACACGCTTAACCATGCTAAAGAAAACCACTGATAACATACCACTAATAACATATAGTCAAAGCCATCATAAAACGCCAACGATGACTGCGTATCATGGTTGGCGTTTTTGTCTGCTCACGGACGAGCTGACATATTAAATATAGTCATACAGATGTCAAATCAGTAAAAGAGTCGCTATTGATCGTTATGACGCTGGCTCTCTGCTGCAATAGCATTTGCTACTTTTTCTTGCTCTTGTTCGATACGCTCGAGAGCGAGGTTTAGACGCTCTCGGATGTCTTGATAGTCTTGATCTTTCATGTCTTTGAAATTTAGATGCAAATTAAATCCTGGTAATGTATGGTCCACCCATTTTGATAGCTGACCTTTATTGGCATCAGGATCGAGGACTTGCCAAGCATTGACTTTTTCGTCGAAGCCTTTTAGCTGAAACGCACCTGCATGCTGACATTCATAATTGTGGCAAACATAATCATAAGTACTTTCGCTGACGAGTATCTCATCTTTGCCCGCGCTACTCTCCAGCCGCGCCGCGAGATTGGCCTCTTTGCCAATCAATGTATAGCTCAAGCGATTATTGCTACCAAAGTTGCCGACATGACAATAGCCTGTCGTGATACCAACGCGTATATACAGCCCTGCAAAACCCATTAGCCGCCACTTATGCCTCAGGGTACGCATCTCACGGCGCATGTCTAGCGCCATTGCCACACAGTCAAGCGCATCTTGACGCGCACCTTGACTGCTAGGCTCTCCAAAAAAACACACCATCCCATCGCCGACGAACTTATCAAGCACAGCGCCATGCTTATTGGCGATGACCGTCATGCAGTGCATATAGGTATTTAAAATATCTGCCAGATTGTCCGAGCTTAAACTATCAGACAGCTCTGTAAAACCCACAATGTCCGAAAACATAATCGTCAGCTTAGCACGTTTGTTTGACACACTAACGGGCGCATCTTTTTTTACAATTGGCTCCCAAATCTGCGGTGGCACAAAACGGGTCAGCTTATTGATGACTGAAACCATGGTACTCAAACGCCCTACCGCTTGCTGCGCGCGCTGTTGGTGACCCGTGTACTTTTGATACACATAGCGAAACTGACACAGCATCACCGCCATACTGGACAGTAGCACCACTGGCGTCAGCCAACTGTCATGGCAGTCCATCTGCGTGCTGTTTAAAATCACGCTGACATAATAAAAAACAATCACAGTCACTATCGAGACAATGACCAGTCTAATTTGGTTTTCAGGACTACTAATAATAATACGTAGCGCAATCAAAGCTGCCAGACTGATCGACATGACCGTGCACAGCTGTATCGAACCTATGACTGCAGACAGCAAAATAATGACGATATTGGAGGTCCAAAAACTGGTCTGACGGCGATAGTTATATATCAAAATCAGCAAGCTTGGCAGGCTAACGACGATCAGCAGTGCCATCGAGGTGGCACTAAAGTCAAAATGCAGGGCAAGAAGCACAACCGTTAGGATCAAGACAAACACTTCTGGATAGTCGAATCGATAGATACCATTCGTCTGCGATGAAAATTTCGGTCTCAACGTATCTAAAAGAAGCATATGAAGTGTTCACTTAATAAAGCAGACGATCGATAAATATTAGGAGAAGAAAGATAACACAATGACAGTTAATGTCATTATGAGCATACTATTTTCAAAACCCAAGCAACAGGCAGACAAACCCTTAGCCGACTACCACACCTCGCCAGCACCGATGACACTTTAGGTTTGGTATAAGGCAAGCTGAAAGACTATTATACGTTTTCATTTTTATAAAACCTACGTTACTGATACGCAAAACCCTACCGTTGGTCACTTAATGAGCAAGCCATAATAAGCAAGTTTATAGCCTTACTTGGTACTTGGCTGTCTTACTGCACCCTAAAGCTGCTTGAAGCACCAGAGTAAGGCTTAATCTTGCCTGTCCAACCGCTTTTCCAGTCGCCAGCATGGGTCAGTCGATATGTCCCTGCTGGCGTATCGGTACTGATGCGCCAATCGATAATCGCTTTGCTATAGGCCGCTCCTTCTCGTTGCCACGTGTAGGTGGTCTCAAAGTCGCTATCGCTTAAATAGTCAATCCATTGACCATCTTGGTAACGCTGCACCTTAAGAAAGCTGTCTTCGGTACGTAGGTTATTTTTGGGGTGCGCTGCGCGAAATACCGCCGTAGCGACTTCCCCGCTTTGGTAACATCGAAGTGACTATTCCGCCGACGATAGCGTTGAAGTTTTGCTGACTATAGCCCGCTAGTGTGTCGTCCGTGCTGGCGATTTGATACAGCTGCTGATGCGAGTAGCCAGCATTTCCCACGTGAGTATGCGTGGTGGCAAGCATCACGTTATCGTCGTTATACAAGTCGCCAAAATCTGCTTGTAAGCGTTTGATGACCTCAAGCTTGACCGCGTTAAACATCGCGCCCATATCCGCTGAGACATAGACAACTCGGTTGCCTGCATTGCTATCCGCTTCGCCGACAATAAAAGCATGAGAATATAGACGATCATTGATACCCTGCACCACCTGACCTGCAGCATAGCCAAACATGCCCGTTTCGGCCGCAGCTCCTGTGATATCGGCTTTACCAGTACCAATGAGATAACGGGGCGCGACCGATTTAGCAGCAGCGCTGGCGCTAAAGTGTGACGTAATAGAGCGGTTAGATGGATCAGCATCAGTCGTGATGGTTTGTGTCGCCGCCGGCGACATGGCGGTAGGCTCAGTAGAGTCTGTTTCACAGGCCGTCATACCCAGCAACGCGGTACAAATCGAGAGAAACAACATAGTAGGTCGTCGTGACGAGGGTGGTGAGATAGAGGAAGTAACCATTTGTTGTCCTTAACATAGAGTGAAATTTTAAATCAAACAATCCTGATTTAAAATTGAAGGTGTCAGCACTTCGCACCGCATCTACTCTGATGTGACGCAGCAAAGACACTAAGCTGACAAGCTGGCTATATCCATTTAGCCAACTTACACTCTAATATAACGACTGACAGACAAACGTAAAATATTTTCGTAAAGCCGTACAATAAACTCATTAACACAGAGAGCTATGCTTACAGACGAACACTCACGCCCATGCGTATTTAACCGTTCATTACCAAAGGCTGATTGCTAAAAGACCTATTGCATCTGCCAATCAAACGGCATTTGATGATGACCACGCAGCGCCATCATCAAAGTTTGCTGCATCTGCGCCAGTACTTCTTTGGTGTAAGGTACAGCAGGCACGCCCCACACTGGGTTGGGCCACTGCATATCGTTTTGATAACGAACGATATGATGAAAATGAAGCTGCGGTACTTGATTGCCCAGCGCAGCCACGTTCATCTTGTCAGCCTGAAAAGTCTTGGCAAGTTGGCTGGACAACCAGCTCGACTCACGCAAAAACTGCGCTTGATCGGCCTCAGACAGCTCATACAATTCTTTGATACCAGAGACACGTGGCACCAATATCAACCAAGGAAACTGACAATCATTGATTAAACGGCAGGTCGATAATGGGAAATCTCCCACCAAAAAACTGTCGGCTGCAAGTTTATGATGAAGTTGGAACATAATGACGGTTCTCTTGTTATGAAGGGGATAACGCTTAAATACTAAAAAAAAGGGTGACCAAGACCTATCGGACGCTATAGGCCATAGAGCAGACACAGAGTATCTGCTATTTTATCAGTTATCCAGTAGATAAAATAGCGCCTTAATAGATTGGCTACTGTTTTACTGTGCTGCTACCTAGTAGATGGGGCGCTTGATACGATGACTGGCGTCACTCAAAGCGCTAAGCGAGCTCTGCCACCATATGCTCGCTAAAGTAGCGCAGCAACTCCTCAAGCACAGTCACGCGTTGCTGCGGCGTGGCCAGCTTATTGGCATCTTGATAGCGAATGCCAGAGGCGCCATTCATCCGGTAGCGCTGTCCATCTTTTTGAATAAGCTGGATAATTGCCAAGGCGTCAACTGGCGTATCAGGAGCAAACTCTAACGTCATGCTGCTACTATTGGCATCGATTTTGTTGATCTTCAATGGCTCGGCCTGTATACGCAGTCTATGGATGGCAAATAAATGCTTGGTCTGATCTGGCAGTGTACCAAAACGATCAATCATCTCGGTACGGATATCGGTGAGCGCCTCAAAATCATCAGCATTACTGATGCGCTTATAAAATAGCAAACGCTGATGCACATCATGCAAGTATTCTTCTGGTATCAGCGCTGAGCTATGCAGATTGATCTCACTGGTAAGTGACAATGGGGTATTCAAATCAGGCTCTTTGCCCGCCTTGATGGCCTTTGTCGCACGCTCTAGCATATCCATATACAAGCTAAAGCCAATGGCTTGCATGTTACCGCTTTGCTGCTTGCCCAGTATCTCACCTGCCCCGCGAATCTCCAAATCCTCACTCGCCAGCATAAAGCCTGCACCCAATGTATTGGCGCGTTCAATGGCGTGCAGACGGCGCTTGGCATCGCCTTTTAAGCCTTTGATAGATGGCACGAGCAAGTAGCAATACGCCTGATGATGACTACGACCTACGCGGCCTCGCAGCTGATGCAGCTGCGCCAGACCAAACTTATCCGCGCGCTCAATAATGATGGTATTGGCATTTGGTACGTCGATACCGGTCTCGATGATGGTCGAACACACCAGCACATTGAACTTTTTATGATAAAACTGCTCCATAATCTGCTCAAGCTGGCTCTCTTGCATCTGCCCATGCGCGACCCCCACTCTAGCCTCGGGCACCAGCTCACGTATCGTCTCTGCCATGCGCTCAATGCTCGCCACATCATTATGCAGCAAGTAGACTTGCCCGCCGCGTAATAGCTCACGCAAGATAGCCTCTTTCATCAAGGCATCGGTCTTTTGCATAACAAAGGTTTTGATCGCCAGACGACGAGCAGGCGGCGTGGCGATAATCGACATATCACGCATGCCAGATAGTGCCATATTAAGCGTACGAGGAATCGGCGTCGCTGTCATCGACATACTATCTACATCGGTCTGAAGGGCTTTGATACGCTCTTTATGGCGCACACCAAAGCGGTGCTCTTCATCAACGATCATCAAGCCTAAATTAGAAAATTTCACATCAGGTTGCAGAAGTTTATGCGTGCCAATGACAATATCGACCTTACCCGCGGCAAGGTCTGCCAATACCGTCTCTTGATGCTTTTTGCCACCAAAACGCGATAATGTCTCGATACGTACTGGCCAATCGGCAAAACGGTCGCGGAAATTGTCTTCGTGCTGACCTGCCAGCAACGTCGTTGGCACCAATACCGCCACTTGATAGCCGGCACTGACCGCAATGAACGCCGCGCGCATCGCCACTTCTGTCTTACCAAAACCCACATCACCGCAAATGAGGCGATCCATCGGCTGGTTTTGTCTCATGTCCTCCATCACCGCATGGATAGCATTGGCCTGATCGGCGGTCTCTTCAAAGGCAAACTGACTGGCAAACAGCTCGTATTGTGAAGGGTCAATCTTGAAGTGAATACCGACTTTGGCCTCACGCCTTGCTTGCATATTGAGCAGCTCAGCGGCGACATCGTGGATTTGCTCCAGCGCTTTTTGTTTGGCTTTGTCCCACTTGCCGCTACCTATTTTATGGAGTGGCGCAAGCGCGGGGTCACCGCCGCTGTAGCGACTGATCATTTGTAAATTGGCAACGGGTACATAAATACTGGCGTCGTCCGCGTATTTTAGATGAATAAATTCTTGCTCACCATCGCCCACATCTAAAGTAATCAGCCCATTATAGCGGCCGATACCATGCTCGATATGCACCACTGGACTGCCTTCGGTGATCTCTGTGACGCTTTTGACCAAAAACTCTTCTGACACCCCGCTTTGGCGGCGACGACGTGTTTGTAGCACTTGCCTACCAAACAGCTGAGTCTCACTGATCACCACCAAACGCTCAGGAATATACACCCCGCGCTCGATAGGCGCCACCGTCAGCCCTACCTGCGGCAAGTTATTATCATTAAGGGTTGTGACCTTATCAGCGGCCAAAAACGCTTCAAAGCTATCATACGCTTTGGTGTCTATCTTACCCTTAAACAGCTCTATCAAAATCTCACGGCGCCCTGCTGTTTCGGCAACGATCAGCACCGGCGTCGCTGTTTGTGCTTGCTGTAGCAAAAACTCTAGCAAATCGGCCAACGGTTCTGCTTTTTGGTGATTGACCGCCAGCTGCGGCGGTTGTTGCGCCGTGAGTGTGACCAACCCTTGCCGATTAGAGGCAGCCTGTGCGGTCGATGAGGCATCATTGTCTATCGCCGCGCGCGTCTCATGCGCACTGAGCATCACTCGCGGATAGTGGTTAAGATGCTCGTTTAAGGTATTTGATAATAAATATAACAATTCTGGGGCGACAATAGGTTTGTCGATATCGTGCCTGCGCTCTTCATAACGGCGCTGAATCTGCGACCAATAATCCGCTTGTGTTTCGTGGATTCGCTCATCGATGATAAACAGAGCGTCATCTGGCAAATAAGCAAACAAGCTGCTGTCAGCTTGCCAGTCATCCAAATCAAAAAACAATGGCTGATAGTACTCAAGCCCGCTACTGGCGATACCCGCCATCACATCTTTATGCAGCTCAGACTTGCGACTGCTGGTATTAGGAAACATCGCTGCAAAGTTGGTCCGAAACGTCTCACGCCCTTCATCGAGCGGAAACTCTTTGGCAGGTAGTATCTGAAACTGCTGAATAGGTTTTGAGATATCAGGCAGTTTATGCAGTAGCGATAGTGACTCTTTGCCGATGCTACTGTCGTTACCACTCATCATGTTTTTTAGATCGTCGACGGTCAGCGTACGCTGCGTCTGCGGATTAAAAAAGCGAATGGTTTCGATTTCATCATCAAACAAGTCTAAACGTAGCGGAAATGGCTGCCCCATGGCAAAGATATCGACAATACTACCGCGTACCGCAAACTCGCCTGGCTCAAAGACGTTTTCGACCGCACGGTAGCCTGCCTTTGCAAGCAGCTCGCGCTGGGTATTGATATCAAATCGATCACCGACACTCAAATCAAAATGCTGCCCTATCAGCCAGCTTGGCGGGGCGACCCGATGCATGAGTGCCTGCACCGAGATGAGCAGCACGCCTTTAGTGGGCATATCGGTCAATAGGTTGATACGCTCGCTGACGATGTCTTGATGCGGGGACAGCTCATCGTAGGTCAGCGTCTCCCAATCAGGAAACACATAGGCATCGACGCCGCAAAACGCCAGCTCGGTTTCTATCTGATTGAGCTGGTTTTGATCGCGCGTTACCACTACTTTTAGACGCTCGGATACGTCCCATACCAACGCTTGCATCAAGCTTGCCAGCCATAGACTACTGACCGCACCATAAACAGGGGTCAGCCAGCGCCGCTCGGCATGAGCGATAGGAAACAACTGCTGGTTAATAGGGTCAAACGCGTCAGTCAAAGCAGTGATAGGCATAGAGGATAAGATCAAAGTTAAGAGTCAGAAAGCTATTATACGAATATTTATTCAATTACCAAAATTTATGCCGTAACGGTTTGTCACTCAGCACATCACGCACAAAAACCTCGACGCTTAAGCCGAGATTTTATATTAATGGTTGAGCTAGGCTTAGCATTAGGCTTAAAGCAGAGGCTTGTCGCTCGCGATAATGCCGTTGTTATCTGCATAGACAAACATGCCTGAATTTAGGGTCAAATCCCCAAAGCTAATCTCGAGATCGGTTTGGCCTTCGTCACGGCGCGTCGATTTACGCGGGATACAGCCAAGCGCCATGACACCGATATCCATCTGTGCCATATCATCGACATCACGGACACAGCCGTACACGATGACCCCAGCCCAACCATTATCAATCGCCGACTGAGCAATCATATCGCCGAGCAGCGCACAGCGCATCGAGCCACCACCATCGACCACCAGCACCTTTCCATTGCCCTTATTGTCTTTACCATCGCTGTTTAATAATGACTTGACACGGCTGTTGTCTTCAAAACACTTGACCGTCACAATCTCACCGCAAAACCGATCTTTGCCACCAAAGCTATAAAACGACTTGCCTTCGATATTTGGCAGACACACTTGCGACTCAGGATTGGCATCCAATAAATCACAAGTCACAAAATTGTCTTGGTTCATGGTAGGCTCTGTTGCTGCGTTTGACATGAGTACACTCCTTGTTCGTTGTTGGCTAGGATTAAAGGGTATAAAAAGTATGATTAGTATTTTTTACTTAGGCTATTTTTTGACTTTAGTCATTGCCAGCATTTGTTTATTTTCGATGATATCTGTGGTGATAATTGCAGGCTCACGGCGGTACTTACTACGCTCGTAGATATCATGGGCGCTCATAGCCATGGCGATAGCGACACGTTTTGCAGAAATAGGATGCAGGGGTAATGACTCCGGCACCAAAGGCGAGACGAGCTTAAAGGCTTTTTGACTTAGGCTCTCAAGCGGGCGACCTTTGTGCTTACCGAGCAACAACGACGGCCGAAAAATCACCAAATGAGCAAAATTTAGCGCCATGATGGATTGCTCGGTCTCTGCCTTGACTCGGTTGTATAAAAACCGACTGTCGATATCAGCATTCATCGCAGACAATAAAAAGAAGTTTTCTACCCCTTTCTCGCGGCACAGCGTAGCAAACGTCACATTGTAGTCATGATCCACTTTATGAAAGGCTTCATCACTGCCAGCTTGCTTTTTGGTCGTACCAAGACAGCTAAAAGCATCGGTGCTGCGATCAGCGCCGACACTGGCGAACACCTCAGCCAAGTTGTCAAAATCATTGACCTGATAAAACCTCATGCTAGCATTAATATAGCGTGGCGGACGCCGTGCAATCACAATCAACGTGTCATAAAGCTCACTTAGCTGCTTGACAAGATGTTGTCCTACCAATCCTGTCGCGCCAATCACAATTGCTTTTCGCTGCATATCTTGTCCATTCGTATCGTATGAGATATGAGAGCACTCTTATACAAAGCATTCTCTTGATTTATCGTATCCATTTATCCGCCAGCATATCTGGGCGCTATTTTAACCTTCCGCTTGCGTATCATACCTAAAATCACTCAGCGGTGAGGGTATTATAGCGAATTTATTGTAAGAGATTTTATCCGTCAAGCCTTTTACTGGCCACGACCTTTGAGAGTAGATACATGAAAAAACCGAATATTGATAAAATAGCATAACTTCTTTACCGATTAACCATCAAATATATTGTCCTAAGCGCAATAATTTGCTAAGATAACCGGCTTTACACGTCAACGCTGTTTAATTATTCCAAACAGTTCTGACGCTTGCGATGACTACCGATATTAGATACTTTAGTATTGGACATCGACATCATGTTTGACGAGACGGCTGCTCGTCACCGATGATTGTTAAACCCATTATTGCAATCAACATTCATATTTTTATCTGTCTTTATCAAGGAGATACGCGTGGCTAATACTGCACAAGCTCGTAAACGCGCCCGTCAAAACACCAAACGTCGTCAGAACTCTGCGTCACAACGCTCTATGGTTCGTACTTACTTAAAACGTGTTGATGCGGCTATCGCAGCCAAAGATTATGATGCGGCTACCGAAGCTTACAAAAAAGCGGTACCTGTTCTTGATCGTATGGCTGACAAAGGTATTATTCATAAGAATAAAGCTGCTCGTCGTAAGAGCCGCCTAAACAAAACCATCAAAGGCTTACAAGCTTAAGATAGGTTGCGTTTAGACCGCATCACTCTGTTTGGGTGATGATCAAAACCTTGTCATTAGCTCTTATGCTGAGGCAAGGTTTTTTTTATGCCCAAAAACCATAAACACAACGCCTTGTCTATAGAAAATAAACATTAAGCAGCCGTAAACAGTCACAGAATAAAAAGCGATAAACAAAAAAACCATGGCTGTGCTAAGCTTAGTCCCACTTCACCTCTGGTGGCAACAGCAATGTATTTGGATGAAACCCTGCTGCGCGGTACCCTTCTAACAATGTCACAATCGGCCGTATATAGACCTCACCGCGCCAAACGAAGTGGGCACTGGCTTGTTCAAATGGCTTATCATCAAACCACAAAAACACCCCTTCCATCATCTTTGGCCAATCATTCCAATCAATCTCTACCACATCAAACATCACCGCCAAAAATGCTGAAAGCAACGTATCGTGACTGACCGCCAGCATAAGATGCCCAGGCTGCGGCTGATGCTGATAAAACAACGATAAAATATCAAGCCCGCCTTGATAGGCGTTTTTGGTGCCAGCAAGATTGCCTTGTAAAAAACGATTGATAAAGTTGAGCACGCCGATTTCTTTAAATACTGGATTGGCAATCTCAGGGTCAGTGACAAGGCTACCAGGCTCTACCAACAGCGACTGGTGCATGATGTCACGCTGTAACCCTGCACCTGCTTGCATAAGCTGCGCGGTATCAATACAGCGGCCGATAGGGCTTGAGATGCTATCCACGTCTAGAGAATAAGGCAGATGACCTGCCAACCAGCGCCCCCAAGACTTGGCCAAGACGCGACCTTTAGGAGTCAATGGCAACTGATAACTGGCAAAGCCGTTACCGTCAGAGCGCTCACGCAGGGAGTGTCTGGTAAATAAAATCAGGCGCTTGTCTTCAGGCAACAGGCTCACTGAAGAGATCATACTATCAGGCAGGTGCGACGGCGCGGGTGCGCTTGGCGTATGACTGGCACGCCTTTCTGCAGATAGTTTCGATAAAGTGTTGTGGAAGTATTTGCTCATGCCAGCAAGCGTAGCAGATTTTTTGTGAAGAATGAACAAAATATAAATTCAGTTGCAAATAAGCAAAACCGAAATGAAAACCACCCAGCACTGCTACGTGCTTTATCTCAAGCAAGAGTATGCTATCTAATTAAGCTCAATCACTTTATCCCAAGCAAATGCGATCTCGGTACTACTGACTTCGTTGGGATACGCACGTGGATTGACAACCACTCGGGTACGACCAATACGATAATCAAAGGCTTCATGGGTATGGCCATGCACCCATAGCGCTGGCGCCCATTCCTCCTGCATCCAGCTTGACAAGTCACTCACAAAAGCGGCATTACTGGGTAGATTGGCATATTTTTCAGATACCGACAACGGGCTGATGCTGTGATGACTCATGACGATGGTCTTTTTGCCAAGCGATTGGGCGGTTTTTAATGCTTGCTGTAGCCATTGACGCTGCTTAGCATGCAGTTGCATGGACACCTCAGGGGAAAACAAATCGCTACCGGCATAGATTTGTTTATAATCACGCATAAAACGCTTGGCAGCTGCCATGGTTTCTTCATTGGCCTGATACTGATAATCCGTCCATAAGGTGCAGCCCAAGATACGTACGTCTCCAATATCGATGTGTTGACACTGTAAAACCCGCACGCCTTGCTGCGACTTGGCATCATAGTTATCCCAAATGGCCAGCTTTTTATCAAAATGCAGCACGTCTTCATTGAAGTATTCATGATTGCCTGCAATGGTGACCAAAGGCACCTGCAGACGCGCCGCTTGCGCTTGTAACCACGGCATACCGCTGTCGCTATTGGCCGTATCGCCTGCGACCAGCACCACATCGGCATCAGTCTTGGGGATATGTCCCATCGGATGCGACTGACGCGCATAGCTATCAATATGCAAGTCACTTAAAATCTGTAATTTCATATCTTCCAATAGTGTCTTAGGACATCACGGACAAAAATCAATCAGACGATGCGTAGAAGCATAGCGTATTTTTTGTCATAGATATCAACATAAATTTTAAGTAGTGTAGCACCTTTTTATCTACCCGCAAAAAGCAAAAAGACAGCGGCTTAGGCTGTCTCTTTTCTTCGTTTTTGACACAGGCTAGATACCCTCAAGTATCCGCTGCAGCTTGGCCGCTGGGTCGGCCGCCTGCGTGATAGAACGTCCGATCACCAGATAGTCAGCACCATCTTGTAACGCTTGTGCGGGCGTACAGATGCGTTTTTGGTCGTCAGCATTGTCCTCAGCGAGGCGAATACCAGGCGTCACAAGCTTAAAATCCTGACCACATAGCGCCTTTAGGCTCTGAGCTTCTTGTGCTGAGCAGACCACGCCATCGAGACCTGCTTGCTTGGTCAGCTGTGCTAGGCGACTGACTTGTGTATCCAGCCCATCAGTAATACCCGTTTGCGTCAATGCTTGATTGTCCATAGAAGTCAGCACCGTGACCGCAATCAGCAAGGTATCTAAGTTATTATCCAGCAAGCGCTGTTTGGCAAGCGACATTGCCTCTAAGCCTGCGCTCGCATGCACATTGACCATCCACACACCTAAATCAGCTGCCGCGAGTACCGCCTGTGCCGTAGTATTAGGGATATCATGAAACTTAAGATCTAAAAACACCTCAAATTGACGCTGATGTAGGGCTTTGATGATATCAGGGCCACAGCGCGTAAACAGCTCTTTGCCTACCTTTAAACGGCACAGCGCTGGATCGAGCTTGTCAGCCAGCGCAAGCGACGCTTCCATTGTCATATTGTCTAAGGCGACAACGATAGGAGATTTGATTGCATTATTCATAGTGTTGCCACATTTATATCGAAGTTAAAAAAACCAAATAGCGACCAAACGCATGGCTATCAATTCACCTGTCTCGCAAGTTTGTATCATAAGGTGCCTAGCTGACGCTCTATTCAGACTTAGTCAGATTTAGTCACGTTTTTGTTTGGTCAGTGTCGCCGCTTCCTCTTGAGCAGCGTGATTATCGTGCACGTTGGTCGCTGTCGAACCATACACCGCCTCTTCTACTGAAGGCGCAGTCGCTTGACGATCGATGACCACATTGGCTTGCGTCAGTTGTTCTTGCAGATTGGCATTGGCTTTTTGTAGACGTGATATTTCCCATTTGTTTTGTAAAACACGAAAGAGCAGCAGCGCAAGTAGCATACCAATCACAATACCTAATATCAGACACAGGATCAGTAATAAGCCCAAATTCATCGTCGGCGCTTGTGAAAACAGTAAATTTACGCCAACCTCGGTATTATTGGCCAATACCAACCCTAATGAATAAGCGAAGCTTAAAAACAGTAGTACAAACAGTAAAAAGCGCATAAGACATATACCTTGGTTTGATGGGTTGCAAAGGACTCAAAGACCGCGTTTTGTCACAAACAGCGATGCTACTTTTTGACTGGCACGCTACTGTTAATGAATACTACCCAACGCTGCCATAATGATCGTATTATCTATCCATTAGCTACTTTGTCATTGACCGCTTCGCGCAGGGCTTTGCCTGGCTTGAAATGCGGAATGGCTTTGGCAGGTACCGGTACACTCTCCCCAGTCTTAGGATTGCGGCCCATACGGGCACGGCGATGATGTAAACAAAAGCTACCAAACCCACGCACTTCTACTCGGCCATCATTGGCCAGTGTATCGGTCATTAGGTTTAATATTTCACGCACTGCATCATCGACCACGCTATCAGTCATATTGTCACAGTTCGCACTCAAATTACTAATAAATTCAGACTTATTAATCGCTTGCTGCATTGTTACGCTTGCCTTGTTAATTGATGGATAAGATGATTGTAAACCAAGTTACTATTTTTTAAAGGTTTTTAAAGGTTTTAACCCTTCATATAGCCGTATAAGACCATACTGAAAATCGACACAAAAAGCAAAATAACGGTCAATAGTGCTAATACGGCTCTCATCAGTAAGCAGTGATTTACATCTCGTTACTCAATGTTGCAAATGATAGCGGATATTATCATAAATGGAAATAAGAGTTTGCTCTGTTTTTCGCAAAAACCTTGAAGATGTAACGCATAACAAACACCCATTCATAAAAAAAAGCGACCGGAGTCGCTTTTTTTATATTACTTTTAGATCAATAACTTGTCGCTTACTGCATTTGCTCTTTGATCAAATCACCAATGGTTTTTGGTTGAGCATCAGCTGCTTGTGGCGCATTGCTACCTAGATCTTTGATCGCTTGACGCTCTTCAGCTTCGTCTTTTGCTTTGATAGACAAATTGATGTTGCGAGTCTTACGATCCACACTGATGATCTTCGCTTCAACGTCATCACCAACGCTTAGATGCTTGGTTGCATCTTCGACACGATCACGCTGAATCTCAGAGGCACGTAAGTACGCTTCAACTTCATCAGCAAGCTCGATAGTAGCACCTTTAGCGTCTACTTCTTTCACTTTACCATTGACGATAGCACCGCGGTCATTAGCGACTAGGTATTCGTTGAATGGATCTGAGCTTAACTGCTTCACGCCTAGGCTGATACGGTTCGCTTCTGCATCTACAGACAATACCATAGCTTCAACGGTGTCGCCTTTGTTGTAGTTGCGGATTGCTTCTTCGCCCGTTTCGTTCCAAGAGATATCAGACAAGTGAACCAAACCGTCGATACCGCCATCTAGACCGATAAAGATACCAAAGTCAGTGATGGACTTGATAGTACCAGTGATTTTATCGCCACGCTCATGTTTCTTATCAAACTCTTCCCATGGGTTTGCTAGGGTTTGCTTGATACCCAAGCTGATACGACGACGCTCTTCATCAATATCTAGAATCATCACGTCAACTTCATCACCCACTTGTACAACTTTTGATGGATGGATGTTTTTGTTGGTGTGATCCATCTCGGATACGTGTACTAGACCTTCGATACCTTCAGAGATCTCAGCAAAGCAACCATAGTCAGTTAAGTTGGTAACGCGAGCTTTAACAATACTACCAACTGGGTAAGTACCGCCAACGTTGTCCCAAGGATCGGTACCAAGTTGTTTTAGACCTAGGCTTACGCGGTTGCGCTCACGGTCAAACTTCAATACTTTAACTTTTAGGTCTTGACCAACTTCAACCACCTCAGATGGGTGCTTGATACGGCGCCATGCCATGTCAGTGATGTGTAGCAAGCCATCGATACCACCAAGATCAACAAACGCACCGTAATCAGTTAGGTTTTTGACGATACCTTCGATCTCGATACCTTCTTCAAGCTTGTTCAATAGCTCTTCGCGCTCAGCTGAGTTTTCAGCTTCCATTACTGCACGGCGGCTAACCACAACGTTGTTACGTTTTTGGTCAAGCTTGATGACTTTGAATTCTAGCTCTTTGCCTTCAAGATGTGTGGTGTCACGAATCGGACGTACATCAACCAATGAGCCTGGTAAGAACGCGCGTACTGAACCCACGTCTACAGTAAAACCACCTTTTACTTTGCTAGAAATGATACCTTTTACGATCTCATCGTTATCATAGATTTTTTCAAGGACATTCCACGTCTCGACGCGCTTGGCTTTTTCGCGTGATAGTAGGGTTTGACCCATACCATTATCAACCGCTTCAACCACGACATCAACGCTATCGCCAACTTCAACTTCAAGTTCGCCTTCTTCGCTTAAAAACTCTTCACGAGCGACGATACCTTCAGATTTAAGACCAGTATCTACTGTGATCCAATCGCTATCGATGGCCACAACAGTACCTGTAATAACCGAGCCACGCTCGATATCCAGACCCTGCTCTTCAATGCTCGCTTCAAATAGTTCAGCAAATGATTCCATTATGTCTACCTTTGTATAGCCGTATCCTGTCCAGCACAGTACGGATCAAATTTATGATTGCATAAAACGAGAATACTGGTTTTATATCTTATGCAGTCATATAAAAAACCTTTGTTGCTAATAAGCGAGCATCTCACCACACTCATTAGCAACAACTGTCTTTACTGCCCGCTCATATTTTTACTATTGGTTCAATATTGACTTTGGCTTATTGCACATCTTTACTTATACAATTTTATACTAAAACCAAAGCTTGTAGCAAATTTTTTGGTAGTGAGTTGGTAGTTACTGTATTGTTTTTATTAATTATTAAAACAAATGCCTTTGTCCTGACAGTATTTTTTGACTTGTTCATATACGCTGTCGGCATCCAAACATGAGCTGTCTAATAATAAAGCGTCCTTGGCAGGCTTCGACGGTGCTGTCGCGCGGTTTTCATCACGCTCGTCACGCGCTTTGATCGTTGCTAAAATCGCCTCAAAATCTGCGGTTTGCCCTGCACTTAGTAGCTGCGTGACACGGCGCTCAGCACGCGCTTTGGCACTGGCTGTCAAGTATACCTTAACATCGGCATCAGGGAATACCACTGTTCCCATATCGCGGCCATCAGCGACCAGCCCTGAGCGACTGGCCATTTTTTGCTGCAGCGTGAGCAGCGCCTGACGCACTTTAGGGAATACCGCGATCTTTGAGGCATAACCGCCAACGGTTTCGTTACGGACTTGCTCGCCAACGGCATCGCCATTGACGATGATATCTACGCGGCCTGATGCCTCATTGGGCACAAACACGATATCTAAACCTTGGGTTAATGTCAGTACTGCCTGCTCATCAATGTCTTGACAGCCATCGGCACCGAGCAATCCTGCTTCAAAGGCTTTGAGCCCGACGATGCGGTATAGCGCCCCTGAGTCTAATAACTGATAACCCAATGCTTGCGCTAAGCGCCAGGTGACTGTGCCTTTACCCGCCCCGCTTGGACCATCAATACATATCACGGGATAACGCTGTACCGCTTGCTCAGAGGGATCACAATCCTGCAAAGCATTATCAGGCGTAAAGTCAGGTGTAGAGACAGTCATCATGTTTACTCAATTATAAAAACAACATATATCGCCCACTGCTAAGGACAGCGCGATATTCACCACCTTATCAAACGCTTAACAGCCATCTGATAATCGCAGCGTCAAATAGGGCGATATTATAGCAAGAAAACCCTATCATCACCATAACTGATGCTTATATTTGCAGGCAGTATGTTTTGTAGAGACGCAAAAGCCCTTATTTTTTAACATCTGATTTTTTTTTGCTTGGCCAGCTGACGACGAGCTCGAAAAAACCGCTTAAGTAGCTGACTGCTATGCTCACTGCACAAACCCCGTTGTACGGTAATGACATGATTATAAAAATCTTGTGCCGATAGATCCATCTGACTACCCACCATGCCAGCTCGCGGCTCATTTGCTGCATACACCAGCCGCGCCACTCGCGCATGGATTAGCGCGCCCATACACATGGTGCAAGGCTCTAAGGTCACGTACAAGGTGGTGTTTGATGGTAGGCGGTAGTTTTTTAGGTGGCTACAGGCATCTCTTAGAGCGACTATCTCGGCATGAGCGGTGGCATCATGGCGACCGATTGGCTCATTAAAGCCTTTACCAATCATCTGCTGCTCATGTACCAGTATCGCGCCAACTGGCACCTCGCCCAGCTCAGCGCCGCGCTGAGCCAATGCCAATGCTTGATGCATCCACTGTACATCTTCTAGCGTCCAAAACTGCTGAGTGCTCAGCTCAAGCTGATGTCGAGCACGGCTACCAGCAACGTCCACAGACAAGCTATCAGGGCTTGAGTGGTAACTAATACCATCAGGCAGACAACAATGATGTGCTTGCAGTGTCTCTGCGGCAAAAAAAGGAATGGTCATAGATAACTACTGTGGCAACTGCCAATCAATGGGGGTACGGCCATGCTGCCGGAGATAATCATTGGTCTTCGAAAACGGCTTGGTGCCAAAAAATCCGCCACGGTTTGCCGCCAGCGGCGATGGGTGGACAGCGGTTAAAATCAAATGTTTATCAGCATGGATGTATTTGCCTTTTTTCTGGGCTTTACTACCCCACAAAATAAACACCGTATGCTCTGTTTGTTCGTTGATCACATCGATCACTGTATCGGTAAATTGCTCCCAACCTTGATTTTGATGACTGTTTGGCTCACCTTCTCGCACAGTCAACGCACTGTTGAGTAGTAATACACCTTGCTGCGCCCAATAAGTCAAGTCCCCATGCGCTGATGGCTGAACACCGATATCATCGGCCATCTCTTTTAGCAAGTTGTTGAGTGACGGCGGTTTTGGAATGGATTTGGGTACCGAAAACGACAATCCCATGGCCTGACCTGGGCGATGATAAGGGTCTTGCCCTAAGATGACCACTTTAACGCGAGATAATGGCGTGAGATTAAAAGCATTAAACATCAGTGGCGCTGGTGGATAGATACTATCTGGCGACTGATAAGCTTCCTTTAAAAAAGCCCGTAGGTTGTCCATATTCTCAGAAGTCAGCTCATCTGCCAAGGCCATCTTCCAGTCTTCTGGCAAACGTACTTTGTCTAAGATGGCTTTTTTTTGTGCGGCTGTTTTTGGCGCCTTTGCATCGAGAGGTTCCATACTGTGTCCTTTTTTAGTTGTTATATAGGGCGTGTCTTCAATTCAATCGATAGTTATCTAAATGGGTTCACTATCTATAAAAGTTAGCTGGCTACTACCTACAAGACCCTTACTTTTAGTAAAATCAATCAACATAAATAAAAATGAGATGATGAATTATAACAATAAAAAAACGGCTACCGCACGAACATGGTAACCGTTCTTATTATATTAGTAGCAAAGCCTTAGCTAGCTAATGACTCAGAGTCTGGGTGTGGCTCGTGCGTCTCCACCACCGTCAGCACGATACGACTGTCTGCTGAGCCTGTATTGGCGCTCTGATCTTTTTCTAATGCAACAGCGTTTTCATCTTGTGCCTCAGGTGCCAAGGTCAGATGTACGACCCCGCCATTGACCAAGTCACCAAACAAAATCATACTCGCAAGCGGCTTTTTGATTTCATCCTGTATCAAGCGCTGCATCGGACGCG
This sequence comes from Psychrobacter celer, assembly GCF_016107555.1. Taxonomy (GTDB): domain Bacteria; phylum Pseudomonadota; class Gammaproteobacteria; order Pseudomonadales; family Moraxellaceae; genus Psychrobacter; species Psychrobacter celer. Next base: position 52,509 of record NZ_JABASU010000014.1, on the reverse strand, counting down.
CCCCCATTAGACGATCATAGCCTTTGTCCGCCAGATAGTCACGTACGTCATCGTCGATCTCTAATGTCACTTGTTTGTCATCGAGCTGTACTTGTAGCTCAACCAAGAACTTATCGACCACTGATACCACGACCGAGGTATCTAATGGGTTGAACTGAATAATCGCATCCAAACGGTTGCGGAACTCAGGGGTAAAGACCCGTTTTAACGCCTCAGTATTGTCACGGCTATGATCTTGCTGGGTAAAGCCCATGGACGAGCGGCTGATACTCTCCGCACCGACGTTGGTCGTCATGATGATAATCACCTGCTTAAAGACAGCAACGCGGCCATTATTATCCGTCAACGTACCATGGTCCATCACCTGCAGTAGCAAGTTAAAGACATCAGGGTGGGCTTTTTCGATCTCATCTAGTAGCAGCACGCAATGCGGATGCTGATTGATTTTTTCGGTCAGCAAACCGCCTTGATCATAGCCAACATAGCCAGGAGGCGCGCCAATCAAACGTGATGCGGTGTGCGCTTCCATGTATTCTGACATATCAAAACGTACCAGCTCCACGCCGAGCAGGTTGGCCAACTGACGCGATACTTCTGTCTTACCTACCCCTGTTGGGCCGGCAAACATAAACGAGCCAATCGGCTTGTCTGGCGCTTTGAGTCCAGCTCGCGACAGCTTGATGGCATCTGCCAAAGTCGTGATGGCTTCATCCTGACCAAACACCAAGTGCTTAAGGTCACGGTCCAAGTGCTCCAAGATACTCTTGTCATCACTGGACACCGATTTGGGCGGAATACGGGCAAGCTTAGCAATGATGGCTTCGATATCTGCCACATCGATTTTCATCGGTGCTTTTTTCACCTCAGTGGCTTGAGAGTCCTCATGAGACTTCTCGTTCGCATAGGCTTGATCATCGGCTTTGGCAGTGTTTGCCTCCGCTTGCATCTCGCTGCTATAGTCTGTCTCAGCATCGTCCGTTGCTGCAACTGGTGTATCAAAATCCTGCTCTAAATCAGCGATGAAGCTTTCTTCTGCCGCGACATCATCAGAATCAGGGACGACACCCAAACGCTTATAGGCACCTGCCTCATCGATGACATCTATCGCCTTGTCTGGCAAAAAACGCTCATGGATGTGCTTGGCTGACAATTGAACTGCTGTGACCAATGCTTCATCACTATATTCGACATTGTGAAACTCTTCGTAACGCGGTTTAAGCCCGCGTAAAATATCGATAGTATCGTCGACACTTGGCTCTTTTACGTCGATTTTTTGGAAACGACGAGAAAGAGCATGATCCTTTTCAAACAACTGACGATACTCGGTAAAGGTGGTCGAGCCGATACAGCGCAGCTCGCCATTGGCAAGGGCCGGCTTGATCAGGTTTGAGACATCCATATTGCTACTCATCGATGACCCTGCACCGATAATCATATGAATCTCATCAATAAACAAAATCGCATTGGGTTTTTTCTTTAGCGCATCAAGCAAGGATTTCATGCGCTTCTCAAAATCACCGCGATACTTGGTGCCAGCGATAAGCGCGCCGATATCCAGACTATAAATCACGCAGCCATTCAATGGCTTTGGCGCTTTTTCGTTGATGATAAGCCACGCCAAACCTTCAGCGATAGAGGTCTTACCTACGCCTGGCTCGCCCACCAATAGCGGGTTGTTTTTGCGGCGACGGCATAGCACTTGTGCCGCCCGCTCAATCTCAGACGCGCGGCCGATAAGCGGATCGGTCTTACCTTCCGCGGCACGCTGGTTTAGATTGGTAGCGAACTCGACTAGCGGATCTTTACTAGTCTTTTCTGAGGCACCGCGGCGCTCACCTGTCATCGATGCACGTGGCTCTGATGGTTCATCTTTATCTTGACCATGCGAGAGATACTGCGTCAGCTCTAGACGGCTGATGCCTTGCTTTTTGAGCAAATATACTGCATAGGTGTCGTGCTCTGAAAACATCGATACAAGAATATCCGAGCCTTCTACCAGACGGCCGCCGCCGATAGACTGTACGTGAAAGATAGCACGCTGCAAGATGCGATCAAAGCTTTGGGTCGGCTGCGGGGATTGCTCGGTATCAGCATCCACCGTCGGCGTGTGCTTATTAATATAAGCCTCAAGCTCGGTGCGTAGTGCTGAAACATTGGCATTACAAGCGGTTAGGGTGTTGGCGGCATGAGTGTTTTCTAGTAGCGCCAACAATAGATGCTCAACAGTGAGATACTCATGCGATTTTTGGCGCGCAAGCGTCATTGCTAAACGCAAAGAAACTTCAAGATGACGACTTAACATAAGGGCTTCCTACGGTTGTACCTATCTTTATAATTGATAGCTTTATGAATGAGTTAGTAAGTAAATCAGGGCGATAGATGAATTGTTCAAGGGCAATGGCGGCATAATTACTTGATATAAATCAATAATGCGGACCATAACCTCCCTGTTTTGGATACCCTTACCGATAAAAAGAGTCATCTATCGACGATTAAGCCTGCGCCGAGCAGTCGAGTACAGGGCATTATGACTCATATTCGCTTTTCTTTATCTCAACACGATATTTACCCATAGTCAATCTATTAACATCGACTAAAATGTATCGAAGCATATTGCGTCAAGACAGCAAGATAGACAAACAGGCAGGATAAGAAAGCAAACAACAAGGAGGCAGAGATACAGAAGTAAGGTGAAGAATGGGAACGTGATAGCAAATTGGTTATAAAAACAGTACAGCGAGATAAAATATCCATTTTTTTATCTCACTGCTTCTTTTTTTCACTGTTTTATTGAGCGACTTGATAGCCCTATATTTGAGTTACTTGAATTTGACTATGCTGATTGGGTGATGGGGGAATGACTGATAAACACCATCAAAAACCAAACGTATTAATTTGAGGCTTACGTAAAGGTGTTGGCATCAGACGTCGCTATTATCCTTTATTACCCTTCCCCTTGATGTGGTTCGATTTGGGTCAATAACGGATACCCTTCGCGGTGAGCCAGACTGTTGACTTTTTTGGCCTTAGTTTCAGCGATATCTTTTGGGTAGATGCCTGCGATACCTTTGCTACTATTATGAATGGTCAGCATAATCTCCACAGCAGCATCCATACTATGACGAAACTCCGACTGCAGGACATACACCACAAACTCCATCGGTGTGTAGTTGTCGTTGTACATGACCACCGCATACATCGGCGGCTTGGCAATTTCTGGCTCAGCCACCAGTACGTCTGCTTGCGGTGAGGTTTCCTCTTCTGTATCACCATCTTGGGCACGATGGGCGGGCAGGTTTGGAAAGTGCCAATCGCATACCGTTGGCGCATCTTGTAGTGTCATTTGTTTTATCATAATCAAAGTATAATTATAAGGTAAGTTTGAAGTTATAGAAGTGACAAAGGTGATAACAAGCAGGCAGACTATTATCGTCTATTATTGATGTCGACCTGAACAGACAGACGACCGCTAGTCTGTCGCACTCTTTGGTTCAATCGGGCTTTTATCTACCTCAGGCAGATCCAACAAAGACAGCGGCATATTGTCCACCCTGTCGCCCAGCTTCCAGTCATACAGCTGCTCTACTTGCTGATTGCCTGCTTGCAAGCTGAGTTTGACTTGTAGAGGTTTAAAGCCTGATGGCATCATAAAGCGACCACGAATACGTACGATACCTTCTATCATATGGTTTGCCGGATCAAGTGGCACTTCGACTAGCTCGCCATCATTGAGCAAGGTCAAAGTTGGTCTTAGACGTTTGGCTGAGCCATCCGCACTGAGCATACCAATATCAAACCCATACTCAAAAGCATTCTCAGGTAGCGGCTCAATCTTAGCCCCCAGTACTTTTAGTGGCATGCCGCCTTTTTCAGTGAGCGCCTCTGCATACACCTCATTTAGCTGCGTCAGTTGGCGATTTTCTACTGTCAGAGCTTGCTGGTTTTCACGCAGTTCATGTAAGTTTGCTAAGCTAATAGCCAGCTCTTGCTTAGCAGTGGCGGCTTGATTGGTCGCAACCTTATTACTCAGACGCAAATCCTCAAGCTCTTTACTGGCCTCTTTGCTATCAATGATCGCCTGCTTGGCTTCGTTTTGCATCGAGTGAGTACCGCGCTGATAGCCAAGTTTGTGACCAAACATCAGCCCCACAATCGCGGTGACCAGTATCACCACCACAAACAAAGCCAATACCAACGACGAAGCGCCTTGCTGCGTGCGCCCGATATTGCTCGCCACGCTGGTTTTAAAAGACTGCTTCCTTTGCTCTATATCACATGGAGCAAAGGCTTGGCATGATACACATGCTGGCTGCGGGCTAAGGCGTAGTGCAATCTGAATACGCATTTAGACAGTATCTCTTAATAGTAAGGGCAAGTTAGTATAGCGGAATTTATAATCAATACCTAGCACCATAAATGTGAATGACAAGGTGAGAAAAAAGCGAACAAAACAACACCTTAAGGAACAATAGGTGCAAAACTCAATCCCAATGACTCCTCAAGCCCAAACATGACATTCATATTTTGTACCGCTTGTCCTGCTGCTCCTTTTACGAGGTTGTCCTGTACCACGATCACTGTCAGCTCAGCGCGCTCGTTGTCTTGATGTATCGCTATACGCAAACGGTTACTGGCGCGGACACTGCGGGTATCTGGATAATTGCCTTTGGGCATGACATCGATAAATGGCTCACTTGCATAAGCATTCTCGAAGGCTTGCTGCCAGTCAATAGCCGTCCCAGCCTCTGTCATCTCCATATGAATGGAGCTGAGCATACCGCGTATCATCGGCACCAAATGCGGTAAAAAACGAATGCGATGCGTAAACTGACTGCCTAGTAACTGTGCCACACCCTGCTCGATCTCAGGCAGGTGACGATGCCCCTCAACGCTATAAGCCTTAAAATTATCTGTCGTTTCGGCATAATTGAGCGCAAGTTTTGCCTGACGTCCAGCGCCTGAGACACCAGATTTTGCATCAATGACGATACGCGGCTCGATCAGCCTATCTGCTTGGGTGTTTTGTTTTTCGATAATAGGCTTGAGACCTAAAATCGCCGTGGTAGGATAGCAACCAGGATTGCCCACGACCAGCGCCTCGGTAAGCTTGGCACGATTGACCTCAGGTAAGCCATAAACAGCCGTTTTTAGCAGCTCAGGACAAGCATGAGATTGTTTGTACCAGTGCTCAAACTCCGTCAAGGACTGCAAACGAAAATCAGCAGCCAAATCGATGACCTTAACGCCCACTTGCGTGAGCGCCTCGGCCTGCTTCATCGCCACTCCATGAGGGGTCGCAAAAAACACCACATCGCACTTTTGTAACGCCCCAAGTGTATCTTCACCCAAATCACTAAAAACGATGTCTGATATACCGCGTAAGCTTGGAAATATCTCATCAGCGCGCGTACCCGCCTCGCTACGTGACGTTAGCAAATCAAGAGACACGTTGGGGTGGGCAGACAATAAGCGAATAAGCTCAATACCTGTATAGCCTGTACCGCCGACAATAGCTGCTGAAATCATAAGATATCCTTTTTTACTTAAGTAACATCATGCCTAAAAATAAAGTAGCCAGAAAACAAACGCAAGTATCGCTCTACTGTCATCAAGCTCGTTGACAGTACCCGTTGCGGGATTCGACTGGCGATAAGAATTTGCTCTCACATCAAAGCATGGCTCATGCGCTATAAACTAAAGTTTATAGTCATGAACCGCATCAATAAACACCTTGGCATTTTCAGGGTTGACCCACTGCGTGATACCATGACCTAAGTTTGCCACGTAGCCTGTTTTTTCGCCATCTGCATAGGCTCTATCGAGCATCGCCGTTACTTCTGCGCGGATGGTGGCAGGCGAGCCATACAAGGTTGCTGGATCTAAATTGCCTTGTAGTGCTTTGCTGCTTTGTAGTTTTTTGTGCTGCTTGGTCAATTGACGCTGGCTCTCATTGAGCACTTGGCGCGCGCGATCTATCGGCATGGTCCAGTCTAGCCCGAGTGCGTCCGCCTGACTGTCTGCTTGCACATCGAGCCACAGGCCACCGCCTTTGGTAAATAGCACCACTGGGATCTGCGGGTGACGAATCTTTAGCTCAGCGACGATACGCTTATTATAGGCATGAGAGAAGTCAACGAACTGACGATGACCAAGCGCGCCGCCCCAGCTATCAAATAGCTGTAAAACCTGAGCACCAGCGACCACTTGAGCATCCAAATAATCCACCACTGCGCTAGCCAACTTATCCAATAACTGATGCAAAAACTCAGGATTGCTATACAAAAAACCTTTAGTATAACGATAGTCCTTTGAGCTGCCGCCTTCGATCATATAAGTGGCTAGTGTCCAAGGGCTACCAGAAAACCCAAATAAGGGTACTTGGCCATTTAGCGCCTGACGAATACTGGTCACCGCACGCATGACATAATCAAGCGAGTCATTCATATCCAGCACTGGCAGTCTATCAAGGTCTGCCTGCTGACGAATCGGGTACTTGAACTTTGGGCCTTCGCCTGTCTCAAAGTACAAACCCAAACCCATCGCATCAGGAATGGTCAAAATATCGCTAAATAAAATCGCCGCATCTAAATCATAACGACGCAGTGGCTGTAAGGTGACCTCGGTGGCACGCGCAGTGTCTTTACACAAGCTCATAAAATCGCCAGCCTCTGCCCGCGTGGCTTTATATTCTGGTAAATAACGGCCAGCTTGACGCATCATCCAAACAGGGGTGGTATCAACAGGCTCAAAGCGTAAGGCACGTAGCAATCTATCGTTTTTTAACGGCGCAAACGTTTGCTGAGCCGAATGATTATTGTCTGAAGCACTCATGTACAAATCTCCAAAACCGCACAGTATTTATATCTCTTTGCATACTGTACTGGATAAATAAAGTGAATAAAAAATGATAAACGCTGATAACGTATAGATGGCGGCATATAAATACTAAAAACCGTCTCATGAGTTGATAGGAGCGCCCAAAGCTTAAGCTTAAATGCCATTTATTATTAGGGCGTGTCCTCAATCAAATATCTATCGATAAAAATAAGGACACGCCTTCGTCATTGAAAATAGCGATCAGACCGCTAAATAGGATCAGACGGTCAGTGCTAGATTGTCTCGGTGCACCATGACCACGCGCTCTTCATGATTGCCAAGTATCTTATCAAACTCCTCAGTTCGCTCACGAGCCACACGGCGCGCATCACGAGATGAAAAGTTGACTTGGCCGACCGCGATACGCTCGCCTGTGTCTTGGTGCACCACCTCTACCACATCGCCTTCATCAAAATCGCCGCGTACCTCTACCACCCCGACAGGCAATAAGCTCTTATGATGCTCGACCACCGCCTTGGCCGCTCCAGCATCGACGATCAGGGTGCCTGACATGCGTAGATGCGCAGCCAGCCACTGTTTGCGGGCGATGATTTTGTCTTCATCATTGGTGGTCAATAGCGTACCCACCGCCTCGCCTGAGACCACTCGCGTGATGACATCATCGATCGCACCACTGACAATCACCGTCGGACAGCCGCCCATAGCAGCAAGGCGACCGGCGCGGATCTTAGTCAGCATACCGCCGCGCCCAAGCTTGCCGCCATCACCTGCGATATCAAACAAATAATCTGCCATCGCGCGCTCTTGGCGAATCATCTTGGCATTGGGGTTGTCACGCGGGTTGTCTGTAAAGACGCCTTCTTGGTCTGTGAGGATAATATACAAATCTGCATTAACCATCGCCGCTGCCATCGCGCCCAATGTGTCATTGTCACCAAACTTAATCTCATCAATAGTGATGGTATCATTTTCATTGATGACCGGCAGGACGCGCCAGTCCAACAATTGGGTCAAGGCGCCAGTGGTATTTAGGTAACGACTACGGTTGGACAAATCATCGTGTGTCAGCAAAAGCTGTGAGCTTTGGATACCGTGTTGAATCAAAGCCGACCACCAGGTCTCAATCAAACCCATCTGACCAATAGATGCACACGCTTGCAAGGCGGCAAGCTTCCGTGGGCGCTCCTCAAGGTTCATACGTACCACACCTTCGGCAACTGCACCAGAGGACACCAGCAGCACTTCCACGCCTTGCTTATGCAGCTTTGCAATTTGCTTGGCCCATTCGTAAATGGCAGTTCGATCCAGCCCTCGGCCGTTATTGGTTAATAACGATGAGCCAATCTTGACAATAACGCGCTGAATATCAAAGTTGCGAGTTTGCTTAATAAACCTTGCTTCTTCGGTCGTATTTGCTATGTCATCTGCCATATAAACTCCTGTGTCTTGTGTCAATTGATTACGGGGGTTGCTCTAAACATTTAAGTATATCAGCTTAAGCATCATAGCTTAAGGCACATAAACCACCTCAACGCCATCTTCGTCGTCATCTAAGCGATCATCGCTGTTATCTATGCCTTCACGCGCAGCTCGGCGAGCGGCTCTATATGCTTCGCGCTGGGCTTCGGTATTTAGGCGAACTTCTTCTTCTAAACGCGCGAAACGCTCTTTTTGTGCTTCAGCAAAGATAGGGTCTTCTATCTCACGCTCGCGCTCACGCTCAATATCGTTCATCAGGTGGTATTTGACCGCGTCCACCCCCTCCCCAGTCAAGGTAGAGGTGCGAAAGACCATACCTGTCCAGCCAAGCTCAGCCACAATATGCGTACACAGCTCGTTTAAGTCTTCATCATTGACCTGATCGATTTTGTTGAGTACCAAAATCTGCGGGAGGTTGGCCAGCTCAGGAGAAAAACGCTCAAGCTCATTTAAGATCACGCGGGCGTTTTCTACCGGATCACTGCCATCGACGGGCTTGACATCGACTAAGTGTAACAGACGACGCGTACGAGCCACGTGCTTTAAAAAGCGAATACCCAGCCCAGCCCCTTCGGATGCGCCTTCGATCAAGCCTGGGATATCTGCCATGACAAACGAGCGATGGCGACCGATATCAACGACACCTAAGTTTGGCACCAACGTGGTAAAGGGATAATCCGCCACCTTTGGTTTGGCAGCCGAGACCTGACGGATAAAGGTGGATTTGCCCGCATTGGGCAAACCGACCAATCCCACGTCAGCGACGACTTTTAGCTCAAACTTAAGTACTTTTAATTCGCCCTCAAAACCTGAAGTCGCCTTGCGCGGTGCTTGGTTGGTCGAGCTTTTGAAATGGGTATTGCCCAGACCACCATCGCCGCCCTTAGCAACCAATAGCGTCTGACCAATTTCGACCAAATCTCCTAATACTTCGTCCGTCTCGGTATCGACCACCGTCGTACCGACCGGCACAGGCAAATAAATATCCTCTGAGCCTTTGCCTGAACAGTTTTTACTTTGTCCATTTTCACCGCGTTTTGCATCATAGCGGCGCGTATAGCGATAGTCCACTAGGGTGTTGGTGTTGTCATCAGCAATGACATAGACATCACCGCCGCTACCACCATCACCGCCATCAGGGCCACCACGTGGGACATATTTTTCTCGGCGAAAACTGGCGATTCCGTTACCACCGTCACCTGCTTTTACCGTTACGACGGCTTCATCAATAAATCGCATCTTACGTTCCTTAATTTACAATCCAGTCTATAACTGGCTACAACCAGCGGCTGTATTTTAGGTTTTTGCTAGGGGGTTTGTCATGACGACTGCCAAAGTCCTATTATTGGTGCTTAGCATTTGGTAGTTAGCACTTAGCCTTCATGATGACAATAACACCCGATAACCAATCGGACTATCGGGTGCTTTATATTATATTTGAGTTTGCAGCGCTTAGCTTACGTTTTATGCAGGAATTTGCGTATAGCTAATGCCAGCCATCTGGGTAGCCAAACGCAATACCTGAGTACTATAGCCTACTTCGTTGTCATACCAGATATATACGATGGCATGATTATCAGTCAAAATAGTTGCTTGCGCATCGACGATACCGACATGAGTGGTCCCAACAAAGTCGGTCGACACCGCTTCAGTCGAGTCTGTATAAGCGATTTGCGACTGCCAAGTGTGACTGTTGGCGATTTTGCGCATAAACGCATTTAACGCATCAGCACTCTCTGGCGCAGTTTTTAGATTTAAGTTCAAAATCGCAAGACTCACGTTGGGGGTTGGAACGCGAATGGCATTGCCAGTTAGCTTACCACTGAGCTCCGGTAACGCTTTACCGACTGCTTTTGCAGCGCCTGTGCTGGTGATGACCATGTTCAATACGGCACTACGGCCGCGGCGGTCTGATTTGTGATAGTTATCAATTAGGTTTTGATCATTGGTAAATGAGTGAATGGTCTCGACGTGACCGTTTTCGATACCGTACTCATCGTTTAGTACTTTTAGCGTTGGGGTAATAGCGTTGGTGGTACAGCTGGCTGCACTAACGATAGTATCATCGCCGACTGTGTCATTGTTGACACCATACACGACGTTTTTGATATCACCGCCTGCTGGTGCGGTTAGGAGTACTTTTTTGACACCAGTAGATTGCAAGTGTTTACCAAGGCCATCTTCGTCTTTCCAGATGCCCGTGTTGTCGATTACCAACGCATCAGCGATGCCATAAGCGGTATAATCGATGGTGCTTGGGTCATTGGCATAAATCACTTGTACAAAGCGGCCATTGATGATCAGGCCGTTGTTGTCTTCATCAACCGTCACGCCGCCAGCAAAACTGCCATGGATAGAGTCGCGCTCTAACAACGACGCACGCTTGGCCAGATCGCCTGCTTTTGCAGGACGTACGACGATGGCTTTTAGCTGCAAGCCTTTGGCACTAGATGCTTGCGATAACAATAGGCGAGTCAAAATACGACCAATACGGCCAAAACCGTATAATACCACGTCAGTGGCGCTGTTCATCGCCCCTTGCTCGTGATTGACGGCTTGCAGGGCAGCCTGTACGTCAGTGTCAGAGGCGATTAGCTGGCCGACATCGATACGAGCGGCTTGAAGGCCTTTATTTTCTGCCAAAGTTTTTACCATGGCCAAGGTGTCAGCGACCTGGATGGTCTTTGCGCCTTGCTCACGCAATGCTACTTTTTGATGCAGTGCCAATATTTGACCCACTGAGCTGGTATCTAGCGTTTCGCCGAACAAAGTCACTTGTACGTCTTGCTCATTATAAAGCTTATTTAGCAGCCCCATTAGCTCAATGGCTTGTTGCTCTTGGGTGTTGTAGTTGCTCAAGTGGTCTTGATGTAATTGGCGTAAGGTATCAGCGTTGCTCACGAGAAACATCCTTATGGTCAGTAATGTATGATCAGTAAAGTATGAAGAAAAATAAATAGATGGGCAGTATAGGCTCTAAGCGTTGACACTTATGGAGTCATCAAGACTCTCGATTTTGGTTATTTGCGTTAGAGTATGTAGAGCGCCTAGATTTTAGCCTAAAACGCCCTATTTTGCCAGTCATTAACCACGCGAACAGGATTATGGGACCAAGTTGACCGTTTGTTTGGACTGCGGTGTCAGCTCAAATTCTTTTAAATCGTAGCCTTGCTGCTGGGCAATTTGACGATATTTGGCATACGTTTCTTGAGCGATATCTGGTGAGCGTGCCAGCAACCAAAGATAGTCTTTGTCAGGCGTCCCTACCAAAGCAGTTTTGTAATCGCCATCACGTGCCAGCACCCAATAGTCGGCACGGCCCACTGGCAGCCAGCGTATCCACGATGGCAAAAACGTAACCTTGAGTTTACTACCAGTGGCATCGGCAGGTTTGGCCAAACCGTCAGCAACTATCTCTGCGCCGTCACTATCCAAGCACTTGTTGGTGACGATAACGCCCGAGCCGTCCGTCTTTTGCGTATAGTTGGCCGTCACATCGCCTGCGCAGTTACGTTGAAAATACATCGGCAAGCGGCCTATTTCATACCACGTCCCCGCGTATTTGTTTAGATCTACACTATCGACTGTGGTCGGCGTGGTCGCAGATTTATGGATGATATCACTTGGCTGCACAGCTAGTGTCTCTGTCATTTCAGCGCTGCTGGTCTTTGCCACTGTGCTTGATTTTGCCGCTGTGGTTGTCTCAGGCGAAGCAGCATAAGCAGAAAACGCCGCCAGAGGTATGATAATCGCTAATGCTATGCCTGTGTGCTTGATCAATCCATTCATAAATACGCGCTCCGGTATTTCGCTGTATGAGTCTGTATAAGACGTAGAGCCGTAGGATGTCTGTCCATCAGCTGTTGATGAGCTAGGCTTTGATGACGCGCCTACTTTCTTAGACTTGTCGTAGGTATTAAGAGCGCCTTTCTGCATGATTGCATCCACAGGCGTTTGTCCATGACCCGTCAGGCACTTTGACGTTGTGTGCTTATCTTTTGGCGGCGAGGTTACTTGGATGTCATCCATCATGGCAGAGTCTTCTATTTTGGCAGGTTTTTTGCTCACCTTTTTATAACCAAAATAATTGTCTTGTAAAGACACCTGAGTGGGCGCTGGCTGCGAATACCTGCTGCTCGCTATCTCATCTACCAGATCATCACGATAGCTGGCATCATTGCTGGCAGCATGACTGACATTGTCTGTTTGCTGTGCGCTGCTTTTGGTCAATTCACTGTGTAAATAGCAGTCGCTAAATGAACTGCTCTGCTGAGATTGAGAACCAGCTTCCTGTGAATCAGACCAAGCTGATTTAGGTAACTTATTGGTTTTCATAGATATACCGTATTTATTATGTCTGTTAAATATGCTTTATACATTGTCAATTTTATACATTGTAGATAACACCTAATGGGTGTAATCGTGGTCTTACGTCTTAACCTAAGCCTATAGTGGCGCTATCGTCGATTCTAAATAAAGCAGATACACTATATGTCAACGTGGGACTGGTATAAACACATAAGAATATCAGTAAGTATCAGCGCGCTTTTTTACTAAACGCTATTTACTAAATGCTGTGTCTGCCATACTGTTTTTATAATAAGGTATCGTTTGGATAAGCGATAAATGATAAATAGTGAGCTGCTTAGGGGCGTTTTAATCGGTATTTAATTGACTTTGTTAGACGGTATATATTAAGACCAGCCACCCCACAAAAACAGTGTCGCAATGTAGGGAAACGCAACGGTTTGTAAGTAAGTATGTGTTTATGATGCAATATAAATACATGTTTACCAAACAGATAAATACGCTAAAAAATCAGTGGCTTAGCCGACTTAATATTTGTTGTGTTTTTGCTGTTTTGGGCCTATAAAAACTGACGAATACCCGCCACACTGACGCCGCCGTATTGCTTGGTCTTATCGATCATTGACGGCGATAATCCGCCCAAACCAATGACGGGCATGTCAGCCAGTTTGGTCAGTGCAGACCATGCCTGCCAGCCAAGTGGCGCAGTATTAGGATGCGTTTGGGTAGACAAGACAGGCGATATAAAAATACCGATGATAGGCGGCAGTTGCTGCTGAATGCGCATGCGTGCCAGCTGATTGGCGGCGGCGATGCTCTCGGCATCATGACAGCTGACGATGAGTGGTTGCCCTGCGGGTATTGAGTCGGAAGCTGCCGTCTGACCATATTGGCTATGTTGCCAGCGCAGCAGCTCCGTGTGAGTCAGATGGTATGCGCTGATTGGCTGGTGTGCCATTAGCGCCTGAGAGGTGGGCGTATCCCCGATCTCAGCGCTACTAGAGCCATCATTAGTCAATGGCAAAATAGCCTGAATATCTGGTCGCCTCTGCATGAGCTGGGCAATTGTGCGGTCAGCGCGTGACACACTTGCGTCTTTGAGCCGTACATACACCCACGCACTGGGCAAAAGGTGCTGCTGGTGGTAGGCCAGCCATGCTGCCGCTGGATCGGTGTGGCCGCCAAAATGCGCTAAGGGGTAAGTGATGGCGATGGCAGGCGGCAGCTGCAGCCACTGTAAAATCGTACGATTGGCCGCTGGCAATGGGTACTCACCTGCCAGTAACGCTCGCTTATCCACCCACTTGAGCGCCTGCCCCTCTAGACCATACTCAGCCAGTTTATGCTGCTCGTATTGCTCTGCTGTCAGCTCAATTTGATATACCTGCAAGCTGACCTGCTTATCACCATAGTCGTGATGGATACGGCCAAGCTTGACTATTAAGTTATTATCGACGTTGATACCTATCTCTTCGGCCACTTCTCGTATTAACGCCTGCTCGGCACCCTCCTGTGCTTCGATCTTGCCACCGACAAACTCATAAAGATTGCCCTGATGCTGCGCGGCATGACGAAACCCAAGGAGATAGCAGTTTTTATAATAAATGACAGCCACGGCGACATTGACAACGTTGGCGCTCGCATTGGCTTTGGTGCTGGCTGGCATGTGGGCAGTGTTGGTCATGAGCGAAGGATGGTTTATGCGGGTCATAAGAATCCTTGAGGGCATTAATAGCTACTTGAATAGCTACTTGGAAATAGTAATGATAGTAGTGATGGATGATATTGATGACGAAATACTAACTGCGATCTGACTGCCTTTAGCGGTGCGCTGATTTTAGCAAACGGCTGATTTTCGATATTCTGCGAGCACAAAAAAGTGGTTGATAGCAAGGGATTTATATAAATTTACATAATAACTGCATTTTATTTTATCAATTGGCTTGCAAAATCATTAAATCTAAATGATAATTATTATCGTTAAAGGTAGTAGTTCTATTGCCACTTATTGTTTTATCACTTTATCAAAAGGAATTTATTATGAGCATGGTCATCTCTCGTTACTTAAACTGTCGCGAAAATCGTCTGCCTACTTTGCAGTCGCAGCACCTATTTGCCTTAACCAAAGAAGTCCGTATCGAACATGAAGGCGAAGAGTATCGCCTGCGCCTAACTCGTAATAACCGTTTGATTTTGACCAAATAAATTGATATCTGTCTGTTATCAGACATCCCCGATAATAAAAAACGCCTTGTATCAAAGGCGTTTTTTATTGCAGCGTGCCCCTGTTTTAAAAATAGGGATAGCAGTGAGATAGATTGCAGCCAAATAAGGAAAATGTATACCAGCCGCGACTCTCAATCTATAACTGTTTTATGTTCAACTAACCATATCCCTTTTAGAACTGCCAACTATACACCACATCCACCGCGTTTTCTGCAGCTGAGGTAGCCTCGACGTAGATGCGCCGTGTCAGCTGATAACGAATAGACAAGCTGTTTTGGGCATTAAACACCCCCACGCCATAGCGAATATACAGATCCGGTGTCACATAACCTGTGACATTGACGTTGGTGTCTTCACTACTGCCTGAGGCATCTACGGTCAGACTTTGCAAACCAAACACCTGACCTATCTGGTTGGTCAAGCTGCGCGTGCCGCTAAGGCCAAAGCTCAAGCCGGCCGCCGCCAAGTTATTGGTGACCTGCGACTTAAAGCCTTGCTCACTGATTTGGGTGGCGCTCTTGTTATTGATTCTACCGGTGACTAGAGCATTCATCGCTTGCTGCTGGGTGAGTCCTGCATTATTAAAGACGATGATATTTGGGTTTTCTGTATTACCCTTAACCCGTAAGCCCACCGTCTTACCACTGATGGTTTTGACCGCCTCGATACTGAGGTTGGGCTTCATCACATCGCCATTAAAGCGTACTTGCCCATAATTTAGCTCCAGACTTTGACCAAAAGCGTTGATATTGGTGCGACGTGACACCTGCACTACCCCTTTTGCGCGCATGATACCAGTGCCAGTTTGGTTGATATTAATCGCCCCAGCCAAAGGAATGACCGCACCAAAGCCGCGGAAGTTGATATCGTCACCCAAGTCGACACCGATATCGGCATTGATCGACCAAGGCTTGGAGACTGCTAATACCTCATCGATATTGCCAATCAAGCGGCGGTCGAGAACGACGGCATCTTCTGTCTGAGTGATGATATCTTCGCTGGCCTCTGGCGGACGGATGGTCGCTGACGGCACGCTCACCGCCCCTTTGATATCGACATAACGATCGCCTGGGCGCACGATGATATCGATGTCAGGGTTGATCTCAGCGACGAGCAAAGGCGGCTGGGTGATGACCAAGCGCTCACCGACAACACTGAGCTTGGCTTGCAGTTTTTGCTGCCAATTCACCGTGCCTGTCAAAGTACCTGTGCCCGAACCACTATTAAAGGTACCATCGATGGTCGCCTGTGTACCGCGGATTTTGGCCTCAGTATTGACATTGGTCAGATTGACGGGCAAATCAAGCATGGCAATACGGCCATCTGCCAGTTTGACATCACCATAAAACTGCGGTTTATCCAATGTACCGCCTAGACCACCTGCCATCGTGACATTGCCCTCCAATACTCGCATGCCTGGGAAAAACGGCTTAAATATCGCTAAATTCAGCTCATTGAGTACCAGCGCGCCAGAGATTGGCTTGGGTGTCTTATAGGGGTCTACAATCACCTCAGCATAGCCACGGGCGCCGCGCCCTGTATTGATATCTGTGCGTAGCTTGATACCTTCAGGCACCGACAACGCAATCAGGGACACGCGTTTGTACGGTAATGTCACCGGCGCACTATCACCATCTTGAATCAAGCCGATTTTGCCATTGTCCGAGTATAGCGTAGTATTGATGGTCGGTGGACGACCACGCTGCCAGCTGACGATGGCCTTACCATTTATCTTGCCATGCCATTCAATATCTTTGGGCAAAAATACTGAAAACAGCGTGGTATCAAGGTTTTGTAAGGCAATATTGACTTCGCCTTTGTCTGGTGAGGCAATTAAGTTGTCGCGTAGGCACAGCTTGCCACTTTGGTCAGACGCTTGCCAGCAGTGTGCGGCCAGCTGTACTTTAAAGTCGTTGCGACTGCCGTTTTGCTCATGAGGCAAATTGACAATCAGCTGAGCAGGCTGCAGCTGGTTTAGGGTAGCGTATTTAGACTTTATACGCCCTTTACCGATGACCCCTGACCAGACAAGCTTGTCACGATTAAAGCCGCCTTTGAGTCTGGCACCAATATCGAGCTGCTCATTAGCCACATCCAGATCGACCACATGGGCCTGCTCGGTACCATTAAAGGATGCTTTGACACTTTTAAAGCTTTGCTCTGCTGCATCCAGACCTTCTGCCGTCACGATAAGCTGGCTTGGACTGTTTGCTAAATTGACAAGCTTGCCACGCACGCGGCCTTGACGCAGGATAAATCCTGGCAGCGCGATGCGCTCACCGACCAAATCGATATAAATGGTGGGCAGTGCCTGTCCTGCTGGCTGCGATAAGGTTGCGCCGCCTGTGACTTTACCCGCAAGTTTGTCTGATAGCTGATCAAGACTTGTGATATTGATTTTGGTTTGTAGCTGCTGGGCGTTGCCATCAGCAGTGACGTAGTTGTCGCCCCAGCGTAGCACCAAATTATCGGCATTTAAGCTATCGATTAGCGCATTGACTTGTTTATATTGCGCTTGCGCATCCTGCGTTTGTAAGCGCTTGAAGTAGCTTGCTAGATCTTTTGGCAACCGCATTTTCGCCGTCAAGCTGCCTTTGGCACTAAGCGGCTGGCCTTTTAGTCGACCACTTAGATCTACCTGTCTGATATTGACGGTTTGCTGATTGTCACCCCAGCGGCCATCCGTATCGATCGTACCAGTGATGAGGCTTGGCGTATCTTTTAGGAAGTATCCGATATTAAAACGATCCATGACCGCCTTGATATCCCACGCGATGCCTTGACGTACATCAACCGTACCTGTCGCATCGATACTACCCGCAGCGCCTATATGACGCAGACGCTTGATACGAATCAACTGAGCATCGCCGCTGGCATCTATCGTCAGCTGACCCGCTGGCAGCTGCTCGGCGTCTAACACGCCATCGAAGTTTATGGCAAAACGCTGCAGCTTTCCTGAGGCGCTGGGGTTGTTTTTGGCAGCCGTTTGCCACGCACCGCTGGTGGTCAAGTCGCCTGTGACAATCGCTGCATTATTGGGTAAGAAATACCCCACATTAAACTTGTCAAAACGACCATCTACTGTCCAGCCGATATGGTTGCGCAGGTCGATGACACCCTTGGCATTGACCGCCCCTGCTTCACCGTTATAGGTTACGTTTCGAATACTGATGAGTTTTGGCGTGCCCGCTGCGTCAATTGAGAGGCGACCTTTTGGTACATCAGCGGTATCAACTTGACCAGCAAAACGAGCGTCAAACACCGACAGCTCGCCTCCGACGATATCGACACTGGCATCGCCTGTGCCTGTCAGCCCAATACGACGGCCGTCTTGTGTGGTATCGAGCGCTGCTTGTAAGTCAGTATTGTTTAGGGTGACGATATGACGCTGGCCGCGCACGCCGCCCTTATTGATATTGAGCAAACGACCGCGCGCGCTGATACTGCCAGTCAGGCGCTCTAGCGGCAAGTCGCTACGATACGCTTTTGGTAGCAAGCCATTGGTACGTGCATCTATCTGCCATGTCAGCGGACGGTTTTTGCGCGCCAATTGGATCTGGCCGGTACCAGACAAGTCGCCCACCACACCATTGTAGTTGAGACGATTGATATCAATGACGTCGCCAGCTTTACGCACGCGTACATCATAATTGCCTTTAGGGGCAGCGTTTAGCTCATTGATGCTGGCATTGGCATCGACCGACAGACGCGAGCCGCGAATGATGACGTCTGCTTGCCCACGTGGGCTGTCGATATTGCCGATGCTTGGTACATCACGGCGGATGAGGTTTTGCCAATTGGCATCGATATACCAAGGCGCGGCTTGTGTGGATTTGGCCGATACTTTACCACGCGCGATATTGGCGTTGACATGCTCTCCATCACGCTGGCGCAAATCAGCATCTATCTGTAGATTACCATTACTGTCTTGCTGCTGATAATGGACTGACAGTCTGCCATTTAGTTTTTGCGGTGCATATGCTTTAAAGTCGGCGTAGTCATCTGGAATGGCACGGCGAATATCAAAGTTACTGCCAGTGGCGCGCACTTTGGCATCAAAGCTGTCTTGCCAGTCCAAGATGCCTTGTAATACAAGATTACCCGCGGGTACTTGAGCATCTAAGCGATCGACGCGCAGCTGACTATTGGCAATGATACCGCGGCCTTGATAATGTCCTGATGGGATATCTTTGGCAGTCAGCTCGGTATTGATGCGCAGACGTATTTCGGAGATGACCCCTGTGGCTGTCGCCGTACCGCTTTGTAGGCGGATGTTTTGGTTCTCAGCATACGGAATCAAAATATCATCCCATTGCAGCTTTGCCTGAAACGGCGAGCCGTCATCTAAGCCCTGAGCGACAAAACTACCGCTGACGTCGCTGTCGTTATAGCGGCTACGCACTTTACCAACGGTGCGTTTTAGCGTACCTGTGGCCGTGACATTGAGCGGATCGATATAGGCTTTTTCTAGCGCGCTGACCTCTACGATAGCGCTCAAATCTAGCGGGTAATCACCCTGCAACTCAATCTCACCTTGCAATGCGCTGACGTTGACGATATCAGCATACTGCAAGTCGCCGCGACCCAAAGCGACCTGCGTACCAACCCACGTCAAATCACGGGCGGCGATATCATGCACCACGATAGGTTCTTTGGTCACTTGTTTATAAATGATATTGTTTATTTTGGCCTGATCAAAACGCAGGTTCACTGGTAGTTGCAGGGTTTTATAATCAAATGGCTCGCCCGTTGGCGGCTGGTTATTGATGATCTCGATGGTATGAATGTCTGCATCGCGCAGATGCACTTCTTTGGCAAACACCGCACGCCAGCCTATTTTGACATACGCCTTATCGACCAAAATCTCAAGGTCGTCAGTCGCGTTGATATCGATATCGCTGACCCAAATACCATCGCGCAGATTGCCACGGCCATATTTGAAACCAATGCCTGTCTCAGCGCTGACTTTTTCTAAAATAAACTTCGTGCCCGACTCGGTGCCTGCAGCATAAAAAAACGCCACCAACATAATCGCCAAGACGATGGTGATGAGCACCAGCAGTTTGAGCAAAAAAGACAGCGGATACCAACGCCTGACAGCACGAGCATCGCGCTGTGCTGGGTCTTCATCTGGTGCGTTATTGGGCGGGGTGTTTTTTGTCAGCATGACACTCAACTACGTTAAAGAATGATGACCAGCAATGGGCACGATAAATACGAAAAATGACAGTAAAGCTATAAGGGCGAACCAATAAAGAAGTGCAGTCTAACCGGAATACTCTCCTCTGTCACACCCGCGGCGACATCCACCCGTACCACACCGACGGGGGAAGCCCAGCGGATACCGACACCGACGCCGACCTTGGTATCTGTCTCAAAGTCTTTGTCATAGGCATTACCCACGTCCGTAAAGAAAGCACCGCGAAACCCTGGTCTAAACTCATAGTTATACTCAGCGCTACCGACTGCCAGCACCTGCCCGCCTGTCAAGTAGCCCTTATCTAGCGGGGATAAACTCTCATAGTCGTAGCCGCGAATGCTTTGGTCGCCGCCTGCAAAAAAACGCAGCTTATAAGGCACATCATAAAAATCATCTGCCCAAATATAGCCTGTATTGAGACTGCCTAATACCTGATGTTTTTTATCGTCACCAAAGCTATAAATACCACTGACACCAGCGCGAACAATGGCCAAGTCGGTGTCGCTCAGCGCTTTATCAGTCCCAGCTTCGAGCGAGTAATACTGGCGGATACCGCGAGTCGGGTTGGTCGTACTGTCCACGTCGGTTTTGTTCATGCCATAGCCAAACAGTAATGCTCGCTGTTTGGGTTTAGAAGACGTAAAGCGAATGGGCAGGTCATCAAGCTCTGTCTCATCTACGCCCGTCTCTAGCTCATCTAAGCGATAACGCATAGAGTAGCTGCGGTTCCAGCCACTGTCGCGGCGGATGTTACGGGCAATGGCCGCTTTTAGCGTTTTGGTGGACAAATCAAAGTTACCTTCGCCTTGATCAATGACCTCTTCTTCATAGGTCAGACGCCCATCTAACTTATCATTGAGCGGATGTTTCCAAGGCCTGCTGCCATAGACAGTGACATTTTTCGTGATTCTTGAAACCTCAGTCTCTGCCCCCGCTTGATAGCCTTGACGATTGAGCAAATTATAATCTATTTTGGCAGTGGCCCTGACACCTGTGTCTGTCCCATAACCTAGACCGACTTGCGCATCACGCGGCTTGTTGGAGGACACAAAAACATACAGCGGTACTTTTTTGCTTTCAGCTACGTCTTGCGGGGTTTTACGTCCTGCCAGCGTGGGCGGCACAAAGTTTTCGTCGGCCAGCAAGCTTTTTTCATCTGGAAATATCTTTTGTGCCACATTACTGATGGAGTCACTGATTTTACCCAAGATGCTATCCGCCTCTTGGTCTTTTTCGTCAAGTACGCGATCATTTGGCAAGCGGCTTAAACGCTCAGCTTTTTGTTTGATGGCTTGTAGCTTATCCAGCGTGGCTTCGTCTGCCTCAAACTCGATGGCCGCGATATCGGCAGGGTCGACCGTCGCACCGCTATTACTGGCCGAGCTTTCGCTTGCGACACCGCCGTTTTCTGCACTCATACGCCCGTCATTACTGACTGTGCTGGCTGCCGTAGCGGCATTGTTGATCGCACCATTATTGACATCATTGTCCAACACCTCATCGCCATTGGCAGTAGGCGCATTGTCAAAAGCCAAAGTACTTGCCTCACTGCTCTCATCAGGTGGCAAAATGGACTCTACGTTGACGGTGTTAAAATAACGGGTCGCCGACAAATCGTTACTAAATTTGGTCACCGCTGGCCGATAAAACTTGTCGCCCGGCTCAAAGCCGATGAGCTGCTGTAACAATGACATCTCAACAGGCAGCTTGTCAGGGTCTCGTGTCAGGGTGTTGGTCGCTTCATCATAAGTAAAAAACACCACGTCATCAAACTCGTAACGATCGCCTGTGTTATAAACCAAAGCGACGTCGGCGGTGTTGTCTGGCAAGATGATATCAACCGATTTGTTTAGCCAATACTCATCAAAGTAACCATAAGTGTTACTCAACGACTCCAAAGCCGCTTTGCTGTTTTTGTAGACGCGGTGGTTAAAGATATCGCCCTCTTGTGGTGGCAAGTCCGTTTCGAGCGCAGCAAACTCCGGCTGCTCACCGCCTTCACCGCGAATCTCGACGATGCGGCTATCCACACGCACCGGCTCTCCCAGATTTTCGATGATGACATCAATCCTATCGCTGTTAGGCTGACGCAAGCGCAAAGTCACATCATAATACCCCACTGCTTTTGCCGCATCTAATGCCGTCTGACGCAGGCGAGGCAAAGCTGCGGTAAAGTCAACGACCGACTGAACCGTCGTATCATCCAGTGCCGCTTTGATGTTTTTTATCGGTTGGGTATCGTTATCGGCTTTTTTGAGCTTTGGTTTGCCATCGCCTGTATCTGCTGCCTGCTGTAGATAGACAGTGGTGTCGACATGCGGCAACGCCCTCATCCCCCCATTAAACAGGCGATTATAAAGGCGCTTGATGATATTGCCATTGTTACGGGCTAGCGGTTTTTTTTCATCAGCTTGCTCAATACTTTGGCTGATCGCCTGCGTATCGGTTTGATAATCTGGCAAATAGTCATCAGGATTGATGTCTTGTGCTGCGGCACTTTCTCCATTAGCGGCGCTGGTATTGGCCACAATCTCGCTATCAGTCGCTTCATTAGTGCGGCCACTGCTGACCGAGTCACTAACATCGATCGGGCGCGACATCACTTCGTCTGTCTGCACTTGTGTTGCCGCGCGCTCATCTTTCTCATTTTTACCCAGCGTCTCCAAGTTACTTGGGGTTGGCAAATTGGTGGCATCCAGCGCCATATCCAAACCCACAGGCGGAGTGGTATCGTCCAAACTGGCAATCGGAGCGTCAAAGTCTCTGTCATAGCGACCAGCACCGTCAAGGGGGCTGACATTGCTATTGTTGCCAGTCACCGCCCTATTACTCTCTAGCATGTCATTATTTTGACGATTAATAGCCGCCAGCTCACGCTCTATCTGCTCAGGCGTCATCATCTGATAACCCTGCTGCTGTACCTCAGCGGCCTGCTGCAACAGATTGTCGTTCGCGCCTGTATTAGACATATCACTAGCCAGCGCATCATTATTTAGGGCATTGTCGTTAGGTGAATTGTCGTTAATTGAGTTGTTATTCAGCGCATCGTTATCGACACCATCTATCATGCTGGTCTGATTTATTTGATGACGGTCAGCGCCATTTGTGTTATTCGTCTGGTTATTCGATCGGTTTGAGGGGTCGTTAATTGAAGAGTTATTATTTACAGCATTTGACGTTTCAGTGTTTGATTTTTTAACGTTTGATTTTTTGAGACCTAGGCTTTGCTCACTATACTCATCGAGCACAGATTGATCGACAATACCTTGCTCCACCGCTTTTTTTAGGCGTAGCGCGTCTAGTGCAGCATCTACTTGTGAGCCGTCCTCTAACGGCTCACGCGGCGCTGAGCTAGCGCTTGAACGACTGTTAGCAGACTGAGTGGCAGGAGCTTTGACCATGACCGTAGGCGGCGCATCAGCCCATACCGTAGGCGCTACCCCAAAACCCACCAAGCTGGTCGTCAGCGCGGTAAATAATGCTGAGCGTGTAAAGTGCGCGCACACGGCGTGAGGTCGAGCGCTGTTATCAGAGCGGATAGCCGTACTGGCACTCGCGCTATGACTACTCACGCTATGAGTATAGGTATCCTGCGGCGTCAGCAATACGTTGTGCGTTAGAGTTGATGGTTGGTGCTTCATGATTGGTTCCTATCAGCTCACGCGGTACCGTATCAACAACGATGGCCATTGTTCAGCATTACCGGTGAATAAACTTATCGCAGTGGTCTGAATTATCACTATATTTGGCAATATAGCCATATAAATTTACAAATCATAACTTAGATAATTATGAAATCATAGCGTTGTACGCATGTATTTTTGGCAAAGCCTTGCTATTATACGGCTTAACAGCTACAAACCCTATGCTATATTTTTATAAGTTATTGATATTAATAATAATCAAAATCATCCGACTATTTTATTTGACGGTTTTTTACTCAGCAACCGCGACCCATCGGTAGGAATTTTCATGGCAAATCAGTTTCAATTATTTAAGCATCGCCGTTTTAGCGCCATGTTTTTTACGCAGTTTTTGGGCGCCTTTAATGACAATATTTTTAAGCAAGCGCTGATATTGGTACTGACGTATACGGCGGCAAGCCAGCTGGGTATGGAAGTCAGTATCTTAAACAACTTGGCCGCCATGCTGTTTATTTTGCCCTATTTTTTATTTTCAGCATTGGCAGGCCAAATCGCTGATAAGTTTGAAAAATCCAAGCTGACGCAGTTTATTAAATTGCTTGAGCTGGTGATTATGGCGGTGGCAGCCGTGGGTTTTGTCTTTGAATGGTATGTTTTGCTGTTTGTGGCGCTGTTTTTGATGGGCACGCATTCGACGTTTTTTGGGCCGATCAAGTACGCTTATCTGCCACAAGCGATGAAAGAAAATGAGCTGGTCGGCGCTAATGGCTTGTTTCAGATGGGCACTTCACTGGCGATTTTACTGGGGATGATAGTCGCTGGGGTATTGACGCAACTCTCCGCATCGCTTTATTGGATCAGTGCGACGGTGCTGTTGGTGGCTATGCTCGGCTATTTGGCCGCGCGCTATATCCCGCTGATGCCTGCAATGCAGCCGGCGCTGACAATCAACTGGAATATCTTTACCACCAGTTTGAGTACAGTACGCTATCTATACTCCTTGCCGTTTTTGTTTTTTGTCATTCTTGGCAACAGCTGGTTTTGGTTTTATGGCGCGACGTTTTTGACGCAGACGCCAGAGTTTAGCAAGGTCATCTTGCACGGTGATGAGTCGGTGGTGATTTTTTTATTAACGCTGTTTTCAGTTGGCGTATCGATCGGTTCACTGCTATGTAAGTCACTGACCAAAAACCAAGTCAGCTTGCGGCTACTGCCGTTTGGTATCGCAGGTTTGAGTATTTTTGCTGTCGATTTATATTGGTCCTTATCTAGCCTAAATATGGCTGTCGCTGATGGCACACTGCTGGGTATTGGTGAGTTGGTTGGGATGAGTGGCACGTGGCGCGTCTTTGCCGACTTATTCTTTTTGGGTTTTAGTGGCGGCTTATACATCGTGCCACTGTATGCGTCGATGCAGGCATATGCGCCAAAAAGCCACCGTGCTCGTATCGTGGGTGCCAACAATATCTTTAATGCGATATTTATGGTCACCTCAGCGATTTTTTCGATTGTTATTTTAAACACCTTGGGTTTGACGCTACCGCAGTTGTTTTTGGTGACAGGCCTGCTAAATATCGTCTTTGGCGTGTTTTTGTATATCAAGCTGCATAAACATATCAAAGCGGCGGTCATCCAAACTCATGATGCGAGTGTTTTATAATACATTTCGCAGACGATATGTAGGCACGTGCATAATAAATAGTGGTGCTGATATTTTGGATTGTTTGCTATAGTAATGTTTGTTGTTTTTGATTATAAGTCATGAGGAGTGAATTATGGCCCCGCGTCCTTTATCCAAAGTCGACCAGTTGTTAGTTGGGGTCGATAAGGCGTTACGAGCTGTCGTCCCACATTCAAATCCTAGCACGCGCCCCTTACCGGTGAGTAGTGATGAGATTCCTGAGCTGAGCATCACCGAGGCACGTCATGTCGCAGGGCTGATGCGCATCAATCACACAGGCGAAGTATGCGCGCAAGGCCTGTATCACGGTCAAGCCTTTAGCGCAAAAGACGACGGCGTCAAACAAGCCATGCAGCAGTCTGCCGAAGAAGAAGTCGACCATCTGGTATGGTGTGAGACTCGGCTAGACGAGCTTGGTAGCCATGCCAGTGTTTTTACGCCGCTGTGGTACGGCATGTCTTTTGGTCTGGGTGCGGTGGCCGGTGCTATCTCCAATGAGTTTAGCTTGGGGTTTGTCGCTGAGACAGAAGCGCAAGTCAGCGAGCATTTACAAGATCATATCACCCAGCTACCAGAGCAAGACCAGCGCTCAAAAGAGATATTGGCACAAATGGATATCGAAGAGCTGCATCACCGTGAGCTGGCGCTCGAAAATGGGGGTGCGGCGCTGTCACCTGCTGTACGCCAGACGATGCGCTGGATGGCCAACCGTATGAAGGCCACCGCTTACCACTTATAAAAGCCATCGTATTAACAATCCTACTACTGATAGCGCTCAGTTTAATTTGCTAGGGTATGAAAAATTTGTACGCTTTTGCCCTGAGATGCCTCAGGTATCTGGTATCTTCAGATGAGTAAATACTTCCCAGCAGCTACATTATAAAATCATACAACAACCGACCTATGAATACTAATAAACACTAACTTACTAATATTGACTTACTAATAAGGTAGCTATTTTTATGAAAACCACTACATTATCGACCAGCGTATCTCCCAAGGCGCCAGCGCTGGCAACTCTGACAGCCGTTGCTGCCGCTTGCGCCATGATGCTCTCTGCGCCTGCTCATGCAGCCGAAGCACAAGCTGCGAGCAGCGCGACTGATGCCACTAACGCCGCCTCTGTACCGAGCGCCATCGACTCAAGCAAACGTGTCATTCGTCTGGCTCAGCCAAAGGCGGATAACGCGGCTAGCACAAACAATGCACCAGCCCCTCAA
This sequence comes from Psychrobacter celer, assembly GCF_016107555.1. Classification (GTDB taxonomy): domain Bacteria; phylum Pseudomonadota; class Gammaproteobacteria; order Pseudomonadales; family Moraxellaceae; genus Psychrobacter; species Psychrobacter celer. The sequence continues at coordinate 25,914 of NZ_JABASU010000014.1, read as the reverse complement.
GCTGCCGCACCGCAAACCGTCACCGCCCCGCAGCCACCCACCGTACAAAACCGCCCGCCGATGAGTACGTTGCAGCCACAAGACGTCAGGCCACCAGCGACGCCTGAATTCACTGGTACCACACGTGTCTACGATCCAGGTCCGATGAATGCCACTGGCATCGACCTTCGTAGTGGTCAGCTGACCAACATCCCCACGCCGCAAGTACAACTGTCTGATGTCAGCTTTGTACCAACGGTACTGATTCCGCAGCAGACGGGCGATAATAATGACAAGCTTGATGTCAGCCTACTCGATGACTTTATCAAAGATGTCTCACCCAACGCTCGTCATTACCCACCCAACTTCCCTAACCGCTCACAGCGTCACTACACCCGCGAAAAAATCAAGGTGTTGGCAGAGTGGATTGAGCCTTATGCCAAAGAGCCAAACGCGTCTTATGATGTACTGATTCGGGCAGCGAAGCTCAATGGCATGGGCCGCAACCTAGACTTGGGCTCGGACTATACCATCCGCGGTGGGCAGTATGTGGATCGCGCCATCAAAATTCAGCCAGACAGCGGCGAAGCCAACTTCTTGTATGGCATGATGCTCTCAGAAGGTGGCGGGTTTAAAGAAGGTCAAAAATACTTAGACCGTGCCGTCTCGTTGGGCTACACCGAAGCAGAGCAAAGCTTGGCACAATCAGACCTTCTTAGCGATCGCCGTGACAAAGCCTTGGAGCGTCTGCGTCGCCTCGAAAGTCAGAACCCCGACAACGACATTATTCCTCAGCAAATCAAACTTATCGAAGAAGGTAAGTTTTATATCTGGGATATTCCTGCCCCTGACATCAATGTCAAACCAAGCGTCTAATCTGCTGTACATCAGCCTGTTTGACCGATAGCCCCTATAGCGCCTTCATTTTCTCACTAAAAATGAAGGCGTTTTTTGCTGGATAATAAATAGTCTAATCACAAAAGTTACGCTACACTTATCTGCACGCCTGCCGGCACTCCTTCGCTTTTTTGACACTCGTTTTTGGGATTGACTTATGACACCGCTTAGCCTTATCAAACCGATGATGCACACCAATCAAAAAATGCGGTCGATGACCCTAGCAGTCTTGCTTGCCGCAGTAGCGCTACTGCCTGCCTGCAGCACGGTTTCTGTCAACAAACAAACCTCCGCAAAGACCATCACCGACCAGCGCGGCAATATCGTCACTGACAAAAAACTGAGTAGTGACACCGCCTCAGCGCTGCTATCTGCAGGGCTAAACGAGCAAGCCTGTATGCAGCAGTTTGATCTGTGCTTGACGCAGTTGACCGATAGCATACTAAATAAACACTACCGCCCTGCTTTAGCGATTTTTGCCGAGCTACACTATGCCAAAGCCCGTCAGTTGGCACGCTCGCAAGCTTGCCGCGACGCCTTGTCTCGTCCGCCGCTTGATCCCTACTATGCCAATGCGCCGCTAAGTGCAGAAGACGCCAAAGCCCAGCAACAAAACACCAGTCGCTGTCTCAATGACTATCAAGAGCGGCTATTTGATGCAGTAAAATCGAGCTACACCTATTTATTTTATGACGCGCTCGTACACGATTTTGAGGGAGCGGATAAGGCCAGCGGACAGTCGCAGCAACAAAACCGTATTCCCAATGATACGGATATTCAGACCCAAGACATATATAACGCGGCCAGCAACGATATCATCACTCAGCTGTACAAGTCCGCTGATGGCACGGACAAACTGATGGGTGAGGCACAGATAGAATACCTCCCCATCACCTCAAGCAAGCATGATAGCAGCGAGCAAGCAGCCATCGCCAATTTATCACCGCTCACAGGCAAACCCACTGACCAAATCAAAGTGATGAAAATAGCCGTCGATGACTATCAGCTTGGCGTCTATCTACCAAACGAAACTAGCTACTTACAAAATGCGCACAAGCAAGCCTCAGCACTTGCTGACCTAGTCTCCACTTACGAGCTGCGCCTCTCTGGCCTAAACTCTATCAGCAAACGTCCGGGGCTGGGCATCAGCCTAGTGGCATCGTTAGATGATCGTTATACCACAACGATTCGGCAACTATTGGCGTCGTCGTTGGCGGGGCGCTTGTCCTATGAGCAAAACAGCGACAGCGTCAATGAGAATGAGAGCGACCCAAGCTCGCGTATCTATCCTACAGGCCATTTGTTATTGACCGGTCTTATCAAGCCCAGCGGCAATAGCGTTTTAGACACGCTGAGCAGCCGCACGCTCGATATCCATCTTTATAACCCGTATCAAACAGAGCATGTCAATATCTTGGGTGATAACCACCCCATCGCAGCCAATTTTTCGGCAGGCTATGGTCTTTGGTTGGCAGAAAACCAGCTGGATGGTGTCGGTTATCTTAATCTCATTACTCGCCAGCCTGACGCCCGGCTGCCCAAGCTGTTTATGCTCGAGCCCTATGACCCTGATAAGCGCGTGCTGATTATGCTGCACGGCCTCGCCTCTAGTCCTGCAACGTGGGTCAATTTGACCAACGATATCTTAAACGATGATAAGCTGCGCGATAACTATCAAGTCTGGCAGATATTTTATCCCACCAATCTACCGATTTTAGAAAACCGCTATCAAATCCAGCGCCTGATCAATAGCACTTATGCCCAAACCGACCCACAAGGACAGAACCGCGCCAGCAAAAATAGCGTGATTATCAGCCACAGCATGGGCGCTGTCATCGCCCGTATGATGCTATCAGACGACAATCTGGTCGACGATTTAGACAGCTTAGACGATCAAAACCTGCTCTCTAATAGCGAAAAGCGGCAAATTCGTGATGCTCTTAAAGCCTCATTTGGTGAGACCGAGCTCAAAGAGCGCTTTGAGCTCACAACCTTACCGCAAGTGGATACAGCGGTGTTTTTATCAGCGCCGTTTCGCGGCACCGATTATGCAGACCGCTGGTTTACCCGTGCGCTGCGCCGCATTGTGTATCTGCCCGTTGGGCTGGTCAAGACGGTCACAGACAATCTGGCGACCATTGCCACCCAAGGCGACTTGGCACAAAACCCACTTGGCGCTTTATACCTACAAAACGGTGCCAGCCAATTGAGTGACAAATCCTCATTTATTCAATTGACCCGAGACATCTCCATCAATGACCGTATTACTTATCACTCCATCATCGCCAATAACGATTCAGATATCACCAAAGGGCTGGCACAGATGCAGCCAGGCAATGCCAAAATCGACTTGTCACAAGCCATAAAAGACGAGAAAGACAGTACCGCCGACGCTGCTAATGATAAAGCATCGACACAGCCGCTGGTGGCCGCAGTCACCGTCGATAAAAACATCAGTCAAGCGTTGACTGAACGTCTATCAGACGGCATCGTACCTTATACCAGTGCGCACTTAGACGGTGCAGCTTCTGAGACCATTATAAATGGGGGTCATAGTATTCAGAGCAACCCCCAGACCATCTTGACGCTACGGCGGATCTTGCACAAGCAATTACAAGAATAACACTCAAGCCGTTGCCGCAGATAATGAGCAGCTGACTGTAAGGAAATGTAGAAGCGCTACAAACTGATAACATGTTGCAGATTTGTACCTCACTCGATGATAGACAGGCATAATAGCCGCCCTGATAGTAGTGCAGAAACTTTATCACAACTAATTGTTTTTACTATTATTTTAAAGAAGTTATTTGTTTTTTTAGCACAAATACTCGTGACTACTAGGTAGGCCATCAGGGTGCTGCATCGCTTGCGTGTGTACCGAGGGAGGCGCATAATATATTGAAAGCACATAACAGTCATGTATTAATTTATAAGGATGTAAATTACTTAATTCAGCTAAACAGTCGTTAGCTTAGCCACCATGTATCATTTAGGTCGCGCGCTAATCCATACTGAAACACAATCTGCCTACTGCCTATATATAAATAAAGACAGTATGCAGACTGTTATTTGAGCGTTTGAGGGAAGCCTGCGCTATTCAGCTAACAGATAAGGGTAACCGTTTATGTTCGCTACGTTTATGATTGACCAGCTCGATGCGCTGATGCTGGCGCGTATCCAATTCGCTTTTGTTATCTCATTTCATATTGTTTTCCCCGCCTTTTCTATTGGTCTGGCCAGCTGGCTGACGGTGCTTGAGTTCCGTTGGTTAAAGACCGGCGAGCCTATTTATGCTGAAGTCTATAAGCATTGGGTCAAAATATTTGCCGTGGTCTTTGGTATGGGGGTGGTCTCGGGCGTGGTGATGTCCTACCAGTTCGGTACCAACTGGGCGGTGTTTTCGGACAAGGCTGGTAACGTTTTAGGTCCCCTACTTGCCTATGAGGTATTGACCGCGTTTTTCTTAGAGGCGTCCTTTTTAGGGATTATGCTGTTTGGCTGGGGCCGCGTGAGTAAGCGGATGCACTTTGCTTCGACAGCCATTGTTGCCATCGGTACGCTAATTTCAGGATTTTGGATTTTGTCTGCCAACAGCTTTATGCAGACGCCGCAGGGCTTTATGCTGGGCGCGGATGGCATCTTATATCCTACCAACTGGTTTGAGATTATCTTTAACCCCTCCTTTCCTTACCGTTATGCCCATATGATGACGGCGGCGTTTTTGACCACCGCCTTTGTCGTTGGCGGTATCGGTGCTTACTATCTGCAGTCTAAAAAGCACAAAGAGCACCGTCAGCATGGCCGTGTCATGTTAGGTATGGCGATGATTATGGCGATATTTGTCGCGCCAGCACAGGTGTTGATTGGTGATGAGCACGGTCTTAACACCCTAGAGCATCAGCCAGCCAAAATCGCTGCTATGGAAGGTATCTGGGAAGATGAGCGCGGCGCGGCTCTGCGCTTGTTTGCGTTGCCTGATCAAGAAAACCAAACCAATAAGTACGAGGTAGCCATCCCTTATGTTTCAGGCTTGATTCTCACCCATTCGTTTGATGGTGAGGTTAAGGGTCTCAAAAACTGGGCACCTGAAGATCAGCCCCCTGTGGCTATTGTATTTTGGGCGTTTCGTATTATGGTCGGTATTGGCACGCTCATGGTGTTGGTCGGCTTATTTAGTCTGTATAAATACTTTAAAAAACAACAGTATGACCCCCAAAGTGTCTGGTTTCACCGTGCTTGGATGATGATGACGCCGCTTGGTTTTATCGCACTGCTGGCTGGTTGGTTTGTCACCGAAACAGGACGTCAGCCATGGACGGTATATGGCGTGATACGTACAGCTGAGAGTATGTCACCCCTCGCCGCTCAGCAAGTCGCCACGACACTGATTGGTTTTATTGTGCTTTATGTGTTTGTCTTTGGCGCAGGGAGTTTTTATATCTTGCGACTGATCGCGCAGGGGCCAAAACCGTTTGAAGATCCCGCTGAGGACAACTTCTATGAGCACTCAGTCACAGAAAGTCAGGGACGGACACTAAGCGGTGATAGCAGTCCTGATCAAAGTACAAAAGAAAATATCGATACACCTGCTGATGATGTCGATGATGGAGGGTTACGCTAATGTTTAACTACGGTGATGTATTAGACTTACCTTTGATCTGGGGTGGCTTGATTGCCTTATCTGTCTTTATTTATGTGTTGCTTGATGGTTTTGATTTAGGCTGCGGGATTTTATTTCCTTTTGCAGGCTCAGACAAAAACCGTAGCCGCATGATGAACTCTATCGCGCCTTTTTGGGATGGCAACGAGACGTGGCTGGTACTGGGCGGTGGCGGTTTATTCGCAGCCTTCCCAGTCGCTTATGGCATTATCATGACAGGCTTGTATCTGCCGGTCATTTTTATGCTGTTTGGCCTGATCATGCGCGGCGTGGCGTTTGAGTTTCGTTTTAAAGCCTCCTCACGTCGTCACGTATGGGACAGTTTTTTCTTTATCGGCTCCGTGGTGGCGACTTTTTGCCAAGGGCTGATGTTGGGCGCGTTGATACAAGGGATTGAGGCAAGCAATCGTCTCTATACAGGCGGGCCTTTTGATTGGTTCACACCTTTTTCTATCATTTGCGGTATTGCCATGATTATCGGCTATGCGCTACTTGGCTCTACGTGGCTCATTATCAAAACCGAGCACACTTTACAAGTATGGGCACGCAAGGTTTCAGGCTGGATGCTATTGGCACTGATCATCGCAATGGTCGTCGTCACAGGCTTTATGTATTTTTCTGATATCAAGGCGCTTGAGGGCTGGTTTAGCTTCCCAGGCTTGCTATATTTGGCACCCATGCCGATTATCGTGCTGCTCTTATTCTTTTTGATGCGTAAAGATTTAAAGACGGAGCGTGAATATCGCCCATTTCTCTTGACGGTGGCGTTATTTTTGATGGGTTATATCGGGGTCTGTTTTGCCGTTTTCCCTTATATCGTCCCGTATGAAATGACGATTTATGAAGCAGCAGCAGCGGACACCTCGCTATCCTTTATGCTGATTGGGGCCGCTATCATGCTACCGATTATCTTAAGTTATACCGCTTTTGCCTACTATACTTTTAAGGGCAAGACAGATCATGAGCATATGTACTAGGCGTAGTATATGTGCTAAGTCAGCACAAGTAGCATGAGAAACAAGTAGTATGAGAAACAAGTAGCACCAGAAAAATGACAGCTAAAAAGTGACAGGCTACCGCAAAAGGTGGCGGTCACTACGCCCGCTCGTATGGCATATCTATAAAAAGATAGGAGACGAATATGAAAAAGCTCAGTAAAAAGCAATCACAATGGGCATGGTTTATTGGTCTATATATCGCGGGTTTTTTGGTGATTTTTACCATTGCCCAATTGATTAAGCTGGCTATGGGTGTCTAGCTCATAGGTGCCTAGCGTTGGGTAACCCACTCTTTATGGCTTATCGTGCCCTAACAAACCAAAAAGCAGCGCCATAAATGGTCGCTGCTTTTTTATTGTCCTATAGACAGTGAGCGCTAAGCGCCTTGATGACTGGCGGCTCCTTTATCATCGATAAACTCATTGACTTGCGCCAAACGTTCAGGTGTGCCAACGTCTATCCAGTTATCTGCTATCACCTCGGCGGTGATTTGAAACTTCATCATCGCCTGCTTGAGCAGCGGTGCTAGGGCCGCTGGCTGACCTGAGGCCAACCCATCGACCAGTCTTGGCGACATCACGCTGATACCAGCAAAGGTATATTTGTCCGCATTATCAATCGGCTGCTCGCTGGCAAGACCATTGTTAATGGCGAAATCTCCGCCACTATTATGCTCTGGATTGTCAATCAGCAATAGATGCGCGCGCTGGTCCGCCCCCAGCTTATAATCAATCAGTTGCGAAAAATCGTAAGTCGTCCACACATCCGAGTTGACTAAAATAAACGGCTCATCTCGTAGCTTGGCTGCCTGCAGTGCCTGAAATATCCCTCCTGCCGTCTCCAGTGGCTCATCGCTTTCGACCGACCAATGCAGGGTCACGCCATATTGTGCCCCGTCACCCAACCTCTCTACCAGGGTATCGGCGAGCCATGAGGCGTTGATGGTGATGTCGGTAATACCAGCCGCTCGTAGTGCCTTGATATGCCAGACGATCAGCGGCTGACCGCCCACTTCTACCAAAGGCTTAGGAGTCTCTAAGGTCAGCGGCCGCAGACGCGTACCCTTGCCAGCTGCCAAAATCATTGCTTGGGTAATCGTTGCTTGGTTGGTCTTAGACATGTGCGCTCCGTGTTTTTGTTTTTGTTATTGCTTTTAAATACTGCTAAATACTGCCTAGGGTGTGCCTTCAATTCACTCGATAGTTATTTAAATGGGCTAAAAATGGCCTAAATATATTGCTGCACAAACTGACGCTGATACGCTGGCAATATGTGCTCTCTTAGATAGTCATTAAAAGGTGCCACCGCTTGCTGCATCTGCAGGCTGCCATGCGCCTCCAACCATTCTAGCTCAACCATAAAATCGCGCATCACTTTCGGAATATCGGCCAAATAGCGGTCTTTGCCATCGCGCTGCGATAGGCGGACAAAGATTCCCAGCACCTTTAGATGGCGCTGGACACCCATGACATTCATATCGTTTTCAAACTGCGCGATATCGGCAGCTGTGCTCACACCTGCTTGCTTTTGTAATTGCCAAAAATCACGTGTCCATGCAGATATCTGCGGCTCAGACCACTCCACATAAGCATCTCGCAGCAGCGATACCAAATCATAAGTATAAGCGCCAATCACCGCATCTTGAAAATCAATTACCCCCAAGCGTGAGTGATCGGCTTGATCTTGCATCAAGTTGCGGCTGTGATAATCGCGATGGACGACGACTGCTGGCTGCTGCAAAATCTCTTGTATCAATACCGCTTTTAGCGCATGCCACAGCTTTGGATCAACTGCCACGCCGATATATGGCATAAACCATTCACTAAACAAATCCATCTCTCGGTCTAGCAGTGCACTGTCATAATCAGGCAGCTGATACTCAGATGTTTCTTGTTCAACAGAGAGTGTTTGTAATGCGGCCAACGTCTGCATGGCCAGCTGATAATGGCGATCGACTTGCTCGGGTGTGGCTTTAACCAGCAAATGAGCAAACTCTACCGTACCAAAGTCTTGTAACACCAAAAAGCCTTTTGCCACATCCTGCGCGATCAGCGTTGGTACATTGATCACAGGTGCCATCAATTTGGCGACATTGATAAACTGACGCATAGCGTCTTGTTCATCAGCCGAATCCATGACAATATAACGTGCCGCTTGCGATTGAGGCTCTGTTGTCAGCTGCAGGCGATGATACTGACGCGCGCTGGCATCTCCTGGCAGACTCTGTAAATCAAAGGTCTGCTCTGTAAAGACTGCTTGTAGCCAGTCGTGCAATTGCTGCTGGCGGCTGTTGGGTAGCGGCTGGGTCATAGGGCTCTCTAAAATCGTATTATCGGTTATAAAAAAGTAAATGTCGGTGGTCAACAACTAAAGTAGTGATAAGTCTGGCAAAACCTTGCTAAAATAGTGACGCCTATCTTGGTCATCATCGCTTTTATCAGTAGATAAGCGCGCGTGTGGCACGATGGCTATTGCTGAGCATAAATGCAGCAGCCTGTGCTCATCTTATAATTTTTGGTAAATAGTGTAGCTGATTTGGTTTTTTTTGACTATGATTAGTCGTCATTATATGTAAAACCGCCTGACTGTTGACACCATTTAGCATAATAAGCTCAATCTGTCGGCGCTGATGTATGACAGTACCTAAAAGATACGGCCACTCAATTACGTATCGCAATCTAACCGGCTCTGCAATCATAGGTGTGCCCTTGCTATATTCTTCGCTCTACCAAAGCATTCGTTTGATCTTATTTGGCGCGTTAGGTTTATCGAGCCTTGCGGTCAATGCCGCACTCAGCGAGGCAGAACCACAGACACAAACGACCAAGCCACTGTCTGCGGATAGCGCGCACCGTCCTGCTTATCTAGCAGCAAATCAGTCTACCAGTCGCGCGGCAAAGGACACCCACCATGCTTTTGACCAAGATATCCGTTATCCTCAAAGCGCTCTTACGCCCAGCGCAAAAAATCCGACTGTAAACAATGCCCGTGCAAAAAATGCCCATACATCGAGCGATAGCGACAGTACGCCAAGCCCGTCACTGGGGACAACAGCGATCAATATCGACGGCAATAGCAATGACGACAGTAGCGTCTCAGGCTCTGCCTTGCCGCCAGCATTTGTGCCAGCCCCTGCGATACCCGACACGCTCGATGCGCAGTATGGCGGCGTTACATTTTTTGATGAGCCTGCCGGCACCAACAATACCTCCCTGCAAACGCCTGAGCAAGTGGCCAGCACTCTAGATATCGATACCACAGCCACTATGGCTCACCATGCCAATCCTGAGGTTGATACCAGTAACAGTATCCACAACAACGCTGGCGCTGATACCCATAACGATAGTAATGACACTGATATCACTAACAGCGACGAGAGTATTCAAGACAGCCTCAAACGGTTGGCTGAGTTTTATGAGCTTACACCTGAGACTGAGACTGAGACAGCGGCACCAAACACCAATAGCAGCATGAGTCTGCCAGACGATGAGACAAATGCGCTACCAGAGGCGCTCACGCCGAGTGCACAAACCATTCCAAAGGTTGGCCGCAATCTAGAGCTGCTACCTAGAGCGATCGATAGTGCCCAGCGCTGTGAGGGTCAATGGGTCTATCCTAAAAGCAACCCCAATTATCAGCGGGCAGTCAATGAAGCAGGCGGCATCAATGGACAAACCGCACCGAATGTCAGTGAGATACCAAACCAGCAAGCGCCGCTATTTTCAGAGTCAGACTACGGCTATTATGACAATGTCGACTATGCTGAGCTATCAGGCAATGTCATTATCAATCAAGGCAGCCAGCATATCGAAGCTGACAAAGTATTGCTGGATTTGGGCAGCGGGGTGGCGGCAGCGCAAGGTAAAGTCATGTTTACGGACAAGGCAACTGGCAGCCGAGCAGCGCAGCGCAAGGCAAACCAAACCCAAGTCAATTTGACAGACAAAGCGACGCAAGGCGGCCTCATCGGGGTGGCCGATAGCCTCAATTACAACACCGAAACAGGCCAATCCACCGCCAAAGACGTGGCGTTTGCCAGTGTCGAATTACAAGCTCACGGCTATGCCAAGCAGCTAAACAGACCCAATGAGACGCAGTATGAGCTCGATGAGGTGATGTTTAGCACCTGCCCACCGACCAATCGCAAATGGCAATTTGACGCCAAAAGCATCGATTTAGATACCGATACTGGTCGCGGCGAGGCATATAATACGACTTTTCGTGTCGCCGATGTGCCCGTATTTTACTTGCCTTATTTTAACTTCCCGATCGACAGTCGGCGTAGCAGCGGGTTTTTGTTACCCAGCGCCAGTGTCAGTAGTGAAAACGGCTTAGAAGTTGATGTGCCTTATTATTTTAACTTAGCGCCCAACTATGATGCCACGCTCAACACGCACATCTATACCGATCGCAACCCTATGCTATCAGGTGAGTTTCGTTATTTGACCGAAAACTACGGCGAAGGTATCTTTAATGGCTCTTATTTGCCAAACGATCGAGAGTATGGTGATGAAGATCGCAGTAGCTTTTTTTATGATCATGCATGGTCTTCTAAGAGCATTCCGCGGTTGAGTGGCGATGCCAAATACAGCTACGTATCAGACTCAGATTATCTCGATGATTTTGATACGCTTGGCTTATCTGATAGTACAGTAAACTTACCAAGACGGGCGCGCCTAAACTACTATAACGACTATGTCAGCGGCGAGCTAAAAGTTGAGACTTTTCAGACGCTCGATGCGTTCAATGGTGATGGCGAGGCGTTGCAAGATAAGGACAAACCGTACTCACGCTTACCACAGCTAAGCGTAAATTATCGCCTGCCCACCGCTAATAATTTTGATATAACTGGTGTCCATGACTCCGCTTATTTCAAAAAATCCATCGATGATGGCTCAGAAAACGAAAAAAGCGGCACACGTCTTTATAATAAAATTAGCGCCGTCTACCCTATCGAAAGCTCATGGGGCTATGTCAAACCCAAGCTGAGCCTCCAGCACCTGTATACGTCTTATGACGAAGACAGCTTGGCAGACAAACAGCTGAGTAAAGAAGATGGTAGCCAGTCAGTCTTTGTACCGCAGGCCAGTATCGACGCTGGACTGAACTTCTATCAAGCAGGCTCACCATTTGGCGCGTTTGATGAGACCATGGGCGGTTACCGTTTGCTCAGCCCGCGCTTAAAGTACACCTACTCACCATACAAAGATCAAAACGACATCCCAAACTTCAACACCCGTATTGCCTCTATCAACTATGAACAGTTATTTTCTGACAGTTGGTTTTTAGGTCACGATCGTCTGCAAGATTTGCACGCCATCACGCCGGGTATAAATTATCGTTACATCGATGCAACGGGTGTGACACGTTTTGATGGTAGCATTGCAGAGCAGTTTTATATCGACAATGGACGCGTAACCTTAGAGAATGAGCAGCCAGTCTTTACCTCTTCGTCTTCTGGGATGGTGTGGAATACCAGTACGCAGCCTTATAACAACTTTTGGGTCGATGTCAGCGGCGCTTTGACCAATGACTATGACCTAAACTATGTGACCACTGAGCTGCGTTATCAGCCGTCGGACAATAGTTTGTTTAACGTCGGGTTTGTCAAGCGTCAACGTGACGAAAACACCGATCAACTGCCGTTGTCTGCCTTTACCGCCTCCGCCATTTTTCCTATCAACAACAATTGGCGAGTATTGGCACAGGGTCAATACGATTATAACCGTGATAAAATGCTCGACTCTTTAGTCGGTGTCGATTACGAAGACTGCTGTTTTGGTTTTGCAGTTTATGGTCGTCGTTACTATAATGACCTCAATGTAAAGGACGAACCAACCCAAGCGGTGATGGCTGAGATTAGACTAAATGGTTTGGGCAGTGGTAGCAGCCGTTTGACCCGCCTGCTCTCTGACAAAATCTTAGGTTTTGAGCCTGTACAAAACGCTTGGAAAGACTAAGACATGATAGGTACTATGTAACGCAGCAATGATACTGCGGGGCAATGGTACCGATATTTATAACCCTGTATTTTTAGGCTTTTAGGGACAACCCTGTCTATTATTTGATTATTAAGTGTATTGGGTAGAGTTAACCGACTACCATCCGATGCGATGACATTGATGAGGAGCATCATGAGATTTTTTTCTGTACGTCAGACCAGCCGCGCGGTACTGCTATCTATGGGTGCCAGCCTTGCGCTCACTTTGAGTGCTCAAGCGGCAACCGTCAAGCCTGCGAGCGTCCAAGCTGCTGATCCAACCAGCACCAGTCGTTTAACACCAGCAAACAGTACCGACGGCATCATCGCTTTGGTCAATGAAAACGCTATCTTAAAAAGCGAGTTGGTTGAGGCCATTCAGCAAACTCAGGCGCGCGTCCAAGCCGCGGGCGAGCCGATAGCCAACTCAGCACAGCTACAGTCTGAAGTACTAAACGCCCTTATCTTGCGTGAGTTACAACTATCGATGGTCAAACGCATCGGCCTGACGCCCGACGACGCGGCCATCAATCAGCGTCTTGGCCAAATCGCACAGGCTGAAGGCTTAAATAGTATCGCAGCCTTGCAACAGCGCCTAGATGCCGCCCAACCTGGTAGCTATGCTGCTCTGCGCGCGCAACTGATCGAAGACGCCGCTATTCAGGCATTGCAGCAGCGCCAAATCAGTAGCCGCGTACGCATCAGTGAGCAAGACATCGATGCATTTTTGGCCTCACCTGAAGCCAAACGCCTAAACCAAAGTGAATACCAAACCATTCATGTGCGCGTGCCTTATATGGACGACTATAGCCGCCTATCTGAGGCGCAGCGCGAAGAAGCACTAAAAGTCGCTCAAGCCCTACGTACGCGCCTGCTTACGCCAAATGTCGATGTCACAGAGGCCATCGCCGCCAGTCAAGGCAGCTACCCTATCCCGCTCCAAGGTGGCGATATGGGCTTCCATAAAGCAGCATCTCTACCGACAGAACTATCTAGCGAGATTACCAAACTCGATGTAGGCGCTGTCAGTGCACCGCTCATCACACCAGAGGGTATCGATATCATTAAACTGGCTGACAAAAAAGCCAGTGATACCATGCTAGTACCGCAGTGGCATACTCGTCATATCCTCGTCAAAGTCGATGAGCTGCAGACAGACGCCCTTGCAGAGCAAAAAATCAATGACCTATATGAGCAGCTACGCGGTGGCGCTGACTTTGCAAGCTTGGCCTCGACCTACTCAGATGATCCAGGCTCTGCCGGACGTGGCGGCGATTTGGACTGGGTTAGTGAAGGCGATATGATAGGCCCATTTGAAGCCATGATGAAAAACACCACCGTGGGCGACTACTCTGCTCCTTTTAAAACGCAATTTGGCTGGCATATCCTGCAAGTCGAAGGCAAACGTCAGCAAGACGTCAGCGACGAATATCGCCGCAATATGGCACGTCAAGCCCTGTATCAACGCCTAGCGCCGCAAGCAAAAGAAGACTGGCTCCAAGAGCTACGCGCGGGCGCTTATATCCAAGTGCTTGGCTAAGTGCCTATTGGTATATAGTGAGTTTAGTATAAAAACGATACAGTGGGACTGGGATAAATTTTACGCAGCCTCTGTCGGCGCAGGCACAGCACGCAAGGAAAATTTATACCAGTTCCACGTTGATATATAATGTATCTGTTTTATTTAGAATCGACTATATAAGCATAAGCTGTCGTATATACATCGACAAAAACACCACTGTCAAAAAAAGGGTACAAGCGCTGGCATGTACCCTTTTTTGTTGCTTAGTAGGTGGCAGATTATCGTAAGAAACACACCTAACGCTTGTATTTCTATTATCAATTCAATCGATTACAAACACGATTATAAAAATCTAACCAGCATATAAATCCCCATAGCGACCATCATGATGTTTTCGGTCAAAGACACAAAACCGAGCGGTACATTTGAGTTACCGCCCACGCAAGCACATTTAAGCTCACGCTTGTCTATATACACTGCTTTGAACACCGAGACACCATTGATACCGCCGATAACTATCGCAACGACAGCCGCTATGATACTCAGCCATGCCACACCTGCGAGCATAGCAATACCGACAAAAGCCTCGGCGAAAGGATAAACATACGCATAGCGCACAATTTTGCGTGCTAATAAATCATAGCCCAAAAACTGATTGGTAAAGCTTTCTAAATCCTGTAGCTTTTGAATGGCAAGCACAATCATCGATAAGGCGATAAACCAGATAAGCGTTTGTATCGTCAATAGCGTACCGCTCATGCCCCAAGTCAGCGAAAGGCTGGCCAGCGCGGTGGTAGCAAATATGGCAATCACCGGCGTGTAGCTAAAGCCCTCCTTTTGAGCAACCTTTTTACCAAAGTAGGTTTGCAGGTCATCATAGCCACCTACGCGCTCGCCATTAATAAGTATTTGCGGGGTGGTAGTGACATTGAACTTTTCTTTGACCGCTTGCGTCTCAACATCATTGTTTAAAGGTTTGTCCTCAATCTCATAGCCTTTACGCTGCAATAAATCGAGCGCCTTTAACCCAAAGGGGCAAACATGATCGGCTTTTACCAGACGGTAGACGGTTGCTGTTTTCATGCTCAATACTCCCTTCACTTTATTCTCACCGATAGCTCAGTGTGCAAACGTTGTAGTCAGTACGAATATGGACACATTAGCGGTCAAACCCGATGCCTTTGCTCGGCTACTCTAGCTCTTTTATCAGCTGCTGCATCTCGCCGATTTCGCGCTTTTGCGCTTTGATGATGTCATCGGCAAGCTGGCGCACGCGCGGGTCATCAATATCGGCGCGCTCACTGGTCAAAATAGCGATAGAATGGTGCGGTATCATCGCCTGCATCCAATCCACCTGATCGACGGTTTGCTGTGAGCGTACGCCCCATAAGCCAAAAGCAAATAGCACGATACTAAGACCATAAATCATCAAATTGACCTTAGTTTTTTTATACATATTACCCATAAAAGCAAGCATGATAACGGCCATCATCGCACCCATATATAGCGCCATATAAGCACGGGTCTCACTAAAATAGACGTGATCCCATTTATACGTATTAAAGTACATCATGATGTACATGACGATGGTGGAGGTCAGAATCATCAGACCAAATTTGACATAAGGATTCATTTTTTGCTTATGGTTCATATCGTTGTTCATGCGATTACTCCTTTTTTATAGTTATATGGTTAAGCCAATTTAAAATTGATCTTTAGTTGCTTAGTCAAACCATTAATATACTTATTAAATTCAGCTAAATAATAATTTAACAAAAAAGCACCTTTTAAAAGGTGCTTGTTTAGTCGTTAACACGTTAGTAATAGTATCAAGGTTCATACTAACGTTAATCTCAGCACTCTAAATAATGAGATATTTGTGCATTTAGAACTAGGAACCTAGAACCAAAATTTTACCCCTGCGGTGACGCTACTAGTATCAACATCTTCGTTGTTTTGGCGACGTAAGTCTCTTGTATCTCCTAACGCTGTCTCATAGCTAAAACCCACATAAGGGGACAGCTGACGACTAAGCATCTCATAGGTGAGCCGAACTTCAGCTTCTAAATCATTAAAGCCTTTGGTAATGTTATTGTCAGTATCATCCTTGCTAAATACCGTTAACCCAGCTTCAGGTATCACCACCCAATGCTGATCCAAGCGCCACTCATATTCTGCACCAAGATCGAGCTGGACTTGACCATCAGTATAAACGTAGGCTCTAGCATCAGTCTCAATAAAGTAAGGCGCAGTGCCGACGATACCCGCCATCAGTGCTGACTTGTCGTTTTCAGTGTTATAAGCGATGCCCGCTTCGCCATTCCAAAAGACACCAAGCGGCTGCCAATAAGCAAGCGAGCTTAGACTATCGATTTCTTTGTCATCTTCGGTCGCGGCGTGACCTTCAGTACGTAATCTAAGACGGCTACTATCATCACCATACCAACCCTCTATCTCAAAGTTGATTTGATCGTCCTCGAACTGATAGCCTAAATCATCTACCGATATGCCCCAAGTAGGCAAACTACCCATCATCACAGGCTTGCCAAATTCACCATAACCTACGCCATTGGAGTAATCAGGGCTACGCGCATCAGCTGGCGGCTCTCCGCCTTGCATACCCGACATATCCATACTGTTGTGATCCATGCCCGACATATCCATGCTGCTGTGATCCATGCCCGACATGTCCATACTGCTATGGTCCATATCCGACATGTCCATACTGCTATGGTCCATATCCGACATGTCCATACTGCTGTGATCCATGCTTGACATGTCCATTTCAGCTGCCGCTGCTAAGGGTGACGTTAGCAATACCGCAGATGATAAGCCAATGAATGGCAGACTTTTTTTAATTGTTTTCATAATAAACTCACATTCCACAATTCATTAAACGACAGCAACTTCTCTAAACATGCCGGCTTCCATGTGATAAAGCAGATGGCAATGCCAAGCCCAGCGTCCCGCCTCGCCCGTCACATCATAACTAACCTTTTGCGCAGGATGTACTAAGATAGTATGCTTGCGTACTTGAAAGTCGCCATTAGGCGCACGCAAATCACTCCACATACCATGTAGATGCATCGGGTGGCTCATCATGGTGTCATTGACTAAGGTAATACGCACGCGCTCGCCCGGTTTGATATTGACAGGCGGCGCATTCTTAAACATGATGCCATCGAGCGCCCAGATATAGCGCTCCATGTTGCCTGTTAGATGTATCTCAACCTCGCGAGTCGGTTTGCTCTGCTCGCTTATAATCTCATTGCCAACAGAACGCAGCTGGCTATACGTCAGCACCTCTCTATCGATGTTACGCAGATTAATCCCAGGATCATCGAGATTCATGCGCGGACTATCGACGCGCATATCGGTCTTAAAGTCATACTCGGTCTTGGCATGGTGTGCGTCATAACCCTTATCGCCCATCGCCCCCATCATATCGGCCATCGTCAGCCACTCAATGCTGTCCATCTTAGGCGTGGCAGCGCGCGCGCCTTTTTTAGTGGCTAAGGTTGCGGTCACATAATCGGTGCGATCGATGTTTTGCGCAAAGATAGTATGGGCGTCATTAGTTGGCGTGACGATGACATCGTAAGTCTCAGCGACGCCAATGCGAAAATCGTCGACCTCGACAGGCGCGACATCGTTACCATCAGTGCCAACGACTTTTATCTTAAGACCCGGTATGCGCACATCAAATATCGTCTGCGCAGAGCCATTGATAAAACGCAGCTTGACCGGCTGTCCTGCTTTGACCAGCTGCGCCCAATTAGCGGCAGTGGTTTTACCATTGATCAGATAAGTGAAGGTTTTCTCACCCGATAAATCACTAAAATCAGTCGGCATCATACGCATCTGATTCCACATCTTGCGCTTATCAAAAGCGGCCTCCATATCGATGGCGGCGATATCAGAAAGGAGTTTTTTGAAATCTGGTAGATGATAATTATCAAAGTCAGCGCGCTGTTTGAGTAGTTTGAGTAACGTATGCGGATCACGGTGCGTCCAATCACTGAGCAAAATCACATGATCTTCTGCCACCGGATAGCGCTCCACCGCTTTTGGCTCGATGACGATCGCGCCGCGCATACCCGTTTGCTCCTGAAAGCCTGTATGCGAGTGATACCAATAAGTCCCTGATTGTTTGAGTTTGAACTTATAAGTAAAGGTACTATTGGCAGGGATGCCGTCGAAGCTAATACCCGGCACACCGTCCATCTCAAAAGGTACGAGCAGACCATGCCAATGAATAGAAGTCGGCTCATTCATCTGATTGTGCACGCGGATGATGACCGTATCGCCCTCTTGCATCTTCAGCGTTGGCGCAGGTAGTGAGTCATTAATCAGCGTGGCCATACTGGATTTTCCATTAACGATAACAGGCTTTTTGCTGATATAAAGATCGAACTCATCACCCGTCAAAATAGGCACTTGATGATCGGGTCTATCGCTATTAATGACCGCCTTGCTTTGCGAGCCCGCAAGCGCACTATTTGCCATCGTTGGTAGGCCAGATAACATGGACGCCCCTACCAAGGCGGACGATCCTGTCAAAAAATGACGGCGGTTGAGCGTATTTTTATTATTCATAAGATGACTCGTAATAAGGAATTAATAAATACTAAAATCTCTAAAAACGCTTCAAACTATAGTTGCTGCTGCGGCGACTCAATTTGTGCATAAACCGTGCTGCTACCGTCTTTGTTAATTTGCATGATCCGATACGGATCAAATCTGTTTTGATACTCCATACCTGGACTGCCCATAGGCATACCCGGCACCGCAAGGCCAATCGCCTCGCTTGGCGGATTTTTTAGGAACTGTGCCACGTACTTGGCCGGGACATGACCTTCAAACACATAGCCATCACTCGTCACTGTAGTATGGCAAGAGCGCATATTATTAGGTACGCCGTAGCGCTGTTTAAATACCGCTAAGTCGGTGACGTCTTGACCATCTGCCGTCATACCATGATCCTCGGCATGACCGATCCACTCTTTACAGCAGCCACAATTGGCATCTTTGTAGACGGTGGCCGAGACGTTTTGTAAAATGGTGGATGACGGCTGCAGGTCTGATGCCTTTGTGTTTGACGCTGGGCTTATAGCCTCTACTGGTACTTGTGTGCTCGCCGTCGTTTGCTTATCAGCTGCATCGACATCTGGCTGACTACAAGCCATCAGCCCAACGCTCGCCGTCAATAAAACAACGCCACCCAACCGCTTATGGTCTGTATTAAACATCATGCTTTTATCCTTTTTTATCCCATTGCCTTGTATCAGATAATACTGTAGAGCGGGCGGCCTTTTACTAAGTCAACAGCCGTTATAAAGGCAGCGGCCGCCGATGCCGTTCATAGCCTATATACTAGCGACCCCATTCTGACCAGCAGATGACATGCAGATGACAATCCTGTCATCTTTGCCACCATCGATGTTCATAGCAAACAGAATCCTTTAGTATGGCCTTATGCTATGAACCTGATCTGCGAGGTGGGATGATGAAGGTATTACTGGTAGAAGACGAGATCAAACTTGGCGAGTATATAAAAAAAGGACTGACAGAAGCGGGGTTTGTCGTTGAGCATCATACAACGGGTCTAGATGGCTATCATGCACTCATGACCGATGAGTATAGCGTGGTGCTGATGGATGTCATGTTACCTGATATCAGCGGCTTTGAGCTGATACGCAATTATCGCGCTGCCGGTAAGCAGACGCCTGTGCTGTTTTTGACCGCAAAAGACGAGTTAAGCGATAAAGTCAAAGGCATCGAGATCGGCGGCGATGATTATCTGACCAAACCTTTTGCCTTTGCCGAGCTGATCGTGCGTATAAAAAGCCTCTTGCGCCGCGCCAATCAAGCAGACTATAACAGCACGATATTACAGATAGCAGACCTACAGATGGATATCGCCAAGCGCACTGTGCATAGAGGCGATACAGCCATTAAGCTGACGGCCAAAGAGTTTGCTTTGTTGCAGTTTTTATTAGAGCGCCGAGGTGAGGTGCTCCCGCGCTCTGTCATCGCCTCACAAGTATGGGACATGAATTTTGATAGTGATACCAATGTCATCGATGTGGCCATCAGACGCCTACGGCTCAAAATCGATGATGACTATGAGACCAAGCTGATTCACACCGTGCGCGGTATGGGATATCGCTTAGATGCGGCAGATACTGCCATAGCAGAGACGGATAACGCGCGATGAAATACCGCTTTGACAATCGGCGCTTACCACTATTATGGCGTACGATTTTTTTATTGACGATCTTTGTCGTCATCTCCCAAATCGTTATTTATATTTGGGTACAACGCTCGGTCAGCGGCCACTTTGAGCAAATGGACTCAGAGATCATCACACATGCTGCCTTTAATTTGCGCAAACGTGCCGATTATTTCAATGAACGCACGACGGCGACTTTGCCATTGTCCTCTACGTCTTCAGCGCCACTTTATCCTGATGACCTGCACGCCTCATGGTCAGACTATAATCTAAAAATCCTAGTGATTGACAGACAAGGGCATCGACTGTCCAGTGCGCCAAGTGGCTTTGCCCATGAGCTGCCCGCGGACTTTGACCTTTGGTCATTATGGCAAACGCATCGCGAGCAGCAATTTGTCACCAAAATCAACGACCGAAACTACCGCGCGGTGCTCATCAAAGACGAGCAGATCCTCGCCTTGATTGCCTTACCAATCGATGTCCATCACCAGTACCTTTTACAGTTCAATCGTCAGCTAAGCCTGATTTTACTTGCGATTACGTTGTTACTGGTTTCTGTTGCGGCCCTGAGTGTCTATTGGGGATTTGCGCCTTTATCCACCATTGTACAAAAGATGCAAGGCATCAATCCAGAGCGCTTGGATGAAAGAGTGAGCGTCAGTGACATGCCGCGCGAGCTACGGCCTTTGGCCGAGTCTTACAACCTCATGATGAGTAAACTTGAGGGTAATTTTGCTTCATTACTGCGGTTTTCGGACAATATTGCCCACGAGCTGCGCACACCACTGGCCACCCTTGGCACACAGACCCAAGTCATGCTGAGTAAAACTCGAGATACGGAAGAGTACATCGAGCAGCTACACCATCAGCACGACACACTCCAACAGCTATCAAGCCTCATCAATAATATGCTGCTGCTTGCCAAAACTCAAAAAGGGCTAAATGACTCACAGCTTGCGCCAGTAAATACTGAGGAGTTGATCATAAAACTACTGGATTATTTTGAGTTGATAGCCGAAGACCGCCACTTACTCTTTAAAAAAACAGGCAGTTTTGAGGTGGTATTGGGCGATGAAGGTCTGCTACAAAGACTGTTTGCCAACCTTATGTCAAACGCCATACATTACGCCGCCAGTGACAGCGTCATTAGCGTCGACGCTGCCATCGAAGACCCATCGGAGCTGCAACCTATCAAACCCTCTAACATCAGTACAGCTCATCGGTCAGCGCTCATTATCACCATTACCAATCGCATGGCGCAGCCTATCAGTCAAGCAGCAGCAGATAAGCTGTTCGAGCGCTTTCATCGTCATCATACCACTACCAACATGCATGCTGGATCGGGGCTGGGGCTATCTATCGTACAAGCCATCGCCCAAGCCCATGACGGTACTGTCAGCATTCGCATCAGAGATCATGAGTGCTTTGCCGTGAGTGTTAAGCTGTATCTGGCGCAAGTATAGTGGAGTCCAAATACATCAGCTATGGATACTTGTCTTTTACCAACAGATCTTCTACCAACAGTTTTTGCAGACACAAAAAAACCTCAAACAAAGTTATGTTTGAGGCGAAACTTGCTTAAACTTGAGAGTTTAAATTCGTTTTAAATATGGCGCAGCGGACGGGACTCGAACCCGCGACCCCCGGCGTGACAGGCCGGTATTCTAACCAACTGAACTACCGCTGCTTAGGTCGTCTTAGCATCTTGCCTTTATAAAGGCCCACTTGCTAATAAGTGGTGGGTGATGACAGGCTCGAACTGCCGACATTCTGCGTGTAAGGCAGACGCTCTACCAACTGAGCTAATCACCCTGAGAAGCGTTAAAAATTGCACTGCAACTTTATCTTCGCAAGAGAATCTCCCTTAAAGGGAAAATTCCAACAGAAGCTGACTGACTAAAGCCCCGCTCTGTGGGTGTGTATTATATAGATTTACACATGGCTGTCAAACGGTATTTTGCCTTTTTTTCATGATTTTCTTTTATTTTAAAAAAACAATCAGCAAACCTATGTTTTTATTGATTTTATATTTTTCAAAATTTACAGATATTTCTTATATTGACGCATTTTGGATGCACAGCGTGGCTCACTATCCCATGTTATAGTGAGTTCAGTATAAAAACGATACAGTGGGACTGGAATAAATTTTACGCAGCATCGAGCGGCGCAGGCACAGCACGCAAGGAAAATTTATACCAGTTCCACGTTGACATATAATGTATCTGTTTTATTGATAATCGACTATATCTATGAAAACCCTGACCTTTATTACTGCGAGCACAACCCCTCTAGCCCTTCAAACTGCGGGGTAAATTGGCACTTGCTGGCCGTATTGACGACCAGCAAGACTTTTTTTATATCAAAAAATGCTGGCGCGATGCCATTCATACGCTCTGCGGTAAAATCATACAAGCAGGTTATTTTGCAGATTTATCCAAATCAATAGAGACCGAGTTGATACAGTAGCGCATACCTGTCGTCTCACGCGGTCCA
Organism: Psychrobacter celer; assembly: GCF_016107555.1. Classification (GTDB taxonomy): domain Bacteria; phylum Pseudomonadota; class Gammaproteobacteria; order Pseudomonadales; family Moraxellaceae; genus Psychrobacter; species Psychrobacter celer. Next base: position 3,153 of record NZ_JABASU010000014.1, on the reverse strand, counting down.
TCAGGGAACACATGACCCAAGTGCGCGCCGCAGTTGCTACAAGTCACCTCGGTGCGGCGCATACCTAATGAGTTGTCTTCATGCTCATCGATAGCGGCATTGTCGATACCTTGATCAAAGCTTGGCCAGCCGCAGCCTGCATCAAACTTGTTGTCAGCATCGAATAACTTTGCACCGCAGCCTTTACAGCGGTAGATACCTTCGTCATTGACATCATTATAAACGCCAGTAAACGGACGCTCCGTGCCTTTTTCGCGCATCACATGATACTCTTCGCTACTCAAACGCTCGCGCCAGTCAGCGTCGGTCAATTGACTGATTTCTTCTTTACTAAGTTGGTTGTCTTGCATGGTTTATCCTTATTTATCGGTTTTGTCTGATTTTTTGTGATTAATCGCTATAACATTATCTCGCTACAACACCATCTCGCTATAAAACTACCAAAATACAGAGCCAGTTAAGCCCATGATAATAATAACGATGCTGTGTATTTGTTGATACAACCAGCATTATTCAAGGCTTCTACTACAACAATATCATTCTACCCCTCAAGTCTAATGAGCACTGTAATAAAAATGATAAGAAAACAGCGCTTCTCCCTTTGGCGACCTATAAGCGTCTTATATTTTATATAGTCAAATTGGCTAGGCGAATTGGTCATGCTTTAAAAACCGAATAGCTTGGCAAAAGCTACAGATATACTCAAGGCACAGCTTAAAGATATATCTTGCAAGTTATTCTTGCATTGTAAAATAAACCAATAGATACGGCTTGCATTGATAGATGAAATGCAATAATATCTTGCATTAGGTATTAAACATTTATGCGCCGCAATCACAGATTTACTGATGCGTAAGACTCGCACTACCACATATATATAGGCTTAAACGTAATGGCTGATAATAATAAAAAGAGCACTCAGGCTGAGCGACTGGTGCAGCTGCGCCGTGATAAAGGGCTGACCGCCGAGCAGCTAGCCCAAGCGATGACTGCCGCTGGCGCTAAGGTCAGTCGCGGCGCTATCTCTAACTGGGAGCGTGGCACCAACGGTATCGTCTCATCCAAGCTGCCGACATTGGCACGTATTTTGGGCTGTAGCGAAGGGTATTTGCTGCGCGGTGAGAGTGCAGCTAATACAGAGCTGCCATGCCCTAGCAGCGCCCCTGAGGTAGTGATGGCGCAATCCGGAGGCCAGTATCGCGCGTTAGACGAGCATATCAGTCAATCCCAAAAACCGATCAGCCAAGCTGATGCAGCCATGACACAAGCTCCTTCATCAACCAACCAGACAAGCGATCCCTTTATGAATACAATAAAAAAGTCTGACAAATTACAAAACGTCTGCTACGACATTCGTGGCCCCCTACTTCAGACTGCCAATAAAATGGAAGCAGAAGGCAAACGTATTTTGAAGCTCAACGTTGGCAACCCTGCGCCCTTCGGTCTAGAGGCGCCGCATGAGATTTTGCGCGACGTATCAATGAACCTGCCAGAGGCGACTGGTTACTCAGACTCGCAAGGGATTTTTTCGGCGCGAAAGGCCGTGCTGCAATATTATCAATCAAAGGGGCTGCTCTCTGCCGTCGATGTGCGCGACGTCTATCTGGGCAACGGCGTGTCTGAGCTGATTGTGATGACCATGCAGGCGCTGATGAATGATGGAGATGAAGTACTGATTCCGATGCCAGACTATCCACTGTGGACGGCCGCTGCAAATCTGGCTGGTGGCACCGCTGTCCATTATCGCTGTAATGAAGACGATAACTGGCACCCAGATATCGAAGACATCAAATCTAAAATCACGCCCAAAACCAAAGGCATCGTCGTGATCAACCCCAACAACCCCACAGGGGCACTCTACAGCGACGAGCTGCTACGACAGATTATTGAAGTGGCCAAAGCGCATAATCTGATCATCATGGCTGATGAGATTTATGATCGTATCCTGTATGATGATACCGTGCATACACCGATGAGCACGTTGACGGATGACGTGCTGGTACTCTCCTATAATGGTCTCTCAAAGTCGCACCGTATCGCAGGCTTTCGTGCCGGCTGGATGCTGGTTTCAGGACAAAAGCAACACGCCGCCGACTTTATCGAAGGCTTAGATATGCTGGCGTCCATGCGTTTGTGCTCCAACGTCCAAGGCCAGTACGCGATTCAAACGGCGATGGGCGGCTACCAAAGCATGAAAGAGCTGACCTCAAAGACGGGGCGCTTGTACAAGCAGCGTGAAATGGCCGTCACTCGCCTCAATGCCATTAAAGGCATTTCTTGCACCATGCCGCAGGGCGCGTTTTATTGTTTTCCCAAAATGGATCCTGAGGTTTACCCTATCGAAGACGACATGGCCTTTATGATGGATCTACTAGTAGAAGAAAATGTCCTGATGGTACAAGGCACCGGGTTTAACTGGGACAAACCTGACCACTTCCGCTTGGTATTTTTGCCCAATATCCATGACTTAGAAAATGCCATGGATCGCTTGGATCGCTTTTTTGCCAAAAAACGTCAGCAGTTTGGTACGGATTAGTCCCATCCACTATCTGTGACTGAGCGCCAAGATAGGATAGGTTCTACATTTTTGACTTCCTCCCCTCCCTAAACGGAGGGGATACCTACTAAAGACGGCCAAGCCCGACCGCGAGAATGTTTTTTGCTCCATTAACATCTCTGTTATGGGTCGTTTTACAAGAACGACAAAACCACTCTCTTATACCAAGACCTGATCTACCTTTCGGACTGTCTTGGCGGGAGCCGCAACACGAGCAGGTTTGGGTGCTGTACGCTTCATTGACTTCGATATAGTGGCAACCTGCGTTCGCGCATTTGTAATCCAGTTGCCGTTTAATTTCAAACCAACCAGTATCATAGACGGATTTGGCCAGTTTGGATGAAGTGAATGATGTTGATTTAATCTTACCAACAACGATTAAGCTGTTGGCTTTAACAAGCTTTGATGTGAATTTATGGATTAAGTCTTGGCGGGTGTTTTTAATCTTGGCGTGAATGGCACGGACCCGTTTTTTGTTTTTAGCACGTTGGGCAATGGCCAGTTTTTCGGCGTATTGATGGGTGACTTTGATTTGTAACTGATCACCATCACTACTGACTGCTGAATCCTTACAGCCTAAATCAATACCAACTTGG
>NZ_JABASU010000013.1 GCF_016107555.1 Psychrobacter celer | reverse complement strand
GTGGCTTGTTGCGTTCAAACTTGGCCTTTGCCATGGGTAATTCCTCTTTTTTTGGGGTCGGCGCTTAACTGATATAAATATTAAATTTCATATAGATAAAAGCTAAAGCAGTAGAGACCACATTAAAATAATTGTTAAAAGGTTGCACATACTAATGTGCAGATATTATAAGAAAATCACGGCCAATAACAAGTCTTTTAACAAGTTATTGGCGGATTCTTCGCTGACAATATAAAGATATGCTTTATATTGTCATTTTATGAGCGTTATTTACTCGTCATCATCTTTAGAGTTGTACTTAGAGATGATAGATTCTGCAACTGATTTTGGAATCTCAGCATACTTCTGGAATTCCATTGAGTAAGTTGCACGGCCCTGTGACATTGAGCGCATTTGGGTGGCATAACCAAACATTTCTGCTAATGGTACTTCAGCACGAATTTGCTTAGTACCACCAGGCAAGTCTTCCATGCCTTGGACCATACCGCGGCGGCGGTTTAGATCGCCCATGATATCGCCCATATATTCTTCTGGCGTTTCAACTTCTACTTTCATCACAGGCTCAAGTAGTGCTGGGTCTGCTGCCAAGAAGCCTTTACGGAACGCGATTGAACCAGCCATTTTAAATGATAGCTCATCCGAGTCGACGTCATGGTAAGAACCATCGTACAAGGTCGCTTTTACGCCAACCACTGGGTAGCCTGCAAGTACGCCGTTTTGCATACGTTCTTGGATACCTTTGTCGACCGCACCGTGATACTCTTTTGGTACCACACCACCAACAACTTCTTCAGCGAATTCGTACTCAACATCACCTGCTGGATCAAGCGGCTCAAGACGTAGCCAAACGTGACCGAATTTACCACGACCACCAGTCTGACGTACAAACTTGCCTTCTTGTTCAACTGAGTTACGAATGGTCTCACGATAAGCAACCTGCGGCGCACCGATGTTTGCTTCTACGTTAAACTCACGCTTCATACGGTCAACCAAGATCTCAAGATGTAGCTCACCCATACCACTGATGATGGTCTGACCAGACTCTTCGTCTGTGCGAACGCGGAATGATGGATCTTCTTTGGCCAAACGACCTAGAGCAATTGACATTTTTTCTTGGTCAGCTTTGGTCTTTGGCTCAACTGCTAGAGAGATAACTGGATCTGGGAATTCCATACGCTCTAGCGTGATGACGTTGTTTTCGTCACAAAGCGTATCACCCGTGGTTACGTCTTTCATACCTACCAATGCGGCGATATCACCTGTACGGATTTCTTCTAGCTCTTGTTGAGAGTCTGCCATCATCTGTACGATACGGCCAACACGCTCACGCTTCATTTTTACTGGGTTATAAACGCTAGCGCCTTGCTTAACCACACCTGAGTAGACACGAACGAAAGTTAGGTTACCAACGAACTTGTCGTTCATGATTTTGAATGCTAGTGCTGAGAACGGTGCATCATCAGAAGCTTCACGAGTCGCTTCAGTTTCATCTTTATCGTTCAAGATACCACTGATTGCTGGTACGTCGATTGGTGCAGGTAGATACTGAATAACCGCATCTAGCATCTTTTGTACACCTTTGTTTTTAAAGGCAGTACCACAAAGCATTGGGATGATTTCGTTGTCGATAGTCAACTGACGAAGTGCGCTGTGGATTTGCTCTTCAGTCAATTCACCATTTTCAAGATACTCATTCATCAATTCTTCTGAAGCTTCAGCAGCGTTTTCTACGAGATACTCACGGTATTCTTCTGCTTTGTCTTGTAGCTCAGCTGGAATCTCACGCTCTTCATACTGCATACCTTGAGACGCTTCGTCCCAATAGATAGCTTTCATGGTGACTAGATCGATAACGCCTTCAAAGTCATCTTCTTTCCCGATTGGGATAACCAATGGTACTGGCTTGCCGCCTAGACGCGTTTTGATTTGATCGATGACGCGATAAAAATCAGCACCAACACGGTCCATTTTGTTAACAAACGCAAGACGTGGTACTTTGTATTTGTTTGCCTGACGCCATACGGTCTCAGATTGTGGCTGAACGCCGCCTACTGCACAGTAAACCATGCAAGCGCCATCAAGAACACGCATAGAACGTTCAACTTCAATCGTGAAGTCAACGTGACCTGGGGTATCGATGATGTTGATGCGGTGTTCGTCAAACTGCTTAGCCATACCTGACCAAAAACAAGTTGTTGCTGCTGAGGTAATAGTAATACCGCGCTCTTGTTCTTGCTCCATCCAGTCCATAGTGGCTGCGCCATCATGTACTTCGCCAAGTTTGTGGCTAACACCGGTATAGAATAAAACACGCTCAGTAGTGGTCGTCTTACCAGCATCGATATGCGCTGAGATACCAATATTGCGATAGCGCTTTAGGGGAGTTTTACGAGCCATAGTGTTTTCCTAGGGAAATTCGTGTATATAATAATGTGTTGTGTCTCTGCCTAATACTCTATGACAAAGCGGTGAGCTTCGTGATATTACTTACTGATTATTGGGCCTAATACGGACAACAAAAGAGCAAATACTAAGAATATTGCAGCATAAAATTTGGGACATTTCCTGTTAAGCAAACTTTTTAATAACAGTGTTACTGTGCAAAAAACATCTTGAGAGATGTCCGCCATCGCAGCTAAAAATCATCAAACTTTTAATTTTTTTTAGCAGCAGCAATGATGGCGGCAATCTATAGAACGGAAAAATACAGAATCAATCGGCATAGCTATCAATTCATCACGCTTATCAAAAGCTACTAATTATTAGTAGCCTCAACTTTAGTAGCTTAGAAGCGGTAATGAGAGAATGCTTTGTTAGCATCTGCCATACGGTGAACTTCGTCACGTTTTTTCATAGCAGCGCCTTTGCCATCAGCAGCGTCATTCAATTCGCCAGCTAAACGCAAAGCCATTGATTTTTCAGAACGCTTAGCAGCAGCTTCGGCTAACCAACGCATTGCCAAGGCAGTACGACGGGAGGGGCGTACTTCCATTGGTACTTGATAGGTAGCACCACCCACACGGCGAGCTTTTACTTCGACCATTGGGCGTACGTTTTCTAAGACTTCTTCAAAGAAAGCTACTGGATCTTCGATATTACGTTTTGCACTAACTGTCTCAAGTGCACCATAAACGATACGCTCAGCAGTAGATTTTTTACCATGACTCATTACATGGTTGATGAATTTTGCAACAGTTTGGCTACCAAACTTAGGATCCGGTAGGATCTCACGGGCAGCAACGACGCGACGTCTTGGCATAATAAATTTCCTTGTCTTCAGGAGTGTCCAACATTCACAACATCATACTTGTCATCATAGAGCATAGTGATGAGTTGTCAGTTAGCCTTACTGCATGGTGGTATGTTTAAAGGTAAGTTACATCTTATCAATTTAATTACCGTCGACACCAAACCCATGCACAGTTATTGGGTAGTACTAAAAGCTAAGCAAATAACGTTTAGTTATTAAACTTTAGGCTTCTTAGCACCGTACTTAGAGCGACCTTGCTTACGGTCTTTAACGCCTGCGCAGTCAAGTGCACCGCGAACGGTGTGATAACGTACACCTGGTAGATCTTTTACACGACCACCACGGATAAGAACAACACTGTGCTCTTGTAGGTTATGACCTTCACCGCCGATGTAGCTTGATACTTCATAGCCTGAAGTCAAACGTACACGACATACTTTACGCATGGCAGAGTTTGGTTTTTTTGGCGTGGTAGTATATACGCGAGTACATACACCGCGGCGCTGTGGGCACGCTTCCAACGCAGGAACTTTTGACTTTTCCTTGATGGACTTGCGGCCTTTACGAATCAATTGGTTAGTTGTTGCCATAAGGCATCCTTCTCCCGTTTGGTATAAAACAAAAAAATGGGGAAACACGCCAACTATCTGACATAAATGCCAGATTTTGACGCACCCATTTTTAGGACAGTGTATTATAAAGAGTTGTTGCTGCTATTTCAACCACTTATGAATGGTTTCACTTTACAATCTGTGGTAGATATGCATGCAGCTACTTACTATAACATTTTATCTATTTTTCGTTAACTATCATGCAGCGAGAACCACTAAAGTGTTGGCTAAGCGCCTAACACAACATAGTCATATGCAAACCAGTAAATAAGCAAAAAATAGACAAAGCATGCAAGCAAATAAAGCTTGTATAAATAAATGGCGACATCGGCGCGTTTTTCAAGTGCGTGTGAAGCCCCTGCGCTAGGCTTAAACCTCGCTTAGAATCCGCTCAGAGGCCAAGGCCCGCCTGTTATCTCTCTAACGCGCCCCTAAGTAATATATGGCTGCTGCGCCTACTTATCAGCGGACGATTGCTCTGCAGACTTTTTATCAGCCGTTGTCTTGTCGCTATTTTTTGCGTTTTTATCTGCTGTGTCTTTATGCTCTTCGCTTTTAGTATCTTTATCTTCAGCGTCCTTCTTCGCTGACTCTTTTGCTGTGTCTGTATTTTTTGCGTCTGTTTGCTCAGCCTGCTCATCTGTTTTTTGCGCATTGTCGCCGGCTTTATCGACCTCAACTTCACTACTGCTGTCATCAGTGATAGCACGGTTTGCCAATTTGGCTTCTGGGGCAAAGGTTGCTTGCGCCACGCCGATGACCTCATCAATCAGCTGGCTATTGTAACGCATACCGATAACGACAGCGGTGGCGGGTAGCAAGCGGCGCACCCATGACAAGTTAATCTGGTCTAAATCAATACCCACTTGACTGGCGACACGGTCTACTTGCTCGGCATAAAAATTGACGTTTTTATTTTTTAAGCCGAGGTTTTTTAGCTCATTATGCAAGCCGTTGTTTTGTGCATTGTCTAGCAGCCCTTTACCAATGCCTATACCCGCCAGCAGCGCTTGTTTTTCTTGCATTTTACTCAGGTCGGCATTGGCAAGCAGCTCATAAGCCATCTTGATGCCTTGCGTGCCGGTCATCGGTTTCTTGTATACAGCCGCCAGCTGATAAACGGTACGTAGAGAAACCAATAGCAGCCATAAAGTGTCGGCAAGCAGTCCTGGCAATCCTGCCAAGCCTGTCAGACCGCCCATGGTCGCAAGTGCGCGGTTTTGGTTGGCGATATCTGTCGCTAAGGCATAACGCTGCTCGTCATCTAAGCTCTCGATATTGGCAAAGCGATGCTCATGAGGCAAATCAATCTGACTCCAGTTAAAAGCGAGCTTGGCCACTTGCGCAAATGCGCCATCAAGGGTCGATTGAAACAAGCTATTGGGCACCACTTTTTTGGCGTATTTACCATAAGTAGCAAAACGTGGGCCAAGCAGCTGCTGAGTGGCCTTTAACGTCTGCTCACGAAACAGGTCTTGCTGATAGTCATCGTCCCCTAAATTTACGGCTTTGTATTGACGCGGCTTGCTGGTTTTGGCATTCATGCCATCAATCACAGCGCCCATACGCTCTAAATTATTGCGGGTAAATGCGCCGATACTGCTGACGCCCTTCGAAAGAGTGCTACGCTTTGCCATCTGGTTGTCCTTAATATGATGAATGGTTATTGTATTATTTAACAATCAATTTATTTAACAATCAACGCCAATCAGCTTTATGCTGAGTGTGGTGTTTTTTAGTTTTGTTATTGCTATTTGTCATGCGCCAAGCTCGTGATACATGATAACTCGTCATATATGATAAATAGTATTTGAAGATGTGTCATCTTAGTTAATTATCTGTCTGCCTGTCAGTGCCAACAATGTTATTGCCGTCACCAGTTTTGTATCTAAAAGTATAACGTATTTATAACTGTTTTTTATTCCTTATACTGACAGGTGAGCATGGGTAAGCATTTACTGTTGGCCGCTTTTGGTGATAGCTGTAGCGCTATTTGGTGCTTGGGGCAGTTTTGTGATTATTTTGCACTTGTACAAAGATTTTGGGGCACTGATACGGTATCATATGCGCTGCCCTCAAGTGCTATACTCTCAAGCTTATCATATCACTTACTTACTATTATTATCAGCACCATTATCTAGAGCCTGCTGATCTCAAAGATGAGGTTTAATAAAAACCCGCTCTAGACGACCTATAAGTAAAATATAGGGACAGCAATTACTAAAAATTATTACTCAGAAGGAATAGAATATGCGCCGCGTTGTTATCACTGGAGCAGGGATTGTCTCTTGTATCGGACATGATTTGGCCACTGTCACTGCTGCACTCAAACAAGGACAGTCTGGCATCACATTTAACGAGTCTTATGCTGAGCATAACTTTAAATCGCAGGTCAGCGGCAGTATTGATCAGTCGACGCTAGATACCAGTGGCATCGACCGTAAACTAAAACGTTTTTTTAGTGATGCCAGCCTTTATGCTTATGTCAGTGCATTGAGCGCCATCGAGCATGCAGGCTTGTCACTTGAGACCATCAATAGCAACCCGCGAGTTGGGGTGGTGGCAAGCTCAGGCGGTGCATCGACAGAAAACATCGTCAGTGCCGTCGATGCGATGCGCGCTAAAGGTCTGCGCGGCGTCGGCGCGATGGCGGTACCAAAAACCATGGGCAGCTCGGTATCGGCCGCACTGGCCACAGGACTTAAAATCCAAGGGGTGTCTTACTCTCTTAGCTCAGCTTGTGCCACCTCGACACATTGTATTGGCCATGCCGCCGAGCTGATTCAACTTGGCAAAGCCGATGTGGTACTCGCTGGTGGTAGTGAGGCTGAGCACTGGACCCAGTCGTGTATGTTTGATGCCATGGGCGCGGTCAGTACTCAATATAATGACACACCAACCCTTGCCTCTAGAGCTTATGACAAAGACCGTGACGGCTTTGTCATCGCGGCAGGTGGCGCGATGGTGGTGGTCGAAAGCCTAGAACATGCCGAGGCACGCGGCGCCAATATCTTAGCAGAAATCGTCGGCTACGGTGCCAGCTCTGATGGCGCTGAGATGGTCGCCCCTAGCGGCGAAGGCGCAGTGCGCTGTATGCAACAAGCCTTGGCAGACGCAGGGCTAGAGAGCGTCGACTATATCAATACCCACGGCACCAGTACGCCACTGGGCGATATCACCGAGCTCAAAGCCATCGCGCAGGTGTTTGATGGTGATATCAGCAAAGTACCTGCGATCAGCTCTACCAAGTCGATGACTGGTCATAGTCTCGGCGCTGTCGGCGCGCAAGAGCTGATTTATTGCCTACTTATGCTACAAGAAGGCTTTATCGCCCCAAGCATCAATGTCAAAGCGCTAGACCCTGCTGCTAAAGGCTTTGATATCGTCACTGACAAGCGTGACGCATCACTTGAGACCATCATGAGCAACAGCTTTGGCTTTGGCGGTACCAATGCCACATTAATCATCAAAAAGTTTGACGCCTAAATAATGCCTGTAAACACTCATTCTACCAATCACATAAACCCTACCCCATCGCCAGCTACTCCCCCTAGCTGGCGTTTTGGTGCGCTGGGTGCAGCTGAGCTGCTGCCAAAGCTGCAGCGCCACTTACTCAAGCAAGACGCTCAGGCCAACTGGCAACTGGTTTGGTTAAACAATGCTGGACGACCAGTGATTGGCTTGCTGCCCAAAATGGCTTGGTCTGTCTATGCAACCACACCCGAGCCCAGACAGCCTGCCGCTTATACCATCGTTGGCCGCCGCCGTGGCGACAAGCACGCGGCCACTTACCGCACCATGAGCTATGAAGCATGGCAAGAAGTGCTCATTGCCTATGGTCAAACCCATCAGACCGACACAAATAGCCAAGCAGATCCTAGCGCGCCACCGCACTATCACCACGGGCTGATAGGATTTATCGGCTATGACATCGCAGCTCACGAGCTGAGCCCAGCGGGCGCTATCGAGCTGGCGGCGCAGCCCTGTGCGGTATTGGGGCATTACGACATATATCTGACGCCCTGCGATAGCGGTCATGGCTGGGCACTACGTACTATAGGGCAACATACAGCAGCTGAGGCAGACCCAACGCTTGACTCGCTGATATCCTGCTTAGACTCACTAGAGCAACAGCTATCTAAAGCAACTAATAGCATTGCAAAAACGCCTGCGCCATTATACCTACAGCCGCGCTGGCACCAACATGACTATCAAGCCGCTTTTGATAAAACCCAATACTACCTAGAGCAAGGCGACTGCTATCAGATCAACCTGACCCAAAAATGGACAGGACAGCTGACGAGCGAGAGTACATCCACTCAGGCCACAAGTCTGATCGATTATTTGCCAGCGCTCCATCAAAACACCCAAGCGCCCTTTGCAGGGTACTTACAAACCCAGCCGCATGATGACGATAGGTTTGATAATAGCGACAATAGCCTCGATGCTCGTGACCCGCATAGCGTTAACGCTCAATTTGAGCTATTAAGCTGCTCGCCTGAGCTGTTTTTTACCTTTACCAAAGAACCTAATAGCGGCAAACATCATATCATCACCAAACCCATCAAAGGCACCATGCCACGCAGCACGAACCCCACACAAGATAATGCCTATAAGCAGCAGCTGATTGATAGTGAAAAAGATCGCGCCGAAAACGTCATGATCGTCGACTTATTGCGTAACGACTTGGGCAAGTATGCCAAAATCGGTAGCGTCAAAGTGCCCAAGCTGTTTTCTATCGAGAGCTTTAGCAATGTCCATCATATGGTCAGCACCATTCGCGCCGAGCTAAAAGACGACACCCATCCGCTTACGGTGTTGTTTGGCAGCTTGCCAGCAGGCTCTATCACCGGCACGCCCAAAAAACGCGCTGTCGAAATCATCTCTGAGTTGGAACAAGCACCGCGCGGCGCATACTGCGGTACCATGGGCTATATGAATTTTGATGGAAGTGGACAGTGGAATGTACTGATACGCACGCTACAAGCGCGCCATGCGCCGCAGCAAAACACGCAGGTCAATTTATGGGCGGGCGGCGGTATCACGGTGGCCTCTGACTGCGATGCTGAGTATCAAGAGTGTCTGGATAAAGTGGGCAATCTATTGGACGTGCTGGCGCAAAAACCCTGACATAAAAAAGCCTGCACAGTATGATACTGACAGGCGTTATGATACTGATAGGGATTGGCGCTACTTACTCAGCAGCGCTATCTATCGTATTGCTATCTGCATGCAATACCGTCAGCGCCGCTATCAATCTTTGGTGCTGCTCGGCGGTACCGACCGTGATACGCAGATACTCATTGATGCGCGGCTTGTCAAAGTGACGCACGATGATGCCTTGCTCACGTAGGGCGGCGGCGACCTCGCTGGCATTGCCCTCTTTAGGACGCGCAAACACAAAGTTGGTATGCGAAGGCAATACCTCATAGTCCAATGCTTGTAAGCCTGCCGTCAACGACTCACGTAAATCAATCACTTGCTGACGCGTTTGCTCAAAATACTCTACATCTAACACACTCGCCGTCGCCCCAGCTTGCGCCAATTTATCGAGCGGATAGCTGTTAAAGCTGTTTTTCATGCGTGTTAAGGCTTCAATTAATGAGGCCTTGCCAAAGGCCATCCCAACGCGCAAACCTGCCAGTGAGCGCGATTTGGAAAACGTTTGGGTGACCAAAATATTATCACACTCGTTGATAAGACTCACAGCTGAAACCTCAGCCTCCAAACTACCCTCTTCTACTTGCGCAAAGTCGATATACGCCTCATCAATCACAATCACCGAGTTTGAATGCTCGCTTGCCAACTTACGAATATCCGCAAGCGATAATAGCAGTCCTGTCGGCGCATTGGGGTTGGCGATAATGATGCCACTACAAGGCTGACGATAAGCATCCGGATCGATACTAAAATCGTCTTCTAGCGCAATTTGCACCAGCTCTATACCAAAAGTATGGGCATACACTGGATAAAAACTATAGCCAATATCAGGCGAGAGCACAGGGCGCTCTTTTAAGAAAAAACTGGCAAATACCAGCGCCAGCACTTCATCTGAACCATTGCCGACAAACACTTGATTGGCATCAAGGTCATATAGCTGAGCCAAAGCGGCGCGCAACTCATCAGACTCAGGCGCTGGATATAAGCGCAAATCATCCGCCTGCTGCGCTAAGACCTGAGCAATGGCCTCACCGACTTTAGGTGAGGGTGGAAACGGGTTTTCGTTGGTGTTTAATTTACATAAATTGTCGTGTTGCGGCTGCTCACCTGGTACATAAGGTGACAAGTTACGTGCTTTGGATGACCAAAGTCTGGTATCTATCTTTAACTCATTCATAAGTTATCCTACTATTAGCCACAAAGACTATCAAAGTTTACAGACCTAATATTTAAAAAACTAACGCTTGCTCGTTGGCGTAAAAACATACGCCACTCTGACACGCCGATTATTGATAACGATAACGAGCTGAGCGCGCGTGGGCTTCTAAGTCCTCACGCTGCGCTAAAATATCTGCCGTTTCGGCCAAAGGCTTACTGCCCGCTTCGCTACAATAGATGATAGAGGATTTTTTTTGAAAATCATAAACACCAAGCGGTGAAGAAAAACGCGCCGTCCCCGATGTCGGTAGTACATGGTTGGGGCCTGCACAGTAATCACCGATGGCCTCAGGGGTGTGACGTCCCATAAAAATCGCCCCAGCATGACGAATATTAGCGAGCAAGGCATCAGGCTCATCGACCGACAGCTCTAAATGCTCAGGCGCCACGCGGTTGATCACTGCCATGCCCTCCGCACGGTCTTTGACCAAAATCAGCGCGCCGCGGTTTTGTAATGAGTCGCGCGCGATATCCGCTTTTGGTAGCTCGCTCAAGGCTTTTTCGATTTCAGCTGCCACCGCGTCGAGCTGCTCGCGACTGGTCGTTACAAAGATAGCTTGGGCGATACGGTCGTGCTCTGCTTGTGACAACAAATCCATCGCCAACCAGTCTGCGCGATCTTGCGCCTGCCCTTCTGCGTACACCAGCACCTCAGAGGGACCAGCAATCATATCGATGCCCACTTGACCAAATACCGCGCGCTTGGCCGCAGCGACGTATTTATTACCAGGGCCGGTGATTTTGTCCACGGCTGGTATCGTCTCGGTACCATATGCCAACGCAGCAACCGCTTGGGCGCCGCCGATGGTAAAGACTCGGTCCACTTGTGCCAAGTGTGCCGCGGCCAGCACCAATGGATTGAGCACACCATTAGGTGCTGGCACGACCATGATAACGTCACTCACGCCAGCGACTTTGGCTGGGATGGCATTCATCAGAACCGATGAGGGATACGAGGCCAGACCACCTGGCACATAGATGCCGACACGATCCAGCGGGGTGATTTTTTGCCCCAAACGGTTGCCCAGCGCATCTTCATACTGCCAGCTGTCTTGGACTTGGCGCTCATGGAAGCTCTGTACGCGCGCAGCTGCCGTGCTTAGGGCGATTTTCACCGTATCGTCCAATTGCTCAAAGGCCTCAGCAAGTGCCTCCTTAGATAGCTCTAGCTCTTGCATGGTAGTCGCTGGATGCTGGTCAAATTGCTGAGTCAATGCCAGTACCACGCTATCACCCTGATGACGCACTTGCGCGATGATATCATCAACAGTCGTTAACAAATCGGCATCATTGACCGTCTCAAAAGCAAGCAACTCGGTCAACTGGCTATCAAAATCGGCATCTTGGGTACTTAACTGGCGCATGAGCTAATCCTATATCTGAGCGTGTATGCTACGGAACATTAACGAGTAAAAACAAGCGAGTCTGATACTGTGATACGTATCTGTGGCTAGGGCGTGTCCTCATTTTAAAAATGGCGATAAAAATGAGATAAATCGCCGTCAAACAAGGAAAATAGCGCAGATAATATTGAGATATTCGTCAGCTATTTGACACCGTTTGGCCAGATTTAACCATTTTTAGCCCATTTAGATGGCTATCGATTGAATTGAGGACACGCCCTAGAGTCCGGTTTAGATTATACTGGGCTTTTATGTTTTGACAAACCCATACAATAAAACCAGTTTAGCACGCTATGCTTATCATAGAGCGCCAAACTGGTTTAAAAATTTGCATCACTGTACTTAATATTACCAATGAAGCACATTGTCTTTGCAAGTATGGATGAGTGACACACTAAGGCATCAAACACTGAGCTGTTAAGCACTCGCAATGCTGTCTTTAAAGCTGTCCAAAATTGGCTCAAGCAAGGCAAACTTACGCTTGTAACTGACTTGATTGACAATGAGGCGTGACGATACATCGCAGATATGGTCACGGGCTTCAAGGCCATTGGCACGCAAGGTGTTCCCTGTATCGACCACATCAACGATGAGGTCTCCGAGTCCGACCAGCGGTGCCAGCTCCATCGAGCCGTATAGTTTGATCACATCGACCTGCTGGCCTTGGCTGGCAAAATACGCCCGAGCCACATTGACGTACTTGGTGGCGATGCGCAAACGACGATTGGGCAATGGCGCGTCTTTTACGCCTGCGGTCATCAATTTGCACCGAGCAATCTGCAAATCCAGCAGCTCATACACATGGTTGGCACCGTGCTCAAGCAGTACATCTTTACCCGCCACTCCAAAATCCGCAGCGCCATGCTCGACGTAGGTCGGTACATCACTGGCACGCAAGATTAAGACGCGTACATTGGGGTTTGAGGTTGGAAAAATAAGCTTACGCGAGGCTTCAGGGTCTTCTAATAACTCAACGCCCGCTGCGCGCAGCAAAGGCATGGTCTCTTCTAAAATACGGCCTTTAGATAAGGCCAGCGTTAAGCCTGAAAATTCCTCATTGACTTGGTTTAATAAACCATCATTTGATTGGCGGGTGCTTGCTTCGGTCATAATGACATCGTGTCCATGTACAGTTGGCATCCCCGATAGCGGGGCGTGAATTTATCATTGCTAAGCGATTGGGGTAAACCTTCATGCGCCAATTATTGAAGTGCTTGACACATAAGGGTTTACTGAGTCGTTCAGTGTCTGACTGACTTAAGGCATGGTTTTATATAGTTGCTGACAAAAACCAGCAAAAAACTGCCGCCTAGTTGTTGCTATTGATACGTTCGATATTGACGCCGAGCGCACGCAGTTTGCTTTCTACGTTTTCATAGCCGCGATCGATATGATAAATACGATCGATCAAGCTCTCACCTTCGGCGGTCGCCGCGGCCATCACCAAGGACATCGATGCGCGTAAATCGGTCGCCATCACGGGCGCGGCGGTAAAGTTTTCGACGCCCGTAACTACTGCAGTATGACCGTCCACCTGAATGGATGCGCCCAAACGATTGAGCTCTGGCACGTGCATATAGCGGTTTTCGAATATATTTTCGATAAAGGTACTGGTGCCATCGGCCAGACAGCTAATCGCCATGAGCTGCGCCTGCATATCTGTTGGAAAACCAGGATGCGGCTGAGTGCGAATATTGACAGGTCTTGGTCGACCCGTCATTTGCGCGCGAATCCAGTCATCACCTGTGGTAATCACCGCGCCCATATCTTCAAACTTCTCTAGCACAGGGGTCAATAACAGCGCAGAGGTGTTTTTGGCCAATACATCACCGCGAGTCATCAGCGCGCCTGCCAGATAAGAGCCTGTCTCGATACGATCCGCCACTACTGAATACTCACAACCATGCAAACGCTCAACGCCTTCGATGGTCATGGTCGAGGTACCGATGCCGCTTATCTTGGCACCCATCGCGACCAGCATGTTGGCCAAATCCACCACTTCTGGCTCCAGCGCGCAGTTGCCAAGCACTGTAGTACCTTTAGCAAGGGCAGCCGCCATGATGACGTTTTCAGTGCCGCCGACCGTGATCATGTCAAATGAGAAGTTACAGCCGATTAGTTTGCCGCCTTTTGGCGCTTGCGCTTTGACATAGCCGTTTTCGACGCTGATAGTAGCGCCCATGGCTTCAAAGGCTTTGAGATGCTGATCGACAGGACGCGAGCCAATCGCGCAGCCACCTGGCAATGAGACTTCTGCTTCGCCAAAACGTGCCAGCAACGGCCCCAATACCAAAATCGACGCGCGCATGGTCTTGACCAGATCATAGGGCGCATAAAAATTATCGATGGTTTTGGTATCGCACGTGACCGTATCACCTTGTTTTTGAATGTGGATGCCCATACCACCGATCAATGCAATCAGGGTACGCACATCTTGTAGCGATGGCACATTATGTAATGTCGTTGGGGTCTCAGCCAATATCATGGCCGCAAGTAACGGCAGCGCGGCATTTTTGGCGCCTGAAATCGTAACTTCCCCTGCAATACGACTACTACCCGTGATTAAAAATTGATCCATAAAAGTGGCAACCTAGCGATGAGTATAAAAAGATGAATATAAAAAATAAAAACCAAACCACCAAAACCCGCGATTTAGACAATAAATGAAGCAGCAGGTTTGAGGCGTCTAATTAACAGGCTGAAGCATAACGTCTCATCATAAAGAGTGACGTTTAGCCTTTTGATTGAGCGTCCCACTCAGCGGGCGTCAATGCTTGAATATTGAGCGCATGAATATCTCCGCTGGCAATCTTGTCATTAACCAGCGCATATACCGCTTGCTGACGCTGAACGCTGCGTTTGCCTTCAAAGCTGGCATCGACCACGCGCACATCAAACTTGTTGCCTTGATTGGCCGCTTGAATAAAAGCGTCTGGAAAATGAGTCTGTAAAAATGCAATCAAGTCGTCAGCGTTCATGCTCATAAATCTCTCTGCCTTAAATATAAAATAGGGTATGAATATAAAGTGAAGACATTATAACAAGAGTTTGGCTATCTTACAGTATTGTCTTGCTTTACCATGTTTTATGATGCAGTAGCGACCAATCAATCGTGCCCACAATGCCTTTCACCCTTTATCGTTATTTAAGGGCGTCATCTAGGTAGCTAAGCACTTGCGCGCGCACGTCATTGACCCAGCGTAGCGGCGGTGCCATCGCCCCAATACTGGTCGCATGGCTGGCACCTGCTATTTCACCGTTTTTGACAGAAACGCCAGCTGCTTTTAGTGCTTGCGTCATCTTGATGGTATTGCTGTCGTGGACGATGTCGTCTTTTTCGGCCGTCAATAATAAATAAGGCGGCTGCTTTCCTTTGATATGACGATCGGGCATCACCTCATCTGGCGTGGCAGCGGCGGCAAAGGCCGATGCGCTATCAAACTTACGAAAGTCATAACTGTATGGCCCCGCGATGCCGACGACTGTCCCTATAGCGCTTGGCTTGATATGATAAGGGGCCAAAAATTCCTCGTTGGCGACCGCTGCCACGGCGTTGAACGCTCCAGCAGAGTGCCCAACCACCGCCACACGAGCAGGGTCAGCATACAAGCTGGCCGCGTTGTTTAGGCTCCAAGCGATCGCCTGCGCGGTGTCTTTGACATAAGCGGGATAGACATGCTCAGGCGCCTTACGGTAATTGATCACCGCTGTGACATAGCCTGCCTGCGCCAAACTCTGGCCGACAAAGGCGTATTGCTCTTTGCTCCCGCTCTCCCATGAGCCGCCATGGACAAACACCACCATCGGATAACGATCACTGATCGCGCTTTGTGCCGTCATGGCACGGGTCAACGGCTTGGGGTAATAAATATCTAAATCCTGTAAGGGCTGATCGCCGTACAAGATGTCTTTGCTGACCCCAACGCCGCCGCCTGAGGTAATTCCATTGACGAGAGTCAAAGGTGATAACGCCTGCGCGCTTTGGCTTGCCAGCACCGCGCCGCCAATTGCTAGCAGCGCCGCGCCCGTCACTTTTAGCACCTTCTTACTTGCTGCTTGAGTGTCAGCGCTTTTTGTATTTGCCTTGTGACTGTGTTGGCGCTTGTGGCCATCATCATGGTCATGATGCCGCTTGCGTGTTTTGAGATCCTTCATTGCCAGTGTCCTTTTTTATGTCTTTATTAGCCATATTTATCAGCTTGGGTGTGTGACACATTGACTGGGGCAACATTGGCTCACGACTTTGATCATAAGGCCTTATTCACTTATCACCAATCATTTATCGCTAGCCACGTACCATCAGTCGCTTACCGCGGATTATTCATAGCCATTCATATAGTCACTCATCTAGCCATTCATTTACAGAGTAATCAGTTTACTGGCTGCCAAAAGATTTCTCGTGTTTTTGCTGTTACTCGTGTTTAGGCTTCTTTTCATCAGCGGCGGCTATATCAGCGCCAAATACAATCGAGGCACTGGCTCACGATGAAATGAGGTATTTACGGATTTTGATAAATATCGACATTCTCACTAGCAGAGGAGTCGATAGGCGAACCCTCTTCGGTCACCACTATAGGCGTGGTGGCTCGGGCTGGGCTGGGTGCGACTGCACTACCCGGCTCATCAGCAACGCGCGCGGCAGCCGAGCGCTGCACAACTGGCGCTAACGCCGGATTGGCCAGATTGTCCTCATACATAATATCGTCTTCACCAATCTTTACCCCTCTATCGTCGACAACGGTCGTCAATAGCACAAGCTCGGTCACTCCTACGGTGTCGTTGGCGATATCGATTAAGTGGCTTTGCTGCGTCGGTGTCACACGTCCCATGACATAGACCACGCCGTTGTTGCTCACCACCTTGATTTGGGAGGCTTTGACGCCGTTACTTGTCGCGACTTTTGCCAGCATTTTTGAGGTGATATAACCATCATGGACAGTCGAGCTATAGCCCTTTGAGGCACTGACGGTCAGCTCATTATAGACACGTCGCACGTCTGGCATGGAGCTGACGACGTTCTCTATCTCCGTCTTGAGCGCAGCACTTGGCACCTCACCGGTCAGCAGTACTTCACTATTAAAGCTATCGATACTCATGCGGCTGGTCTGCTGCAAGTCTTCTTTTAGGCCAT
This sequence comes from Psychrobacter celer, assembly GCF_016107555.1. Lineage (GTDB taxonomy): Bacteria > Pseudomonadota > Gammaproteobacteria > Pseudomonadales > Moraxellaceae > Psychrobacter > Psychrobacter celer. The sequence goes on along the minus strand of NZ_JABASU010000013.1, from coordinate 66,289 downwards.
AAACATTGATTTTGGCAGTGTGTTCGATGCTACGATCCAGCAGGCGCTGCGGAATGGTACGCTCAGTCATGGGCACACCATAAGTCCCTTGTGTACTGTTGGTCAGATAATTGGTCGTACAACCCGTACTAATGACGCTTGCCAGCAGCACAGCACCTATCGTCATGCGGTATGATGAGCCAAAAATAGCAGTGCGCAAGTGCATCCGTGTCATGATTTACCTCTTAGAGCCTGATGAAATAAGTAAGATATTGGCGATGATTGATGAGCAAGGCATGCCACCGCTTTTTTATTGAGCTACTTTACTCAATTTTTTGGGTGAACGCTTAGGCTTTTGGTAACGATAACTCAACCGACAAACACCTTGGCATCGCTCGCGCACGCTCAGACTCATTAATACAACAAGAATCAGCACCAAGCGCGCCAAGTGTACTCAGTAATTATGCTCAGTCATATAAGTAAAAAAGCCAAGCCCGCCTTACCAAGCATTTGCCATAAACGCGCCTATCAGCCACTGCGGCGACTCAGACATGTGGGCTTCTGCGAGTTTGTGCTTGCCTGCGGTATCATAAGCAATGACATCAAACCGGCAATCAAAATCTCTATACTCAGGATGCTGCTGCAAAAAATAGCGCGCCGCCTTGATGAGTTTGTTTTGCTTGGATTTGGTGACGCTCAGCAGCGCATCGCCAAACCCTGATTGGCGCCGTTGACGCACTTCGACAAACACTAGGGTCGACCATGCCGCGCCCGTCTCTAGCATGACCAAGTCAAGCTCGCCGATTTTGGGTTGTTGCCAGTTTTGTGCAATCAGCGTCAAGCCTTGCGCCTGCAAAAACGCACAAGCGCGCTGCTCAAACAAGCTGCCTTGACGCTGCTTGGGCGAGCTAAGGCGTAAGGGTTTGTGATGGGTCATAAGAGCAAGATACCTGCTGAACATTTCAGAATTATCATAGCACAACATGATAAACTAACCACTTTTGCGCCTTGTCTATATATTTGGTCTGTCACCATGGCCTGCATTCATGGGTCTGTTACGGTCTTTATTATAATGTTGTGCTAAAGACCACACATCAAACGCCAAGATAGAGCGTGGCGCTATATTGTATGCCCAACTTTTATAACAGAGGTTTTCATGTCCATCCCTACCGCGATGCCAGCTTGTTTATATATCGTTGCCACGCCGATTGGTAATCTGAGCGACATGACGCCGCATGCCATCGATGTCTTAAAACAAGTGGCCATCATTGCCTGTGAAGACACCCGCACCTCCGGCAAACTGCTATCGCACTTTGGTATCCATACCAAAGACAACAGTAGCGAGGCTGACGCGCCCAAAGCGCATAATAAGCTATGGGCCTATCATGAGCACAACAGCGCCATCCAAACGCCAAAGATTATCGAGATGATCCAGCAAGGCCATTCCGTCGCTTTGATCAGTGATGCTGGCACGCCACTGGTCAGTGACCCAGGCTATCAGTTGGTACAAGCGGCGCATGCCGCTGGCGTGAGAGTATCACCTGTGGTGGGTGCATCGGCTGCCATTGGCGCGCTATCGGTCGCAGGGCTGCCATCAGATCGTTTTAGCTTTATTGGGTTTTTGCCTGCCAAAACTCACGGTCGCCAAAAACAACTGACCGCCTTAACGACACGCACCGAAACCTTGATATTTTATGAAGCGCCGCACCGCATTCTGGCAAGCTTAGCGGACATGGCGGCGATATTTGGCGCTGATCGTGAAGTGGCGTTTTGCCGTGAGCTGACCAAAACCTTTGAGACTGTGCACAAAAGCACGCTTGGCAACTTGATTGAGTTTGTCAAAGCCGATGACAATCAGCAGCGCGGCGAAATCGTCTTGGTAGTCGCAGGTGACCATACCGCACAAGACGCCGACGACATCAGTGTGCACGATGCGTTACTACAACGTCTACTGGAGGATTTATCGGTCAAAAAAGCCGCCGCCTTGGCCGCTGATATCACTGGCGTGAAAAAAAACGCGCTCTATCAGCGCCTGCTTGAGCTACAAGCAAAATAGCTTGTGGTTATAAAAAATACTATACCAACAAATTAATCATTGAGTGAGGAGAGAGCAAATGTACGATGTAATGGCGATAGGCAACGCCTTGGTGGACCACGAGTACCTACTGTCCGATGCTGCCCTAGAAGAGACGGATCTGACCAAAGGCAATATGACGCTAGCGGCTATCGAGGAGCAGCAGCAGCTACTGGCGTATTTCAAACTGGCAGAAATCGCACCCTCAAAACAAGCTGGTGGCGGCTCAGCGGCCAATACCATGTACACCTTTGCCAGCCTCGGTGGCAAGCCGTTTTATGCTTGCCGCGTCGGTGATGATGCTCAAGGTGAGTTTTATCTAAAAGACTTGCACACTGCAGGCGTCGCTACTTCAAAAAAATCCGTACATACAGGCGGCGTCACAGGCTCTTGTGTGGTGGCGGTGACCGAAGATGGCGAGCGTACCATGCAAACCTATCTTGGAACCTCAAGCGACATCACAGCAGAAAACGTCGATTTTGACGCGCTGACACAAGCCGACTGGCTGTATCTAGAAGGCTATCTGGCGATGACTGAGAGCATCCAACCTGCGATGATCAAACTGCGCCAGCAAGCAGGTATTCATAACGCCAAAATCGCGGTGAGCTTCGCCGACCCTGCGGTGGTGAAGTTTGCCAAAGACGGCCTACTCAATATGCTCGGCAATAAAGTTGCAGTGATATTCTGTAATAGCGAAGAGGCCAAGCTATTTACTGACAAAAAACAAATCAAAGCCGCCGCCCGCGCGCTCCTTGAGTATTGCCAGACCGCAGTCGTCACCGATGGCGCGAATGGCGCAATCATCGCTCATAAGTCAGATGACCACTCAGAGCTGGAGATTTATGAAGTCGCCACGCCAGCGGTGGCCAATGTCATCGACACCAATGGCGCAGGTGATAACTACGCGGGCGCTTTTTTATATGCGCTATCGCAACACTATAGTCTGCCTGAGTGTGGTCGTCTGGCAAGCGCTGTCGCCGCCCAAGTCATTCAGCAATTTGGCCCGCGCCTTGCCTCCCAAGACTATAAAGAGATTGCGCAGCGCGTATTATCCGCTTAATAGACATGTAGTCTAAGCGATATTTCGTGCCAAAAAAAAGCCCATATCCTATCGATATGGGCTTTTTTTTGACGTATAAATAGCGTACGGATATGACCAGTATGACGACATTAAGCCGCAGCCAATGCTTGTGCCAGATCGGCTTTGATGTCGTCGATATGCTCGATACCGATAGAGAGACGCACCATGTCAGCACTGACCCCAGCATTGGCAAGTTCTTGCTCATTGAGTTGGCGATGGGTGGTGGTCGCTGGGTGACACGCCAACGATTTGGCATCACCGATATTGACCAAGCGCGTGATCATCTGCAGCGCATCGATAAAGCGGGCGCCAGCCTCCAGCCCGCCTTTTACCCCAAAGGTTAAAATAGCAGAAGGCGTACCTTTCATGTATTTTTTGGCCAGCTCGTGCTCAGGGTGGTCCGATAGACCTGCGTATTTAACCCAAGCGACTTTGTCATGGTCGCGCAGATACTCAGCGACGGCCTGGGCATTTTGTACATGGCGCTCCATACGTAGGCTGAGCGTCTCCATACCTTGTAAAATACCAAAGGCATTTAATGGGCTGATCGCCGCCCCAGTGTTGCGTAGCGGTGCCACACGGGCACGAGCGATAAACGCCGCAGCGCCGACGTCTTTGACAAAATTGACACCGTGATAGCTCTCATCTGGGGTATTGAGCAGCGGGAAACGCTCAGGATAGTCGCCCCAAGGGAACGTCCCACTATCGACAATCGCGCCGCCGATCGAAGTGCCCGTACCGCTCATGTACTTGGTCAATGAATGAATGACAATATCCGCGCCAAACTCAAACGGGCGGCAGAGCGCAGGCGTCGCCACCGTACTATCGATTACCACAGGCACGCCATACTCGTGAGCGATATCACTTAGCGCTTGGATATCTACGATATTGCCCAGCGGATTGCCGATACTCTCAGCAAACACCATTTTGGTCTTGTCATCGATAAGATCGCGAATTGCTTCTGGCTCTTTGTGGTCAAAAAAACGTACTTCAATGCCTTGACGCGGTAGCGCATGGGCAAACAAATTATAAGTACCGCCATATAGCGTCGATACCGCAACGATATTATCACCCGCTTCACAAATCGTCTGAATGGCATACGTGATGGCCGCCATGCCTGACGCCACCGCCAGCGCTCCGATACCGCCTTCTAATGCAGCCACCCGCTCTTCTAGTACCGCATTGGTTGGGTTCATGATACGGGTATAGATATTGCCTGCGACCTTGAGATCAAACAAGTCAGCACCGTGCTGGGTGTTGTCAAACGCGTATGAGCTGGTGTGATAAATAGGTACGGCGACCGCTTTGGTCGTTGGCTCAACTTGGTATCCGGCATGGATGGCCAAGGTTTCAAGACGCGGTGTATTTTGGTTTTGCTGGTCTGGTTGTCCGTCACTCATACTGTGCTCCTATGTAGGTATTCATGATTCAATAAGGATATCATGATAAAAAATGTCAAATCGTTATCTTTACGCCGCTGTCGCTAAACGCCATCTACAAAAACGATAGGCATAAAAAAAGCTGAGTTAATCATAACTCAACTTCTTTATGAAAAGAATAGCAAATCATTCATCTCTTAACGACAAAAACTCATAAGCAACCATACTATTTGATCTAAGTAGCTTTATTTAAGATTTAAGTAGCGTTGTCTAAGTTGAATGGTTTGAGCGACTTTGCCGAGCCGATTATTTATAATACGCATTTTCAGTACGGCTGTGGTCGGTTTCGTCAACCACTTGCGTCAGCTCAGGAATCTGCTGCTTAAGCTGGACTTCGACACCTTGGCGTAAGGTCATATCCACCGCTGAGCAGCCCTGACAGCCACCACCGAACTTTAGCACGGCTGTCAGACCAACGCCTTCTTCGTCGATCAGCTCTAGCAAGTCCACCATACCGCCGTGCGCGGCCAAGCCTGGGTTAATCTCTGATTGCAAGATATAGTTGATACGCTCTTCGACACTGGCATCAGCACCGACCTTTGGTACTTTTGAGTTTGGCGCACGGAAGGTGAGCTGCCCACCAAAACGGTCTTTATTATAATCAATCACCGCATCTTCTAAGTACGGCACTGAAGCCGCCTCGATAAACGCCGAAAAATCGTCATACGTGAGCACCAAATCTGCGCTGTCTTCTTCGCCTGGCTGATTGTACGCCATGCAGCACTCGGCGCGCGGCGTACCTGGATGCTCAACAAAAATACGGACACCGATACCGTCGGTGTCTTGCTTGGCCAACAAATCGGCCAAATAACCTTGCGCCGACTCTGTGATAGTGATGTTACTTTTTACTTCCGCTTGCTCAGTATCTAGCGCTGACTCATAGTCTGCTGACTGATCCAACTGATTAGCAGCTTGATTGTGCTCACTCATAATGTTTCCTATGTGTTTTGACACAAACGCGATACCTGTCGTGGCTACTGTGTCGTGAATGTAGAGTGTGTAACGATAAGGGGGTACCAACTGCACCGATTTATCATCTGATGGGCGTGTCTGTCACGGGTTGCTCACGCCGACCAAGGCTTTGTGGCACTTATACTCATTATTATAGCGTATTCAGGCGACAATTCCGACTGCTCCACTGTGAATTAACACCGCTTGCAGACAGACTTGCCCTGTGTCTGATCGTTGATATGCTCTCCTTTATATAAAGACGACTCTCATATTTATCAAGCAGCACCTCCGAGGTTGTTTCTCAACGCTTGACGCTTTGACCTCTAATGCTCTAATCCCTGAAATTCCTGATGCCTTAATTCCTAGCGCCTTATTTCTGACACCTTTATTATTTATCGCTCAATTTGCTTCATTCATATACTCATTTGGCTAGGTTGGTCACAAAACGGCCATCAAAGACTCATCAATTATGGTATAACTAAGCGGCAGTTATAGGGATATTGTGATAAAAACTGAGGGTAAAAGAGCGCTTTATGATGACACGGACGCGGCATCTTGTGACGACCAAGGACGACGAGCAAATAGCCGTTTGGCGGGTAGCAAACAGTATCAAACAACACGCAGATGCAACGGCTGGCGCACCTTGCACCCCTGACACAAGCGTCAAGGCACAAAATATATTTTTGACCCATGGCACCTTTTCAGACAAACAAACCTGTCTAAAAATCGCCGAGCATCTGGCCGGTCTAGGCCATCAGTGCTACATCATGGAGTGGCGCGGTCATGGCGACAGCCCAGCGCCTAAAGAAGCGTTTGATTTTGAGACCGTCGCAACCTATGATTATGAGGCGACTTTTCGCTACTTTTTTGATGAATTACAACTCAATAATCTGCACTGCGTCACCCATAGCGGCGGCGGCGTGGGCCTAACGATGTTTTTGATTCAATATCCAGATTATATCGATAAAATCAACAGCGCCACTATGTTTGCCTGTCAAGCGTTTGGGGCGGCCGCCAGCCCTATCAGCTACGCCAAGATACTTGCCGCCAAGCTTGTGACAAAAGCGGTCGGTTATATCCCTGCCAAAAAGCTCAAACTGGGGCCGATCAACGAAAGCTATCACACCATGAACCAGTGGTTTGATTGGAACTTGCAACAAAACTTTAATAGCAGCCGCAAACAGTTTGCCGACAATGCCCCTTTTGATTATCGACAGCACATGCCGATGGTTACGATGCCTATCTATGCCATCAGTGCCAAGGGTGATAACTTCATCTCCCCAACCGCTGGCTGTCGGCAGTTTTTTGATGCCTTTAACCGCGCTACTAATAGCAGCCCTTCTTCTGCCCCCACCTCTACTAATAATAACGCTACCAATGTCTTTCGAGAGTATGCGCGCAGCCGTGGTGATTTAGACGATTATACTCATAGCCGCATTATGATTAGCCGTCATGCAGCGACAGAGATTTGGCCAACGGTCGCCGCTTGGATCGAACAGCACGCCAGATGACTTGATCGTTATAGCGCCAGATGATCACCACCGTAAAGGCGTTAGCGTCTGCTCGATCCTTTTTTGGTAAATCAGCAAACCCATACACTGTATAAAACATCTTTGCACTTGTCAGTGGCACTGCTGCTGTGTCAGTATTGGCAGCATGGTTTTTAGCCTTTATTTTTATTAATGACATATCAATGGCAGGACAGTGGCACATATGGGTGATTCAGTAGAGCAGCAAACAGATAAGCGCAGACACTATCGTTATCTGGTCTTTATCGGACGTTTTCAGCCTTTTCATCGAGGGCATAAAGCAGTCGTCGACGAGGCGCTACAACGCGCTGATGAAGTGATTATGCTGATTGGCTCAGCCAACCTACCACGCAGCCTACGCAATCCTTTTAGCGTCGCTGAGCGTGCCGCGATGATTAAGGGCGCGTACTCATCTGCTGATGCCGCGCGCATCCACTGCGTGGGGTTAGATGATGCACTATATAATGACACGCGCTGGCTTCAATACGTACAAGCCGGTGTCAAATCTGTCACAGGTGATTTGCAAAGTGATATCGGCCTGATAGGCCACTCAAAAGACAGCTCGTCGTATTATCTATCATTGTTTCCCAACTGGGATTCTGTCTCCGTTCCCAATTATCACAACCTATCAGCCACACCTATCCGCGACAGCTATCTGATGGGGGCGACGCCAACACCTGAGCGTACGCCTGAGTCCACCCGTCAAGTGCTCGATGATTTCAAAAAAACTGAAGACTATCAACAGCTGCACGAAGAAGCCGATTTTATCGATAAATATAAAAGACAATGGCAGGCTGCGCCCTATCCGCCCACCTTTATGACTGCTGATGCGCTGATTGTACAATCAGGCCATATCTTATTGGTAGAACGCCGCAGCATGCCAGGACGTGGGCTTTGGGCGTTGCCCGGTGGGTTTGTGAACCCAAAAGAGACCTTGTTTGATGCCTGTATCCGTGAGCTACGCGAGGAGACACGGCTCAAAGTCCCTGAGCCAGTATTACGCGGCTCTTGCCATAGTCAGCATACCTTTGACGATCCGTACCGCTCCGCGCGCGGTCGTACGATTACCCAAGCGTTTTACTTTCAGCTAAAAAACGACCCAAAAGGCTTGCCCAAAGTCAAAGGCGGCGACGATGCGGCCAAGGCTTTTTGGCTACCGCTGGCTGAGCTGGACGCCACCATGATGTTTGAAGACCACTATGCGATCATTACCAAAATGGTAGGGCTATAATAGGCAAACAGTAGGCAAACAGTGCGCTGAGTCTTTATGATTATTGTGTTAAAAGCAGGCTAAGTAACGTTTTCATGCCGGCACCGATAGACGGTAACGGCTCACCGCCGCAGCTGCCATATAACAAGGCAGCCGCGGCATCTCAACGCAGAGGAGTTCTGTGATGTACACTGGCAATCTGAGTAACTTAATCTTAAATAGCGACAGCTACAAGACCTCACATTGGGTGCAATACCCAAGCGGTAGTGAGTATCTGTCGAGCTACATTGAGGCGCGTAAAGGCGACTACGACGTGGTGTTTTTTGGTCTGCAAGCTTTTATCAAAGAGTACCTCAGCACCCCTATTACCCATCAAGATATCGATGAAGCCGAAATGGTCATTCAAGCGCATGGCTTGACGTTTAACCGTGCAGGCTGGGAGCGTTTGGTCGATAAACACGGTGGCTACCTGCCACTACGTATCGAGGCCATCCCTGAAGGCAGCATCGTCCCTGTCTCAAACGTCGTCTGCCAAGTCATCAATACCGATCCTGAGTTTTACTGGCTACCAAGCTATATCGAGACCGCACTGCTACGCGCTATTTGGTACCCCTCCACCGTCGCTAGCGTCTCGCATTACTGTAAAAGCATCATTCGTCAGGCCCTAGAAAAGTCTGCCGACAATAGCGACTCGCTTACGTTTCGGCTGCATGATTTTGGCGCGCGCGGTGCCTCTAGCCAAGAATCAGTCGCTTTAGGCAGTTTGGCACATTTAGTAAACTTTGCAGGGACCGACTCGATGACGGCGCTGGTCGCCGCCAGCCGTTGGTATCGGATGGATAAAGACATGCCAGCGTTTTCGATTCCGGCCGCCGAGCACAGTACCATGACCGCTTGGGGCCGCGACGGCGAGACAGCCGCCTTTGCCAATATGCTTACGCAGTTTGGCGGCGCGGGCAAAAGTGTCTCTGTGGTCTGTGACAGCTACGACTTATGGAACGCCATAGATAATATCTGGGGCGGCCGTCTCAAAGACGAAGTCCAAAACATGGGCGGCACGCTGGTCATCAGACCAGACAGCGGCGAGCCTGCCAAAGTGGTACGCGAAGCTTTAGAGCGCTTGGCTGTGAAATTTGGCACCACCATCAATAGTAAAGGCTATAAGGTATTGCCAGATTATGTGCGTCTCATCCAAGGTGATGGTATCAGCCCAAACACTTTGGGCAGCATCATCGATGTGGTGCTAAAGGCTGGGTTTAGCGCGGATAACATCACCTTTGGGATGGGCGGTGGATTATTGCAGCGAGTCAACCGCGACACCATGAGCTGGGCGATGAAAGCCAGCGCCATTTGTATCGATGGCGTTTGGAAGGATATCTATAAGGACCCTGTGACCAGCCGCTCAAAACGCTCAAAAAAAGGCCGCTTGGCGTTGATCAATCAGACCCAAGGCCAACCAAAAACCATCAAACTTGACGACTTATCGACTGCTGACAACCTACTATGCGATGTGTATGTCGACGGTAAGCTGTTGATCAACGACAGCCTGACCACCATTCGGGAGCGTGCAGGATGGTAGGTTCTCTAAATTTATCCAAAAAAGATATGCTGCTTGCGCCAATTTATCTGTATCAAGGTACCAAGGTCAAACGTGATACGGTACGCCTCCCTGAGCCTACCGGTGAGAGATGCGGCCGGGTCACTCTAGTATCAGCGACTAAGACGCTCGCCCAAGCATCGAAGCCTGTGCTACAGTTGATGATCGTCGGCGACTCCGCAGCAGCAGGGGTCGGGACGTTGACACAGCAAGAAGCGCTGGCAGGCAAGCTAATCCCCATTCTGCAGCAACAGCCAATTATTCATAGCCAGTTTGCTGAGATCGTCTGGTCGTTGCAGGCGACGACGGGGCACACCAGCTTTGATATTTTGCGGCGATTGTATGTGCTGTCTGCGCCCAGCGAGCCTGTTGATCTCATGGTTTTGAGCGTCGGGGTCAATGACACCACAGCGAACGTCTCCCCCGACCAGTGGCAACAGCAACTCGAGCAGATCATCACCATTGCTCAGCGCAAATTTGGCGCGCGCAAGATTGTTTTCTCAAGCCTACCACCGATGGCGCAAATGCCAGCACTACCCGCGCCGCTCAACGCCTTTATCGGTGCCAAAGCCATGGCACTCGATAAGGTATTGCAAAACGTGTGTCAGGCTCAGGGCGGTGTACACTACATGGCCGCTGACTTTGCGATGATGGCCGAAATGCACAGCGGCAGCGGCCCCATTGATAGCGCGGCGATGTTTGCCAGTGATGGCTTTCACCCCAGCAGCTTGACTTATGGCTTGTGGGCGCAGCAGTTGGCGGCGCTAATCGCACAGCTCCTTGAGCGCTAACAGATGCTGGCTGATTTGACATAAAAAAACCGCTGATTATTCAGCGGTTTTTTTTATACTGCGCCATATAACATGACGCGATAAGCGCATATTACTCAGCAGAGTCAGCCGCTTTTTTGCTACGGCCACCGAATGCACCAAAGCGTTTGTTAAAGCTAGCAACACGGCCTTCAGTAGAGGTTTTACGCTGCTCGCCTGTATAGAATGGGTGCGATGCACTTGAGATATCAAGTGGGAAGTATGGATATTCTTTACCTTCGTACTCACGAGTGGCTTTTGTGCTGACCGTTGAACGAGTCAAGAAAAACACATCAGCGTTGGTGTCGTGAAACAAAACTTCTTGGTAGGTAGGATGGATATCTTTACGCATAATAATCTCTCTATGTCCGATGTATGTATCAGGCGGCTTGATGAGCAATCAAACACATGCTGGCATACGTAACTGAGGCACTAAGGACATGTCTAAGAGTGGCAACTGCATCACTGGCTTATTCCAGCACCCAACACCACGCCTCTGTTCACTTAGCCTTTCCCCAGCGGGAAAATCAAACCGCGATTTTAACGGTTTTTGGCATTTGATGCAAGAGCGTGTCCCAACTTTGCGCGGCATCTTTTACTCACACTAGAGCCGTGCTGGCCCTTCTACGCCGCTCCCTGCTAAATTAAAAACCTGTGCTCATACTTTTATATTCAATATATTACATAAAATCCTTTCTCTTCTTGTTTACCCCTTGGTTTGTTGATATATTCTTATATACGTATTTATGAATATATAGACAAACCTCTGAGGGAGCAGAAGGATGGATACCGTACAGATAGATTTTCTTAATATCGATCAACAGTGGGACGAAAAGATAAAACACTGTCATTTTGATATATATCATTTATCAGGCTGGGTGGCGGCTTCGGCGATAGTCGATAAAGGCACGCCGATGGGACTGATGGCCACCTATAAAAACAAACAACTTTTTTTGCCCATTATCATCCGCAAAATAGACTCAGCATACTGGGATGCAACCACCACTTACGGCTATGGTGGCCCACTGATGGACAAGTCGCTTAGTGATGCGGAGGCAGATTATATGCTGCAAGCAGTGAAGGAGCGGCTTTTTGCTAAAGGCTGCGTGTCGTTATTTATGCGCCTGCACCCTATTATCAATAAAGACTGGATACCGACGGTTGGTAAGGCTTTGACTCATGGCCTTACGCTGATGTCTGATCTGAGTCAGTCTGAGGCCGCGCACTGGAGCGAGACGCAAAACCGTCATCGCCGAGGCATCAAAAAAGCCATCAAGCATAATGTCGTGACCAAAATTGAGCGGTTGACCAAAGCCAGTGCGCTGGTGTTTTCTACCATTTATAAAGAAACCATGGCGCATGTGCAGGCCGATCAATACTATTTTTTTGATGACGATTACTTTTTTAATCTGCTAGAAAACCTACAAGACCGGATACTACTCATCACCGCCTATCAAGATGATACGCCGATTGCGTCTGCTATTTATACCCTCTGCCGAGAGTCTGGCATCATGCAGTTTCACCTCGGCGGCACGTGCGGTGCCTACTCTCATCTGCAGCCCTCCAAGCTAATTACTCATACCGCCCGCAGTTGGGGTAGAGAAAATAACTATCAAATTCTCCACTTAGGCGGCGGTGTGGGCGGGGCGCTGGATTCTTTATACGAGTACAAAAAAGGCTTTAGCTCACAAGAGTTGCTGTTTAAGACCTATAGGCTCATCATCAACCCAGACAAGTATGCCAAGCTGGTAGCCGCGCGTAGACTGACCCCAGATGAGTCACATTCAGACTTTTTCCTCTTATATAGAAAACCTGCCACCACCGAGCCTGCGGTAAAAACCGCACCAGCTGAAGCGCTCGCAGATATATAGAGCGCCCTTGTCACGTCCGTCTTTTATACGACCATCATCTTAATCACCATCACCCTAACCGTCATAAGCCAACACAAAAAGCAGCCACCATCATGGCTGTTCTTGACTAGGGCATATCTTTATTTTAAAAATGTGGATAAAAGTAAGACACATTGCTGTCAAATCAAAAAAGTGAGTACCGGTAGCGCTATCGCTGTTTTAAGGTTTGTTCACTATGTAGCGCAGGCTAAAAACGCGGCATTTTTCTTAATGTGTACTGTTACAAAAGCCGGATTATTTTACAAAAGTCAACGCTACTTGCAGCGGTCACCCTTTATCGTTTGAGCTAATTTTTATTCTAAAACCACTAGACTGCCTACCTTTTATACCACGGCGCCTTATCGCTTTATACAGGCTCTGGGTTGTCTTGCTCTCGGCTCTACTGACAAAACTCATGCATGTACTTACGTATTTGTCATCTTATGCTCGCCTCAACTTTCGTAAAATACCCCCTATATTAAAACAGCTTTATACGAATGATCAGCATTGACTAACAATGACGATAAGATGTTGAAGTTGGCGATAGGCGCACGCATATCAAAAGCGACCGACCCTATAATTAATAAGTGCAGCCTAAGCGCGGCTCAGGCTATTAAGGATATGACAACGACAATGACGCAATCCGTTTATCACAACACCAACTCTAGCCATAGCGGCATACCAGCCAATACAGCCACTGATGAAACATCGGCGAAGACGGCGGACATGCCGCGACCGGCAAAGCGTGTGGGTATCTTAGGCGGCGGCACGGCAGGCGCGACGATTGCCATTCGCCTGGCTGCATTGGGGCTTGAGACGTATGTGTTTGAAAAAAAACAATCTCTCATCGACGGCCCACCAATGTGCCACTTGCATGCCGGCGGCAACTTGTATCGCGAAATCCCTGACGAAGACTGCGTCGCCTTACTCAAGCAGTGTATCGATATTTTGCGCTTATACCCTTATACCATCGATGTGCGCCCCACCGTGTTTGCCGTCCCGACACGCGATGAGGGCCTGCCTGAGGATTTGTTACCACGCCTTGATATTTTGACAGACGCCTATCGCGAGCTGATCGCGCAGGACCCAAACAATAAAGTCTTGGGCGAGCCTGAGGACTACTATCAGCTCTATAACCATGAGCAGTTGCTGGCGCTGGCCGAGCGTGAGCAAGTCGCCATTCCTCGCACCTTCGATGAGTGGATGATACCAGTTGCCAAGTATCTGGATTTAAACAAAGTCAAGTTCCCGCTTATCGTCGTCCAAGAGTACGGCTGGAATATCTTTCGCCTCGCCGCGTCAGCACAGCTGGCATTGGCAGAGTATGAGCACGCTCATGTGTTTACCGATACGACGGTGACACAGGTCATGCCTGTCGATTGTGAAAACTGTACAAACGCCGATCACCATGTGACCAAATGGCGCATCGACTACCAATCAGCAAGCAGCTCGACAGAGGCGGTGCAAGAAGACGCTATCGAGGTCGACTACCTGATCAATGCGTGCGGATTTCGTACGGGCATCATCGATGATATGGTCGGTGTCGCCGTCACCCGTATGGTCGAATTTAAGTCCTCCTATATCACCCACTGGGGCGAAGCTGGTGGTCAGATACCCGAGATCATCGTCTATGGCAATCGCGGCACCCCTGAGGGGATGGCGCAGCTGACGCCTTATCCTGATGGTTATTTTCAGATTCATGGCATGAGTCATGCCATTACTTTGTTTGATGATGGGTTGGTGGCGTCGAATACTGACAGCGCCCAGCCCAAGCTACCACAGCAGTACGTACACTACATCGAGGATGGCTGGGACAAAGCGCCGCTACAAGCGCGTAGCCAACAAGCCATCGAGTATGTGGCGCAGTTTGTACCGACCTTTCATAGTGCTCGTAGCGTTGGCAATGCCCTGTATGGTGGGCAGCAAATTCCTGGAGAAGACGATACTTTGCGCGTCGCTGACGTCAGTTTGTACGCCGATATCCGCTATGCCCGTGCAGAAAACGTCAAAGCCTCCTCGACCTTGATTGCAGCGGATCAAATCGTCAATGAGCTGGCTGAGCTGGGTTTAGTGACAACAGATACGCCCGCAAACCGTCACCGCTATGCTCATAAATGGCCATATCTGACGCACAACGATAGCTTGACCATCGATAGTGTGGCTCGCGAGCTGGCTGAGCAGCGCGGTTTTCCAGTGGCCATGGCGGGAGTAAACCATGGTATCCGTGAGGCCATACCGTCTAGCTTATGAGGCATCGCTTATCTTGGCTTATTTTTGCTTCTATCCCGCTCACAGCGCAGACGAGGCAAAACTCCTACTCAATAATTCAATAAAAAAAAGCGCAGACCACCGCTATTAGATGGTCTGCGCTTTTTGGCCTCTGAGCGTCTTGCTCTCTAAGAGCCTTAATCTCTGAGTTTGGCAATCTGTGAGACTTTGCACACTTTAGCTTTCGCTGCCCGCCATCTTTTCGGTATCGACAGCATCGTCGATGGTGACCACCGTCTTTAGCATTTCAATCGCTTCACCGATGGTATTACACACCACCAGACGCGCCAAATCTTCTTGCTTCATAAATCCTTGCTCAGCGGTATAGGCCAAGTGCTCTATCATCCGGTCATAAAACCCATTGATATTCAGAATAATCATGGGTTTTTCGTGCTGATAAAGCTGACGCCACGTGGCAATCTCCATGATCTCCTCGAGCGTGCCAAGCCCACCTGGTAAGGTGATAAAAGCATCGGCATACTCTGCCATGACGGTTTTGCGCGTATGCATGGTGTCGGTCAAATGTAGGCGCGTCAACTGATTGTGAGCGATTTCGTGTTTGAGCATAAAGGTTGGAATCACACCGACCGCTTGAGCGCCGCCGTTGACGACCTCATCCGCCACCGCCCCCATCAGCCCGATGCTAGCACCGCCATAGACCAGACCCATGCCGTTTTTTGCCAGCGCAAGTCCCAGCTCGCGAGCGGCTTGCTCATACACCTCATGATTACCTAGGCGCGAGCCGCAATACACCGCAACCAGCGGCATGGTCAGTGAGGATTTATCGACGGCTTTTTCGATATTGGTGATATCTTGACTGGTGATGACTTCATAAGTGTCGTTATTGATTTTCATTTGCATAGTGCTTCCTTAATTTTTATATTATTGTTTTTAGGTGAGTGCTCAGTTGACTGATGACGATAAAAATGTGACAAAGCGCCGCTCCAGTCATAGCGTATAGAACTTACAAGTCATCATTGCCCGCCTCACCTACCCTCATTTATCTTAACATAAGCGGTGCTGTTACATGAGATTGATATCATCAAAGCCGCGCATCAGAGTCTCATAACGGACTGACCATCACGCCGTTAGAGCCAGCAGAGCTGCCCAAACCTTGTAGCCGCCACAATCATAAAACACCAGCCCCCACACTATAGATCAGACCATAAGGCCAACTCATGGAAGAACCGAAAAACTCCCTACCAACAGACAGCCATGTCATAAAAACCGATGCCCTGAGTATCATGACTGAACGCAATCAGCCGCTAGCCGCGACAGTATATCGCCCGCAACATACAACAAAAGCGGCAGTCATGATAGCGCCTGCCACTGGTATTAAACGTCAGTTTTATCACCACTTTGCCACTTATTTGGCCACGTGCGGTTTTGGTGTATTGACCTTTGACAACGAAGGTATCGGCGAGTCGTTAAGCACTGAGCTGCCCAAATGTGACGCCTCATTGATCAGTTGGGGGCGTCATGACCTGCCAGCCGTGCTTGATGCCCTGCAAGATGAGTTTGCCGATACCACA
Source organism: Psychrobacter celer (assembly GCF_016107555.1). Taxonomy (GTDB): domain Bacteria; phylum Pseudomonadota; class Gammaproteobacteria; order Pseudomonadales; family Moraxellaceae; genus Psychrobacter; species Psychrobacter celer. Next base: position 49,931 of record NZ_JABASU010000013.1, on the reverse strand, counting down.
TATCACATCATCGGTCACAGTGCCGGCGGTCAGCTGATTGGCTTGATGCCAAACTATCGGACCGTACAGTCTGTATTCAATGTCGCCTGCTCGTCAGGGCAAATCAAAAACATGGACATGCCCTATAAGCTCAAGGCCATGGGTTTTATGGATGCTTTTATTCCACTTAGTAACTTGGTATTAGGCTATACACCAGCGGATAAAATCGGTATGGGCGAGCCATTACCACGCGGCGTTGCTCGGCAGTGGCGCGAGTGGTGCAATGGCGCAGGCTATATCAAAACCGCCTTTGGTCACAGCATACATACTCATTTTTACGATGAGCTTAGCATGCCCGCTTTGTGGCTAGGGTTTAGCGACGATGATATCGCCAACAGCGACAATATAGACGACATGATACGTGTGTTTACCAAGATGCCTGCCAAAAAGCGTTTTTATACCCCGCAAGATTTTGGTTTAAGTCATATCGGTCATATGCGCTATTTTAGTCGCCGCACCCATGAAAAAGCCCCAGCACTATGGCAAATGGCGGTGGACTGGTTGGAGCAGCAGTGTTAGGGCATGGCTTTTTAAGGCATGCGTCAATCTTTTTGCGCATCTTCTGCTTTGACACGTTGGCGTAGAGCAGAGTACAGCGACGGCTGCAAATTATGGATATTACCTAGCATCCACTTGATATAGCCAATGGGCACTTCGGTGATAAGTCGGCCTTTATATTTGCCAAATGGCATCCTACTGGCAGGATTGGCTTGATTGGCGATGGCATGAGCCGCGGCAAAGTCTGTCGGCGCGATTTGTAGACGCGTGCAGCATGCTTGATACAGCAAATAACACATACGGGCGTCACCCAGCGCATCATGGGCGGCGCAGGTCAGCTCACTCGCTGCAGACTTACCCAGCAATTGCTCGATACATTTAGACTGACTGTAGTAGCGCCACTCTGGGAAGGCCACACGGGCGAGCCGCACCGTACAGATCAGCTTGGTAGTCGGACGGCCTATCACGCGCCAGTCAAAGCGCACATTATGGCCGATGAGGTAGGTGGGCAAATCAAACGCTTGTAGATCAAAACGCTCAAGACCCGCCACATCATCGTCGGTGATACCGTGTACTTTGATGACCACCGGTGAGATGGCACGGCCACTATTAAAGTACTTCATCCACTCAAACCCCGTCGCTACGTTGATGGTAGCAACCTGAATCGGTCTTGGGTCACGGCCTTGATCGGTTTCGGTATCGATAACCAAAGCAGTATCAGTCAGACTTGGCATATTGAGGCAATCAGTCATAAAGCTCGCTGTAGCACGTTGGGTATCCATAATCGATAACAGTCTGTTTTATCCAGCGCAAACAACGCACGGTATCCCATAGACTGCCTTGTTGTTTATGGGGCTAAAAGCCAAAGATAACAAGCAGATATAACAATGCGATACAAACCTGCTAGCGCAGGTCTCTTATAATATCTATGACCATACTGACAAAGGATCGCTATGATCGCCGATGGCAACAAGCCACCACCAAGGCCCAATCCACCACCGCGGCCTAGGTTTTTTCGCCGCCTGCTCAAGCTGCTGATTAGAGCAGCAGTATTGTTGATGTTATTGTTTGTATTAGACAGATTATGGCCCAGCATCAGCCAGCAAACCCAATCCTTTGTCATCGCCAAATGGCAACAGCTCAGCTTATTGCAGCAAGATCTGCCAACAGAAAACAGCCTGCCCTCGCCACTGCCTCAGCAAAACCTAAGCGACACGTGGGGCGCAGCGCGCAGTCAAGGCCGCACACACGAAGGGATCGATATATTTGCCGCGCGAGGTACACCGATACAAACGACGACAGCAGGCATCGTCAGTAAGGTTGGCGAAAACACCCTAGGCGGGCGTGTGGTGGTCATCGTCGGTCCTGGCGGCGCTGGCCACTACTATGCGCACTTAGAGGAGTATGCCGATATCGCCCCCAATGACTGGGTCGATGCGGGTGATATCATCGGCTATGTCGGCGATAGCGGCAACGCCAAGGGCACACCGCCGCACGTACATTATGGGATTTATATCCAAGGCAATGCGGTCAACCCCTACCCGCTTTTGCAAAAATCCGAGCCTGCCCGGTAGCCTGTCATGATAAGCACGACAATTGCTTGCGTATCCATCTGACATTGGCTAATAGCCATCAAATATTATATTAATAGCCATCAAACCTCAGCTAATGGCCGCAGAGCGCACGTAATTTGGCGGAAACACCGCACTAAATGTCGAGCCGCTGCCTTCTACCGACTTGATTTGTAGGTTGGTTTCATGCTGATATAAGACGTGTTTGACGATAGCCAGCCCTAAACCTGTGCCACCTGTGGCACGGCTACGACCCTTGTCGATACGATAAAAACGCTCTGTCAGGCGGGCAATGTGCTGCGGCGCAATACCGATGCCATTGTCCTCGACGGCGAAACGGCAACCCTCTGCTGTTTTGGTCCAGCTGACGGTGATATCGCCACCTTTTGGCGTGTATTTAATCGCATTGATTACCAGGTTGGATAAGGCACTGGTCAGATATATCTCTGAGCCGTACAGCCCATCATAGGTATCTATCTGTAGATGGATGCTATGACCGTACTCTTGATTGTAGGCCTGTGCATCATCATAGATATGAGTCAGCAGCTTGATCATATCGATATAATGCAGCTCATGAGTCTCTTCGATTTCGATACGCGATAGCAGCAATAAATCATTGACGATTCTATTCATGCGCGCTGTCTGCTGGGTCATCAGCTCAAAGCCGCGCTTCCAGTGCGGCGGCATGTCTGGCTGATCCGAAAAGTTCTCTAAATACCCCATCATCACGGTCAGCGGCGTACGCAGCTCATGCGAAACGTTGGCCACAAAGTCGCGGCGCATCTCTTCTAGATGATGCAGACGCGTCACATCGTAGATGATCAATAGCTTTTCGTCGGCAAATGGGGTCAGCTCACACTTTAAATAGCGCTCAGGCGCGCGCCATGACTTTATATGTACGCCTTCGTCAGCCAGCGTCGGCGCTTGATAGTACTGACGAAACTCAGATGCGTCAATAAAGTCAAAAATACATCGGCCTTTATCTGCTGCCTGCAATAATAGTAAATCTTCAGCGGCCTGATTCCACCACTCCAGACCATCACTGTCATTGAGTAAAATCACCGCATCGCGCAGCGCCCGCAGCGCACTTCTTATTTTTTTTAATTGATCGGTGGTGTTTTGTAGCGCTATCGGCTCTGAGATATCTTGTTCCGTACATTGCTTTGACATTATGTTACTCATCCATTTTTCGTGACCTATTTTTTTGCCCTACTTGTCATCTCGTTATCATTATGATGATTATCCCTATCTGCTAATTGGCCCTTACTGATAATCACTTACTGATAATTATGGTGATTATAGCTGGACTGGCAACAGAATTGCGGCGGCTATTTTGACAGTATGAGCGCCGATCATTTGGCCTCAACAACGCTTGAGAAGCGATAACCAGTACCGCGCACCGTTTGTATCAGCTTATCGCAGTCATGAGGGCGCAGCAGTTTGCGTAGGCGTTTGATATGCACATCGATGGTTCTGTCTTCGATATAGACATTGCCGCCCCACACTTGATCAAGCAGCTGGGTGCGCGTATAGGCACGCTCGGGATGGCTCATAAAAAACGCCAACAACCGATATTCGGTCGGTCCGACATCGATGATTTGCCCAGACGCCATGACTCGCTGGCTTTTGGGGTCGAGGCTTAACTTGCCTATCTCAATAGTCTTGTCGGCGCTCAAAGCATTGCTACGGCGCAACACCGCTTTGATCCTTGAGATCAGCTCGCGCGTCGAAAAAGGCTTGGTCATATAATCATCTGCACCCGCATCCAGACCGTGCACCTTGCTGTCCTCTTCGCTTTTGGCTGTCAGCATGATGACGGGTATCTCAGCGAGTAGCTCATCACTTTTGAGCATACGACAAAAATCAATGCCGCTTTTGTCCCCAGGCAGCATCCAATCTAGCAAAATCAGCGCTGGCCGATGGTCGACCACTTGTTGGTGCGCCTCTGATACGTCCGTTGCCTGCAAGCTATCAAAACCGGCCATCTCTAGCGTCATTACGACCATCTCGCGGATTGCAGGTTCGTCTTCAACAATCAAAACTTGCTCATTATACATAAGGTATTCTCAGTGATAAGGGACAAAACAGACGTATAAAAAAGAGCGATAATCACTCGCCACTGCTTGCCTATTAAACGCGGTAATTGTGACAGTTTGATGACATTTGTCATTTAAGCGGCTGCTATAGACCAAGCCACTTCCCTTAAACAGATGGCACTCACCATCATGATTCACATTTGATGTTTTAGCTCACGTCTAATATAAAATTCAGTGGTCCATCATTGATACTCGCAACCTGCATGTCTGCGCCAAACTGACCCGTCGCTACCTGAGGGTGCTGACTGTTGGCATAGTCGACTAGCTGAGCAAACAGCACGCGCGCCGCCTCTGGTGGCATGGCACCGCCAAAATCAGGACGCCGGCCTTTGTCGGTCTTCGCCATCAGGGTGAACTGTGATATCAGCAGCAGCCCGCCAGCGACTTGCTGGACATTTTTGTCCAGTTTGCCATATTTGGTAGGGTCATCGTCGTTTTCAAAAATACGATAGCCAAGGATTTTATCAATCATTCGCTTGGCCGTTTGTAGGTCGTCTTCAGGCCCCAAACCGATATATGCCAGCACGCCGCGCTCGATACGCCCGACACAATCCCCATCGACGCTGACGCTCGCACCATGTACCCGCTGTATCAATGCTTTCATTTATGCTCCCTTACCAATTATGCTCATACAAACTTAGGCTGTCCATGATAAAATATCATCATTTATTTGCCTATTTATTACTCTCTCACCTTTATTTTGGTCGCCGTATTATGAATGTATTCACCACCTTGCAGCAGCTTGTCCCGCAACAAAAGCTCAGTAAAGTCGCTGGCCGTTTGGCTGCCAGTCGCCACCCCTATGTCAAGCGCACCTTTATTCGTAGCTTTGCAAAAGCCTATCATATCAGCTTGGATGAGTATGAGCGCCAAAACTTAGGTGCTTATGAGAGCTTTAATGACTTTTTTACTCGTGAGTTAAAAGCAGACGCGCGCCCTATCGACGCCACGCCGCATGGGATTGTCAGCCCAGCTGACGGCATCATCTCGCAGCTCGGTCAGATTGACGATCATAGGCTTTTGCAAGCCAAAGGGCGCTACTATGATATCGGCCAACTGCTGGCTGATAGCGAAGATGGGCATTATTTTGCCGATGGCAGTTTTGCCACAGTCTATCTGGCACCCAGCAATTATCACCGCGTGCATATGCCATTTGCTGGTACCTTGACCAAAACCCGCTATGTGCCGGGCACGCTGTTTTCTGTCAACAACACCACGGCTGCCAACATACCTGACTTGTTTGCGCGCAATGAGCGTTTGGTGTGCCTGTTTGATACCGCCTACGGCAAAGCTGCGGTCGTGATGGTCGGTGCGATGATCGTCGCTGGTATCGAGACAGTCGCCACTGGCAAAATCAGCCGTACCGACGATATTCAAGAGACCGAGCACGATATGAAGCTTGAAAAAGGCGATGAGCTTGGACGTTTTTATCTCGGCTCCACTGCGATAGTCGTATTACCGAAAACCGCCAAAGCCGACTGGCAAGACAGTCTGCAAGCCAATAGTGTGGTAAAAATGGGACAGCTATTGGGTATGGCTAACGCTAGATAATCTGTCTGTTTTTTAATGGCTATCTATGTGACCATAGTTGATCACTCTAAAATAAGCACAGTGCTACTGGAATGATCTTGGGTAGCATTGAAGGGTCGCAGCACGCCGATTTGTTTTTTGGCAGCGTGTGCCAGTTTTGCGCCGCTGCCGATAGGTGCCGCGGCCAGCGTTAGCCGTACCAAGCTAACGATTTTATTGGTCACGCATCGATTAGCCAGCCTTGCTTGGTCGCATAATCGATACGCTGTGACAGCCAATCATGAATAGGCGGAAAGCTGTCTTTGATAAAGGCATGCGCGCCAGCCACCTGCGAGCGCGTCACCCCCAACTCAATCCACGTTTGTCCATTGGTATTGAGGTTGAGCAAAAACGGCAATAAGCGATCCACCACCCGTAGCAGCTGCGCTTCTTCGCTATCGCCTGTCTCCTGTGCTTCCCAGACCGCTGCTAAGTTAGCAATGCCATTGCCACGCTCCGCTTGCAAGCGCGCCATGCCTTGACGCTCCTCGATATGCGCCGTATGACGCGTATTGTCGTATAAAAAAGTATCACCAGCATCAATCTCACCCAAATCATGAACCAGTGCCATCTTGAGCAGCTGCTCGTGATTGACGTCTAGCGCAAACAGCTCAGCAATCGACCAACACGCCATCGCCAAATGCCAAGAGTGCTCAGCTGAGTTTTCGCGGCGGGTGGTCTGGGTGACATAGCTGCGCCGATTGACGCGCTTTAGCGCATCTAATTCTAATAAAAAATGCGTCACATCATCAATATCGATATTATCAGCAAAGGCATTGTCATTTAAAGTTGTCGGATGGATTGAATGGTTGGATGGCATGTCTCTCTCTTAAGCAATCAGCAAATGTAGCGCTCATTTTAGTACAAAACCCGACCCTAGACGTAAAAATAGCGCTGATATAGTCGAGTTCAAATAAATCAGATACATGGCTATCAAGTCGCTCAATGAAACGTTGTTTTTCTTGCGTGCTGTGCCTACGCCGACAGAGGCTACGAAAAACAACGTTTCATCTCACGGTATCGTTTTTATATCAAATTGACTATAGTCATCAAGCGCTATTTTTATATCTGACCCACACACTTGCGGCAGCACAAACAAAGCAATTTGGTCAAGAGGCTATTTGATCAAATTGCTAATGGTTTTAAACGCCGGATCTTGACTACTGCGGCACAGCTCAAACAAGATAGACTCAACCGTGCTGATCACTCCACCTGCGCGGCGAATACGGCGAATGGCTTGTTTTTTGTCATACGGAAATCTCGAACCGACCGCATCACCGATGATGACCGGCTGCATACCGTTGTCTAACAAATCAAGCGCCGTTTGCATGACGCATACATGCGCCTCTGCCCCAAACAGCAACACAATACTGCGGTTTTGCTGCGCCAAATGGTGCCACGACTCATCGTTATCACACGCACTAAAGGTCACTTTTTCAAAGCTTTTAGCATTGTTATCTGCAAGCACCTCACGAATCTCAGGCAAGGTATCGCCAAGGCCTTTTTTATACTGCTCGTTGAGCATGATAGGGATATCAAGCGCCTGCAACCCCTTAATCAGTGTCACGGTTTTTTTGACGATATTTTCATGATCATAGATATGCGGGGTAAGGCGCTCTTGGACATCGATCAGCATCGCTTGGGTGTTTTCACGAGCGATTCGGTAAGTGCGGTCGGTAATCATGGTAGACATAGTACACTCCTTGTACGACTGACAGTTGCAACTAAAAATATTTTAGAACGAATATTAAATGAGCATTAAATAAATATTATAAATTGATATTAATAGTGTCTTGGTCACTCTTATTTAGTCACAGTTTTCTAAATGCGTCAATGGAGATACGCTTTATTGAACCCTCATCATTACTTGCACACACTTTGCGACGTGCGCCATTAACCCTCTCATTATATTCACAAAAAACCCCTAGCCATCATAGCTAGGGGTTTCTTATAACATATTTGGTCGACAAATGTTACAAATTATCTACCAATCCAAAAATTAAACCCGTTCAATCACAGTGGCGATACCTTGGCCAAGGCCGATACACATGGTTGCAAGGCCAAGCTCGGTGTCAGACTGCTCCATAGCGTTTAGCAAGGTAACCGTGATACGAGCACCAGAACAACCTAGTGGATGACCCAGTGCAATCGCGCCACCATTGATGTTGACGATGTCTTGCTTGTCCGTCAAGTTCAGCGCTTTTAGGACTGATAGGCCTTGTGCGGCAAAGGCTTCGTTTAGCTCGATGGTCTGCATGTCATCGATGCTCATACCAGCACGCTTTAAGGCTTTGTTGGTGGCTGGTACCGGACCGTAGCCCATGATAGCCGCATCACAACCAGCGACAGCCATGCTACGAATACGAGCGCGAGGCTTTAGACCAAGATCTTTGGCTTTTTGCGCGCTCATAACCAGCATCGCTGAGGCACCGTCAGAGAGTGCAGATGACGTCGCAGCAGTCACTGTACCGCCTTTAGGGTCAAAGGCTGGGCGCAGTTTTTGCATTTGCTCCATGGTCGCATCAGGGCGAATCACTTCATCGACGGTACATAGTTGCAAGCGACCATCAGCATCATGACCTTCGATGCCGATGATTTCATTATCAAAGCGTCCCTCAGTCGTCGCAGCCCATGCACGGCGATGCGATTCAAGACCAAACGCATCTTGTTCCTCACGCGTGATGTTGTTCATACGGCCCAGCATTTCAGCGGTCAAACCCATCATGTTTGACGCTTTTGCATAATGCTTGGAGGCGGCAGGATTTAGATCGATGCCATGCATCATACCAACGTGACCCATGTGTTCAACGCCGCCAATAACAAACACATCACCTTGATTAGTCATGATTTGTGCAGCAGCGGTGTGAAGTGCTTGCATAGAAGAGCCGCACAGACGGTTGACCGTTTGACCACCAGCGGTTTTTGGAATACCTGCCAATAGACCGATATTGCGACCGATGTTCATGCCTTGCTCTAGGGTTTGGTTGACACAGCCCCAGATGATGTCTTCGACATCGTTGGTGTCAAAATCGTTGCGCTCTACCAAAGCACGTACCAATTCTGCTGACAGATTATCAGCACGAACATGGCGGAACATACCGTTTTTAGATCTTCCCATCGCCGAGCGTACGCCATCTACGATGACCACATCTTTTGGACTTAAAGTTGTCATACTATCTTCCTTTTCAATTTTTATTGTCAGTGTTGTCGATTTAATCGGGCTCTATAGCCATCTATCACGCGATCCGTACATCAGTACGATAACTATCTAGATGTTTTCGCGCTGGATATTATCGCGGCAGGCCAGACCTGATAAAACCGACCAAAACGGTGCGTCTGCTATTTTTTTATCACCGATAGCGGCGTCAGCAAACGCACCCCACTTATCCTAATACGGTATGCTCGTTACGCTGTGGCGTAAAAAGTCTCGCCAGCGGCTGCCATGTCGCGAATCTTTTGCGGCGCTTCATAGGCTTTGCCAAGGTGTGCGTATTTTTCGCATAGTGCCAAGTAGTTATCGAGACCCATTTGGTCGATATAACGACAAGGACCACCGCGGAACGGCGGGAAACCAACGCCCATAATCATCGCCATATCCGCTTCACTTGGCGTGCTGACGATATTGTCTTCTAGGCAGCGTACGGTCTCATTACAGAAAGCCAGCATAGTACGGTCGATGATGGTTTGATCATCAAACTCTTTTTTGTCGCTATCTGTCGTGGTTTTAAGTAGCTCATAAGTGGCATCGTCAGCGACTTTCTTTGGCTTACCGCGCTTGTCGGTTTCGTACTTATAGAAACCAACGCCATTTTTCTGACCTAGGCGCTCGTTTTCATATAGATGCTCGATCGCCCCTTTATAATCAGGCTTCATGCGGTCAGGGAATCCTTCTGCCATCACTTCTGCGCCGTGCACACCTGTGTCTAGACCGACGACGTCGATTAGGTAAGCAGGACCCATCGGCCAGCCGAATTTTTCCATGACTTTATCGACATGGACGAAATCAGCGCCTTCTTTGAGCAGCAAGTCAAACGCGCCAAAGTATGGGAAGAGGACACGGTTTACCAAGAAACCTGGGCAGTCGTTGACCACCACTGGCACCTTGCCCATCTTGGAGGCCAGCGCAACGGTCGTCGCGATGGCTTCTTCAGATGATTTCTCACCGCGGATCACCTCTACCAGTGGCATACGGTGTACTGGGTTAAAGAAGTGCATACCGACGAAGTTCTCTGGACGCTCAAGCACTTCTGCTAAATGCGTAATAGAGATCGTTGAAGTATTCGAAGCCAAAATCGCGTCTTCTTTGACTAAGCCTTCGACTTCTTTGAGTACCGCGTGCTTCACTTTTGGATTTTCTACTACTGCTTCGATAACGATATCAGTCTCAGCAAAATCACCATAGTTCAAGGTAGGACGGATACGGCTTAGCGTTTCGCCCATTTTGGCTGGGGTCATCTTGCCGCGCTCGACCATTTTACCAAGCAATTTGCTGGCCTCGCCCATACCCAAATCTAATTGCTCAGATTTGATATCTTTCATGATGATTGGCAAACCTTTGCTGGCTGCCTGATACGCGATACCGCCGCCCATGATACCTGCGCCAAGTACGGCCGCTTCATTGATTTCATGTGCTTTTTTGCTGTGTTTTTTGGCCAGTTTTTTGACCAACTGATCGTTTAAGAACAGACCGACCAAGCTCTCAGCTTGCGGGGTTTTTGCCGCTTTGGCAAAACCAGCTGCTTCGACTTCGATCGCTTTGTCACGTGGCAAATTGACGTGCTTTTCGATCGCTTCGATAGCGAGCGCTGGCGCTGGATACTGCTTAGGATTGGCTTTAGAGAAGATCATGCCTTTGGCACTGTTAAACGCCATCGCTTGCTCAAGCTGGTTTAGCTTGACAGGCACTAGCTTCTCTTCACGCTTGGCTTGCCAGTCAAGCTCACCTGAGATACATTTTTTGACTAGGTCAATCGCAGCGTCTTGCAAATCATCAGCAGAGACGGTCGCATCTACCAAGCCTAACTTTAGCGCTTCAAGTGGTTTTTTTGGCTTACCCGTCGCGATAAGCTCTAAAGCGTTATCAATACCGATGACGCGAGTACTACGCACCGTACCGCCGAAGCCCGGGAAAATACCTAATTGAGTCTCTGGCAGACCGATGCTGGCTTTTTCGCTCATCACACGGTATTCACACACTAGAGTCATCTCACAGCCGCCGCCTAGCGCTGCGCCATTGATAGCCGCTACTTTTGGAAATGGCAGATCTTCAAAGCGGTTAAAGGTATCATTGATACTCACCACCCAGTCTTTGATCTCGTTTTCTGGGTTTTTAAATGAGCCAACAAACTCTGTGATATCAGCGCCCGCGATAAACACGCCTTTGCTTGAAGTGACAATAAGGCCTTTTACGTCATCGGCTTTTTCTAAAGCACTGACCGCTTCGCCAAACTGCTTGTTGGTCTCGGCATCAAACTTGTTCACGCTCTCATTTTCGGCGTTGTATTGCATGTTGGCGATGCCATCTTCTAGCATTGTCACCGTGATGCGATTTCCTTGGTATACCATTTGAAACTCCTTGCTATATAACGAAAGCTACGTTTTGGATTACAATCAATAGCCAGTTACTGTTAGTAAAATGGGTAATAGCACTGTGCGCCGCCGCCATCAAGACAAACATCGTCATGACGACAAACCACTAGCGGGCGCACAGTGAAGATATCTTTATTATCCAGCGCTCATAGTAATGTACTTATTTTTACGTCGCTTGTACAACATCGTTTGGCGCTTTGTTTATATATTACAGGTATCTACTACGGCTGTCGGTGCTGATTGGGGAGCGCCATCGCATGTAGATGCAGCGATGACGGTTTAGGCAGTCCGGCTCACTCACGCCGGCGACTGCCTTTATCAGCCCATTTCCACGGCAATTAGTGTAGGGGATTATGCCCCTCACTGTCACAAGCGAATACCATACTCACAAGTCACTCTTAAGTCGAGACTCGCCTTTACCTAGTGGCTAACGTGCTTTAAGTGACCAGTTGTATACTCAGTGGACAGCCGCCTCATCACAACACATTCAATCACTAAATAAAACGGGCAATACGTAACGAGGGTTGGTTGCAGGGCGTACTGCATTACATATGGCTTCTTTTTTTGTGTTTTTTAGCGTGTTTTTTGATAAAAAACTGCCAAAAACGCGGCGCGGATGATACGCGCTTCATAAGCAGGGCCAGCTATCATGCTACACTATCGCTATTTTTCTTGTCTCTTTTACAAATGGTTGGATTATGACTGTCTCTCCTACTTCTGGCTTTATGTCCTTTTTGCGTATAAATGACGGCGCGCATGATAATGCTGATCACCATATCAATAATAAAACCAAGCAGTTTCATCAGATTGTGCGCACCCAGATTGCCAAAGATATCGATGTGTTATTTGCGTATGCCAAGCTGCCAAGCCCGCTGCTGGATGCCTGCCAATATGTGATGACGGGGCAAGGTAAGCTGGTGCGTCCGCTACTGGTCGCCAGCGCCTTTGCCAGCGTGAATGATGACCGATGGCAAAGCGAGGCGCAGCCTATCAGTCCAGATATCTCTGAGACCATGACGCAAGGCAACACGGTAAACCCTTTATTAGAAAACCTGTTAGAAAACGACTCCGATTATGATATGGCGCGCCGAGCGGCATTGGCCGTCGAGCTATTGCATACCTATTCATTGGTACATGATGATTTGCCCTGTATGGACGATGACGCGCTGCGCCGTGGGCAGCCAACCGCGCATATCGTCTTTACCGAGGCAACCGCCCTACTGGCAGGGGACGTGCTCCAGACCCTCGCCTTTGAGGTACTGACCGCAGAGCTGCCGACTTTTGCGCCATTTGATGCCGCGATAGCCAGTCAGCTGCTCGCGGTATTTGCGCCGCGTGCTCGCCGTATGGTCTCAGGGCAAACGCTGGATATCAATGCCGAAGCCAACCCCGACATTACCCAGAGCCAATTAGAAGCCGTCCACCGTGATAAAACCGGCGCGCTCATCGAAGCGGCGATGCTGATGGGCGGGATTTGTGCTGGCGCGACCGCGCAAGAACGCATGGCGCTACAAGAATGCGCCCAGCATATTGGTCTGGCTTTTCAAGTCCAAGACGATATCTTGGATGTCACCACCAGCACCGACACCCTTGGTAAACCTGCTGGCAGCGATGAAAAACTGGATAAATCCACTTATGTCAAACTGATGGGAGTTGAGCAGGCGACCAGCTATGCGCAGTCGCTGTTTAATGACGGACGCGCCGCTATCTTGCGTGAGTTGAGCGGCAGTAAGGACACCAACGCCTTATTGGCACTCATCGAATGGCTATGGTCACGTAAAAAATAAGCTGAGCAATAAACATTAAAAACGATAAAGGGTGGTCAACATGGACGGTACCCCGACACCGCGTATCTACCTTGGCACCGGCGGCTATAGCGATACCGACTTGCTTGGTACGCTGTACCCAGCCGGCACCAAAAAGACAGACTTTTTGCGCGAATACGCTCGTCAATACGGCGCGGTCGAGATCAATAGCACCTTTTACGCGCCCATCGGCCAAAAAGCCTTTGCTGGTATGATCGATAAGACCTATGTACAAGCCGATAGCGAGTTGAAGTTTGCGGTAAAGCTGCATCAAGACTTTAGCCATGCGCGCAAAGGCACAAGCGAGCATGCACAAGCATTTTTAAACGCCCTATCCCCACTCATCGAAGCCGATGCGCTCGCACCTTTACTATTGCAATTCCCCCATGGCTTTGATCGTACTCGTGAGCATCGGCTATATCTGGCCAATCTGGTCAGCTGGTTTGGCGATTATCCGCTAGCAGTCGAGTTTCGTCATAACGCATGGCACACCCCGCAAGTGGTCGATAGCTTTAAACAGCAAGGTCTCATTTGGTGCAGCGTTGACTATCCTAAAGTCAGCGGTCTACCACCATCACGATTGATATTCACCGAGCGCACCGGCTATCTGCGTATGCATGGCAACAATCTGAACTGGTGGGACGCGATGAGCGCCGCCGATCGTCATGATTATCGCTATAGCAAGGCGGAGATGCAGGACTGGGCGCAAGCGATTGCCAATCAGCGTCAGCACTTTGACACGCTCTATATCTTTTTTCAAAACACCGTCAATGCTCATGCTTATTATAATATTGCGATGTTGCGAGAGGCGCTAATAGCGCATAACTTTGACGTATTGTAATTATCTAAACCCCTAATTTAATAAGAGCGCTATGGATTCACTCAGTCAAATCGTCTTAGGTGCGAGCGTCCAAGGGGCATTACTTGGCAAATATCAGAGTCGCAAAGCCTACCTATATGGGGCGATACTGGGCACGTTGCCTGACTTGGATGTACTGATTAGCTACCCCGACCCCATCAGCGACATGACCTACCATCGCAGCTTTAGTCATTCTTTATTTGTCCTGACCGCAGTAGGTTTCATCGGCGCTTGGCTAATCAGTCGCTATCATCACTGGCGCGATATGCCGTTGCCTTATTCAACGCGGCGCTTAGCACTCGCCATGACGTTGGTGTTGACCACCCATCCTATCTTGGACAGCTTTACGGTCTACGGCACGCAGCTATTTTGGCCGCTACATGACCCGTTGCAGATGCCCCCCATCAGTATTGCTTCCATCTTTATTATTGATCCCCTCTATACCTTACCGTTACTGATAGCGGTAATCGTGGGCATCATAAAAGGGGGCAAACTTGCGGTATTCAAAACAGGACTGCTGATCAACTGTCAACGCCTTGCGGTTTGGATACTGCTGCTAATCAGCAGTAGTTATTTATTATTGGGCTTAGGACTGAAGTACGACGCCCAATCCCAAGCGGAGCAAACTTTGGCAGCGGCTGGCATTGACACCATACGACTAAAAACCATGCCCGTCCTGCCGACGATACTCATGTGGCGTACCGTTGCCGAAGATAATGAGCATAGACTGATTGAGATACGCGGTAGTGCCTTAGATAGCCGCTTGCCTGAATATCGCTACTTGACGCAGTATGACAACGCGCAGACGCTACGCGCAAACCTGCCAGCGCAAAGCCGACCCTATGCCCAGCGTCTTGACTGGTTCTCTGGTGATTGGACAGGGTATCGCGTCCAAATGCTACCCGCCACTTCTACTACTGGCGATGCAGCCGAACAGCTGGTCGTTGATGATTTGCGTATGATGGCAGGTGACACGGCGTTCTTTAGTTTTGTATTGGCGGATAAAACCAATGACAATGCGCAGTGGCAAGCCATCACCCCGATAGACGCCCCTGTTATCAAGGTAGATAATGAACCTACACCGTCACGTTTTGAGCTGATTCAGCAAGGGTTTAAACGGGTGTTTGATGAAAAAATGGTGGATGGGCGTGAGGTTTGGGAAATAGTTGAATAAAGTTGGTGATTGGTGATGACAGGGGTTGGGGTTTTGGAGTAAGGTTGGTGTAGACAATTGTCATATTACTTCTATGTTATAAAAAGCAATGCATTAAAAAAATCTAAGGATGGAAAATGAATTCCGATGAAAATAAAGAATATGGTGCAATCCTCGTAGATACATCCATTTTCGATCAGTATGGTTTAAGATTAGAAAAAGGCTTACTAGGAAAGTTAAGCCAATTTCAGAAAAGCAATATACACTACCTATTTCCTGATGTCATAAGGGCTGAGGTAACAAGTCACTTACAAAGTAAGGTTAAAAGTTCTCGAGAGTCTTTAGAAAAAGCACTAAATGATGCTGGAGATCATCTATTTTTTGAGGGTAGCGAACTCAACGATGCAAAATCAATTTTGACTGATGGTAATGAAATTGAAGAACTGGCTGCAAGTCGTATTGATAAATTCATAGTCAATTCAGGAGCTTTAGTTCTTAATTGCGGAGAACATGTATCAGTATCTGAACTTTTAGAGCAATATTTTCAAAATAAAGCACCTTTCGCGGCGACAGGCAAAAAGAAAAATGAATTTCCTGATGCTATTGTACTTTTAGCGACAGAATCATGGGCAAGAAAAAATGATATTCAAGTCTTAGCTGTTGCTAAGGATAGCGACTGGAAGAACTATTGTGAAATGTCAGATAATATCGATTACATTGAATATTTCGCAGATGCACTAAGCAAGTTCAATAAAGAAATAGCTTTTACCTTCTTGTCTTTACTTACCTCTCAATTAGAACAAGAAAATAGTATTGATGCAGCTGATTTTTTACAGAGAATTCGTAGTAGCTTAGAGATGGAATTTGATGGCTTCACACCAGACCAAGAAGCAGACTCTTTTCACTACTGGGAGCCAGATGGCTGCCATGGTTGGTTAAGTGATTTTGAGTTAGCCAATCATGATTTCAAAATAGTAGATCACGCAGAGGATTACGTTGTTTTGGAAATGAATGCTATTATCTCAGTTGAAGTAGAAGGAGAATTTTCTCTTTCTCACTATGACTCAATAGATCGTGATTATGTTGGACTAGGTGGGATTGTAACTACTGCTGAAGAGCAGTTTAAATCTGCCATATTAGTCACTATATGTGGCGACCTAAATGGTGATTTATCAGATGTGGATATTGAAGATGTAGAAGTTGTAGACCCTATAACATCAATTGACTTTGGAACTTTAGAACCTGATTACGGATATGATGAATAAAGCTATTTAATAATAAAAAAAAGGACACCCACCGTGTCCTTTTTTCACATTACCCCACGCCCATCACATAGATTCAGGCACAGAAACCGCTTTCATATACCAACCCGCACTGACAAACAACAATACCGCGAGCGCCGCGCCAAATACCTCTAGCATAAACAGCGTTTGCCCCATCGGCTCTGCCGAGCGCGGGAAGATATTGGCAATGTCCGCCGCATAAACCGCAAAAAACTCCACCGCGAGCAACAGCAGTATCTTGCCACGCATCGCATGACCGTCAATCCCCGTGAACAGCTGCCACACACTGAGCAGCCCAAGGGTAATCAAAGACACATTAAATAGCGTCATCACCATCGGTGAGTAGTCAGTCAGCGCCCGCATCCCGACCAAGTTGCTAAATATCACAAAGCACAAATTGATGACCGAGAGTGCCAATATGGCAAGTACAGCAATGCGCGCTTTGTTCACGAGCTCCCTCCGTGTTAATTCCATTTTTTATTGAAAATCATTATAGCGCTGCTGAACATTTTTTTTCTGATAAAGGTTCGCTGGCGATCACTTACTTTCTGTAATGCATCGATAAAGTGTTCTAAAAATAACCGCAATTTTATCTCGCCCACAAAAAAAAGAGCACCAAACGGCGCTCTTTTTTTATATCAAAACCTTAAGTCTTAAAGATTACTCTTCAACACCAGCATCTTGACCTTTATATTTCGCGTTTGCGTAGTCCCAGTTCACTAGCTTATCTAGGAAGGTGTCAACATAGTCAGGACGACGGTTACGATAATCGATGTAGTAAGCGTGCTCCCATACGTCACAAGTCAATACCGCGACTTGACCATGGGCCAATGGGTTGTCAGCGTTACCAGTCTTCGCGATTGATAGTTTACCGCCGACTTTATCAGCGACAAGCCAAGCCCAACCAGAACCAAACTGTGAAGTTGCTGCGTTTTTAAACTCTTCGCGGAACTTGTCATAGCTACCAAAATCTTCTTCGATTTTTGCTTTGAGATCACCAGTCGGTTCGCCGCCGCCGTTTTCTGGGGTCATGCAGTTCCAGTAAAACGTGTGGTTCCATACTTGCGCGGCTTGATTAAACATGGTTTGCTTGCTGTCATCTTTTGCCGTGGCTTCGATGATCTCTGGCAATGTCTTGTCTTCTAAACCAGAGCCTGGTAGCAAGTCATTTAGTTTATTGACATACGCCGCATGGTGCTTGTCATGATGGTATTCTAGCGTTTCGGCACTGATATGTGGCTCTAGCGCGTCTTTTGCATAAGGTAGATCTGGTAGAGTAATGTTTGACATAATTATTTTATCCTTGCTTATTTGCCGCTCTTATCTCACCTGCCCCACAGAGGCAAGCAACATACCGAGCTAAATTGGCTGAGTTTATTGTTTGAGATGAATTTTATCGCTTAATACTTTTGTCGTTTATACATGATATTTTTACTCACAATACCACGTATTGTCATGAATCCAAAAGTAACATTAGTGTTATTTTTTGCCCGAAAGCCAAGTGTTTGACTTCGCGAGCGTTTATTAACTTAATATTCACAAGCTATAAGATATCATTCACTGAATCTTGGCACCTATTATAGCAACAGTACGCGGCAATATCAGTTACTAAATGTTATGGACGATACAACCTGTATAGCAATTGGTTATTTATCGAGCCATGCTATCTGGTTGTTTGAGCTTAACCGGTATAATAAATGGGCGGATGCGAGCCATTATGCATGCCTACTCTATTTAGCCTAACCCATTTACTGGTAACGTCTTTTTTGTCCCTCGACTTGATGGAATGATTTTATGAGCACTACCACAGGCCAACTATCTGGTCACCCTGTACCATCGCCAAATGAGGCAATCGCTGCCAGCCAGTGGGTACTCGCCAGTAATAACAAAGGCAAGCTTGCTGAGTTTAAACGTCTATTTGCGGCGGCAGATTTGGATGTGACGATCGTCCCGCAAGGCCAGCTTGATATCGATGATGCCATCGAGGATGGGCTCAGCTTTGTAGAAAACGCCATCATCAAGGCGCGGCATGCCAGCCGAGCCAGCAACCTGCCTGCCATTGCAGATGACTCAGGGTTATGCGTGCCCGTATTGGGCAACGCGCCTGGCATCTATTCGGCGCGCTACGCCGGCGAGCATGGTCATGATGCTAAAAACAACGCCAAGCTCATCGCTGATTTGCAGCCTATTCGCGCCGCCTCGCCAGATACGCCTATCAAAGGCATGTTTGTTTGTGTGCTGGCGATGGTACGCCATGCCGACGACCCGCTGCCGATTATCGCACAAGGCTTATGGCAAGGCGAGATATTAGACGCGCCACATGGCGATGGTGGTTTTGGTTACGACCCCCTGTTTTGGCTGCCCAAGCTACAAACGACGGCCGCCAGCCTTAGCGCCGCTGACAAAAACAGCATCAGTCACCGCGGCCAAGCCATTCGGCAGTTATTGGCGCAGCTACCGCTATGACAGTTGACGCGCTCTAAAACAGCGTTAGCGCTAATGATGCATGTCATCAAACATAAGGTAAATAAAGAACGCTTTATAGGCAAACAATAGGCAAACAGATAATTTTTACTTTAATAAACAGATAGATTATACTGTTCTACTTTTAAAATTTTGTTGAAGGCCGTTATTTGCCTGTATAATTCAGCAAAAAGCGTTATTATGCGCGGCATAAACGGTTTATTATTGATATTTGATAGCGTGTACTCAAACGCTGCCTGACAGCGCTTGGCCTTATAGCCGTGGCGCAGTTAGGTTATAGGGACGCCTGAGGCGATTGCTTAAAGGCCAGCTGAGCGACTGCGCGCTATCACTATCCCCTATTTATTCCAACGGCAATCAGCAGCACACGCCCGTATTTTGACGTGCGATTGTCTATCATTATTATTTAACCCTAAAGGTGTAATTAACATGGCTACAGATTTGCAAGTCACAACCAACAAGCTATCTAATAAAGAGACTCAGCTGACGGTTAAAGTCCCCGTAGAAAAAATCCAAAACAAAGTAGAAGGCCGCATCAGCCAAGTGGCGAAAACCGCCAAAATCGACGGTTTCCGTAAAGGCAAAGTGCCAATGTCGCACATCCGCTCACAGTACGGTGCGGGCATCCAGCAAGAAGTGATCAACGATGTGATCCGTGATACGGTCTTTGAAGCGATCAAAGCTGAAGACATCCGCGCCGTTGGCATGCCAAACATCGACGACGTCAAACTAGAAGACGACTTTTTGGTGTATCAAGCCACTGTTGAGATCTTCCCAGAAATCGACGTACAAGGTATCGATGAAATCGAAGTTGAGCGTCACACTGCAACCGTCAGTGACGAAGACGTCGACACCATGATCGAAAACCTGCAAAAGCAGCGTCAAGAGTATGTTGAAAAGAAAGGCAAAGCAGCCAAAGATAACCAAGTGACCTTTGACTTTGAAGGCTCTATCGACGGCGAAAAATTTGAAGGCGGCTCAGCTGAAGACTTCAAATTGGTCATCGGTAGCAACCAGATGATTCCTGGTTTTGAAGCGGGTATCAAAGGCATGAAAGCTGGCGAAGAAAAAGTCATTGATGTGACCTTCCCAGAAGATTACCAAGCAGAAAACCTAGCCGGTAAAGAAGCACAGTTCAAAATCAATGTAAAATTGGTGGAAAGAGCCAAGCTACCTGAAATCGACGACGAGTTCCTAGAGCTATTTGGCGTGACCGAAGGCGGCGTTGAGAAGCTAAAAGAAGACGTACGCAAAAACATGGAACGTGAAATCAAAAACGCTGCGCGTAGCCAAGTCAAGCAAGCGACTTTTGATGCATTGCTAGAAAAGAACGAGTTTGACGTACCAAACGCCATGCTAGAGCAAGAAATCGAGCGTCAGCGCAACATGATGATGCAGCGTTTTTCTCAGCAGTTCGGCGCTAGCGCTGACAGCTTTGACAAAGACATGCTGCCAAATGAGCTGTTTGAAGAGCAAGCGCTACGTGCTGCCCGTCTTGGCATCATCGTCGCTCGCGTCATCGATACCAAAGGTCTAGAAGTGGATCAAGAGCGTGTCGAAAACTTCATCAAAGAAGCGGCAGAAAACTACGAAGACCCAAGCGAAGTCATCGAGTACTATACCAATGACAAGGAGCAACGCGCCAACATCGAGTCTGTGGTACTAGAAGACCAAGTGGTCGACTATTTGATCAGCCAAGGTAAAGTAACTGACAAAGAAGTCAGCTACCAAGACCTGCTCGCCGCTCAGCAGCAGCAAGCAATGTAATCTTGCTTAGTCGTCCAGCCAGACCATTACGATCATCGCTAAGCACGGGTGATCATTGGTAACGACGACCAAGGTAATACAAAAATGCCCTAACCATTGTGTTAGGGCATTTTTCTTGGTAGATAGTTATTGATGGATAGAGTACTGGCACGTACGCCCACACTGACTGACTTTCTATTGAGTGTTTTTCATCATCGTTTACGACCAACCCCTTGATAAATGGTTGCACACGCCTTATTAATAGACAGTCATTTATCAATTTTCACATTAAAAAGTTACTATTGCCTCAATAAAAAAGTTACCATTAGCTCAATTATTTTTTAGCGACACCTAGATGGTTTTATAGTGATAGTTTTATGGCATCTGGCTCGTGCTAGGTATAAACGGCCGTATTTACAATGATAAGCCGTCAGCAAAGTTTAGCCACTCGCTACCCTCAAACCCTTTATTTTATGGACTTATACATAGGACATCTTTATGACAGATTATGATCGCATCACCGCCAACCCGTATTTTGATATGTTGATGAGTGCGCACAACGACGTACAAAACATCCAAAGCGCTCCGCAGTCTGCCTTAGTACCCATGGTGGTCGAGCAGTCTTCACGTGGTGAGCGCTCGTTTGATATTTTCTCGCGCTTGCTACGTGAGCGTGTGATCTTTTTGACCGGTCAAGTCGAAGACCACATGGCCAATCTTATCGTTGCTCAGTTGCTATTTTTGGAAGCAGAAAACCCAGACAAAGACATTCATTTATACATCAACTCACCAGGCGGCTCAGTCAGTGCCGGTTTGGCAATTTTTGATACCATGAACTTTATCCAGCCTGAAGTATCGACCATCTGTATGGGCGGCGCGTATAGCATGGGTTCATTCCTATTGGCAGCAGGCCAAAAAGGCAAGCGTTACTCACTTGCCAATGCACGCGTGATGATTCACCAGCCATCAGGCGGCGCGCAAGGTCAAGCGACCGATATCGAGATTAATGCCCGTGAAATCCTCAAAATCCGTGATCGCCTAAACCGCATTTTGGCTGAGCGCACCGGCCAGCCGCTTGAAAAAATCGAAAAAGACGTCGAACGTGACTTTTGGCTAGATGCGCAAGAAGCCAAAGAGTACGGTCTGGTCGATGAAGTACTAGAGCGTCGTCCGACTTCGTTGTAGGCTTTGGGCGCCGCGCCATCATCGCGATATCCGCAGCCATTTTGTTACATTTTATGCCTGAGCACTTGCTGTTTGGGCATTGATGGACATACTCAGAATACTTATAAGCTTTAAATTTTAGGAGCGCCTTTTATGGCAGAAGATAACACCCCACAGTGCTCATTTTGTGGCAAAGCCAAAAGTGACGTACAACAGCTCATTGCCTCTGACGACGCCAATATCTGTAATGAGTGCATCGAGCTATGTACCGACTTAATCGCAGACAGCGCCGAGCAGAGCGACGATAGCGATATTGACACCTCGTGGGTCAATAAAAAACTACCAACGCCAAAAGAGATACGCGCCAAGCTTGATCAGTATGTCATCGGGCAGGACGCGGCCAAAAAAGCCTTGGCAGTGGCGGTTTATAACCATTATAAACGTCTAAAAGTCAGCCAGACTTTGGCCAATGACAACAAAACAGCCAAGATTGGCGCTGATGATGCCATGGTTGAATTGGCAAAAAGCAATATTTTGCTGATTGGCCCGACCGGCTCTGGTAAGACACTGCTCGCGCAAACCTTAGCGCGCCTGCTCGACGTGCCTTTTGCCATGGCCGACGCCACCACCTTGACCGAAGCAGGCTACGTCGGTGAAGACGTCGAAAACATTGTGCAAAAACTACTGCAAGCGGCTGACTATGATGTGAGCAAAGCTGAGCAAGGTATCATTTATATCGATGAGATTGATAAAATCAGCAAAAAAGGCGACAACCCGTCTATCACGCGCGATGTATCGGGCGAAGGCGTACAGCAAGCCCTACTCAAGCTAATCGAAGGTACAGTTGCTGCTATCCCGCCTCATGGTGGCCGTAAGCATCCACAGCAAGAGCTGATCCAAGTCGATACCAGCAACATCCTCATCATCGTTGGTGGTGCGTTCGCTGGCCTCGACCAAGTGATTCAGCAGCGTACCGAAAAAGGCGGTATCGGTTTCAATGCGGATGTCAGCTCAAAAGACGACAGCCGCCGTAGCTCAGATTTGCTTCAGCAAGTCGAGCCTGAGGATTTGATTAAGTTTGGTTTGATTCCTGAGCTAATCGGTCGTCTGCCGGTACTGGCCGCGCTCGAAGAGCTGGATGAAGAAGCGCTGGTGCAAATCTTGACCGAACCAAAAAACGCGCTGGTCAAACAGTACAAGTATTTGTTTGATATGGAAGGCGCTGAGATTGAGTTTACCAAAGAAGCCCTCGATGCCATCGCCAAAAAAGCCATGGAGCGCAAAACAGGCGCGCGTGGTCTGCGCTCTATCGTAGAAAACGCCTTGCTAGAAACCATGTATGAGCTACCATCGATGAAAAACGCCAAAACCGTGATGGTCGATGAGTCGGTCATCAATGAAGGCAAAACGCCTAAAATTGCTTAATCTGAGCATGACCAAAGATAGCAGGACAAATGGTAGGCTATCTTGACAATAATCCTAAAAAAGCGTCTGGCAGCAGTGCTCAGGCGCTTTTTTGTGTCCGCTCGTCTGTATGCATAAATATATATGCCCAAGCGCACAAAAGGCGTATAAAAAATCCATAAGAAAATAAACTGGGCTTTTTTGCGGTATGCATAACCATCATAGTAATACTTAAGGTAGCTTCATATCACCTTCTACCAGCCAGCCCATACGCCGCATCACATAAGCGACAACACCGGCAATCACGGCTGGCAGCACAAACATCAATAACACAATCGCCGTCCATAGCTGTGCGGTGCTCATCAGTCCTTGCGAGGCCTCGATAACGCCAAATACCCCGACCAACCCTGCCGTCCCCATGCCAGCGCCAGTTGCGGTACATGCCAGCCCAAAGCCGACGGTCGCAATAGGGCCGACGATGGCGCTTGCGATGACCGCAGGCAATAGCACCAATGGTTTTTTTAGTACATTGGGAATCTGTAGCATACTGGTGCCAAGCCCCTGAGAGATCACCCCGCTCATGCCGTTGTCCTTAAAGCTCGCTACCGCAAAGCCGATCATGTGCGCCGCACAGCCCACCACTGCCGCACCGCCTGCCAGCCCGCCAAGCCCGATAGCGATACAGATGGCAGCGCTGGAGGTGGGAAGTGTCAGCAAAATCCCCACCACCACAGCTATCACCACCCCCATCAATAACGGCTGCAGCTCAGTAGCTGCTTGGATACCTTGTCCAATAGCGCTGACGGCAGCGACTATGGGCGGATTAAGTAGGGCACAAACCAGCAACGCCGCACTACATACCACCAATGGTACCAACAAAATATCAAGTTTGGTTTTACCTGCGACCCACGTACCAGCACGATACGCAAATACCGATGCCAAATACGCGCCAATCGGATTGCCTGGTATGGCGACAAAAGTCGCAGGTGCGCCTACCTGAGCGGTAAATAGCGTCCCTACCATTAGCGCCTCGGAGTGGGCACCGAGCATACCAGCGACCAAGCAACTGAGCATCACCAGCGTCGGTGCTTTTAGATAGTACGCAATACCCACGCCGATACCCGCCCCCATCATGACTGAAGCCAGCTTGCCGACAGCCACCAGTGCTGGCAAATTTAACCAACCACCGATTTGCGAGATAATAAGACCAGCTATCAAGGTGACAAACAAGCCCAACGCCATGCCAGTAAAAGCATCAATAAAATATTTTTGAAAAAAAGCCTTAATGACACCGTGGGGTGCTACTGCGTGCGATACAGTCATAGCCATGCTCTTTGTAATTTTTGGAGATAAATTGTGGTCAAATAAGGAAAATAGCGCCGTTCATATCGGGATATTGACCAGCTATTTGACGATGGTTGGCAAAATTTAGCCATTTTTAGCCCATTTAGATAACTATCGAGTGAATTGAAAACACGCCCTAAAATAAACGATAAAAAAGGCGTCGCTCGTACCAGTAAGCGACGCCTTTGTTTATAAACGAATCATCCTCCTAAGCTGCCGATGCTAGCGGCGCTGCTCGACGATGATAGAGTCGATGCCGTTATTTTGTAGGCGCTGCTGGGCGGTGGTCACCGCTTGACGATTATTCATCGGCCGTGAGATGACCTGATAGATGGGCAAGCCATTACCTGTGGTGTTTTTTACCACTCTTGCATCGACACCTGCCATCAGTACTTGGGCGCGGCGACGATCTGCTTCATCAGCATCACCAAAGCTATTGATCTGCAAAATGTAGGTGGCTGCCGGTTTGGCGGCCTGTACGCTAGCGGTTCCGGCACCTGAGTTATTGCTACGGTTAGCGCCATTACTATTGCTAGTAGGCGCAGGGCCATCGTAAGTGGCGTCTTCTTCGACAATGACAATCTCATCACTGTTTTCGCCATTGGCCGCGCCATTGCCTTGATTAGGCGCTGTCACTGTGCCATCCGCGATACCGACATTGTCTGACTCATCATCACGACTGGCGCTACTATCCTGCGGCTGAGTGACGACCACATCCGGCTCAAAGGCATTGATATCGCCTATTGCACTGTTGCCCACCTCGGCGATGTCTTCATCAGGAATCGTCGCCATTTCTTGACTGGGCAATATGTCATAAAACTCATAATCACCATTATCCGTGTCGGTATCGACACGCGGCTGTACCTGACGGTCTGGGTCATCGCTGGCGGCACTATCTGCTGGACTAAAATCAAACAATGGCGAGAGGTAGATAAACACCCCAATCATCAAGGTCAGTATCGCCCCGACGAACATCCATAATAAGCCTGACACACTACTGGTTTTGCGCTTTTCGGTCGCGCCTTTAGGTTTTTTGGCTAGCATGGATCTGGTTCTCCCTACTGAATCTAACTATCATTAAATTACGCTTATCGGCCGTCTCTTTATCCTACATGCTAGACGGGGCAGACAACCCTAATAAATTAAGTCCGTTGGACAATACTTGACGCACCGCTTTTGACAACCGTAGACGCGCCTGCATCAATGCCATCTCATCAGTGCTCGGTGTCTCACCTGATGTCAAGCTCACCGGCAAGATGCGGTTGCTGTCGTACCAGCCATGAAACAGCGCGGCCAGCTCTTTTAGATAATTGGTCAAGACGTGCGGCTCGTAGCCGGTTGCCGCGCGCGCCAAGGTCGCAGGATAGCCTGCTAGCAGCTTGATCAGTTCATCTTCATTAGGAGCGCTTAGCCTCGTTTGCTGCGCTTGACCGATGGCATCATCTACCACGAAGCCACTGTTTTCAAGCTTCTCTAACACGCGGCAGACACGCGCATGCGCGTACTGGATATAATAAACTTGGTTGTCTTTACTTTGCGACTTGGCCAGCTCCAGATCAAAGTCCACATGCACTTCAGGCTTACGCGCCACATAATAAAAACGCGCCGCATCGTTACCCACCTCAGAGCGCAGCTCGCGCAAGGTGACAAACTTGCCTGAGCGTGACGACATTTGTACTTTTTCACTACCGCGCCATAAGGCCACAAACTGTACCAATACCACATCGAGGCGCGCCTCATCGATGCCAAGCGCAGTCAGCGCCGCTTTTACCCGCGGGACATAACCATGGTGGTCTGCGCCCCAGACGTTGATGACTTTATCAAAGCCGCGGTCAAACTTGTTTTTGTGATAAGCAATATCAGAGGCAAAGTACGTCGTTTGCCCATTGGCGCGGCGTACCACGCGGTCTTTTTCGTCACCAAAATCGGTCGATTTAAACCAAATATTGCCATCTTTTTCATACAGATAGCCTTTGTCGTCTAGTATCTGTAAGACAGGCTCGATCTCGCTATCGATTGAGCGCTCGCTAAACCAGCACTCATAACGCACCCCAAAGTCATTTAAATCATCTTTGATATCCGCCAAGATACTGCTCAGCGCAGCGTCTAAAAACAGCTCATAACCCTCGCCTAGCAAGGATTTACTATTGGCAATCAAGCCATCGATATGAGCTTCTTTGTCGCCTGATACCAGTGTTTTTTCGCCATCGGCATTGGTATCAAAGATAGCATCTGCTGGTACGTCTTTGGCGACGTCAGCGAAAGGATGAACGTAGCTGTCACCATGCTGCACCTTTAGAGTCTGTGCGATATCTCGGACATACTCACCTTGATAGCCATTGACCGGAAAGGTCACCTGCTCGCCGTTGATCTGCAAATAACGCAAGTAGGTGCTGGTTGCTAAAATATCCATTTGGCGACCGGCATCATTGACGTAGTATTCACGCGTGACATCATACCCCACTGCCTCTAGCAAATTGGCGACACTCATACCGAACGCTGCGCCGCGGCCGTGACCGACATGCAGGCTTGAGGTTGGGTTGGCAGAGACAAACTCGACTTGGATTTTTTGCCCGGCAAATTGCTCGCTTAGACCAAAACGGTCTTGTAGCTCAAAGATATCTGCTAATACTGCAAACTTGGCATCGCTGTTCAAAAACACATTGATAAAACCAGGGCCGGCGATTTCGACTTGGCGAATGTCTTGATTATCAGGCAACGCGGCGACGATTTTTTCGGCCAGCATACGCGGATTGCTCTTGGCTGCTTTGGCTGCCGTCAGCGCGATGTTACTGGCAAAATCACCATGGCTCAAATCCTTGGTACGGGTGATCTGGCTATTGTTTTTCCAATCAGCAGGCAAGATGTCTTGCGCCTGTAAGGTTTGAACAGCTTGGTCAAATAATGCGGTTAAGGTATCGATTTGGGCTTGTGACATAGGGTATAAACTCAGTTAAATAAACAACAAAAACGGTATGAAACATGACGAATGCGAGCAGTCGATATGGGATTATTATAGTAGCGACAGTCTATGCAAAAGAGACATTAGTACTAAAAAACAAGTAACCTATAAATATAACAATCTTTGTGCTGTATTGCACTATTTACGATAAAATTAGTGTCAAAATACAACACTTTAAGCCCAATTTGCCCCTCAGTGTTGGCTATCTGATAAAGACGGCGCGCGCCGCGCTAAGCGTGCCACAACACCGAGCATTATGATTGTAGCGTTACTGTTGTCCAAGGCTTTGCGGTAGTTTATACCCAGTACATTCCACGCTATAATGACGGTTTGTCTTGCTGTAGTGAGGCAATATGCCCCATTGCAGCCGAGTCGCCTGCCATTATCCAGACGATAAAATAATAAAGACAATCAGACAACGCGTTACCACTTTATAGGACTATCTTATGTTTGCTATTGCCGCTAGTACCATCACCAGCTGGGGGTTGTACGTCTTACTACCAATATTTATCGCCTTTTTGTTTTTTATTATGTGGGACATCTCTAAAAAATCTGAGGCTGGACGCGCTGGGACGTTTTGGATCTTTTTGGCACTGGGTGCTGGGTTTGTGGGCTTTTTACTCAAGCTCTTACTAGAGGTCGCCTTTGAGAGATGGTTGATCTAACCAATGCTCTAGGGTCCTTCATTCAACCGACAGTCATCCAAATGGGTTCAAAGCGGCTAAACAGCGACCAAACACTGCACTGTTTTACTGTGCTATTTTTTGGCAATGATGGTCGCGCGCATCGGGGCAGGATAGCCTTCTACAGTTTTTGTTCGGTCATTAGGATCTAAAAAATCTGCTAAAGAGTGATATGTCATCCATTCGGTTTGGCGCTGCTCATTGGTCGAAGTCGTGGCCACATCGACGCAGCGCACGTCTGTAAACCCTGCTTTTTCAAGCCAGCCGATTAACGCTGCAACAGAGGGTAAAAAGTACACATTATTCATCTGCGCATAGCGGTCATGCGGCACCAGTACAGTATTGGCATCGCCTTCAATTACCAACGTCTCAAGCACCAGCTCGCCGCCTTTGACCAGCTGCCCCTTTAGCTGTTGCAAATGCTCAAAGGGTGACTGACGATGATAGAGCACCCCCATACTAAACACCGTATCAAATAGCTGACTATGCTCAGGTAAGGCTTCGAGTGGGACGGGGATATAATGCGTTTTATAACTATCAGCCGCGCCGACAAAATGCCGAATCGCCATAAACTGATGATAAAACAAGCAAGAGGGATCGATGATAATGACCGTCTCCGCGCCAGCCCCTGCCATACGCCAGCCATGATACCCAGAGCCGCCGCCGACATCGAGCACGCGCCGTCCTTTTAAGGTGCCCAAGTGCGGCGCAACTCGCTGCCATTTCCAGTCACTGTGCCACTCGGTATCAATCTTGATACCTGACGCATCATCGCCGATTTGACCACCGATCTGAAACGGCCCCTTGCGCCACGGCATCAGCTGCTTTAACAGCGCCGTTGTTTGCTTGCGCTGCGAATCACTCAGATTTGCCTCAATGGTCAATACATCAGTGTCTAGATGGACAGCATCGACGACCAATTCTGGCAAACGCGCCACCGACGCCTGATAAGCTGGCGCGTGCGCATAGTTGGCTTTGTCTTTGATAGCACCCAGCCATGTTGGCAACTGGGTCAGCCACTCATAAGCCGTCGGCTGCTGCTGCGCAAGTGTTAGCAAGGTCAAATACAGCTCACGCTCGGCGCGCAAGATAGTGTCATTAAGCATAAAAGCGAATTACCATGTGGATCAAAAAGTAAGGTTAAAATTTGCGTCCTCAAAGAAAGGCTATTTAAACGCCACAATCGAGACAAAGTTCAAAAACTGAAACCACGTCAAATGCCGTGCAAAACCCACCTCATCCAAACGCTGATGGTGCCCGTCTAAGGTATCGGTGATAAGGACGTTTTCTAGCGCATTACGCTTGCCGCTGATTTCCATCTCGGTATAGCCATTAGCGCGCTTAAAGTCATAATAGCGCTCAACCAGCCACGCATCATACTGCTCATCAAACGCATGAGTTTTTTCAGTCAACACCAATATACCGCCCTCGCTCAGTGCATTATAGATATTCTCTAACACCGCCACTCTATCGGCAGCTGGCAAAAACTGTAGCGTTAAATTTAAAATCACCATATCGCATGGCTCAAGTGTCACATCGCGGATATCGGCGGTGACGACTTCGATATCGTGCTCAGGATAGTTATCATTGAGCACAGTTGCCGCTTTTGTGGTCATCGCAGGCGAGATATCTATCGCTTTAATCTGTAAATCCTGCGGCGCAAATTCCCCAGCCAGCGCCATGCTAGCTGCACCAAGTGAGCAGCCCAAATCATACACACGGCTGACACGGCGGCCATCATCACCTTGCTGACGGTACTTGCAATGACGCCGAGCAAAGATAGGCAACATCGCCAGCACTTGACCATAACCTGGTACACTACGGCGAATCATATCTGGAAAACACGCCACCACCTGCTCATCAAAAGAAAAGCGCGCCGCTTTATCGAGAGGTGTGGTAAATAAAGTGTCATGCTTGATAGTGGCAGGATTGGATTGGCTCATGGGGCGACTCGTTTTGATAATAGCAAAAGCCCATTATAACATTACTGTTTGTTACTTATCGCCATCCGATGCCCTGCTAAGCTAAATAGGTCACGCTAAGGACAATCAATTGATGATTGAAGCAGTCGTTAAACCAACCGTGTCATTGAGTTGATAGAGTCTTTAAGCAGGTCGTTGAAAGTTGAAAAATGACCGTCTGCGACCAACATTTACACCAGTAGCGCTATGTCACTTTTAGAATGAAGTGATTATATAACCTGATCATCTCTTTATAATAATAGGAAAAATTATGCAAACCATTATCTTAGGCGGTGGCTGCTTTTGGTGCACCGAATCAGTCTTTTTGTCCGTAAAGGGCGTAGCGTCCGTGACCTCAGGCTATATGGGCGGCGACGCGGTATCGGCCAACTATGAGGCCGTCTGTAGCGGCACCACAGGTCATGTAGAGGTTATCAAAGTCGATTTTGATGACACTGTTGTCCCTCTGGAGGTGATACTTGATGTGTTTTTTGCCACTCACGACCCCACAACCAAAGATCGTCAAGGCAATGATGTCGGCAGTCAATATCGTAGCGTGGTTTTCTATACAGACGATGAGCAAAAACCAACCGTCGATCGCACCATCAATAAACTGCGCGATATGGGCGTCAACGTCGTCACAGAAGTCCATCCTGCTATGACGTTCTATAAGGCTGAAGAGTCGCACCAAGACTTTTTTAATAGAAACCCAGGCCAAGCCTACTGCAACTTTGCCATCCCGCCCAAACTTGCCAAACTGCGAAAAGAGTTTAGCGAATATATGGTCAATTAACTGACGCGCCATCACGGGTGCATCATTCGGCTAAAGGTCAGCTGGCAGGACGTACCATCACGCTATGCGCCGCAGTTATTACTCACGCTTATTTACGATCAAGATAAAGGAGCTGGTGGTGATAGACGCAGACACCGGTATTGTGGAGGCGACAGATACGACGCCTTGGGTTGGTTTTCAGGACGATGTGGTGATACGTGTCGCCGATGCAGGTAGCAAGCGGCTGGTCGATATCCGTAGTAAATCACGAATTGGTGGCAGCGATTTGGGCAAAAATGCTGAGCGTATTCGTCGTTTTATCAAAGAGCTGGATAAGATTTTAGAGTCGTAGCGACATCCTTTAGAAGCTTGGCACGCAGCAAAAACCGCTTGCAACCTCACGCCTACGTCAATTTATAGTAACAGGGTGCTGCGACAGCTTTTCTTTATTATGCAGATTGGTTACTCTAAGTAAATATGACGATTTTGCACTTTATGCTGTTTTATTGATCGCTCTTATTTATAACCATTACTTATCATCACGTCCCATCACCATTTCTCATAATAATTTTGACGTTTATAGGATGTTTTCATGCGTTTGACTCCTCTTTCGACCTTATCCATGCTGGTTGCGGCTATCGGTCTGAGCTTTGCCAGCACTGCCCAAGCGGCCAAACCACCAGCGCCAGACTTGTCCAATAGCGAGTTTCAGCAGTGTCTAGATAGGTTAAAAGGCTCTAGTAAGTTTCGCGGCGTAGACAGCTTTACCTTCAACAACTATCGCCCAGCTCAGCCTGACCCTAGCGTTATTCAGTCGCTTAACTATCAGCCCGAGTTTCAAAAAGATGTCTGGGATTATCTATCGGCGCTGGTGGACAAAGAGCGCGTCGAAGATGGTATTCGTGCCAAGCACCAATGGCGTGATACGCTGCGCCAAATCGAATCGCGCTATGGCGTAAAAGCCGAGCACGTCCTTGGCGTCTGGGGCGTGGAGTCCAACTTTGGTCAGACACTGGGTAAAAAACCGCTATTTGAATCCTTAGCGACTCTCTCCTGCTTTGATCGTCGC
The DNA here is from genome assembly GCF_016107555.1 of Psychrobacter celer. Lineage (GTDB taxonomy): Bacteria > Pseudomonadota > Gammaproteobacteria > Pseudomonadales > Moraxellaceae > Psychrobacter > Psychrobacter celer. Next base: position 17,880 of record NZ_JABASU010000013.1, on the reverse strand, counting down.
CAAAGCTACTTTCAGGGGGAGTTTGCCAACGCGCTCAAAATCGTCCAACGCGGTGATATCGCACCAAACGACATGACAGGCTCGTGGGCTGGCGCCTTTGGGCAAACGCAGTTTATGCCGAGCACCTTTTTGGAGCTGGCCGTCGACTTTGATGGCGATGGTCGCCGCGACCTCGTCAATAGCGTCCCTGATGCACTAGCCTCTACCGCCAACTTTCTGGACAACCGTGGCTATCGTACAGGGGAGCCGTGGGGTTATGAAGTCAAACTCCCTGATGGCTACTGGGCGGCGTCCAACCGTAAAAACAAGAAATCCATGAGTCACTGGCGCAGCCAAGGTCTGACATTGGCAAATGGTAGCCCGCTGCCCTATGATTTGAGTAGTGCAGGACTGCTATTACCAGCTGGTATAGAAGGGCCGGCGTTTTTGGTTGGTAAAAACTTTGACACCTTTTACTCGTATAACGCGTCAGAAAACTACGCATTGGCCATCGCGCACTTGTCAGATCTGATCACGCGCGAAGACAGCAGCAAGACAGATTTTATCACTGCGTGGCCCACAGATGACCCAGGTATCAGCCGCCAACAAGCCAAAGACATCCAGCAAGCACTGCTCGATGCTGGCTATGATATTGGCGGCGTCGACGGCATCATCGGTGACAACACTCGTACGGCGATTCAGCAATACCAAACCAGTCACGGTATCTTCCCAGCTGATGGCCGTGCAGGGCAAAAATTTTATCGTACTATCGTTGGCAGTGCGGCCCCAAGCCCGCGTTCGTATGGTCACTCATACTCTCAGCCCACCAATAGCCAACCCCTAAACCCAGCACCCGCCGATCGTATGGGGCAATTGATCCAGCAGCAGACCACCGCGCCAAGCGCTTACTCTCAGTCGACGCAGCCCTCTACGTCTAGCAACCCGCGCTATCGCCGCGTGATCGGCAGCGACGGTACTATCAAGCTGGTACGAATTGATGAAGGCTCATAACCGCTAGGTTTTATCGCTCTCTCTGATAGCAAAAAGGCCACGCTATAGCTAGCGTGGCCTTTCTATGTATTTTAAGACGAGACCTTTAGGACGATACATTTAACAAATCAGTTTCTAGCTTTGGCTTTTTGACAAACCTACGTTTTGATCCTTTGATCATAGTGACGCGGTGTTATACGATAGGCGGCGGATTGGGCTTACCATTGTCGCCATCCCAGTTTTCCCGTGCCTTGTCGTCTAGGTCAGCAGGGGTTTTTGGCTCCCATTTGCCATTTTCTTTCCATGTCTCATCACCCCAATCCGCATCTTCTTCTTTTCTATCCAAGTCTTTGTAGGCTTGGCTAGGGTCGATGCCGCGGCGCTTCATGTCGGCAACTTGCTCTTCTAGGGTGCGAAACTGATCGGCATCATGCATGGCTTTTTCTAAGCCGTCGATTTCATGGTTGCGCTCATCATATTTAGAGTTGCTCATGTCTACTCTCCTTAATTATTCAGTGATCGTCAATGATACGTATCTCAGCGCTATTGTATGATGTGTTATCGTTTTAGTGATTTTGTTCTTTAGTCATTTCGTTCATGGCACTCGGCTGTCGACTGAACGTGCGCTGAATCATGATTCTTATTATCACCAGTCCTGCTCAGATTCACAACCTCTGCCACGTATGCTTTGTATTACAAAACGTAGTCGCGCGCGCAGATGCTTGCGGTATATCTGCTCGAGACAGCTACTACTGGAGGACTACTGAGAAAAGTAAACCAATAAAGAAGAGAAAAATTTAAAAAAAGCAGATTAAGACTGAGATGAGGTGTTGTTTAACAAGTTTTTTGCATAAAAAGTCAGCTTCCATAGCTCCTGCGATACCCGTGTGCCATAGGTGGTCAGCTGTATCCAATTGGCACTGACCAGCTGACGCTGCAAGACGTTTAAGTCGTCTTGTGATATCTGACAGCGCGCAACCGCGTGGACATTTGGCATGTCTTGCTTGACGTCTGCTTCAGCTTTTGATGCTATCAGTCGGTTGATGGCGGTTTGTAAACCATAGCTAGAGAACGTCGAGGGAATTTTTGATAAGGCGCTCAGTACCTCTTGCCATGTCAGCGTCATCGGCCGTGTCACATCTGTCAGGTTACCCCCTGCATAAGCTTGCGCACTATAAGAGATATCAAAGGACTCTGTCAAAACGATGGGGTTACTGACATTATCTTCTGCAAAGCTGGCTTTGGGCTGCTCATGAGGGTAGGCAAGATTATGTTGGGTCAGGCTGTTTTGGTTGATGGCTTTTTTGGTGGACAGCCGCTCAGCGGGTTTTTGCATAGTGGCTTGTTTGCTAAACTCAATGACCTCGTCACTGGCCTTTATCCAGCCGCCCGTGACTTTATGTGCAGCAATGATGGTGTGATAGGCTTGTACCAGCAGGCTTTCGATTTCATCAGCATTGTCATAGTAGTATATGCGATTGTCTTGCTTGGTCACTGCGTTGATAAATTCTTGTAACTGGCGGCTGATGGCGCTGTCTGGCGGCTGGTTTTTGATTAAGACCAGTAAAGGCTTGAGCTTGGCTTTGGCATTTAGATAGCTCAAATGCATTTGGCTGACGCCGGTTTTTTGTGCGGTGCCATAGCTATCACCGATTACCATCAACGCATAGTCGCAGGAATCGATGCATTGGCGCCCATATAACGATGCCTTTGACAGTTGGCTTGACACATCATAAGTCAAAAAAGCGCGCGCCTGAAAAAATATCGCTAGGTTATCCAATACCAGCAATTGATCATTATCAGCGCATATGACGTGGATATGATAGCGACGGTTTGGCACAATCACCTCTAAGCTTCAGTCATGACATAAGTAACAAGCAGATAAAATAAAGCACAAATATCTTGTTTTGCACAGACTAGCATAAACTTATAGAAATGGAATTATTTTATTTCGACTACAGCAGTTTCATCGTCATATAGGCACGCCTGACACTCAAACCGCTGATCAGAAAAACCATGATAGCACTTATTTAGAAGCGTATTGCAAAATGGTCTCTTGTCCGACCAATTGTTTTATCAAAGCGCCCAACGTATCGTCATATTTGCTGGCATAAAAAGTCAACGGCAGTCGAATACTAGGCGATATTTGATGGTTTGTCGCTATCGCTCGGTAAGCGTTGTTGTCATTCTCGCCATCATCATTGCAATATTCATTGATATGGTTATTACCACTGCCTTTAATATTAGCACTTGCCAATAGCTGATTGCTCAGTAGCAGCTGCTTGACCCGCTCTGCAATCGCCTGTCCTGAGTCCAATACCTGTATCGATAACTGCTGGCGCGCAATTTCCTCCAACAAGAAACCCTTAAAAAACGGATAATGCGTGCACCCAAGGACCAACTGATCGATACCAGCTTGCGCAAAGACCATGAGCTGCTGACGTAAACGCCGCGCGGTCTCGTCCGCCTCTGGCATGCCCGCCTCCACCCATGGCACTAGTAGAGGGTCAAAGTACTTAGTCACTTCTACATTATTGGGCAGGGCAAACGCATCGATAACCTTGTTTAGTAACGCACCATTTAAGGTCGCCTTGGTCGCCAGCACCGCCACGTGATGGGTATTGCTGGCCAGTACCGCCGGTTTTAATGCTGGCACCAATCCCACAATAGGCAGCTGCGGATAACAACGCCTAGCCGTCTCTAGCGCATAGGCAGAGGCACTGTTGCAAGCGATAACGATAAGTTTGCAGCCTTGCTGATACAGCCACTCTATCGCTCTTAATGTCAGCCTCTCAATATCGGTGCTGTCGCGATTACCATAAGGGACATGTAGCGTATCGGCATAATAGACATAGCGCTCAGCAGGCAGCTGCTCGGCCAAATGCAGATACACAGACAGACCGCCTACCCCCGAGTCAAATAAACCTATCGGTGCGTTTGGGTCGGCATGATAAGTCGTTGCCTCAGCTACCACCTCATGAGCAGCAGCCTGCCAGATAGCCGCTGTCTTCATGTGTTTGGCTAGCACAGCCTCAGGATTTGCCCTATCCATGTTTAGCGCTTCATTTTTGCTCATACCCTTCATGGCTGTACTGTCGTTTTTTTTGGTCATATCGGTATCTTTATACTACTGATTGCGTGACTTGTCGGTAGTCAATCAAACTGCTACACACATCCTGTCACGCTTTGCTATTTATTGTTTATTCTACAAATTAGCAATAGCTTAAGGCCTTGATAGCTTAAGTCATTGCTAATTTAATTGGTACGTTAAGACATTGATATGTTAAGGCATCGATAACTGATAGCATTGCCCACCACTTTGTAAGGTTAATATCGTCTCGCCGTTTTGCTCTGTCAGCTCACCAATCTCAGCCAAATGATAAAACGTATTGCGGCCGATCAGCGCCATCAAGCCCTGTCTGACGGGCATATACGGACGTATCTGCTGCTCGGCTGCTTGTTGCTGATGGTCTTTGGCGTTTTGTGTATTATTGGCTTGAGCGCTGCTGGCCTGAGGCTGACTCTCGGCATGCTTGTCTGGTACATTAGGATTATACGCCTTTAAGACGATTTTGTGCTCGTCATCTAGGCGAACGACATCGCCTGTGGTCGTGGTAAACTCCAACCAGCGCAGGCCTGCTTCCTCAACGATACCCACATCGTTGATCAATAACGGCGCATCTTCAACTTGAATACGAATTTTTTGTACAGGCGTCTTTAAAAAGTATTCTGTTTTGCCCTGATTTTCTTCTTTCCACAAAATCGTGGCAAACAGACTTACCAATGACTCTCTGGTCATTTGCCCGCCTTCGTGCCACCACTCGCCATTTGCCTTGATCACCAAATCCATATCCGTCACTTGCTCAGGATGCCAGCGCTCTAGGGGCGGTATGGCTCGCCCCTCGCGCGCCCCAGCAGTGGTCTTTAGATACTGGCTCAATGCGTCCATACTATTTAGGTCTGATGGCACGTCGTTTGGGGCTTGTAGCGTATCGTTTTGGTGTTTATTGGCTTGCTTGTTATGGCTATCCATCTTATGATTTCCTATCTAGTATGCAAAGTTTGGCAAATCTATTATGACTATAAATTTTAGTTTCAGGTATGATGAATCTTTGTCGTCAATCAATCATCATAATTAGCTCATTATTTTGATTTTACCTTAACATCGATACTCACAAATGCGTATCGTGTTTGTAGGACTTTTCTTTTATAATGAGTAACGATTTTTCATTTACGTGTTTTTATTTACATGGTTAAGTGGGTGCTGTATCAATGAGGCGTTTTTTAAGGTGTTGATATCTTTGCATAAATGGTTTGTCGCAAAGAGCCCATCTCATTGTTATTGATACGGCGCAGACAGTTTTTATCGGGCAGCCATATGTCGAGTGACGTTAGCGCCACAAGTCTATTATTTAATTGTTAAGCTAATGATGCCCTGAGATAAGCCACCATAAGTTTAGGAGTAGGTATGCAAGAGCAAGACAATCAAAAGCCAGTCGTTGATGGCGATACTGTAGCGACAGATACGGTCGAGCAAGACGTGCAAGCACAAAGCGTGGCTGCAGAGCCTGAGATAGAACGCGAGTCTATGGAGTTTGATGTCATCATCGTCGGCGGCGGTCCTGCAGGTTTGTCTGCGGCTATCCGTCTGCGTCAGCTTGCCATTGAGGCGGGTAACGATGAGTTTATGGTTTGCGTGGTCGAAAAAGGCTCTGAGTTTGGCGCGCATATCTTATCAGGCGCGGTTATTGAGCCGCGCGCCCTAGATGAACTAATTCCGGACTGGAAAGAGAAAGGCGCACCGCTTAATGTCCCTGCGATTGAAGATCGCGTTTATATGCTTGGTTCGGCGACCAAAGCCACAAAGCTTATGGATTCAGTGGTTCCAGCCCTCATGCATAATGACGGTAATTACATCGTCTCACTAGGTAATGTCGTACGTTGGCTCGCTGAGCAAGCTGAAGAGCTTGAAGTGATGATGTTCCCAGGCTTCCCTGCCGCCGATATCTTATATAATGATGACGGCTCAGTACGTGGTATTTTGACAGGCGATATGGGTGTGGCGGCTGACGGTGAGGCCAAGCCAAGCTTTGAGCCAGGCTATGAGCTACTGGCCAAATACACCATCTTTGCTGAAGGTAGCCGCGGTCACTTGGGCAAACGTTTGATCAGCCGTTTCGGACTTGACAATGACTCTGACCCACAGCATTATGGTATTGGCCTAAAAGAGCTTTGGGACATCGATCCTGCTAAGCATGAAGAAGGCGTGGTACTGCATGGCTCTGGTTGGCCGTTGAGTGATACCGGATCTTCTGGTGGTTGGTGGCTCTATCATGCCGAAAACAATCAAGTCAGCTTCGGTATGGTCATCGACTTATCTTATTCTAACCCGTATATGTCACCGTTCGATGAGATGCAGCGCCTAAAACTGCATCCACTTATTCGCAATATCTTAGAAGGCGGCGAGCGTATCTCGTATGGAGCACGAGCGCTGACCAAAGGTGGCCTAAACTCTCTACCAAAATTCACTTTCCCAGGCGGCGTGTTGGTCGGTGACGATGCTGGTTTCTTAAACCCAGCCAAAATCAAAGGTACGCATACTTCTATGAAGTCGGGTATGCTCGCTGCTGAAGCTATCTTCGAAGCGATAGAAGCCGGCCGTCAGCATGATGAAGTAGTCGCTTATAGTACGATGTACAAAGAGTCTTGGTTGTATCAAGATAACTATGAGGCACGTAACTTCTCGCCGGCTATGCACCGTATGGGTCAATGGATGGGCGGCGCGTTCAACTTTATCGACCAAAACCTGCTTGGCGGTAAGATGCCTTTGACGATTCATGATAACTCGCATGACTATCATCAGCTAGAGCGTGCAGCTCATGCATATCAGCCTACTTATCCTAAGCCTGACGGCAAACTTATCTTTGATAAACTCTCTTCAGTGTTTATCTCTAATACCAACCACGCAGAAGATCAGCCAACACATCTTAAGCTCACTGACCCAACGGTGCCAGTGTCGATTAACCTGCCCCTCTATGCCGAGCCTGCGCGTTTGTACTGCCCAGCGGGCGTCTATGAAGTGGTCAAAGATGCCGAAGGCGCAAAATTCGTCATCAACGCGCAAAACTGCGTACACTGTAAGACTTGTGATATCAAAGATCCATCACAAAACATTACTTGGGTCACACCAGAAGGCGGCGGTGGCCCCAACTATCCAAACATGTAATGGTGTTGGAGAGCCTTGAGCAGTCATCTGCTCACCGCTGAGCAATAAAAAACCGCCCTTAATTTATAAGGGCGGTTTTTTAATACTTATACATTCAATGTCTCAATTAAATGACGCGACAACCCATCTTAATCTGTCCAAGCGTCACGGTTGACTTCGTCTTTTAATTTGACAAAATCATCAGGGTCAAATTTGATTTGTGTCCCTGATTTGCCTTCTTTGATTTGACGCTCGTAGTCACGCAGTATGCGTAGCGCCACAGGAGACAAGAGCAAAATAGCCACCAAGTTGACAAGTGCCATCATACCCATGGATAAATCCGCAAAGTTCCAAATCGCAGGCAAGCTGGCGATGGCACCAATAAACACCATTCCCAATACCATAAAGCGAAATATCATGATCATTACTTTGGCGTTTTTGGCGCCTGAGATAAACTCAAGGTTTGACTCGCCATAGCTGTAGTTGGCAATGATGGAAGTAAAAGAAAAGAAGAAAATGGCAATGGCGACAAAGATAATACCCAAATCACCCACGTACTGCGACAACGCCAGCTGTGTCAGCTGAATACCTTCTTGCTCGACACTGGGGTCGACCACACCTGACAAAATGATGATAGCAGCCGTTGCGGTACAGATCACCAGCGTATCCATAAACACGCCGAGCATTTGCATAAACCCTTGCACCGCGGGATGGTCAGGATGACTTTTGGCTGTGGCTGCCGCATTGGGCGCCGACCCCATGCCTGCTTCGTTAGAAAACAATCCGCGTTTGATACCGTTGATCATCGCCTGAGCGATACCATAACCGATGACCCCGCCCGCTGCTTGCTCAAATCCGAAAGCTGATTTTACGATCAAGGCGATGGCAGCTGGGAATTGGCTAAGGTTGGTGATGATAATAAACAGTGCCAATAAAATATATAAAATCGCCATGATAGGGACGATTTTGCCCGCGATACGAGCCACCGAGCGCAACCCTCCAAACACAACAGGCGCGACCAGTGCCACCAATACAAGGCCTGTCATCCATGTTGGCACGCCAAAGGCTTCGTTGGTCGCTTGTGCGATGGTGTTGGACTGTACGCCATTGAAAGCAAGACCAAAGGCCACGAGCAAACACAGTGAGAAAAATATCGCAAGCCAGCGTTTACCCAAGCCTTTTTCGATATAGTAGGCCGGTCCGCCGCGGTACACATTGTCGTTGTGAGGGACTTTGTATGCTTGGGCGAGCGTCGACTCGATAAAGCTGGTCGACATACCAACCAGCGCGGTCATCCACATCCAAAACACTGCGCCTGGGCCACCGAGATAAATCGCAATCGCAACCCCTGCCAAGTTACCCGTACCCACACGCGCCGCCAGCGACGTCATCAATGCTTCAAATGAGCTGATACCACCATTTTTGCGTCCTTGGTTAGAGACGCGCAGTAGCTTCCACATATGACCAAAGTGGCGAAACTGAATAAAACGTGTCACGACAGTAAAATACAGACCTGCGCCAATCAGTACAAACATCAGCAGACCATACCAAGGGTTATTGGCAATCAACCAATCGTTATTCCCCCAGATAATACTGACACCATAATTTACGAGGCTGTTAAACCACCCTACTACCCCTTCACTCATATCAACTCCTCGTGAATACTTTTTAAAACTTGCTTATTTTTTGCGTTTTATATCAAATAAACGCCATTAAAACCAGCATACCATGCTCAGTTGTCAAATCTGCTGTGCATTTTATAGAGATTCGGTGCGCCACAACCATCACGTTTACTTATCGGTTCAATATATTTATTTTTAAAATAAATACTACAGGCTTCTTCTATCCTATAGAATGATAAAAGTAACCAATTTACTGCACAAAGTAAGCCAGCGGTGATGGTTTTTACATACTGTCATCCACCTATCAGATCTTTATTACTAATGGTTATGCAGGATTTTTGGTTTATGCCTATTTTTTTGCAGTGACGCAGACTTGAAAGTGATAGACTAAATTTTATAGGCATTGTGACTTATTGAATATTCACTTATTGTCATGATTGTTTGGCATACTAAAAACTTTAAGACGCTTGTCAGGAAGACGAGACGGTAATCAAAGACAGTGGATGGTCTGCCCCCTCCTTTCTTCCTCAAATATTGTTTGTTATAGCGCTCTTAAATACAGTGATCTTGGCAAATAGTCATCATGCTAAATCAGCACTCGCGTTATCTGATCGTCAGTACGTGCTTGTCAGATGTCTTTATCAGACTGACGAGACTGAGATCAACCATGATATTTTAGGTAAGACAAAAGGAGTTGTCCTATGGAAAACCACAACGATCCATCCGGCTATTGGCGTGCCAATGTCCGTCTCATTTTAGGCAGCCTTATCATTTGGGCATTATGCTCGTATGGCTTTGCTATTCTCTTACGTCCTCTTTTGGCAGGTATAAAAATCGGTGGCACTGATTTGGGCTTTTGGTTTGCCCAGCAAGGTTCTATCGGGGTTTTTATCGTCTTAATTTTTTTCTACGCTTGGCGTATGAATAAGTTGGACAAACAATATGGCGTAGATGAGGAATAGATCATGAGCCAATATATAATTAATATTATTTTTGTAGGAGCGTCTTTCGCGCTGTACTTCGGTATCGCGATTTGGGCACGTGCTGGGACCACCAGTGAATTCTATGTGGCAGGCGGCGGCGTGCATCCAGTTGTAAACGGTATGGCTACCGCTGCTGACTGGATGAGTGCGGCGTCCTTTATCTCCATGGCAGGTTTGATTGCTGCTGGTGGTTATGGTGCTTCAACTTATTTGATGGGCTGGACAGGCGGTTATGTACTACTCGCTATGTTGCTTGCCCCATACTTACGTAAATTCGGTAAGTTTACGGTTCCAGACTTTATATCCGATCGCTTTTATTCCAAGACAGCAGCGATGATTGCGGTGGTTTGTCTGATTGTGGCATCGACCACCTATGTTATCGGACAGATGACTGGTGCAGGTGTTGCTTTCTCTCGCTTTTTGGAAGTGGAGAATGACACAGGTCTTCTCATTGCCGCAGTAGTCGTGTTTTTCTACGCAGTACTAGGCGGTATGAAAGGCATTACCTATACACAGGTCGCTCAGTACATCGTCTTGATGATTGCCTATACCATTCCGGCTGTCTTTATCTCGCTTGAGCTGACCGGCAACCCTATTCCAGGTTTGGGTCTGTTTTCTACGCATGCTGAGTCCGGCGTGCCTATTTTGACCAAGCTTGATCAAGTAGTCACTGATCTTGGTTTTGCTGCTTATACTGCTGATGTGCCAAACAAGCTTAACATGGTACTGTTTACGCTATCACTTATGATTGGTACAGCAGGCCTACCACACGTTATCATTCGCTTCTTTACCGTACCAAAAGTCGCTGATGCGCGCTGGACAGCGGGTTGGACACTAGTATTCATCTCGCTATTGTACTTTACTGCTCCAGCGGTAGGTGCGATGGCTCGTCTAAACCTCATTGATACGGTCTATCCACAAGGGGTTGCAGAAGCATCTTTAGAGTATGATCAACGTCCAGACTGGATGGCAACATGGGAAGACACAGGGCTTATCAAGTATAACGATCTAAACAATGATGGTCGTATCCAGATGTATAACGACAGTGGACTTGGTGCCGCTCAAGTAGCCCTCAACACCGCTGAAGCGGATGGTGGCGATGTCACCGCTGCTACAGCAGAAGTCGCCAAGGCGCAAGCCGCTCACGACCAAGAGCTTGATGGACGCTTTGCTGAAGCAGGTTGGGCGGGTAATGAGCTGGATGTCAATAACGATATCTTAGTCTTGGCCAATCCAGAGATTGCTCAGCTGCCACCTTGGGTGATCGGTCTTATCGCTGCTGGTGGTTTGGCAGCTGCGCTATCGACTGCGGCAGGATTGTTGCTGGCCATCTCGTCTGCCATTAGTCACGACTTAATCAAACGAAACCTCAACCCAAACATCACTGATAAAGGAGAGCTACAAGTTGCTCGAATCTCTATGGCGATTGCGATTGTGGTGGCAACGTGGCTTGGCCTAAATCCGCCAGGGTTTGCCGCACAGGTGGTGGCCTTGGCCTTTGGTATCGCTGGCGCCTCCTTGTTCCCCGCGCTGATGATGGGTATTTTCTCTAAGCGTATTAATAACTTAGGTGCTATCTGCGGGATGCTCGCCGGCCTTATCACGACCTTGGTATATATCTTTGTCTTTAAAGGCTGGTTCTTTATCAGTGGTACTGCCAACTTCCCCGATACCGCAGAGTACTGGTTGTTTGGTATCTCACCGCTGTCGTTTGGGGCCATTGGCGCGCTGATTAACTTTGCAGTCGCCTTTATCGTTTCTTATTCGACAAAAGCGCCACCGCTGCACATCCAAGAGCTGGTTGAAAGTGTTCGCTCTCCGCGCGGCGCTGGCGGTGCCATCGACCACTAGGCGTACGAGCCATGTGGGCTCTATAATCAAACCACGCTAAAAGGATAAATGTTGAACGTCACTTTTTTTCTTGGAATGATTATAGATATCATACGTAAAGTGTCACTCACAGGCAGGCGCTGCTTGTGAGTGATTTTTTTATCCCTTTAGGTGCAGAATAAGTCTTGGATGGTTGCCAGATTTGTTTTTGCCTAAATAAAACGCAAACCGCTCTAACCGATTAAGAAGGAAGATTTTATGCTTTTTGAGTTTATTGCCACCATGGCCGCAGCGTTTGGTATGGCTGGACTGGCACTGATTATAACTCACCTTAGTAAACTGGCGGGCAAACGCGCGCCAAAGTGGCTGGTGCCACTCTTTGCAGCGATTGGCATTTTTACCTTCCAAATTCATCAAGAATATAACTGGTATTCTCAGCAAGTCAGCAAGTTACCCACGGGCGTAGAGGTGGTCAAAACAGCAGAGAGTCGCACTTGGTTTCGGCCTTGGTCTTATGTCAAGCCGCAAATACTGCGTTTTATCGCCGCAGATATCAAAAATGCCCGTGTCCAAGTAGACAATGCCGATATGCACTTAGTCACTCTTTATTTGTTTGAAAGACGTAGAAGCGTACAAAAAATCCCGCAAGTCATCGATTGCGCGGCGCCTGCGCGTGCAGATTATATATTGCCAAAAGCAGGCAGCATCCTATCGCTTGATGAGCATGTGCAGCAAACCAGCACATGGCACCCATTGACCAAAGCGGATTCTTTATTTATCAGTGTTTGCACAGATAGTAATCCATAACGTCTCTGGCATGTTTAGCGTATAGAGCCTACCTGATAGGTATGTTTGGAGTTGGCACCCAATAGCAGACCGGCGCACAAGCCGCCGAAATGCGCGGCAAATGAAATGCCTTGCTGCGGCATCAAACCTTGCTTGATAATCAACCAATAGCCTGTACCCATGACAATACAAGCGAGCAGGTAGCCCCAACGTCTGGCAAATACCGCGCCGCCGATCATATACCCAATCATGGCAAAGCATAGCCCCGATGCGCCGATATGAATAGAAGACGGCGAACCAATGACCCAAGTGACCAGCCCTGAGGCAATCACCAGCTTAATCACCGTACGATAGGCGTTTTTTTCAAACAAGCCAAACAAAAATAAAATCTGCAACAACGTGATGGTATTGCCCAATAAGTGAGAAAAGTTGCCGTGCATTGTCCATGAAGCGACTATCCCAATCATGCTACCTACATCTAAGGCGCGCGGTACAATACCAAACACATTCCAGATGCCAAAAAAGACCGTTTCATTTAAAAAAAACATCCCCCACATCGGCATCAGCACAAAAGCATATAGTCCGATGACTTGTTTGACCCGTGTCATGATGAGAGAAAATAACTGCTGCCCATTCATATCGTGACCTGCCCTTGACTCTATGCTTTGTATTTAATTTTTATGCTATAGTCGATTCTAAATAAAACAGATATAGTCGATACACTCTAAAAATGTCATAGCGCTACTGGGATGCTATTTTTAAACGTAGGTTGCTCAGCCTCTGGGAACGCAGCACGCAAGTAAAATTTATACCAGTAGCGCGTTTAAATCCATAACAGTTTTACATTCAGCTAACTATACATTGTCTGTTAACGTGGAACTGGTATAAATAGCAGACTGTTTTCTTTATCAGCGGCCAAATAGCTATCACCATGCAGCAACGAGGCTGAATGATAAGGCACCAAAGCCGTTGGGATAAAACGGCGCGCCGCATCGATATGCTGGATTGAATCATCAAAAAAGATATGCGGCGCAAAGGTTCTGAGCACCGCTGTCTTTTCTAGTCCACCCAAAAAAAACGCCATATCGACATTGACGCCCCACTCTCGCAATGTTTTGATGGCCCGCAGATCGGCAGGGGCATTGCGAGCGGTTACCAGAGCGATTTTTATCGGAGAGTAGCTAAGCCCTGCTGGCAGACACTCTTGCAAGTTTGAGAGCTTAATCAAGAGCTCGGCATACGGCCCCTTCTCTATCGGCAAATCCCGCATTTTGGCTTCACGGTCATGAAAGGCGCGTAACCCTTTTTGCTTATAAAGCAGCTCACCTGAGTCATCAAAAAGCACCGCATCACCATCAAAAGCGATACGCAGCTGCTGAGTATCCAGCTCATAAGTATTGACAGGCGTCGCATCCAAGATGGCACACGCACAAATATTGGCATCCGCAACTTGCTGAGCGTCCTCGCGATTGGTGGTCAAAAACAAGTCCACATTAAAATCATCGATATAAGGCGCCACCGGGCTACCTGAGATAAAAGCTGATCGAGAAATATTGAGGCCATGCTCACGAATGGCATTGAGAACCTGAATACCAGTATCAGGGCTGCTTTTTGAGACGATAACCACCTCAACCAGCGGCGCTTCTAGCTCAGTTTCTTGACTGTCAGCCTGACAGTATCTGTTCAGGTTTAGCAGCGCTTTTATCAGGGGATAGCCTGCGCCAATGCTTAAAGGATCGTTTTCGCGCTCCGTCATATAATCGCGAAACGCTTTAATGGCCGTATCAGGATGCTGCGCTAATAACTGCGACAAATAGCTCTCAGACTCCGTTAAATCAAACAGTGCTGTTGCAGAGATCGCTACAATCAACGTATTACTAAAATCAACTGCCATAATAAAAGGCTCTCAGTTGTCAGGCTCCATGGTAGAGTTTATTGTAACAAGGCGCTATCAGAAGATATATGGCACTTTTATGACTGGCGCTAGCACCGATAGCGAGCGTGATCGTTCAACTATTACAACAAAAAAGCCATATTGCTTTATAAACAATATGGCCATTTAAACACAGTTACCATTTAGACTATTATCTGAGAAAGGTTATGCTAGCAGTACTAGAGAAATCGCAGGGAACGCCACCAAAATCACCAAGCGAATCACATCGGAAACAATAAACGGCGCCACCCCTCGAAACATATCGGACAGCTTAATATGCGGTGCCATCGCCTTAATCACAAAGATGTTCATGCCCATCGGCGGCGTAATCAGTCCAAGCTCTACCGTCAGTACTGCGATGATACCAAACCATACCGGATCAAACCCTAAGGCTATAATGATCGGATACACCACCGGAATGGTGATGACCAGCATCGCCAAGGCATCCATAAACAGCCCTAATAAGAAGTACATGATCAAAATACAAATCAGCACCACCATCGGACTCACTGCCAAGGTACCAATCCAGCTCGCTAAGGTATATGACAATCTAGAGACTGAGATAAAATAGCCCAGTGCCTCTGCACCTAGTAGCATGAAAAACACCACTGCAGATAATGCTAAGGTTTCAATCAACGACTGCTTCAGTCCCTTCATACGCATGCCTTTGGCAAACGCATAAGCCCAAGAAACGAACGCCCCGACAGCAGCGCCTTCCGTTGGAGTAAATAACCCAAAGAAAATACCAGCGATAATAACGATGAAGATAAAGCTAAAGGGAATGAGTCCTGTCAACGCTACAAGCTTGGCTTTCCATGAGGTAGACTCACCGCGCTGCGCCAAGTGTGGTTTCCAGCGCACCATGATCATGACAGTGATCGAATACATGACCATACCTAGCATACCCGGCAAAAATCCTGCAATAAACATGTCACCGACCGACTGCTGGGTCAAAATGGCATAAACCAGTAAGGCAATACTGGGCGGAATCATAATCCCAAGTGTACCACCAGCCGCTAAAATGCCGCAGGCAAAGCCTGGCTGATAGCCATACTTCTCCATTTGCGGTAAGGCCACTTTGGTCATGGTAGAGGCGGTCGCTAACGATGATCCCGAGATTGAGGCAAAGATACCCGATGAACCGATACCGGCGATTCCCAAACTGCCCCTAACACCGCCAAAGATGGTGCGGGTTGCTTCAAACAATTTGCCCGCCATACCAGAATGAGTGGCAAAAACGCCCATCAAGATAAATAGCGGAATGGCACTAAAGTCATATTTGGCTAAGACATCTACGGGGAGGTCTTTGAGCATTTGTACAGCGCCACTCGGTGCCGTCACAGCGCCAAAGCCGACCAGACCAACACCAAGCATAGCAAGGGCAACGGGTACTCGTAAGATGACGAGTAGGATCATGACAACTAAGCCAATGGCTCCAACGATTTCTGGACTCATGCGCCTGTCTCCTCAGCGTCAAAAAACTCGCCTGTCTTAAAGATATTGATGGACTCGATCAAGGATCGAATGGCCAGCAAAGCACTTAAAAAGGCGCTGACAAGATAAATGGGCATCATTGAAACCCGCAAATCCTGGGTGACTTTGCCAAACTCGATAGCATCAACAGCGCTCTCAAACAGCCCCCAAGCAAAGACGATACCGATGATAAAGAACCCCAGCATAAAGACGCCCATCATATAGCCTTTGATAGACTTGGGCATCTTTTGGGTGAAAACATCAACAATGATTTGTGAGCGTTCGACAAAAGCGGCAAAGGCAGCTAATAGCGCAAACAGCATAAAATAAGAAACAATCTCGACGCTGCCTTTGACAGTGAAACCAAACTCACCGCCGGTGAGCTTGAAGATATAACGGGCGATAACATCTAACATGGTGGTCAAAACGATGATGATCAGACTGATACCACCGATGAGCTGACATAGCCGTGAGATGAAGGTACTGATTTTGACCAAGTAGGTCATGCGGCGACTCCTTTAGGTTAGACCTTGCAGGCAGCGCTGGCGGCTTTGGCTTTTTCGTAGACACTATCTGCATCTAGGCCCAAAGCATTTACATCTTTGAGATATTTCTTTGTGCCTTCTAATAACGGGCCTCGCCAATCCGGATCATTTAATGGATCTGGAATCTCCACAATCTCATCACCTTTAGCTTGGGCCGCTTTTATTGCCATATCGTCATGCTTATCAAATACTTCACCTACCTTTTTGGCAAGCGCCATGCCTGAGTTGTTATCAAGAACTTGTTTTAAATCATCAGGCAGGGCGTCGTATTTGTCCTTATTCATCGTGACCATCAGGGCAGAGCTATAAAAAGGAATATTGGTATGATACTTGGTGATTTCGTCTATTTTAAAAGCTGTCACAGCTTCCCACGGAAAGCTCAAACCATCAACGACACCGCGCTGTAAAGAAGTATACATATCATTAGCAGGCAAACCCACAGGCGAGGCTCCAGCACTTTCTATGATATCACCAGCAACCGCAGAAGGACGACGAATACGCATGCCCTTCATATCTGCTGGCGTGCGTATTAGCTTATCGGTCGTGTGCAAAGAGCCAGGTCCAGCACCATACATAAAGAGGAGATGTGAGTCTTCATACTCACCGGCCAAGGTGCCGTCATCATAGAGGGTTTGTAGCATACAGCCCATCTGTGTGGCAGAATTAGACAAACCTGGAAGCTCAGTGATCTGCGTTAATGGGAAACGTCCGCTGGTATAACCATGCGCTTGTGAGCCAATATCTATGGTGCCTTTAGCAGCGGACTCATAGGTCACGTCAGCTTTTGCAAGACCTGCTGAAGGGTATAGCTCAACTTTTAATCGGCCATCAGAATCAGTTTCGATTTGCTTGGCCCATGGCTCAAAAACTTCTGTACTGATTGAGGAGGTTGCAGGCCAAAAATGAGAAAAACGTAGAACAGTGGTTTCTTGAGAATTTGCTGATACACCATCGGTACTATCCGCAGATTGATTTGAACAACCAAAAAGACTCGCGGTAGCTAATGCACCAATCGAAAAAAGGGGAGCTAACTTCATTATCAATTCCTTTTGATAACTGTAAGAATAAAGATCAAAGAAAAACTTAGTATTTACCTCGTCAAATCATTTATGACGTTACAAGCCTAAAACATCCTTTTATAGACCTGTAATAAATATTACTATTTAAAATTATCAGTTATAATGATATAAGGCAAATCATTTTGGAGGCATAAACTTGTTATTAAGTCAAAAGCCGCTTACTAGAACCAAAGCCAATAACAGCTTCCCCAAAAAAACCCCTTTAACAATTAAGTTAAGGGGGCTTTAGGAATAGGGAGCTGACGATGACCTGAGAACCGTTAAAAAATTGCATGCCAATTTTAGCTTCGCAAGAGCTATTCCTTTAAATAGGAATAGCTGCGTAGGTCACATGGTAATGACTAAATTAAAGGCAAAAAAAAAGAGCCACCCGGTTAAGGATGACTCTTCTTAGAATAGAGAGCTGACGATGACCTACTCTCACATGGCCGGAGCCACACTACCATTGGCGCAAC
>NZ_JABASU010000012.1 GCF_016107555.1 Psychrobacter celer | reverse complement strand
TTTTCACTTACTTACTATTTTCACTTACTTACTATTTTCACTTACTTACTATTTTACCTGCTTGCTATCGGTAAGCAAAAATGAGGTCTAGTCTAGGTAGTATGTT
The DNA here is from genome assembly GCF_016107555.1 of Psychrobacter celer. Lineage (GTDB taxonomy): Bacteria > Pseudomonadota > Gammaproteobacteria > Pseudomonadales > Moraxellaceae > Psychrobacter > Psychrobacter celer. Next base: position 83,933 of record NZ_JABASU010000012.1, on the reverse strand, counting down.
GGTATATCTTATCTCTACGCCAACGCTTTGTCAGGTCGGCATACTTATCTAGTATTTATTGCTAAAAACTGCGATTAAAACAAGCGTTATACGAAAAAACACCGCCGTTTATGCAATAAATATGTGACAATACGTCTCGATGTCTTGTGATTATAGCAGGCTAATCCTATAATAATAATTGATGATTTTTTCATAGACACAAACTTTTATTTCTAATACATTGTGATTGGGTCAGCCAACTTTTATTTATAGCTTACAAAATAGCTAAGGACATCCGTTTGAACACCACAAATTTGACGACATTCGTTACCGTTATGCACACTGGCAGCATCTCAGGCGCAGCCGAAAAGCTGTTTATCACTCAGCCTGCAGTCAGTAAACGTATCAAAAATTTGGAAGATGAGTTTAACATCACTTTGTTCGATACTGTCGGACGCGGTATTGTACCCACGCAAGCGGCGACCGAAATGCTGCCGCACGCCAAACGCTGGCTTGAAGATTATGAAAACTTCAAGATAAACCTGCAGCACTCCCAGCATATTGTATCAGGTAAGCTGATCATCGGTACCAGCCATCATATTGGCCTACACCATTTAGCGCCTGTCCTCAAACACTTTATCCAAGCGTATCCTGCCGTCCAGCTAGAAGTGCATTTTGTCGATTCAGAGGCGGCACACAAAGCAGTATTAGATGGTGACTTGTCACTGGCGTTTGTCACTTTGCCACCTGTCTACGACAAGCGGCTAACCTACCATACGCTTTGGTCTGACCCTTTATACTTTATGACAGGCACTTTGTCACCATTGGCGACCAAATCCAATGTGACGCTCGAGCAGTTGGCTCGCTATCCTGCGATTTTACCATCGGCCAATACCTTTACCAGTCAGATTACGCTGGCTGAGTTTGCCAAGCATAACCTCAAGCCTTATGCGACCATGAGCACCAACCCATTAGAGTCTATTCGTATGCTGGTCTCTGTCGGTCTTGGCTGGTCGGTACTGCCGCAGACCATGATCAGTCAAGACTTAGAGCGTATCGATATGGCGGACAATATCGAGTTACAGCGTTATCTGGGCGTGGTCATCAATCCAAAGCTGACTCAATCTAGCAGTGTGACGGCGCTATTGGATTTATTATCCCCTATCGATTAATAAAGTGATTCATACTATATAGCATCAGTCAAGCCGCATAATTCTTGTGCCTTACCACTAGCAGGCACGCCATTCGCATTTGTAGTAGTCATACGTTATAATACGCTTGACGTTGTTTTTATAACAAAAATTTACCATATGAACACTGATAGTCATATATTGAACACTTCAAGTAATATATGATAGGTTTCAGTAGGTTTAATGGTTTTAAATGATTGGTTATATTGGCGACCAATATAGTTATATAACTATAGGTATATAACTGGCAAATGCGATAAAGCGAAGCATCGACTTTTTGATTTGCTCCTTATTGAATGACAATCTTTATTGACTACGCCATGTGCTATTTATGAGCGGATGATTTGGTCGATAATCGCAGTGTCATGATCTATATACCTTCGCCCTAGAGCAACGCCAATCATATAAAACTAACAGCAGATATTGAATCAAAGCCATTATGTCCTACTTAATGGCTTTTTTTGTCTTTAGATATTGTTTTGGACAACGTCTTGTAACACTTACTCTTTATAGTTAAAAATAATTACCGCCAACGCAGTTGGTTAAGGACAATTTATATGAACGGAGTTTCTAGTGGCGTGCTGATATCGCTCGGCGCCTATTTTTTAGTGATGATTGGGATTGGCATTTATGCTTACTTTAAGCAGGCCAATGACACAGAAGGCTATATGCTCGGTGGCCGTAATCTCAGCCCAGCAGTAACGGCACTCTCAGCGGGTGCCTCAGATATGTCAGGCTGGCTATTGCTTGGATTACCAGGCGCTATGTATGCCGATGGCGTGGTCAGTGCTTGGATTGCCATCGGTCTGACATTGGGTGCTTTTTTAAACTATATCATCGTGGCACCGCGTCTTCGTGTGTATACCGAAGTTGCTGACAACGCCATCACCCTCCCTGATTACTTCGCCAATCGCTTTGAGGACAAGTCGCACATGCTACGTGTCATCTCAGCCGTTGTCATCATTCTATTCTTCACGGTGTATACCGCGGCCAGCCTCGTCGGTGGTGGTAAACTGTTTGAAAGCTCATTAAATCTATCTTATAGCACAGGCTTATGGGTTACCGCTGGTGTGGTCGTCATTTATACCTTGTTTGGTGGCTTCCTTGCCGTATCGATGACGGACTTTGTACAGGGTGTCATCATGCTGTTTGCCATGGTGATCGTCCCTATCGTTGCCTTGACAGATCTGGGCGGCGTGTCAGCCACGACTGATGCCATCAGAACCATCGATCCTAGTATGCTCGATATCACAAGCGGCATGACAGCACTTGGTATCATCTCGCTACTCGCTTGGGGATTAGGCTATTTTGGTCAACCGCATATCATCGTGCGCTTTATGGCGATTCGCTCAGTGCGAGATGTTCCAACAGCGCGTAACATCGGTATGAGCTGGATGATTATCAGCTTGATCGGTGCTTGTGTGACGGGTATCGCCGGTCGCGCTTACGTACAAAGAACCGCGATGACTCTAGATGATCCTGAGACCATCTTTTTGGTATTCACGCAGTTTTTATTCCATCCATTGGTTTCAGGCTTCTTGTTAGCGGCCATCTTGGCAGCGATCATGAGTACCATCTCATCTCAGCTATTGGTGGTATCAAGCTCATTGACGAAAGATGTGTATAAGCTGTTTTTTGATAAAGAAGCACCAGAGGCGCGCCAAGTACTGGTCGGCCGTATTTCTGTGATTGTCGTCGCTGTCATCGCTATCTTATTAGCGTCGAACCCAGACAGCTCAGTACTGAACCTCGTTTCTAACGCTTGGGCAGGATTTGGCGCGGCATTTGGCCCACTCGTTATCTTTAGTCTGACATGGCGCGGTATGAACCGTAACGGCGCTGTCGCCGGTATGGTCGTCGGTGCCTTGACAGTCATCCTATGGGTCTATGGTCCATTTGAGATGAATGGCGTACCACTAAATAGTTGGTTATACGCCATCGTTCCAGGCTTTATCTTGAGCACCATTGCTATCTTTGCAGTGAGTATCATGACTGGCGGTCCAAGACCTTCGGTATCTGCCAAATATAAAGAGATGGAGCTGAATTTAAACAAATAAGTTCATAAACTATCGAACACTAAAAAACCCTCGCTATCCGAGATAGCGAGGGTTTTATTTGGCTAATACAAAACTGGTAAGATACTTAGAAAGTCTTGGTTAATAATACCGTCGCTGATTTTTCATCACGATCATCATAATAACCAAAGTTACTAGAGGTCGTTTCATAGTCAAACACCAGTCTTGGAGTCAGACCAAGCACTGTGATATCGCGCTTCCAGACTTGTAGACCTAGTGAGGTGGTTTTATCCTCGCGTTTTGTACCCGGCTTACCGCCCACTGCATTATAGTAGCCCAACCATGCACCACTACCAGCTGGATAGGCATCTGCAGGATCTTCGTACTCTTTGATACCATAGCCTGCTGTCGCAAGGGTAGATATACCGTGCTTCCATTCACGCCCCCAACCGACATTGACAGAATTGCGATCGTAGCTGATGATGCTTGATTTGGGGACATCGTTTTGGTAATTACCTAAGCCACCATAAAAATACTCTTTGGCATCTTTAATATAAAATGCGTTTAGGCCAAGGAACTGACCATCGGTTTCTCGGTTTTTATTGTCGTCATCCTCAAACGTTTCATTGGACAAAATACCGGTGGCCGTCAATTTCAACTTTGGTTTTACCCAGCGTGAGCCGCTGACCGTGACCCCTTTACGTAGGCTATAATCTTCTTCATCGTAATACCGCTTGGTCACAAACGGTGTGAGTGAGACATCATTTTTGGCATCATCATAACCAATACCAGCAGAAGCGGTCAGCAGATAATCGTTATAATCCGTTTCATCCCAGTAGCCTTTTAGTGAAGCATTTCCGCCTACGGTTGCATAAAAATTCTCAGGTAAATTAAAGCGCTTATTGGCACTGCCAGACACCTGAATACCGTTGGCCGTTTTTTGTTCGATTGAACGCCCCAGACTAGATTGAATAGACTTAGACGGCGCGTCATTGATATTGCTATCTCTCACATAGCTGGCAGAGACATTAAACTGCCATTTTTCTGAACTATTTATTTGAGCCAACGAGTTTTGAACTCTCGCCATCACAGGAGCTGGTAGATCAACCGACTGTAGCTTTAAAAACTGCTCTTTTGCGGCGGCATACTGCTTATCTGCTTGCATGGCAATCGCCATATTTAGGCGTACAGGGTGAAAATCTGGATCTGCTGCGAGCATCTCACGGTAAATGGCGATGGCTTGCTTGTTTTTGGCTTCACTGCGATATATTAAGGCGTCAGCGAATTTGATGAGCATGGGATCATTGGTTTTAAGTGCTTTATAATGCGGCAATACTTCTTTTACCGTGACCATATCTTGCGCGGCTAACGCATCATTTAAAAACTTACTAAACGCCGCTGGGTTGGCTTTTAACGCCGCCAAATTGTATGTCGTGGCGGCAGCAAGTTGCTGACGACTTTTGATGGCACGCTGCGCCTCTGTATCAGAAACCGCGGTAGATGGCGCTGTGGGATCTGATACTGCTGTTTGATTTTCACGTTTGAGCAGCTCAGTTGCCTGGTCAAGCTCCGGCCCTATGTCTGGTGGCGTATCTTCTGCCATGACGGGGACAGAATAAGCCATCATTAGTGAAACACAGAGCGTAAGAGGTTTGAGCATATATTGATTATTCATGGGTATCCTTACCTAAGTATGATCATTAATCTTCCAAACTTAATCATCCTAAGGGATTTTAAACGTTTAAGCGAGAAAAAAAGCGTCCTAAGACGCTTTTTCGTTTGGGTTGTACAGTCATATTCCTTTATTGCTTTTCGGCGCCAAAGGTTCCTTGAAAGGTCGTGCCTGTTCCTGGCGTGGTACCTGTTCCTGCTACATTACCAGGTTGAGCTTCTTGATAAATGCCTCCTAGGAACTTTGCACCATCACCATAAAAACCACCTGATGTCGCAATATTGTCCTTACTACCAGCGAAAGTATTTCCGGTAATATTAGCACTGATGCCAATGTTTTTATTAATACCAGCAAATGTCAGCTCACCTGTCATAGAATCATTGACGAAATCTACATTAAATGTCGATGTGCCATTGACCACTGGGTCTTTGATAGCGCCTGAGCCTAAATGTAGATTGTCCATATAGGTGGCCACGCCAGCATATTGAACATTACCATCAGTTGGCATATTCTCAGTTGCTTGGCCCATAACGTAAACATTGGTATAGCGTGATTTCACCCCACTACCGATACCACTTTCTTTAACAAGATCGCCGTAGACATGGCCTATCTGCATCTGTGTGTCAAAGTTTCTATACACAGAGTCGTAATTATATTTTAAATCAATGTCACCAATGATAGATCCTACATTTTTAAAAGTAGCAACGTTCTTATCCTTAGACTTCATGAAACCACTATCAGCATCAAAGGCGACATCATTACTTCTAACCGTTGTAATCATAGCAGGTTGCTTGAATTTGTTAGGTTTAACAATATCAAGACGGGCTGCAAACTTATCATAGCTTGGCAGATTATCTACAGCACTATCTTCAACTATGGTCGGTGTCGTGTCTTCACCTTCACCCGTTGTAGTGGTAAAGGTTTGATTATCTGTCACAAACTGACGATAACCAATCGCGTCATCGGTGCCTAAGCCTGATACGCTACTAATGGTATTGCTCATAACACCTGTTATGGCTTTAGGTTCTGGTACTGGCTCTGCGCTTGGGTCCACCTTAGTAGCGCCATAAGTACCTTTACCATCAGCAACTTGATATACACCGCCTAATAGGTTGGCATCTTCTCCAAAGAAGCCGCCTTTTGTATCAACGCCGTTCCAACTGCCAGCAAAACTATTACCATCAATCTCAGCTTTGATAACCTTCTCGCTAACGCTAGAGCCATCAAAGGATAACGTCCCATCGACTTGGCTATCAACGAAGTCAACTTTAAACTCCGAAGTCCCTATGATTGGGTCATGACCAATAATTTCCTCTTTACTATTACCGATGTAGCTAGCCACACCTTTATAGTTCACTTTACCATCATTGATGCCATTGTCGATATTGTACTGTGATAGCTCTTTCATGTACTGCATATCGTCGATATTTGTACTATTACCCTGTACATATACGTTCGATAACTTAGATAGTCGGATTACATTGGCTAGGCCTTTAAGGTCTCCATATACATGACCAATCTGCATCTGCTCATCAAAGTTCTTATAAGTTGACGTATAATTTAATTTATTATTAAATATACCGCCAATCTGCTTAAGTTCGCTCTTTTTGAAGCTACCTTCATAATCTTCGTCAGATGCGTTTCTCAATTCTACATTTATAGAGTTTTTAAAGTCTCTTGAACCTGTCTCATTCAAAAGCGCAGTGTACGTATCATAGCTAGCAGAAGTATTTGCACTTATACCACTATTATCATGATCTGCAATACTGTTTTGGAAACCAGTTATTGTTACATTGACGGGAGCCTTTGGATTAGTAGGCGCTGGTGGTAGCTGCTGCGCGGCTTCAAGAGCATCTTCTGCTGCTTTGGCTCTAGCCTCAGCCTCTAATCTTGCCGTTTCAGCCGCATCAGCGCGTGTTTGAGCATCCGCCGCTTGTGCTTTTGCATCAGCTGCTTGTTGATTGGCTTCGGCTACTTTCTGATTAGCCTCTGCTTTAGCATCACCAATGGCTTTGTCGGCTGCTTGTTGTGCTTTAATGGCCGCATCTTCTGCTGCAGCTTGCGCGGCTAAGGCCGTATCTTTAGCAGCTGTCGCTTTGGTTGCCGCATCTAATGCTGCAGCTTCGGCCGCTTCTGCTGCGGCCGCGCGCTCTAGGGCAGCAGCAAGCAGGTCTTCACCATTACCGGCGTTTGCTAAGTTTTCTTCTGCTTTTGCTAGGGCTTCTTGCGCTTTGATGGCGTCAGCTTGCGCTTTTTCTGCTGCAGCTTTGGCAGCAGCAGCTTGCGCTTGAACACCAGCGATGGCTGCATTGGCTGCATCCGCATCTGCTTGTGCTTTTATCGCTGCTTGTTCGGCAGCAGTTTGCTTGTCACTCTTAGCACCATAAGTACCTTGAGCGCCGTTACCTTCATAGACACCGCCTAGATACTGAGCATCTCCACCAAAGAATCCACCTTCAGTATTAAAACCAGCATTATCAGCAGCAGTACCTGAGAACTGGTTGCCATCAATAGCCGCTGTCAGACCAATCTTACCCGCTTTATCAAACGCTAAATTACCCTTTAGATTTTTAGCGACAAAGTCGGCAGTAAAAGCTGATTTTCCAAATTCGATATCATTATCTATGCCAAGCTGACGATAAGTGGCATCACCGGTGTAGCCTACGCTACCTTCGGTTGGCATGTTCTCAGCTTGAGTGGCATTACCAACGACAGCTACTCCGTTCACAGGTAGCTCTGCACCGCTAAAGACGGCTTTGCCATCAATGTGACCGATGCGCATGTCATCTTCAAAGTCTTTGTAGGTTGAAACATACGTTAAAGGCAGTTCTTGACCTAGCGCACTAACCGCGGCATTGTCATCATGCGCTTTAAAACCGTTTGATCCGGCAACGTCTTTGTCGCCTTCACCTGAGGTGGTGATAGATAGTTTACCTAGTAGGCCATCACCTGCACCTGGTTCTGATTCTGAAGCAAGATCTGCTCGTGCAATGACGCTATCATCGGTTGAATCAAAGTCACGTGTCGTGGTGTTATAGACTTTGCTTAACGGGGCAACGTTGACGTTCAATGACTGTACCCCAGACTTTTCTGCTTCTGGTGCATTCTTAATCTGCGAGGCTGCTAAGGCGTCGGCTGCTGCTTGAGTGGCTTGCTGAGCAGCTGCTATTTGCGCTTCCGCTGCGGCAGTCGCTGCGGCTTGTGCCTGCTGAGCGGCGGCCGCTTTCGCATTTGCTGTATCAAGGGCGGCCTGGCGGCGATCTACTTCTGCTTGTAGGGCTTCGGTATTGCCGCCACCTGAAGCTAGAGCATCCGCTAGTGCTTGTTCTGCTTCAGCCAGTTTTTGTTGTGCAGTTACCAGCTCACTCTTGGCTTGATCTGCTTCCGCTTGAGCTGTTTCAGCCTTTTGTTTCTCAGCTTGCGCTAATGCTTGTGCTGCACTTGCTTGTTGGTTGGCTTGATCGGCTTTGGCGTTAGCAGCAGCAATCGCTGTTTCCGCTTGTTCTTTGGCGGTGATAGCTTCAGCTTTGGCTTTAGCTTCGGCGGCTTCTGCTGCATCAGCTCGTGTTTGGGCATCCGCCGCTTGTGCTTTTGCATCAGCTGCTTGTTGATTGGCTTCGGCTACTTTCTGATTAGCCTCTGCTTTAGCATCACCAATGGCTTTGTCGGCTGCTTGTTGTGCTTTAATGGCCGCATCTTCTGCTGCAGCTTGCGCGGCTAAGGCCGCATCTTTAGCAGCTGTCGCTTTGGTTGCCGCATCTAATGCTGCAGCTTCGGCCGCTTCTGCTGCGGCCGCGCGCTCTAGGGCAGCAGCAAGCAGGTCTTCACCATTACCGGCGTTTGCTAAGTTTTCTTCTGCTTTTGCTAGGGCTTCTTGCGCTTTGATGGCGTCAGCTTGCGCTTTTTCTGCTGCAGCTTTGGCAGCAGCAGCTTGCGCTTGAACACCAGCGATGGCTGCATTGGCTGCATCCGCATCTGCTTGTGCTTTTATCGCTGCTTGTTCGGCAGCAGTTTGCTTGTCACTCTTAGCACCATAAGTACCTTGAGCGCCGTTACCTTCATAGACACCGCCTAGATACTGAGCATCTCCACCAAAGAATCCACCTTCAGTATTAAAACCAGCATTATCAGCAGCAGTACCTGAGAACTGGTTGCCATCAATAGCCGCTGTCAGACCAATCTTACCCGCTTTATCAAACGCTAAATTACCCTTTAGATTTTTAGCGACAAAGTCGGCAGTAAAAGCTGATTTTCCAAATTCGATATCATTATCTATGCCAAGCTGACGATAAGTGGCATCACCGGTGTAGCCTACGCTACCTTCGGTTGGCATGTTCTCAGCTTGAGTGGCATTACCAACGACAGCTACTCCGTTCACAGGTAGCTCTGCACCGCTAAAGACGGCTTTGCCATCAATGTGACCGATGCGCATGTCATCTTCAAAGTCTTTGTAGGTTGAAACATACGTTAAAGGCAGTTCTTGACCTAGCGCACTAACCGCGGCATTGTCATCATGCGCTTTAAAACCGTTTGATCCGGCAACGTCTTTGTCGCCTTCACCTGAGGTGGTGATAGATAGTTTACCTAGTAGGCCATCACCTGCACCTGGTTCTGATTCTGAAGCAAGATCTGCTCGTGCAATGACGCTATCATCGGTTGAATCAAAGTCACGTGTCGTGGTGTTATAGACTTTGCTTAACGGGGCAACGTTGACGTTCAATGACTGTACCCCAGACTTTTCTGCTTCTGGTGCATTCTTAATCTGCGAGGCTGCTAAGGCGTCGGCTGCTGCTTGAGTGGCTTGCTGAGCGGCTGCTATTTGCGCTTCTGCTGCGGCTTGAGCTTCCGCTTGAGCTTGCTGGGTAGCGATCACTTCGGCATTGGCTGCATCAAGGGCGGCCTGGCGACGATCTACTTCTGCTTGTAGGGCTTCAGGATTACCTCCACTTGCCAACGCTTCTGCTAGGTCTTTCTCAGCTTTAGCCAGGGCTGCTTCGGCAGTTTCTAAGTCCGCTTTAGCTTTTTCGGCTAACTGTTTAGAATCTGCTGCTTCTTTGTTTGCTTTTACTGCTTCATCCTTAGCCTTTAATGCCTCTGCTTTTGCTTCTTCAGCTTGCTTTATCGCCTGTTCCTTTCGCGAAGCCTCTAAGTCTGCTCTATCAGCCTCTGATTTAGCAATCGCCTCCGCTTCTTCTACACGTTTTTGGGCATCAGCGGCGTCTTTGACTGCTTTATCAGCACGTGCCTGAGCATCTGCGGCTACTTTTTTTGCAGCAGTAATTTCTTTTTCTGACGCACTTTTGACTGCTTCGAGTTTGACTGCTGCTTCTTTAGCTGCTGCTGCTGCTGCATCAGCTGCCGCTTTCGCTGCTGCTTTTGCCGTTACAATTGCTTCTGCTTCTGCAGTTTTAAGCGCTTCTTTTGCCGCTGTCGCTTCTTTTTCAGCGACAGCAACTTGGCTGGCTGTTGCTTCTTTTAGAGCTGCAATCTTTTTATCTGCCTCAGCTTTTGCAGCTGCAACGGCTTTTATAGCGGCGGCGGCCTTTTCTTCTGCTGTTTTAACTTTGTCCTGAGCTTTCTTAGTCTCAGCTTCGGCTGTTTTCTTTTCTGCCTCAGCGGCTTCTTTGGCAGCCGTTTCTGATGCCAACAAATCTTGTAGCTCTTTAGCTTTGGCTTCTGCCGTATTTGCACGGGCCTCAGCAGCTTTTGCGTTAGCTTCAGCAACTTTCACTTTAGCTACGGCTTCTTTAGCTGCCGCCTCTTTAGCAGCTTTTATCTTACCTTCAGCCTCTTGTGCCGCCGCTTCAATCTTTGCGACTGCTTCTACCCTAGCGGCCTCTGCTGCGGCTTTCGCTTCTGCTGCCTCTGATCTTGCTGCATCAATCGCTTTTTGTGACGCTTCTGCCGCCTTTTGTGACTCGACACCAAATTTCATCTCAGCAGCTTTAAGTGCGTCTTCTGCAGCCTTCGTTTTGGCCTTTGCCTGTTTTAAGGCAGCTTCTGCTGCTTTTGTTTTGGCTTCTGCGGCTTTGATCGCAGCCTCTGCTTGCGCATTACTGCCAGTATCAACGCCGCTACCCTCAGTTTCTGATCCTCCTACAGTTCCACTGTCATCTTTAGGTATTGTAGGGGATGGCTTGGGCGTGGTGCTGTCTCCACCATCACTAGCGCATGATGCTAGGATTACAGTAGTTAAAATAACGACGCTAGCTTTCAGCGGCGTTTTTAGTTTTTTTGCTGTCGCTACAGCAGATATTGAATGACGGTTAAGTGACATTCGTCTTCCTCCATGAAGAATTGATAACAGTCCATTATTTATCCATACTAGGCACAACAAATATCTAGTGCCACGCATAGATAAACAAATCACTTATAAAAAGTCAATAAATATATCTACAATTATAAATAATGTAACCTTTGGTTACCAATTAATTTCTTATTTCTTTTAAACGATATGTTTTGAATCGGTTTTTATTTAAATTTAATAAAACACTCATTCCTGATAGACCTAATAATAGTAATTTAAATATTACATATTCATATCATTCATCATTTATTAGTTACAATATTTATAAAAACATATTAATTAAAAATATAGCAAAATCAATACTTTGGGATAAATAAAGAAAATTTGTCATATTAACCATAAATATATTATATAAAACATATAATCAATATTTTTTAATAAAAAATGAACTTATTAAGATCTTACTTATTTATTAATTTCTACCCAATTACTTTAAAAGCAGAAAATAACATCTCTACCGACAAGAATACTTAGTTAAATTTACCGCAATACTTAAAAAGTATTACCACCATTATGATTAATACGGTGTATTAGATACTTTATAAAATCAAATAAAAATATAAACCTAAGTCTATTATTAAGCAGTACTTTTATAGTTTTTATAAACAAAAAAAGCGCCCGAAGGCGCTTTTTTATTCTGAGCTAATAGGCTAATTTATTGCTTTTCTGCACCAAAGGTGCCTTGGAAGGTTGTACCTTCTCCTGGTTGAGCACCTTTACCGCCTTGCTCTAGAGCTTGTTGATAAACACCACCTAAGAACTTAGCATCTTCACCGTAGAATCCTCCAGCAGTATCGATATTATTTGCATTACCAGCAAAGGTATTACCAGTGATATCTGCATTGATATCAATTTTGTTGCCAGTAGGCATATACTTATAATCGCCATCTGCAAATGTTAATGTACCTTCAAGCTTGCTATTAACAAAGTCTACATCGAATGCAGAAGTACCATTAACCACTGGTCCACCACGCTCACCATCTTTGAGATGGAGATTTTCCATGTAGGTGGCGACACCGTTATAAGCAACCATACCATCATTGATGTTGTTATCAATGTTGTACTGTGCCAAGTCTTTCATATACTGCATGTCGTCAAGACTAGTACCATTGCCTTGTACGTAGACAGTAGACACTCGTGCTAAGTCACCTAAACCAAATAGATCAGTACGTGGATCGCCATATACATGACCGATTTGCATTTGCGAATCAAAATTTCTATACACAGATGAATAGTTTAGATCTAGTGCTACAGGGCCTTGAACCGTTGTAGACTCTGTATGAAGACTAAATCCACTACCATAATCAGTATCATTATCACCGCTAATGTTTATCGAAACTTGTTCTTTAACAGAGTCAGGTTTTGTCATATCGGCACGAGCGATAAAACTATCATAGTTCGTAAAGTTATTACCTTCACGATTATCTACTGGAACGTTTGACCCATCTACCTCTACCGTTTCTGTAAAGTCTGACTTATCATCACGAATTTCTGCATAACCAATCGCATCATCTGTGAATGTTCCATCTGCACTGCTTAGAGTGTTACTTTGGAAGCCAGTAAACTCAGTATCTGCCGCTACATCTGGGTTAGTAGGCGCTTCTGGAAGTGGCTCAGTTGGCTCAACTGGATTAGCGGCTGTACCATCTTTCTCTGCACCAAAGGTACCTTGTGAGCCATTACCTTCATAGATACCACCAATAAAGTTGGCATCTTCACCGTAGAAAGCACCTTCAGTATTGTAGCCACTCTCATCGGCGGCCGTCCCTGAGAACTCGTTACCGTCGATGTCTGCTGATAGACCAATTTCGCCAGCTTGAGCAAACTTCAGTGTACCATCAACTTTACTATTGACGAAGTCAGCCGTGAACTCAGAGCTACCATATTCAATCGCATTGTCTACACCAACTTTACGATTGGTAGCATCACCAGCATACTCAAACGTACCTTCTGTCGGTAGCGTTACTGTTTTGTTACCAATTACTAATACACCATCTACCGGAACTGTAGTACCTAAAGCACTAACAGCACCATCGACATGAGCGACACGTAACTCACCGTTATCGCCAAAGTCTTTGTAGATTGAAGTATAAGCTAGATCGCCCTCTCCCAGCACATTTCCAGTACCAGCATGAGATTTGAAGCCATTTGCAGTATCGGTATCGTTATCACCTGATAAAGTAATAGCCACTGGAGCATCAACAACTCCTTCTAATACTACATCAGCACGAGCATCTGCATCCGAATTGCTGCGAATAGCGAAGTCGCGAGTAGTGGTTGTTAAAGCGCCTGCGTTAAGAGCAGTACCGTCAATAGACAAATGCTGAATGCCTGATTTAACAGCTTCAGCGTCAGACTCAAATTTTGGCGTTAACGCATCTAACTGATCTTGCAGCTCTTGAGCTTTCTTTTCAGCTGCTGCTTGTGCTTCAGCTGCTGCAGTTGCTCTGTCTTCTGCTTCTTGTGCTTCTTTTTCAGCTGTTTCTTTAGCAGTTTTTGCCTTTTCAGCTTCTAATCTAGCTTTTTCTGCTAATTTTTCAGCTGCTGCTACATCTTCTGCGGCGGCTGACTCTGCAGCGGCTATTTTAGCAGCGGCATCTTTTTCGGCTGCTTCTGCGGCGGCTACAGCAGCGGCTGCACTCGCTTTAGCTGCACTCGCTTCTGACTGAGCCGCTGTTACTTTATCTTGTGCCGCTTTAACTTCCTCTTGCGCTTTATCTGCTGCTGCTTGGATTGCTGCATCTGCGTCTTCTTTAGCTTTCTTCGCCGCTTCTTCTGCGGCGGCTGCTCTGTCTAAAGCATCTTGCAGTGCTTGATCATCGCCACCACTGCCAGCGTTATCAGCCGCTTCTTGTGCTTTTTCGGCATCGGCTTTCGCTTTTGCCGCATCAGCTTGAGCTTGTTCTGCAGCAGCTTGAGCTTCCGCCGCTTCTGCTTGGGCAGCGGCTAACGCTTTTTCAGCAGCTTCTGCTTGCGCTTTTGTATCTTTAGCTGCCTGCTCAGCTGCGGTTTGATTGTCACTCTTGGCGCCATAAGTACCTTGAGCGCCTTTACCTTCGTAAACACCACCTAAGTATTGAGCATCACCACCGTAGAAGCCACCATCAGCGTTATAACCGTCTTTAGTTCCTGAGAACTTATTGCCGTCTATAGTTCCTTCTAGACCGATTGTTTTATCACTAAAGGTTAGGTCGCCTTTTACGTTTTTGGCCACAAAGTCAGCCGTGAATACTGAAGACCCAAACTCAACCTTGCTGTCTGTGCCCAATGCGCGATAAGTTGCTTCACCTGTGTAGCCCACTTTACCTTCTGTTGGCACATTAGCAGCTTCAGTCGCATTACCTACTACGGCGACACCATTGACTGGCAGCAGACCAGCAGCTGCACCATCAATATGGGCAACTCTTAAATCATCACCAAAGTCTTTGTAGGTTGAGGTATAGACTAAGTCTTGCTCACCCAATGAAGCTGTAACAACTTTGGTGGTATTTTCAAACGATTTGAAGCCGTTAGAGCCTGCTACTTCTGCATCGCTATCACCACTAGTTTTTAGTGTTACTGGATCAGAAACCAAGCCACCTGAAGCTGTGTCTGCACGAGCGTCAACCTCAGTCTCATCAGTGATGTCGAAGTCACGTGTGGTGGTGGTCAGCATACCTTGACCTACTCCAGTGGCATTGATGCTGATGTGCTGGACGCCTGACTTAGTAGTTTGAGGCGCGTTTTTAATTTCAGCAGCTGATGCTGCATCTTGCGCAGCTTGTTGTGCTGCTGCAGCTGCAGTCGCTTCTGCATCTGCTTCTTGCTGGGCAGTATTAGCGGCAACGGCAGCGGCGTCGGCGGCAGCTGCCGCTTCTTCTGCTAACTTCGCCTTGCGATCAGCTTCTTTTTGAAGCGCTTCTGAACCACCCCCAGCTGCTAATGCATCCTCTAATGCTTGCTCAGCCTCTTCTTTTGCTTTAATGGCATCTGCTTTTGCTTTTTCAGCAGCAGCAGCAGCAGCTTCAGCTTCTTCTTTAGCTTTGAGGGCCGATGCCGCCTTTTCTTCAGCTGCTTTTTCAGCAGCAGCTATTTGCTCGGCAGCCTCTTTTTTTGCTTTTTCAGCTTCTTCTTTCGCCTCTTGAGCTTCCTGTCTTGCTTTTTCGGCTTCAGCTTTCGCTTCTTCTAGTTGCTTATCGGTAGCACCAGGTATTGGGCTAAAGACATCATCAAGATTATAAGAAGGCTCATCTGTTGTATTACAGGCGGCCAAAATCATTGACGTCAAAAGGACAACACTGGCTTTAAGTGGAGTTTTTAGTTTTTTAGCGGTTGATACAGCTGAGATTGAATGACGATTAGGTGACATTCTTCTTCCTCCATGGATGATTGATAGATAGTCCTTTATCTACTCGTACGACATAGGATGGGTCTGTACGATATATAGATAATCAAATTTAGTTTGCAAAGTCAATTTGTTGCAGCGATTACCTGCTGATAAAACATGACGCAAACGTTCATTTATTAAAAATTAAATACATGTATCGACGTGATGCAGGCTTATCTGGCTCATAAGCTAGATAAGCCGTTATAGTTAGATCTCAGATAGTGATATATCACAATTTATTGGCTTTGATAAGACAGTTTTACGCCCGCGATATAACCATCATTGTCTTCAGCTTTACTGACGATACTACCATTAGGTAATTGTCCAGTCGCATCACCAAACTTGAGGTATTTACCACCAACTGAGACTGCCCATTCAGGAGTGACATTGTATTTCACGCCACCACCGATACTATAAAACCCTTCAATAGTACCTAGTGAGCTGACTGGATCACCGGCACCTGAGTCATAGCCCACTACGAACGAACCCGCCAGCTTTTCATTGAAACGTTTGGCTAGACCCACGTCGACTTTCCATTGGTCTTTGTCATAAGATAATAATGGCAAGCCTTCTGGAACTGCAGCCTTAGAGTAAGCATTGTATAATGGTGGTACGATGGTAAAATCACTCCATGGTACCCAGCGTACATCTAATGTACCTAATAGCTGATACTTTTCACTTAGACCCGTTTGGATATTTAAGTTCACAGACTCAGGCGTTGTGACTGTCGCATCAGTGGTGGCATATTCACCGATTGACTGACCAAGCGCAGAGTCTGGATCAATCCCAAGCTTGCCTAATGCTGTATCTCGTAGAGGTGACCCTAATAGAGGTATTCTCTCTCCCACTGGGGTTTTATGGTCAATCTCTGAGCGATACGTTAAGGCAGCATTTAAGGCGATTTCAGGCTTGCTATACGCCAAACCTGCTACCCAACCATAATCAGTGTCACTATTCACATTAGCATCGTAGCCTGTCAATGGACCGTATGCTTGACCGCGCAAGTGCACATCTGCTTTTACCTTTTGCATCACAGGACCGCCATAGACTTGAAAGCCATTGGACTTATAACCGATCAAACCTGTCCATGATTCAGTGTGTACACTTACGTTGGTATTTTTGTCGTAATCTGGGTCTAGTACCGAAGAGTTGATAACTTCATTTGGAACGGATGTCCCAGTTGACGAGTCGGCAATAGTATCCTTACCTGCTTGAGAGACAAACGTGCTATCGCCAGAGTACTCTACTTCTGCACCAAATGGCTCGTCATAAAACACACCAATACTGAAGTTGTCATTGATGTCGGTTTTGACGCCATAGCGCATAAAACTATATGTATCTGGAGTTGCATCACCAGTTGACTTACCTTTTCTATAAGCCTCTTCTGTCGAAGTAATGCCATTATTAATATCACCAGTTGGAGTAGTGATAGCACCAGCATTATCATGGGCTGAAACATCAGTATCAATGTAAGCGTAATCAATCTCGGCATAAGTACCAGGATTAAAAAAGCCTTTGATGTCTTGACCAGAACGGTCGAGGCCAGCAGCTTGCGTCAATGAAGCAGCTGATAGCGTGATCAGAGCGAGGGTAAGTTTAGAGATAGGAAAATTTTGAGACACTTAGATATCCTCCATGAATAAAATAACTGGCAAGTAGCTCGGAGACTATACAGACTAGTGACCTGTACTAGTAACGTCAGCCGATGCTATGCAATCCTTTGCCAAACGACTTAACTGTCGAAAGTAACGATGATTTACGCAACCTTACTTTCGTTGTTATCAGACATTACCGCTATGTAAGACAACGTAACTGATTTCAGTATCATAATTAAACTTCTATACTATAGCAATACTCTTTTAGAGATTTTACAAAGATGGATTTATGTTAATAGAATATTCACCACTGTTTCATTGAGCGAATAATGTGGCATTTTTTACCTCACAAACGCTTTCTTATCGTCTATATACCACCTTATATGATGCACTATATCTCATTGATTATAATAGATATATTTTATAAAATTTTTTTTGTAAAATAAAGTCAGCGGTTTTAGGCCGTCTTTTTTATAAAGAATAGCAAAACAAAGTATTAAAACAATCGTTCACTGACTGATAAGTATTAACTAGCTATTTGACATTATGGTTAAGCAGAAATCTCATCTATGGTCGACTCTAAATAAAAGAATCATATGTTTATTCACCAGTAAGGTTAACCATATTATTTGTTTTTGCCAAAAAAAAACGACCCATAATGGATCGCTTTTTTAACATTTATCTCAGTTTAAAACTCAACTGGTTTAGTGCTTATTTTGCTTGATAAGACAGCTTCACACCCAGCGCAAAACCGTCGTTGTCTTCAAACTTGCTAACAACTTGCTTTGATGGAATTTGACCATCAGCATCGCCGAACCGTAGGTATTTACCACCTGCAGACACTGCCCAGTTTTCTGTGATATCGTATTTACCACCTAGACCGACACTATAATAGCCTTCGATAGGGCCTAGTGAAGTGACAGGGTTGCCAGCGCCACTGTCCCAACCAACGGTACCACTAACGGCAAACTTTGGTGCTAGACGTTTGGCAAGACCTAACTCTACCTGCCACTGGTCTTTATCATAGCTTACTAATGCCAAACCTTTATCATCTTGCGTAGCAACTTTACTCACATCGTTGTATAACGACGGTACGATAGCAAAGTCGCTCCACGGTACCCAGCGCACTTTAGCAGTGGCTAATGTGGTTGGATTGATACCCGTTTGGAAATCAAAGTTAACTGACTCTGGTGTGTTAATTTCGATATCAGCATGTCTAGTCGTTGATAATGGAACGCCGACAGTGGCACCAGCAGCGGTGGCCAAAGGGAAAGATTCAAACGCTTTTGCGCTATGCTTGATCTCAGAGCGATATGTCAACGCCGCTTTTAGCGCAATCTCAGGCTTGCTATATGCCATACCAGCAATCCAACCGTAGTCTTGGTCATTGCTAATATGCGTGGTATAGCCTTTTGCTGAGCTGTATGCATCGCCACGCAGCTTCACGTCCGCTCTTACACGCTGAGCAACGGGACCACCATATGCTTGGAACTCTTTGTTTTGACCAAACTTCATTCCAAGAATACCCGTGATACTTTCGGTACGTACTTCAACTTGTGTCTCTTCGCCTGCAACTGCTGCTAGACCTTTAGCGGCTTCTAGACCGATTAGCTGAGCCTGTGCTTCTTTTAGTTGCTCAGCTGTCAAACCGCCTGGGTTACCTGGCGCGAGCGCGCCTTGCAACTGCGGTATCAACACATCATCAACATAATCTTCGGTAACATTAGGGTTGTCTATAAAATCTTGGATGATAGCATCGGCATCAGTATTGGTAATGAAGTCATTTTTACCAATATAGTCGGCTGCGGCGCCAAATGGCTCATCATATAAGACACCGATACTAAAGGTGTCATTGATATCTGTTTTTACGCCATAACGGAAAAAGTCGTAATCTTCTGCGATGTCGTCAATTTTATTGCCTGATGAATCTTCACCCGTTACATCGGCGTCGATATAAGTATAGACGGTCTCTGCATAAGTGCCATCTTGTAGAAATGCGGTAATGTCTTGACCTGAACGATCAAGACCAGCAGCACTAGCAACGCTAGCGACAGATAGAGCAGCAACAGCTACTGTGAGAGTTTTTAAATGAAAAGTTGCGCGCATTGTATATCTCCAAACATCCGCATTGTTTCACTACTTAACCCGACTTTTATGGGTAAGCAGCATCCGAGGGTGAAGATAGTAAAGATTTTGGCACACGAAAACAACTGCAAAAACACATTATTTCTTGTTTATGACTGAACAGTATCTTCATCTAATAATGCGCATTTGACTTCCTCCCCTCCCTAAACGGAGGGTATTGCTACTAAAGACGGCCAAGGCCGACCGCGAGAATGTTTTTTGCTCCATTAACGTCACGTTGATGGGTCGTTTTACAAGAACGACAAAACCATTCTCTTATACCAAGACCTTCTCTACCTTTCGGACTGTCTTGGCGAGAGCCGCAACACGAGCAGGTTTGGGTGCTGTACGCTTCATTGACTTCGATATAGTGGCAACCTGCGTTCGCGCATTTGTAATCCAGTTGCCGCTTAATCTCAAACCAACCAGCATCATAGACGGATTTGGCCAGTTTGGATGAAGTGAATGAGTTTGATTTGATTTTACCAACAACGATTAAGTTGTTGGCTTTAACAAGCTTTGATGTGAATTTATGGATCAGATCTTGACGGGTATTTTTAATCTTGGCGTGAATCACCTTAACCCGCTTTTTGTTTTTAGCTCTTTGGGCAATGGCCAGTTTTTCTGCGTATTGATGGGTGACTTTGATTTGTAGCTGATCACCATCACTACTGACTGCTGAGTCTTGCAGCCTAGATCAATACCGACTTGGCCCGTGCCACACTTAATCTTTGGAAACTCTTTAACGGTGATACAGGCATACCAGTGGCCGCGATTGTCTTGCACTAGCTCACAGGTGTTGATGCTGTACAGGGCTAGGTTATAGCTGTCCCATAGATCTATAGTAAGTTTTTTGCCTTTAGCGAGGCTTAGCTGAATGGTAGATTTAAGGCTTGTCTTGCCTGATTGACGAGTTGATAGGTGTTTTACGGCTGTCTTTTTAAAAGGAATCCAGCCCAAGCTTCTTCTCTTGGCCTTTGGGTTGTTGGTGCGCCAGTTGAGTTTGGCTTTTTTAAACTGTTTTCGGCTTTTGGAGTGAACCTCACTAATCGCTTGCAGGGTTTGGCTGTGCAAGTTTAAATACTCGCCACTACCTTTGGTATAAGTAGCCAAGTCATAGGCTGAAAAGAATTTGCCAGTGCGCTGTAAATGTTTAAAACTAAGCTCATTGACGTAATTCCAGACAAAGTTAACCGCCCCAGCTAAGATATTGAGCTGAGTGGCGTGTTTGTCTTTGATGCGTAGCTTGAGCGTTTTCATGGATTAATTATGATCTCAATGGGTTTGGGTATCAAGGCAATCTAAATCTTAGGTGACAACGGCTGACGCCTGATATCCACGCCCTAGAAGGATGTGGTTTTACGGCGTTGGATGATAAAATAATCAAACAAAAAATATCCAGTCCTGCATCAGATATTGGTTTAGAAATCAGTAATGTGGCGGTCTATCTGCCATCACATCAAATGGTGCAATACCCACTTCAGTAGCTTGACTGTCTATTTGCTTATAAATGAGCTGTAACTGACGCTGCAATGTATGAATATCCTTATCTTGTCGCGTAATGACGTCATTTAACCTTTCGACAGTGACCTCAAGATGCGCTAGGCTCGTTTGTAAATCGATTACTTGGGCTTGCAAGTCATCTTGCATACCAAACCCGTCCTCTTTATCTTTGAATTGATTCATGTTGTTCTCTAAATAATGGTAAATAGAAGGTCAAATAGACTCGGCAGCAGCATATTTGCAGCAGCGTCAATAGTAGCCAGTCACCTTTGATGACAGGCATTAAATCGCCGCCACTATGCAAAGCAATAAATAGTGTTAATAAAACCACTTACGCGCACTACAGTGATGCGGTGGCATGTTATACTGCTGGCAATTTTGCAACAACCCCTACCTCACTATTATATAAGCTTAAGATACTCTATGGCACTGATACATCTAAAAGACATTCACTTAGCCTTTGGCGTCGCCCCCATTCTCGATGGTATTGATTTTTCCATCAATGCAGGCGAGCGTGTGTGCTTAATCGGCCGCAATGGCGAAGGTAAATCTACTTTATTTAAACTGATCAATGGCTCGCTGCAGCCAGATAGTGGTGAGATCATCACCAATAGTAGCATGCGTGTTGCGATGCTCGAGCAAGACGTCCCCGAGTCGAGCGGACGCATACTCGATATCGTCATGGGCGGTAGCCGCCGCACAGCTGAGCTGCTGATCAATTATAATAAGCAAGTGGAGATGTGCGCCAATGGCGACATGGACGCTTGCGAACATATGGCGACCTTGCAGCATGATATCGACGCCGTCCATGGCTGGGACTTAGAGCGCGATGCCACCCGTCTAATCACCACCATGGGGCTTGACCCAGAGGACGACCTCTCCTCGCTATCTGGAGGCCGTAAGCGCCGCGTTTTGCTCGCGCGTGCGCTGGTCACCAAACCTGACGTATTGTTATTAGATGAGCCAACCAACCATCTAGACGTTGATAGTATTGAGTGGTTAGAGCGCTTCTTGCTTGATTGGCAAGGACTGACTTTGTTATTTGTCACGCACGATAGAGCATTCGTTGATAAGCTTGCGACTCGTATTGTAGAGCTTGACCGTGGCCAATTGACCAGCTATGACGTCACCCAAGGCGCCAAAGGCTACGCTCGTTATCAAGAGCTAAAAGAGCAGCAGCTACTTGCTGAGGAAAAAAACAATGCCAATTTTGATAAAAAACTGGCGCAAGAAGAAGTGTGGATTCGTCAAGGCATCAAAGCCCGTCGTACCCGTAACGAAGGCCGCGTACGCGAGCTAAAAGCCCTGCGCGAAGAGCGAAAAAACCGCCGCGAGCAAGTCGGCAACGTCAATATCACCATGGGTGAAGGCGAAAAAAGCGGCAAGCTGGTTTGTAAAGTCAAAAACCTGCACCTTGAATATGATGGCAATGTACTGGTTGACAACTTTACGACCACTATTATGCGCGGCGACAAAATCGGTATTGTCGGCCCTAACGGCGCAGGCAAAACCACATTAATCAAAGCCCTACTCGATATGTCGGATGACGAGGTCACCAAGACCGGCAGCGTCAAGCTTGGCACCAATTTGCAAATTGCCTTTTTTGATCAGCTGCGCGATCAGCTCGACCTTGAGGCAAGCGTCGCGCAAAACGTCTCAGAGGGCTCGGATTTTGTCGAAGTGGGCGGCCGAAAAACCCACATCATGAGCTATTTGCAAGACTTCTTATTTGCGCCGGAGCGCGCACGCACACCTGTCAAAGCCTTATCAGGTGGTGAGCGCAACCGCGTATTACTTGCCAAGCAATTATTAAAACCTGCCAACATATTAGTGCTTGATGAGCCGACCAACGATTTGGATATGGCCACCCTTGAGCTATTAGAAGAGTCGGTCAGCAGCTTTAACGGCACCATCTTGCTGATCAGTCATGACCGCTCATTTATGGACAATGTGGTCACCTCCACTTGGGTATTTGACACGGACGAAAATGGCAATGGCATCGTCAAAGAGTATGTCGGCGGTTACCAAGAGTACTTGATACAAAAAAACCGCGAGGAAGCCGCGCGCGCCGCAAAAGCACCCGTTAGCAATACTAAAGCGTCAAAATCAGCCAACAAAGCTGACGCTGGAAAGCCAAATAAAGCCGCCAAAAAGCTCAACTTCAATGAGCAGCGCGAGCTAGATAGCTTACCCAAAGAAATCGCGGCGCTAGAAGCCGAACAAAAGACGCTAGAAGACAAGCTGGCTGATGGCTCATGGTTTACCACCGACTTTGATGCCGCGACGGCCGCCAGTGAGCGCTTGTTGGCCATCGAAGAGGAGATGATGAGCAAGCTTGAACGCTGGAGTGAGCTTGAAGGCTAATCGCCTAAAGACGCGTTTAGGATAATAAAAGATCACCGCTTTTGTCGCTAAAGTGGTGATTGTTGATTGACGATGAGAGACTTAACGCTTAAGTACTGAAAGTTAGTGAACATTGCCTGAATTTCAAGTATCATTCGCTATTGCTGAATATCCTTATTGATTATAAGGTCATCACGTGACCATCGTTTGCAAAACCTTTGAAGCGCCTTTGCGCCCTTTATCGAAACAAAACGGATGTTAGACGTTGATAATCCAGCTTTTTTGTATGGGTTACCCTGTTCAACCTTATACTGTGTTCTCTCAAGGTTGCTTTATTTTTAACGCAATAATTTATTTTATCACCGAAATAGCTTAGAATAGCAACAATTAGCAAAATTAGGCACAGCTAAAGTGGCTTGATATTGTATATTTTCTAAGCCACAAACCCAGTGTGGGATAATCCCATTTCATTCACCTGGAGGAAGTATTAATGAGCCAAGCCGAAGGCGTTAACGTACAACGCCGTAGAGTTCTTATTGCCTCAACTGCCGCAATTGGTGCAGCTGGGGTAGCTGCTGTGGCAACACCTTTTGTCCGCTCTTGGTACCCGAGCGCCAAAGCTGAGGCTGCAGGGGCTGCAGTCACCCAAGATATCAGCTCTATTGAAGCGGGACAGATGATTGTCGTCAAATATCGCGGTAAACCGATCTTTGTGGTAAAACGTACCGAAGACATGTTGAGCACGCTTGAGTCAGTTAAGCCATTACTATCTGACCCTAATTCAGAAGCATCGCTACAACCAGAGTATTGCCAAAACCCAGAGCGTTCTTTGACACCAGAAGTCTTGGTGGTCGAAGGCGTGTGTACGCATTTAGGCTGTGCACCGAACTACCGTCCTGATGTGGGCGCAGCCGATTTGGGTGGTAACGACTGGTACGGCGGCTTTTTTTGCCCCTGTCACGGATCAAAATATGACTTAGCAGGCCGTGTCTATAGTGGCGTTCCTGCACCGCTGAATTTACCTGTTCCAGAATATAGCATGGAAGGTACCATCTTGACGGTTGGGGAGGCTTAATATGAGTATGGGTAAAAAGTTAATGCATTGGGTGGACGCGCGTTTCCCAGCGACTGAAACCTATGAATACCACATGTCAAAGTACTATGCACCAAAGAACTTTAACTTTTGGTACTTCTTTGGCGTATTGTCAATGGTCGTATTGGTCAACCAGTTGGTGACCGGTATTTGGCTGACGATGATGTACAACCCTAGTGCCGAGGGCGCATTTGCGTCTGTAGAATACATCATGCGTGATGTCAAAGGCGGTTGGCTCATCCGTTATATGCACTCGACTGGCGCCTCAGCGTTCTTTGTCGTGGTGTATTTGCATATGTTTAGAGCACTGCTCTACGGCTCATATCAAAAACCTCGTGAGCTTATTTGGCTCATCGGTATGGGCATCTATTTGGCTCTTATGGCCGAAGGTTTCTTTGGATACCTACTACCTTGGGGCAACATGTCATTCTGGGGTGCTCAGGTTATCTTAAACCTTCCTGCGGCGCTGCCGGTAATTGGTGACGGTCTTGCTGAATGGGTACGTGGTGACTATATCATCTCAGGTATCACCCTAAACCGCTTCTTTGCGCTACACGTTGTCGCTATTCCATTGGTCCTTGTGGGCTTGGTCTTCATGCACATTGTCGCATTGCACCATGTAGGTTCTAACAACCCTGATGGTATCGATATTAAGAAGCTAAAAGACAAAAATGGCGTACCATTAGACGGTATCGAATTCCATCCATACTACACTGTGCATGATATGGTGGGTATCGTAGTATTCTTTATCTGTTTCTTTGCGGTGGTGTTCTTCTTCCCTGAAGGCGGCGGTTATTTCCTTGAGCCACCTAACTTTGAAGCAGCGAACTCACTGAAAACACCAGCACACATTGCACCAGTATGGTACTACACACCGTTCTATGCCATCTTGCGTGCGGTTCCAAGTAAGCTGGGCGGGGTCATCGCCATGGGTGCGGCCATCGCTGTACTATTCTTGATACCGTGGCTCGACAGATCACCTGTACGCTCAATACGCTACAAAGGTATCTTGTCTAAGATTGCACTAACTGTCTTTGCTATTAGCTTTATCGTACTTGGCTATTTAGGTGCAACACCTGCGACGCCAACTGCGACTATTATGGCTCGTGTCTTCACGATTCTATATTTCTTGTTCTTCTTGTTGATGCCGTTTTACACTGCCATCGAGAAGTGTAAACAGCCACCAGAACGCGTTACCGGAGGTCACTAATGAGCACGCTAATCAAATCCCTAGCTGGTCTAGGCTTAGGCGCGGCATTGAGTTTGACTGCTGGTAGTGCGCTGGCAGCAGGCGGCGGATGTGGTACTTTTACCAATGCCGACGGCGTGGTAGAACATTTGGCTTGTAGTGAAGCCCCCATTGACTTTACCAATAAAGGCTCGCTACAAAACGGTGCAAAAATCTTTATGAACTACTGTGCTGGTTGTCATTCTGCACAGTACGTTCGTCATTCACGCATCGCCAAAGACTTGGATATTCCACCTGAGCTGGTCGAAAAATACCTAATGGTCACCACCGATCAAATCGGTGACCATATCACAGCGGAGATTGACCCTGAGGTTCAAGCCGCATGGTTTGGTGCGGCGCCACCAGACCTGTCGCTTGAAACCAGACTACGCGGTGATGACTGGGTTTATACTTATCTATTGTCATTTTATGAAGATCCAAGCCGTCCTTGGGGCTCAAACAACTTAGTGCTGGCAAACGCGGCGATGCCGCACGTATTGCATAACATGCAAGAAGAGCTTAGTGCTGAAGAGTTTGAATCTGAAGTTGGTGACTTAGTCAACTTTATGGCGTGGATGGCAGAACCTGCCCGTCATGACCGTCAAGTGATTGGCTTTTTTGTGATTTTATTCTTGTTAGTATTACTGATCCCAGTTTACTTACTCAATAAAGAGTTCTGGAAAGACGTAAAATAACAGCATCCTAAACATAGCCTATCGCTATAAAAAATTGGTCATAATAGACACAAAAAGGCACTACTTGGGTAGTGCCTTTTTTCATTTTGCCGCACCGTATTTTGTACGTGCTACTATATAGTTTGACCCAAGTAAATCAGATACATGGCTATCAAGTCGCTCAATGAAACGTTTTTATATCGAATCGAGGATAGCGTAGGTAATAGAGACTGATAAGACAATAAAGACTGACAATAGAACAAACACCTATCCATACGGCATCCACCCATCGTGTTTACGTACGCTGGCTTGATAATCGGCTCTACTTTGTTTACGATGACACCCTTTACTATGAACATTAGGCTTTCATGATTGATGCAAACGACATTCCAAGTAGTCAGCTAATCTTATATGCTGATGACGGCTACGACAGTCATGTGGTACGCCTATTACTTGAAGAAAAAAAGCTCGATTATTACTTGTCACGTTTGCACTCTGAGCGCCCCGAGGACTTGACTGAGCTAAACCCTTATCATACCCTGCCTGTGTTGCAGCAACGTGATATTGCCCTTTATGAAATCAACGTGATTTTTGAATACTTAGAAGAGCGCTACCATACCAATAAGCTGCTCCCTGAAGCTCCGCAAGAGCGCGCACAGTTTCGCCAATTGGCATGGCGCATCCAGCATGATTGGCTGGTGCTCGGCAAGCAGCTACTGACACATCCTGATAGTTTTAATAAAGCGAAAGCTGTCATTGCCAAAAAACAGCTCAGTGATTCTTTAATCACGCTTGCGCCTTTGTTTGCACATAAGCCTTATTTTATGGCAGATGACTTTGGCTGGTGTGACGTGTTGTTAGCGCCTTTACTGTGGCGACTAGAAGACATGGGCATAGCGCTACCGCATGCGATCAGTCGGCCTTTATTGGACTATCAGCAGCGTATCTTTGAGCGCGAGAGCTTCCAAAGAAGTGTGCGCTAATTAGACAACGCTCGATGTCTGTCTTAGAATAAAAAGTGTAAAAAGAATAAAAACCAAACAGACAGTGACAATGCGAAAATTAGTCCCGCCATACTTGTCTGTTGCAAACAATGTATTATTTAAAATAGTAGACTGTTGTCACAGATGACCGTTTATCTCTTAACCCATATTTAGTATAGGAAATCATTAGATGAGCGATACCACTTCTCTCACCCCAACTCGTCCATATATGGTACGCGCCCTTTATCAATGGATAGAGGACAATGCGCTGACGCCCTATCTGATGGTCGATGCGACGGCCAAAAACGTCCAGGTACCAACCGAACATGTGCAAGATGGCCGTATTGTGCTCAATATTGCCAGCCGTGCGACAGGCAATATGCGTATAGACAATGACTATATCCAGTTTAGCGCTCGTTTTGGTGGCGTCTCACAAGAGATTTGGGTGCCATTGACGGCGGTGATGGGTATCTATGCCAAAGAAAACTCGCAAGGCATGTTTTTTGATCCAAACGAGTATGACAATTATGTGCCAGAAGAGCAGCACACGACGCCCAAGTCTGACAAGCCCAAACCCAAACGCGATAACAAAGCGGGTCTAAAAGTCTTAAAGTAACAAAAACCTCTAACACCTTAGTTTTTAGCCCACAAAAAAGCCAGTCGTATGAACCATGACTGGCTTTTTGCTTATTTAACACTCTATAACTCTACTCTATAAGACTAAAGACCTAAGCTAGCGCCAAACAGCAATAATTGAGCGGCTGCCGACTACGTTCTTGGCAGCGTGACACCGCGTTGACCTTGGTACTTGCCGCCACGGTCTTTATAGCTGGTTTCACAAACATCATCGCTATCACTTTGGAAAAACAGCATCTGTGCAACCCCTTCACCTGCATAAATGCGCGCAGGTAGATTGGTGGTATTACTAAACTCAAGCGTTACATGCCCTTCCCACTCAGGCTCAAGTGGTGTGACGTTGACGATGATGCCGCAGCGTGCATAAGTAGATTTACCAAGACAAATAGTCAGGACATCGCGTGGTATACGAAAGTACTCAACGGTACGCGCCAGCGCAAATGAGTTGGGCGGAATGATGCACTCATCACCAACGATATCGATAAAGCTTTTATCATCGAAGTTTTTGGGATCGACCACCACAGAGTGTACATTGGTAAAAACTTTAAACTCAGGGGCACAGCGTACATCGTATCCGTAGCTTGATGTGCCGTAGCTGACCAAACGCTCGCCTGCATCGTTGAAACGTACTTGACCCGCCTCAAATGGCTCAATCATGCCATGTTCTTCAGCCATTTTGCGAATCCAGCGGTCAGATTTGATAGACATTTTTGTTCCTTAGCAAATAATATAGGGGTTAGGCGCTGACGATAGCGCATCAATGACCCAGAGGCTGTCATGATTGTCACCCTCTAAGAGACACGCTTCGTATATTGGTAGCGGTGATTATACGGAATTGAGCGCTGAATTTATAGAGCTGTCACTATTTATCATGCAAACCATTTAATAGCCAAACCCTTAACACCCAAACTACTTGACAATCAAACTTTTAACGCCCGAGTCAACCGAGTAACTTTATAAAAAGCAGGCAAGACCTCTAGGCTACCATTTGGCAAAATGGTCTTCTGCCAACCCCATGACATGATCGAGCCTGATGACGGTATCGCCCAGCCGTATCTCCCCACTATACCAGCCAAGCCATTGCTCAAAAATACTGGCCAGCACGCCAAAGTTATCGGTTTTTTGATAGACAGTCATGGGCGTAAAGGTCAAATCAATATCGACATTGCTCCAGCCAAGGTTTTGATGATAAACACGCCAAGTACTTGGCACAGCTGCCTGCAAGGCCTGACGTACAAACATCACAGGCGGTAGATAATGTATCTGCCCATCTAGCCAGCAGGCATTTTCGCTCATACCCGTTTCATTGACACCCATCGATAAGTTCAATAAAAAATGGCGACCATCGGGCAAGTAGTGATTGATACATGTCCAAAACCAACTGGTCTCGCGGCGCATATAGCCCAGCGTCCAATCTAGATTGGCAATTGCAGACGCATCAAAGTCTATTTGCTTGGTTTGGCTGCCAGCCGTAACCGCAGCGATATTAAATATTGATGCTTCTTTGATGCACATGTGTCCCATGACTGCTGTCAGTGGCTCTTTTTGTGTGTATGTCCAGCCGCGCCTGCCCGTTGGGGTGCAGATCGCAAGTGGCTGCGTTTGCCGCTGTAGCATCGCATCAAGCGTAATGTGTTTACTATCCAATGCTACTACGATTTGTGAAGGCGTAAAATCCAATGTTACGGTCAGCTTATTATGGGTAAATGCCATTCGCCCTTGATAGCAATCACCTATTAGCTGCGTCTGCCGCGTCAAAGGCTGCAAAGCTTCACAAACCTCTAGCTCATCAGTCTCATCGTTATAAAGATAAACAAAGGCACTGGTGGCAAGCTTGATGGTCGCCAGTGCCAAACAGATGCGATAAGGCGGCTGGATAATTTGGATAAAGCAAAATTGATTGGCTTTGAGATCTTTTCGCCAGTTTGGCAGCGTCTTTTGCGAGATCAGATGACTGTGGTAGTCAAGATAATTGATGCTTTTGACTTGCGTAAACACCCCAAAAGTGGGCTGTCCCTCTTGGATAAGCTGTTCAATAACTGGTCTTGCACCCACAGGTGAGTGCGGCTGATTTTGTGCGTTAGGGCTGGGGTTTTGGTTCATAAGTGAGGTATCCTAGCCAAATTTTATCGTGAGACTACCTGTCCTTGGTAGCCAACGGTGGTGCTTACGACGCTTCTTTTTGCTTGTCTTGCAGACACCCAAATGGCTTCTCTTATCACCTTAATCTCTATATCGGTCAAACCATCTGTCAGCTTTTGTGTCACATCAGTAGCGGCTATCGCGCTCATCCATAAAAAGTGCCGAGGAAACTTTTTTAATAATTCAGCCAACACTGCTGAAAACTTATTAAAATCAGCGATCACCATACGGCGATTGCTAAACTCGGCGTTGATTTGATACCGTTTGCTACTACCGTCTTTGTAATAGCAAACAGCAATTATTTGATTGTTTGAAAGCTCAATCACATATATCGGCGGGCGCAACAGTTTCAATAACAGATACTGCTTGGGAATATCGTCTAAATGACGCCGATAAATTGATATGCTCACCATACTTCCTTGCTGTAAACCACGTTCTTTATGGAAAAACATGCTTAGGCTATTTTACTATTATTCGAGTAGCGCGCAAAACTTATCAAAAAATTCGCTTATCATCGACTGGTTTGGCAAATTTTGCAATGTTGGCTTCGATGTTTTTGGCAATGCTCAAATAATAAGAGGCAAACTCATCGTCAGCCAAGACGCTTGGCACCCCTTTGTCCACTTGGGCGCGGATACCACTGGCAAGTGGCAACTGGCCTAGTAGCGGCACCTGATATTGCTCTGCGATAAACTTGCCGCCACCGCTGCCAAAGATGGCCTCGGTATGGTTGCAGTTACTACAGGTATGCAGCGCCATGTTTTCCACCACACCCAATACGGGGATATTGGTTTTGTTAAACATCTCAACGCCCTTTTGCGCATCCATCAAGGCCACATGCTGTGGTGTTGTCACAATCACCGCCCCTGTGACAGGAATACGCTGCGCCAATGTCAGCTGAATATCACCTGTACCTGGTGGCATATCAATCACCAAATAGTCCAATTGTGGCCAGTTGGTTTGATTGTATAGCTGCATCAGGGCGCCCGTGGCCTTGGGGCCGCGCCACGCGACAGGAGTGTTGTCACTATCGAGCAAGCTACCTATCGATAGCATGGCCATACTGTGCGCTTCGACAGGCACAAACTGCTCGTTTTCTAGCTCAGGCTTGATATCCGCCACACCCAGCATCGTTGGCATACTAGGGCCATAGATATCGGCATCTAGCACGCCCACACGGTTGCCAAGCTTTTGTAATGCCAAAGCAATATTGACTGTCGTCGTTGATTTGCCAACGCCGCCTTTGCCTGAGGCCACCACAATGATATGACGAATACGTGGGTGCGCTGCCAGCGATGCTTGCGTTGGCGCAGCCTTAGTAATTGGCGGCTCGCCGCTTGTCGGTTCTTGCTCTGCTTGGGTAGCAGGTTTGGCGTGAGTGGCCATGGCATCTGTCGTCTTTGGCATCGATTTGGGCAAGCTTGCACCAGCACCTTTAACATCGGCTGGTAGGCGCACATTCATATGAATGGTTCTGATACCATGCGGATGCAGCAGTTGACCCAGCTCCTGTTGTATCTGTTCAGGGTTACTGTCTTTGGGTAAGCGCAAATCTAAGGTGAGCACTTGCCCATCGCGCTCAAGCCCCGTCACCATCGTGGCAATGCTAACGGTGCCGACTTCATAGCCGAGCAAGACTTTATCAACTGCGCTATCACGCTCGGCGCGCTGCTGCGGTGTTTCGGCTTTGGATTTTTTTTTCATAAAATTAAACATGGCTATCATGACTACCTATTTTGCAAGTGGGCCGGTAGGACAACTCGAGCAATACCGTCGTCGCGCTGGTCAATAATACATCATCAGCTTTTTGTCTACCCTTATTATTCGACAGTGTAGCTCAATTGACGCTATAAAAAAACCACAATGCCAGTGGGAACACGCGCGCCGACGATACCTATGGCAAAAACCAAATCAACCAATCGCCAAAAACTTCGAAGCGACAAATAAATAGATCAGCACTCCCGACGCATCACACACTGAAATGATCAAAGGCGCACTGGCGGCGGCAGGGTCAAAGCCTAATTTGTTCAGCACAAATGGCAAGCTCATGCCGATCACACAACCAATCATTACCACCGACATCATACTAAGCGCCAGCACCAGCGACACCACGGCATCACCGCGAATATAACCAATGATAGAGATCGCCACCGCCATGGTCGCACCGAGCATCAACGCCACCAGAGCCTCACGACCAAGCAAGGAAAAGCAATCGCGCATCACCACATCGCCCGTGGCCAGCCCAGAGGCAGCAGAGGGCGATGCCAAAATCAATACACGTAAGGACACCACGCCCAAAAGCTTGCGCGCCGCATCGATGACATAAGCATGATAAATGGTCTCAGCATCCGGCGCTCATAAAAAAGAGCCAATACAATTGGCTCAAGTCAACATAAAATCAAACCCTAATGGATTGGTCTTTTATTAGCAAGCTGATGATGGTCAAACGCCTCAAATAGCCAGCAAACCACAATCACGGTCAGTGTTGCCAAAGTTGATACCACAAACAAACATGGATGGTATCAATTTATTTAAAAGCGCCATAAACCCGCAACTGGCTCAGTTTGGGTTTTATTAATTCATAAACCAACCATGGCTAGCGACGATGGATTGCCCAGTAAAGACATTGCTTGGGAATGCTGCTAAAAACAAAGCCAGCTGGGCAATATCATCGACTGTGGTAAACGCTTTATCGACGGTATTGACCAGCATAATGTCATTCACCACTGACTCTTCACTGATGCCTTTTTCGGCGGCTTGTTCGGGGATTTGTTTTTCGACCAGTGGGGTTTTGACAAACCCTGGGCAGATCACATGCGCGCGGACATTATGAGGCGCGCCTTCTTTTGCCAACACACGGCACAGCCCTAGGAGTCCATGTTTGGCAGTGACATACGGCGCTTTATATAGCGATGCTTCGTGCGAGTGCACCGAGCCCATATAGATGATCGTACCGCCTTTGTCATCTTTATACATGTGCTGCGTGGCCGCTTTGGTGGTCAAAAACGCCCCATCCAAATGAATGGCGAGCATTTTTTTCCAGTCATCAAACGTCATTTTATGGATAGGATCGATAATCTGAATACCGGCATTAGACACCAAAATATCAATAGCGCCAAAGGTATCAACCAATTTCTGTACACCTTCGTTTACCGCATCTTCAGAGGTCACATCCATCGCAATAGCAAGTGCCCGACCGCCAGCTGCTTCGATGGCATCAGCCGTTTGCTGCGCGGCGGCCAGATTGATATCAGCAATACCAACCGCGGCGCCTGCCTTGGCATAGGTTTCGGCGATATCGCGTCCGATACCACTTGCGGCGCCTGTGACTAAGGCCACTTTGCCTGTCAAATCTTGTTGTAATTGGGTCGCCATATGCGATCATCCTTTATCAGTTGGCTGTGTTCAGTCTTTGTTGGCCGCCGTTATTGCACAATGCTCACTGGGGTTTTTTCTTGCAGCTCCTCAAAACTGACACCCTCTGCCAATTCCACCAGCTTTAGGCCATCATGGGTGACGTCTAATACCGCAAGCTCGGTGATGATACGGTCGACCACGCCTTTGCCTGTCAAGGGTAGCGCGCATTCTGCAAGGATTTTTGGCTCGCCGTGTTTGTTGACTTGCTCCATCAGCACAATCACCCGCTGCACACCGGCCACCAAATCCATCGCGCCGCCCATGCCTTTAACCATTTTTTTGGGAATCATCCAGTTGGCCAAGTCCCCTTTTTCTGACACTTCCATCGCGCCGAGTATCGCCAGATTGACATGACCACCTCGAATCATCGCAAACGACTCTGAGCTACTAAAATAACTGGCGCCCGGCTCTGCGGTGACGGTTTGCTTGCCCGCATTAATCAAATCGGCATCGACATTCTCCGCCGTTGGAAACTCGCCAATACCTAATAGGCCGTTTTCAGACTGTAGCCAGACATCCACCCCTTCAGGAATATAGTTGGCCACGAGGGTCGGTAGTCCAATGCCCAAGTTTACATAATAGCCGTCTTGCAACTCTTGTGCGGCACGCTGTGCCATCTGCTCTCTTGTCCATGCCATGGTGATTTCCTTATTTTTATAACCACTCCAAGAAATATGATTAGCGGCATCAAACTCGCTTAGTCTACAAAATGTAGCACTTAGGGTTATCTTACTTGCTGCTCAATTTTTAGAAGTAGTATTACAATATTCTATTATTAACGTCATTTTTAAAAGATTTGGGTAAAACCACTAACTAAGCACTCTTGGCGGCTTTAGTGGTGGTTTTTTCGATACGTTTTTCAGGGTTATCATTTAAGACGATACGCTGCACAAAGATACCGGGCAGATGTACGTCATCAGGGTCAAGAGTACCGGTCTCGACGATTTCTTCGACCTCAACGATGGTCACTTTGCCCGCCATCGCACAATCCGGGTTGAAGTTACGAGCGGTTTTATTAAAGATTAAATTGCCCGCCTTATCGGCCTTTTGCGCTTTAATCAATGCCACATCGGCGCGCAGTGAATGCTCTAACACATAAGTACGACCGTCAAACTCACGGGTTTCTTTGCCTTCAGCGACCAGCGTACCAACGCCTGTGGCGGTATAAAATGCAGGAATGCCTGCACCGCCTGAGCGCAGTTTTTCGGCCAAGGTGCCTTGCGGCGTCAGCTCAACTTCAAGCTCACCTGCCAAATACTGACGCTCAAACTCTTTGTTTTCGCCGACGTAAGATGAAATCATTTTTTTAATTTGACGGGTTTGTAGTAGTAATCCTAAACCGAAGTCATCGACACCGGCGTTGTTACTGATACAGGTCAAATCCTTAACTCCGCTATCACGCAATGCTTCGATTAACGCTTCAGGAATACCGCACAGACCAAACCCGCCAATAGCAAGCGTCTGCCCATCGCTGACGATGCCTTTTAGCGCCTCTTCGGCACTACTATATACTTTTGAGCGACTCATACTTATCTCCTTGCAAGTCTGTTTTTGTTATTAACGTCCATTATCTATCATGATTTATTTATTGTGCCAATCAATAGCGTATTGACTTTTTTAAATTTAAATCAATACATTTTATATCGATATATCATATATCAAATACTTATGCTAACTTAACATATAATTCTCGTAGCGAGAAGACAATAACACTAAGAACGAACGAGACAGCACAGTGCGAGGTATGAGGCAAGTCAATATCATATTATTCTAGGGTGTGTCCTCATTTCAAAAATGGCGATAAAAATGAGATAAATCGCCGTCAAACAAGGAAAATAGCGCAGATAATATTGAGATATTAGTCAGCTATTTGACACCGTTTGGCCAGATTTAACCATTTTTAGCCCATTTAGATGACTATTGATTGAATTGAGGACATGCCCTAGATTAATATTTGATAAAAAATCAAAAATTACATATTTTGATTAATTTTATTGACCTACATAAACATGCCCTGCATACTCGCTGATTGAACTTTGCCAAGGAGGGCGATTATGTTTAGCACATTTGCTATTGTTATTACGTTATTATTATTGATGTTCTTTGCTTATCGCGGCTATTCAGTGCTGATATTAGCACCGATTATGGCGACGCTGGCCGTATTACTGTCGGGCGACTTTCTTAGCAGTATTCCGGCTTATACCGATGTGTTTATGAGCGCGTTAAGTGGGTTTTTGCTTAAGTTTTTCCCCATATTTTTGCTAGGTGCGTTATTTGGGCGCTTAATGGCAGACTCAGGCGCGGCGACAGCGATTGCCAATACTGTGGTCGAAAAACTCGGTGCCAACAAAGCCATTCTCGCGGTCATCTTAGTCTGCGCTATCTTGACCTACGGCGGTGTGTCGTTGTTTGTTGTGGCCTTTGCCATCTATCCAATCGCCAAGGATTTATTTAAGGCTGCAGATGTACCCAAGCGCTTGATTCCAGCAGCGATTGCGCTTGGCTCCTTTACCTTTACCATGACAGCACTACCAGGCACGCCAGCCATTCAAAACGCTATCCCAATCCCATACTACAATACCAACGTTTTTGCCGCACCGATACTGGGTATCATCGGCGGTACCATTATGTTTGTCTGTGGCTGGCTATGGCTACAGACACGCGCCAAAAAAGCCAATGCCGCAGGTGAAGGCTATGGTCAGCATGACGAAGCAGATGTGGGCGGTGTTGGTGCGGTTAAAAAAGAAGCCGAAACCCTCAGTACGCATCCTACCTCATTTACCATTGCGATGATTCCGCTGGTGCTGGTCATCGCTCTAAACGCCGTTATGACCTATTTCATTTTTCCGTCAATGGACTTTAGCGGCTTACAAGCGCAGTTCCCTGATCTCAATATCGCAGGCTCGCTTGGACTATGGTCAATTATCATCTCATTGGTCGTTGCTTGTACGGTTTTGATTCTATTACGTATTGGTCATTGGAATAACCTAAAAAAAACCATCAACCGTGGTACTTACGACTCGATGTTGCCGATTTTTAACACGGCATCGGAAGTGGGTTATGGCGCGGTGATTGCCTCACTCGCAGGCTTTCTTATCATTCGTGATAGCATCTTAAACCTAAACCCTGACAATCCTTTGATTTCAGAAGCCGTTGCTATGACCACGCTTGCGGGTATCACTGGCTCCTCGTCTGGTGGCTTGAGTATCGCTCTCTCAACCTTGGGTGAGGACTATCTTAGAATGGCAGTCAATGCTGGTATCGACCCTGAGCTGATGCACCGTGTGGCAGTCATGGCGGCAGGCGGTCTGGATACCTTGCCGCACAGTGGCGCGGTCATCACCTTGCTGGCGATTTGTGGCTTGACTCACAAGCAGTCGTATCTCAACCTAGCCATGGTCACCATCGTGATTCCGCTGATCGCAGTGGTCGCTATCATCATCTTAGGGACGATGTTTGGTTCTTTTTGATCGTACCGCTCGCCTTGCCTTAGCGCACCTCACTCTACAGTCGTCTTATTTTCGATTGATGATAACCACAAATACCACCCACTTAGCCTGCGCTTGGTGGGTTTTTTATGTCAAAGCGATGCTGGTTTTTTATAAAAAATCGGCCATCACTTAGCGTTAATTACTAAGGAATATCACAAATTTGGCCGAATTACGGTATCATAGACACACTTTTTAGACTTTTGCTTATTTTAGAAGTTTTTAGCCTTGATAACGTCATCATCATACCTTTATAAACAGCGTGTGACGTTTGATAACCAACCCATTTATACAAAAATATAGGTGATAAAAGTGCGTGAGATTTTAGTAACCAGTGCGCTGCCCTACGCCAATGGCTACATCCATTTGGGGCACCTTGTAGAATACATTCAGACAGACATCTGGGTGCGTGCCATGAAGGCGCAAGGCCATCAGGTCACTTATGTCTGTGCCGATGACGCGCACGGTACAGCCATCATGCTCAAAGCAGAAGCCAATGGCGTCACGCCAGAAGAGCAAATCGCCTCGGTCAAAGCCTCACACGAAGCAGACTTTGCAAAGTTTTTGATTGAATTTGACAACTACCACAGCACCCACTCAGAAGAAAACAAACAGTTCTCTGAGCTGATTTATCGTCGTCTAAATAACGCCGGCCACATCAGCACAAAGGATGTCGAGCAATTGTTTGACCCCGAAAAACAATTGTTTTTGGCCGATCGATTTGTCAAGGGAGAGTGCCCAGAATGCGCTAGCCCAGACCAATATGGTGATAACTGTGAAGTCTGCGGCACCACCTATGATGCCACCGAGCTAAAAAACCCCTACTCGACGTTGTCGGATGCCACGCCGGTACTCAAAACCTCAAAGCATTATTTCTTTGATTTGCCAGAATTTGAGCAGTTTTTAAAAGACTGGACCCGCAGTGATGAGCGCTTGCAAGTCTCGGTCGCCAATAAGCTGCAAGAATGGTTTGAAGCGGGTCTCACCAGTTGGGATATCTCTCGCGATGCGCCGTATTTTGGTTTTCAGATACCCGATACCCCAAGCGATGAGCCAGACAAATACTTTTATGTATGGCTCGATGCACCAGTGGGTTACATGGCCAGCTTTAAAAACCTATGCGACAAACGCGAAGGCAGCGATCAGGCGCTCGATTTTGACCGCTATTGGGCACAGGAAAATGAGCATAAAACCGAGGTGTATCACTTCATCGGTAAAGACATCGTGTATTTCCATGCACTGTTTTGGCCTGCCATGCTAGCCGGTAGTGAATTCCGCACGCCAACGGGCGTTTTTGCTCATGGTTTCTTAATGGTTAATGGCGAAAAAATGAGTAAGTCACGCGGCACCTTTATCAAAGCTGAGACTTATGCCGAGCACTTGCACCCAGAGTATCTGCGTTATTACTTCGCCAGTAAGCTATCGGATAAGGTCGAGGACATCAACCTTGATTTAGAAGATTTTATGCAAAAGGTCAACTCTGACTTGGTGGGTAAAGTGGTCAATATCGCCAGTCGCAGCGCCGGTTTTATCGTCAAAAAATACGACGGGATGCTCTCAGAGGTCTGCGCTGAGCCTGAGTTGTTAGAAGACATCACCAAAACGGGCGATGAGATTGCTGCTGCTTATGAAAACCGCGAGTTCTCCCGTGCCATGCGCCTTATCATGCAGTGTGCGGACAAGGCCAACGAGTATATCGATGGCAAAAAACCATGGTCACTTGCCAAGCAAGAAGGCACTGAACAAGAGGTGCAAGACGTCTGCTCGGTGGCGATCAACATCTTCCGTCAGCTCATGGTTTATCTTGCGCCAGTACTGCCTGAGCTGACCGCCAATGCCAAAACGTTTCTGAATATTGAAGACTTAAGCTTTGCCAGCCGCAATGGGTGGCTATTGGGTCATAAAATCAATAAATTCAAGCCACTCATGCAACGTATCGAAGAAAAAGATATTGAAGCCATGGTAGAAGATTCTAAAGCATCATTAGCTCAAGCTGATGCGCCTGCTGTGACCGAAAATAACAAGCCTGCCGCAAAAGACAAATCACCTGCAATAGACGCTAATACTGATGCCGAGCAAACGGATTATATTGGTATTGAAGACTTTGCTAAGGTTGAGATGAAAGTGGCTAAAGTGCTTGAGTGCAATCACGTAGAAGGCGCGGACAAGCTGCTACAGTTCACACTGGATGTTGGTGAAGAAAAGCCACGCAACGTGTTTAGCGGCATTCGTAAGTTCTATGAGCCTGAGCAACTGACGGGTAAGAAGGTCATTTGCGTGACCAACCTTGCCCCGCGAAAGATGAAATTTGGCATCTCTGAGGGCATGATTTTGTCATCAGGCGATCCAAAAACTCAGCTAACAGTCGTTACGCTACCTGATAACTGTGTCATTGGTGATGTACTCGCATAAAAATATTAACTTAAGTAGTGGTGTAAGTGATAATTAAAGAAAGAACGAAAAAAAACGGTCTAAATAGACCGTTTTTTTATGGCTGACTTAAAAGATTAAAGTGCGCTGTTATCTACTCAAAACATCAATAATTTCCAACGTGTTATTAATTACTGTCACAATCTTATTGTCTGGCGTACGGATACGTACGTAACGGTCATCATAACGGTCTAAAATAACAGAACGATCATAATCCCTTCTATCAAGCTTGCCGACTACTCTATAACCGTATTTATCAAGGTCACGCTTGAATGACGCGTTAGGGCTAGCATTACGATACGCATTAATATTAGGGTGGGCATTGCCATTATTTTGATAATTGTTATGGTTGTAATCTTTACTAATGTGAGCAGAGTTACCCTTGCCATTTCCATGACCGTGCCCATTACCATGATTGTCTTTTGCCATAGCAGGCAGGCAAATCAATGAGCTTGCCGTAATGCCAGCGATGGTCAATAACTTTAAATTAGCCGTCTTCATAATGTTATCCTTAAAATATGCGTTTGAATAATAGTAATGATATGGATTTTGGACGCACCCTACTTCTCATATAAAAAATTTTTATATAAACATTAGCTTACGTTAATTATGAAGTCGGTTCGTAATAGATGCGTTGCTAGCTTGTATGCCTTTTGACTATCAGTTTATTGGATAAGACAATGCTTTAAGAGGCTAATTCTTATGGTTAAATACTCAAAACCACGCTTATGACAGTGGTTACGACAATGCCTAATAGTCTTACTAAGTACACCTATGACGAATGCGCTTTAATTTTTTATTGCGATAACTTACATTGCTGTCATAATATGGACGTAATAATCATGGATTGATTACTTTGATGTTCGCCCGTTATCTCAGCATGTACATAATATTGACTCGGGTAACCTGCACTTCTTTAACCGACGAGCCAGAATAACATGACCTTTGCTACTACTTTACGCTTTAGCCTATATGGTGCCGCCATGAGCGCTGCCCTTGGACTACTGGGCTGCTCAGACGCTACCGACACCGCCGCCGATAGTGCTGGTACTGATGCCGATAAACCTGCCAAGACCTTGGCCATCACCCAGATCGTCGAACATCCATCGCTAGATGAGATGCGCCGCGGTATCATTGATGAGCTGGCTGATAATGGCTACATCGAAGGTCAAAACCTCACAGTAAACTTCCAAAGTGCGCAGGGTAATACTGCCACCGCAGGGCAAATAGCCAAACAGTTTGCCGGCGACAACCCTGATGCCATCGTCGCCATATCGACGCCCTCGGCACAGTCAGTGGTAGCCTCTACCAAAACCGTCCCTGTGATTTATACCGCCATCTCAGACCCTGTGGCGGCAAAACTCATCGACGCCAATGACGTGCCTATCCAGTCAAATGTCACTGGCCTATCAAGTGAGCTGCCTATCGAGCCGCAACTGGACAATATCAAAAAAATCGTCCCCGATGCCAAAACCATCGGCTATGTCTATAGCCCAGGTGAAGTCAACTCTGTGGTGGTGCTCGATCAGCTCAAAAAAGCCGCGCCAAATTATGGCCTTACCATCTTAGATGTCACGGCCAATCGCCCAACCGATGTCGCCATGGCAACGCGCAGCCTCTCAGGTCGTGCCGATGTCATTTATACCTCGCTTGACAACAACGTAGTATCCGCCTTTGAAGCCATGGCAGGCGCAGCCAACGAGCTGGATATTCCGGTGATTGCTTCGGACGAGTTTAGCGTACGACGCGGCGCGACCGCCGCACTTGGGGTCAATGATTATGATTTTGGTCGTACCACAGGCAAGATGGTCTATCGCGTGCTAAATGGTGAAGCCGTGAGCGCCATTAAGCCTGAGGTCATGAACACCTTAACCTTGTACGCCAGTCCAAAGCATGCCGCTGAGCAAGGCGTAAGCTTGAGTGAGGATTTGCTAAAAAACGCCATCAATATCGACAAAAAAGCACAAACCACTGCGCAGTAGTCATAGGGCGTGTGATGCAGTGATTGTATGACACAGTCAACTGACGTTATCCTTTACCCATCTATTAAATAATGTACGGACACATTATTATTTTCAGGAGTGAGAGCTATGTTTTATCAAAACCGTTTTGGTCATTTCAACTTCAGTAAGGCGCTGTTATTAGGCGGCGTTTGTACTGCGATCTTAACTGGCTGTAATCAGACAGCCCAAGACACCGATAGTGCTGACGGTGCGACAGACAGTACCGCCACGCAAATGAAAACGGTCGCCATTACCGCCATTGTCGAGCATCCTGCCTTAGATGACGTACGTAAAGGCGTGATCGACGAGCTCGATGAAGCAGGTTTTAAAGACGGTGAAAACCTAACGGTTAACTTTCAAAGCGCACAAGGCAATACGGCAACAGCCGGACAGATCGCCAAGCAGTTTGTCGCGGATGAGCCAGACGCTATTGTCGCGATCGCCACCCCATCCGCTCAGTCTGTTGCAGCAGCGACCAGCACCATTCCGATGGTATTTTCGGCTGTGACTGACCCTGTCGCCGCCAAGCTAGTACCGAAACTTGATGGCTCAGGCACCAACGTCACTGGCGCATCAGATGCGCTACCCTATGAGCCGC
The DNA here is from genome assembly GCF_016107555.1 of Psychrobacter celer. Classification (GTDB taxonomy): domain Bacteria; phylum Pseudomonadota; class Gammaproteobacteria; order Pseudomonadales; family Moraxellaceae; genus Psychrobacter; species Psychrobacter celer. The sequence goes on along the minus strand of NZ_JABASU010000012.1, from coordinate 42,147 downwards.
AAATCGAGCTGATGCGTCAGATCATCCCAGACCTAAAAAACGTCGGTTACGTCTATAGCCCAGGTGAAGTCAACTCAACCATCATCCTAAAAAACCTAAAAGAAAAGCTGACGCCACTTGGTATCAATGTGCATGAAGCGCCAGCACAGCGTAGTAACGACATCGCCATGGCCGCCCGCAGTCTTGAGGGTAAGGTGGATATGATCTACACCTCAACAGATAACAACGTGGTGTCGGCTTATGAGTCGCTATACCAAATCGCCAAAGAAAGTAAGATTCCGCTGATTGCCTCAGACACCAGCTCAGTCGAGCGCGGTGCGGTGGCGGCGTTGGGCGTCAACTACTACGATCTTGGCCGCGAAACTGGCAAAATCGTTGTGCGTATCTTAAATGGTGAAAAAGCCGGCGCTATCCCTGTCTATACGCCGCAAGCGCTAGATTTGTATGTCAGTCCAAAACATGCGACTGAAGAAGGCATTACTTTATCACAAGCGGTTATCGATAACGCCAAAGAAGTGATAGAATAACGACCTTCTATCTTTGACGTCACATAGCAGCGTCTATCTATCAGCAAAACCACCAAACAGACAGCGAGCGCTATTCATGGCTGTCTGTCGTTGGTTTTGTCCGATCGGCCTATATAATTAAAACCAAGGTAGCTTATGATCGTTATTCATCGTGATATGTTTTGGTTTACCCTAACCGCAGATTGTTTAATCTGTTAAATTCACCGCTTAGCTGTTTGGCGTTTATATGAGTGTGGCAATCGCCGCGCATTTATGTGACTCTCTCGCGCCGGACACTTGGTTATGACTTACTGATCTCTTATGTCTTTAATTGCTTTTTTTGGTGCGCTTGAAAGCGGTCTGATTTATGGCCTTGTTGCACTTGGCGTCCTGATCTCATTTCGTACGCTCGACTTTCCTGATCTGACGGCTGATGGCAGCTTTCCGCTCGGCGGCGCTGTCGCTGGTATCTCTATCGTCGCTGGTATCAACCCATGGCTTGCTTGCGCGTTTGGTATGCTCGCAGGATCAGTCGCAGGTATCGTCACGGCATGGCTCCACGTCAAGCTGGGTATCTTGCAGCTACTTGCCAGTATCTTGGTGATGGTCGCGCTATACTCTGTCAACTTGCGCATCATGGGTGCGCCAAACTTACCGCTCCTTGGTGAGACCACTGTATTTAGCAGCTTGGTAACCGATGGCAACGGCTATTGGATGCGCTGCTTGATCATTGGGGTGGTGATCTTACTGGCCAAGCTGTTTTTAGATTGGTTTTATAACACTGAAACTGGCTTGTCGATGCGTGCCACAGGCTCCAACCTACGGATGGCACAAGCCCAAGGTATCAACACCTCATGGATGACCATCATCGGTATGGCCATATCCAATGGTCTAATCGCACTGGCAGGTGCTTTGTTTGTACAAACACAAGGCGGCGCGGACATCTCTATCGGTATCGGTACCATTGTCATTGGTCTAGCAGCCGTCATCATCGGTGAGACCATCATTCCTGCCAAGCGTATCTGGCTGATTACCTTTGCTGTTATCGTCGGGGCGGTACTATATAAGCTGTTTATTCAGGTGGCGCTATCGAGCGATACACTACGTAGCATCGGCTTTGGTCCGCAGGATTTAAACCTAATCACCGCCCTACTGGTGGTACTGGCACTGGTACTACCAAAAGCCAAAACCAAGTTTTTATCTCGCAAGGCTCGCGCTTAATAGTGGGTAAAGTAGCAATACAAGCTTGAAGTGACTGTCTTAAAGTGACAATAAGGAATAACGACTATGATGCAAGCCACAGATTTGCGGTTAACCTTTAACCCAGGCACCCCTATCGAAAATCCGGCGCTACGCGGCATCAATCTCAACATTGCAGATGGTGAGTTTGTGACGGTGATTGGTACCAATGGTGCTGGTAAATCCACGTTTTTGAATACTGTCAGTGGTACCACACGTGTCGATAGTGGCTCAATCTTACTTAATGGTATTGATGTCACCAAAAAAACCGCGCATCAGCGCGCGCACTGGGTCGCTCGCGTGTTTCAAGACCCGATGGCGGGCACCTGCGAGGCGCTCACTATCGAAGAAAACATGGCACTGGCGTACAAACGTGGCGGCAAGCGTGGGTTGAGCTTTGCCTTAAACCAAAATAACCGTGATTTGTTTCGCGAAAAGCTGTCCGTACTTAAACTGGGATTAGAAAACCGCTTAACTGACCGCATGGGATTGCTATCAGGCGGGCAACGTCAGGCAGTTAGCCTCCTGATGGCCTCGCTCCAGCCTTCCAAAATCTTATTACTAGATGAGCATACGGCCGCACTTGACCCGAAGACAGCGGCGTTTGTCTTGGAGCTGACTGATAAGATCGTCACAGACAATAGCCTTACGACGATGATGGTCACCCACTCTATGCAGCAGGCGCTGGCGCACGGCACGCGTACGGTGATGCTACATCAAGGCCAAGTGGTCTTAGATGTTGCAGGAGACACTCGTCGCGGCATGACCGTCCATGACCTGCTCGATATGTTCGAGCAAACCCGTGGTGAAAAGGTCGAAGATGATAGCCTGATTTTAAGTTAAGTCATTGATATTATGCACAGTGCTTATTTAAAAACAGGTCCCAGATAGCTGGTAAATAGACCGAAAAATGAGTCACCAGTAAGGACATGCCCTAAGGGTCAAGCAGCACCAGCTTTTGAATCAGTTCACTGACATGCTGCGCTTGCATCTTTTTCATCACTTGTGAGCGGTGCACCTCGACTGTGCGCACGGCAATATCTAAGTGGTCGGCGATGACTTTATTGATATTACCTTGTAGCAGCTCATCGGCTACCAGCTTTTCTTTATCCGTCAGCTGAGCATACAGTTTGCGAATCTCGTACAGTTTGGCACGCTTGATGGTTAATGCTTGCGCCTGTGCCAATGCTTGCTGTAGACGCTGACTGCCTATGGGTTTTTCTAGATAATCGGCCGCGCCCTGTTTGAGCATATTTACCGCATCCGCAATTTCGCCATTACCTGTCAAAGCGATGATCGCCATAGGGCTATCATGATTATTCAGATACGCCTGTAGCGCCTGCCCGCTCATCTCCGGCATCATCAAATCACTGATGATGACAGCGGGACGATAGATATCTACCTGCTGCAAAAACGCTAACGCACTCGGCCATCCTTGCGCTTGCATTCCCAAGCTCCCAAGTAAAAACTCACAAGAGAGGCGCACGCTTTCTTCATCGTCGATGATATGGACGACAATGGGCTCGGCGCTGGTTTTTGGTACATGGTCGGACGATATCATAGGCATATCTTGACCGTGCTCAGAGATGTGTGTCAAAGGGGAGAAAATCATATAAACCTTTTTGGCCCAATTGAGTGATGATAAATGATGGTGTTTTTAAATGTAGGTTGCGCAGCATCGAAGGCATGCAGCACGTACGTAAAACTTATACCCATCACGCTTCATAATTTATAACCGTTTTCTGTTCAACTGGCTATATTACTGCCCGTTCTTTCTATCAAGTACAGATAGCGGCAAATAAAAAGAGACTTGCGCGCCTATCGTATTTGCTGGCGGCTGGCCTAGATGCGTGGGTAGCGACTGCAGTTTACCCTGTAAGGTACGCCGAAAGCGATAGGTCTGAGCGTTTGCCACAGGATATTTATCGAGCTCTGCGGCTACTTCGATATTACTTAGCGCTATCTGTGCCTCTATGGACTTACACAGTCGCTGACAAATCATCAGACCCAGCCCCAGACCATCCGCTTTGCTCGACTGTGCGGCATAATATCCAGATGCAGCGTCCTGCTGATGGGACTGAGCCAGTTGCCGCGTATCAAACCCTCCTGCGTCGTCACTGACATGCAGCGCCAGCCACTTTTTGTCATCGCGGCTATCTATCTGACAGCGTAACGAGATACTTGTCGCACCTTGCTGGGCGGCATTGCTCATGGTATTGATGAGCAGTTGATCTAAGAGCAGATGCGGCAGGGTCACGCCTTTATAGTCAGTTATCAGCCAAAAATCGATACCGCTCGCTTTATCACCCAATAATAAAACACACTGCCGATAGGTCGCTATGATGTCGACCCTCACGTCATCGGTGGCGCTCCGCTGCGAGCGTCCCGCCCAGCTGCGGATATTATTGACGACCGCCGCGACACGTTTGGTCTCATAGACGATCTGCTCTAAGGCATTTTGTGTCATTTTATTATTTGGCTCTTTATTATTTGTCTCTGTCTTATGCTGATGCCGTATCAGCAATCCTTGTGCATAGTTTTGAATAGTTGCCAGCGGCTGATTGATTTCATGGGCGATAGCACCACTCATCTCACCAATGACCGCAAAACGCTCTGATTGGCGCAGCTGCTCATCATAGTCACGAATGAGACGGTTTTGCCTCAGTATTTTTTGGCGGCGACGCCAAGCCAGCCAGCTCATCCAGCCATAGTTGATGGTCGATATCAGAATAATAAACACCAGCACGCCGACTCCCAGCCGATGCGCTTGTATCCAGTCGAGCAAATGAGCGCTGAGCGGTTTTTGGGCTGGATGACGCTGCATCTCATATAAGACACGCTCAGCCTCCATACTAGACTCTGGAGGCAGCCAGCGCAGCCCTGCCGTAGACATTGGCTCTGTTGGTGGCGGGGCAAATACCTGCTGACTGACTTGCCGTACCAATGCCGCAGGTGCTTGCTCAGTGGCGGCCAGCGTCCAGTTGGGATAGATCGCTGTAGAAGACTGGCAGTTTGATGCGGTCGCGACTGGATGCAGTAGACGATATTGTTTGGCATGTATTTTCCCTTGCCGCGTCATCTCCTCCATCAAGCATAGCGGCACGATGGCAGCATCGACCCTGCCATGGGCCAAAGCCTGCAAACTCCGCTCAATCGGATAGCCGGTGAACTGTACGTGATAATGACTGGGCGTGATGCCGTTTTGCTGTAATAAATGCGCGCCCAGCAAATATCCACCAAACGCATCGGCATCGACTGCGGCCACCGTACGGCGCTGTAAATCTGACAAACGATATATGTCGCTATCGGCTGCCACCCATAAAGCACTGGCTACCGCTTCCATCGCGCTGGGCTGTTGCTGCGCTATCGGCTCAGGTATTTGGCGAAACTGCTGAGCCAAGCTAACCGTCGCTTGCGATGCACGTTGGGTGAGCGTATGTGCCCGAAAGCCTTGCACCTTATCATCGACCGACAGCGCCTGCTCAGACAAAACTGTCGGTGCCTGCAACGTAGCCAGCCAGCGCCATTTGGTGGTATTCATTTTTATAAACTGGACTTGCGGACCCAGCACAAATGCAAACTGTTTGGCTTGTATTTGCTGTTGCCAGTTTTCTAATGCCAACGGCACTAATACCACCGTGTCCTCGGCGAGCTGCCGATTGATATCATCTAGCCATGGCTGCCAGCGATCTTGCGCGGCTCTCTCACCTTGCGGCGCCAGCACGCCCAAATAATACGTCTGCGCAAATGCTGTCGCGACACCTACCCCACTATATAACGTCATCACAAGCAGCAAAACAGCGCCAACAGACGCATGCCACGTCGCCTTATTTTTAGAGCCTTTGTACATCGTGCTCACTTCCCACTGGACCTATCAGTCGATATTATAAACCAAAACCCCAATTATAATGTGGTTTTCCACAATATCGCCATTGCCGCGCCTGCCATATACTCAATCATCATAGTATAACCTTTAAATCGTCATGTGCACCGTATGCAATCCTAGGGCACGGTGTGCTGGACACAGCTATCTTATGGAGGGTGGACGGATGAAAAATAAAAAGTGGCCACTGATTATCTTGATCGTCGGTATTATCGGGCTGGTCATTGCCTTTATTATTGGACAATTACTGCCAAATATGCGCACCAGCACGAGCAATATCGAGGTCGATATCACCGACCCGGCCTTAATAAAAAAAGGCGCGTACATCGCCCGTACCGCAGACTGTGTCGCTTGTCATACGACGCTTGACGGCGAGACTTATGCAGGCGGTCTACCGATGCTGACGCCACTTGGGGCGATTTACTCAACCAACATCACCCCCGACAAAGACACGGGCATTGGCAATTATAGTTTTGATGATTTCAAAAATGCGGTCAAACACGGGGTGCGCCGTGATAACAAAGCCTTGTATCCTGCGATGCCCTACCCGTCTTATCAGCTGATGCCAGATGAGGACGTGGCCGCGATGTATGCGTTTTTTATGTCTGACGTCAAACCCGTTCAGCAAGCCAACCTAAAAAACGAGCTACCACCAGTGGCCAATTGGCGCTGGCCCTTAGCCTACTGGCAGGTGTTATTTGATCGTAAGCGTGAATTTGTCCCTGAGACGGACGATGCGCTCTTGACCCGTGGTCAGTACTTAATCGAAGGCCCTGGACATTGCGGCTCTTGTCACACTAGCCGCGGTATCGGCTTTCAAGAGGTCGCGCTCAGTAACGCGGACTCCAACAAATATCTAAGCGGCGCGGTCATTGATGGCTGGCGTGCCAAAAGCATACGCGGCGAGCATCGCGGACTTGGCACGTGGACAGTGGCAGAGTTAAACGACTTCTTTAAGACTGGCCGTACCGACACCACTGCCGCCTTTGGTGCCATGGCGGAAGTGGTCGAGCACAGCACCCAATACATGACTGACGACGATATCAACGCCATGTCGTCCTACCTCAAAACCCTAAGCCCTGCACCAAACAAAGAAGAAACCCTGCCGAATAAAGCAGACACCACCACACAAAAACTGTTAGATGGCAACTATGACTCACGCGGCGCAACCCTCTACGCAGAGTATTGTCAAGTTTGCCACCGCGCCGATGGTCAAGGTGTGGCGCGTATCTTCCCCGCCCTTGATGGTAATAGCGCGGTGTATTCTAAAAACGCGGACTCCGTCTTACAAATCACCTTAAGCGGCGGCCGGATGCCCAAGACCCCTTATGATCGTATGGCATTTACCATGCCTGAGTTTTCTAACTTAAGTGATGCGGATGTGGCCGAGGTGGTCAACTATGTCCGCAACAGCTGGACCAACCAAGCGCCCAAAATCGACGTCAATGACGTGGTAAAAATGCGCGCTTTTCTCGCCAAAAAACCAAAAACCAGTACCGATATCGCCCCAGACCTAAGCATTGACGCTGCAGAAAAAGGAGCAAACCAATGACCCATTTACTATTTACATTGCCGCGCGCTGCGGTTTATGCCATCTTAGGTGTCATCAGTATAAGCACTGTCAGCGGCTGCTCCAATCCTGCCCCTGCTGAGCGCAATGCACCTGAATTTAACACGGTCACAGCCGACGATGCCAACGAAGATATCGGCACATATATCCTACCGCAAGACACTGCCATCTTATATGAGCCAAATGCTGAGGAAATATTTTATGGCAAGCGGCTCCTTAACGAAACCAAGCGCCTGCTACCAGAGCACGTCGGCGCGCAGATGAACTGTAATAGCTGCCATATATCACAAGGCAAAGTCCCGCTTGGCGACCCCTATATCAACAGCTATAACACCTACCCACGAGTGATGCCGCGTGCTGGCAAAGAAATCGATCTAGAAGCCCGTATCAACGGCTGTTTTCAGCGCTCAATGAATGGCAAACCCTTAGACCGTGAGTCACCTGAGATGCAGGCGATGATGGCTTATATGAAATGGCTGTCACAAAACACGCCAAAAGAGCACAAAGTCGATATCAAAAACGCAGGCGCAGTCGATACCTCATTGACACCGGACCCTATACGCGGCGAGCAAATCTATCAGGCACAATGCGCGACTTGCCATGGCGACAATGGCGAAGGGCTCAAAGACAGTCGCGGTGACATCGTCTTTCCGCCATTATGGGGCGATGAGTCCTTTAATATCGGCGCAGGCATGGCTCGCACCTATAAAGCTGCCGCCTTTATTAAATACAACATGCCCATGGGCATTCAGACCAAAGGGCTATGGGGCCACGGCAATGTCCTAAGCGATCAAGATGCTGTCGACGTGGCGCATTTTTTTACCCATCAGCCGCGCCCTGATTTTGCAGGCAAGGTCAATGACTGGCCCAGTGGTAAAAAACCCAAAGACGCGCGCTACTGATCGTCCTAAACGCGGTATTCTCCGTGGTTGTCTTTAGCTGTTGATAAAACCACTCTAACAAAGCAGACCTTTAAGAAAACGCGCTTTTCTTAAAGGTTTTTTGTTATCTATGGTTACTACTGCTACACACGGTACAGCGGGCATTATATAGTGATGAGATACCACCATTATGCCGCCATTTATCGATGAGGTCTGTCATGCGCAAAATTCCTGTTTACTCCCACCCTGCTGCAGGTTGGCCTGCGCTGATCTCATCGACTCAAAAACTGATGGACTATCAGACATTTTTGCGAGGCAGTCTTAGTGTCCTAAAAAGCAATCAACCTCAGAGCGGATTTGACTGCCCTGGCTGTGCATGGCCTGACCATAAATCACACAAGACCATTGATGTCTGTGAGAACGGAATCAAGGTCATTGCCAGTGAGACCATGACACACAAAGCAGACGCTGATTTTTTTGCAAGGCATACCGTGACCGAGTTACAAGGATGGTCTGGCTATGAGCTTGAACATAGTGGTCGTTTGTCAGAACCGATGTACTATGATGCCGCACAAGATCGCTACGTCCCTATTCCTTGGGAAGCGGCTTATGGCCTAATCGCTGAGCAGCTAGGACAGCTTGACTCACCCAATGAAGCACTATTTTATACCTCAGGGCGCGTGACCAACGAGCCAGCCTTCTTATATCAGTTATTTGTACGTTGTTTTGGCACTAATAATTTGCCTGATTGCTCAAATATGTGTCATGAACCCACATCGGTTATGCTCAGTAAGCAATTAGGTATCGGTAAAGCCACGGTCATGCTAGAGGACTTTGAGCAGGCCAAGCTGATATTGATGTTTGGACAAAATCCAGCGACCAATCACCCGCGCATGCTTGAAATGCTCGCTCACGCCCATGAGCAAGGGTGCCGCATCATCTCGATTAATCCGATGCGCGAGCAAGGCTTGAGTAGATTTAGAAATCCGCAAAAGCCCACGCATATGGCAGCAGGTCAAAGTGATGATATGGTCGATGATGTCATTCAAATTCAAATCGGCGGTGATGCAGCGCTGCTAACGGGTATTGCCAAATGGCTGATTGAGAATAATAAAATTAATACCGATTTTATTACAACGCATACCTCAGGGTTCGAGCCATTAAAACAATGGCTGACCGAGCAATCATGGACGGATATCGAGCAAGGCTGCGGTATCGCTCAGACAGAGATTATCAGGCTTGCTAAGTTGGTCGCCGATAGTCCAGCGACCATTTGCACATGGGGCATGGGTATCACTCAGCATGTACAAGGCGATGACAATGTAGCGATGATTACCAATCTATTATTATTGATGGGTATGATCGGCATTGGGGGCGCAGGCGCGTCTCCTGTGCGTGGACACTCTAACGTACAAGGCGATCGCACCATGGGTATCCATGAGCGCCCAGCGCAAAAGCTACTCGATAGCCTAGCACGCGTCTTTAAGCGCCCAATGCCGCAAGCAGCAGGCTTTGATGTGGTGACAGGCGCCAAAGCCCTTATCGAAGGTAAATTAAAAGTATTTATGGGTATGGGCGGTAACTATGCCGTGGCAGCCCCTGATACCAGCGCTATCGAGCACGCACTCACCACCACACAGCTCAATATATTTGTCGGCACCAAGCTCAATGAAACCATGCTCTACCCCGGGGCGCACAACCTAATACTGCCTTGTCTGGGTCGTACTGAGCGTATCCTGACAACAAAAGGTGAGCAGTTTGCCACCATTGAAGACTCCATGTGTCAGATTGTCCCAACGCAAGGCACCCTAACACCAGTCAGCGACGCACTCAAATCTGAGGCGCAGATCGTCGCCGATATCGCCACGCATGTGCTCAAGACTGATACCGACATTCCTTGGCAGGCGATGAGTGCCGACTTCGATCTCATTCGCGACTATATCGCCCAAGCGATTGACGGCTTTGAGAACTTCAACACGCGCATTCGGGCAGCCGAGCGCGGTTTTCATTTATACCATCCAGCGCGCCACCGCGTATGGAATACAGACAGTGGTAAAGCACAGTTTATCGTGCCGCAATACCCCATCACTTATGTCGCTGCCCAAATGGCGGATACACATGACATTGATCATGAGGACACAACGCAAAAGGTTTGGCAATTGACCAGTGTACGTAGTCACGATCAATTTAACACCATGATTTTTGGCTATAACGATCGCTATCGCCAGACCAACCGCCGCGACGTGCTATTTATGCATCCAGACGAGATGAGCCGCCTAGGCTGGCAAAAAGGAGATCAGGTGATGGTATCGCGGCACGCCAGCAGCTCAAGCCACACAGCGCATAAAAACAAGCCGCGCGTACTAGGGCCGCTCATATTGACTGAGATGGATATCGCCGCCAATGCCGTCGCCGCTTATTATCCTGAATGTAACGACCTGTTTGATTTGGATACCCATGCGCCAGACTCGCACATACCTGCCTACAAATCGACGACCGTGATCTTAGAGCGTGTGAATACAAGTGTTCAGACAGCCGAACCTGTATAAGTGGTGATGATCACTGAAAGTAATTTTGAGCAAAGTGAGTCCTCTAGCAAAATGGCTATGATGGCAGAGACAACTGAAACTAGAGTGATTATGACTGAGATATCTGAGGATAATGATAATGGCGCAGCCGAGACAATGCTCGCTCGCAAACATTTAGCGCAGAAGCATTATTACCCATCGGATAAGGCTCATGGAGCCGATATACCTCAAAGCTGTATTGAGTCTCAAACCACCAGTTTGGCAGTGGAAGCAGCTGTCGCTATTGTTATCAATGGGATTCATTATGCGGTACTGATGGCCAGCCCTCATCAGTTAGAGTATTTGGCGGTTGGGTTCTTATTTAGCGAGGGCTTGATTCAGCACAGTCATGAGTTGCTTGATTGGGAAGTAACTCACCTTACGGATATTGCCAGCTACCAAAAGTTTGCTCAATCCTTAAACGATGGGGATCTTGAATCCGCTTCCATTGAACAACGCTTAGAGCAATTTCAAGATTATGATATCTATGTCGTAGAGCTAGTGCTAAACCAGCGCTGCCATCAGCGCATCCAAGCCCAAAAGCGCCAACTGGCGGGACGAACGGGCTGCGGTATGTGCGGCATCACTGGCCTGACACAAGCCCTACCTGATTTGAGCGCTTATACGCAAGATAGCCAACCAATTCAGGCAGCCTGCCCGCGTCTGGATTATCTATTGGATATGCGCCAGCAAATCACTGCCATGCAGCATACCCATCAACTGACAGGGGCGGTACACGCTGCAGCGACCCTGCATGACGAGCAGCTGTATTTGTTTGAAGATGTTGGCCGCCACAACGCGCTAGACAAACTGATTGGCTGGCAGCTGCGCAACAAGCGAGAGGCAGACTGTGTGCTGATGACCTCACGCTTGTCTATCGAGCTGGTACAAAAATCGATTCGGGGGCGTATCCCTTGGCTCGTTGGCATGTCTGCGCCCACCAGTACGGCCGTACGGGTCGCCCAGCGCTATGGTTTGGGGCTGGCTGGGTTTTTGCGTGACAATAGAGTCACCTACTACACTGGCATTTGATGAGTATTGCCTAACCACATTTTCTAAATCCTGTCGTTATCACCGATTCGTTTACTTTGATACCCTCACATTGATCATTCAATACTGCCACCATTCAATACGTTAGCCTTATTGACACCCTCACAAACACCTTTTCATAAACCCCATTTGTCAATGCCATTTTTCTTGAGGTCTGCCTCTGCCTTTTGGTCATTTATGAGAGATAACTGACTGATAGATTTGAGCTTCACGGCAGAATAGGGTACCCTTAGCGCACGAGTATGTTACACATAGTTAACATAGCTGTAGTTTTATTTATAAATACCGAGCCTATGGTGCGACGCATCAGGGCTGTAGCGTGTTTGATACTTAACTACAGGTAATGCGTCAATTACCTAATCATGGGCAAAAATTCGCTCATGCTTGGGTGTATTTCAGCCGGCTATACATAATATTAGCCGATAAAGCTGTCTACACTTAGCACCGTCATTAGCAGATGGCTGAGTGCTTATCCATAATTTTGCTGTAGATACCTGCCTTGTCAGCACTCTATAGCAGCCAGCTACTATCAAGTATGACCACTTGACAGCGTGATGGACTATCCATCAACAGACGCATGCTGGTGACTGCCCTGCGATTTTTGTGAGACGTGGCTCACTGTTGCATGTGATTTTTTCAAATGACGTACAACAGTGAGTGACCGGCATGATGTCAATGGGCAGTTGTCATTTACAGGTTGCAGGATTTACTCTTAAAACACCAAGTGCGCCAGCGCGCTGCATTTGGGTCGGCGCTTACCGTTTTTTATGACGGTCAATTGTTAGCACTGTGTGATGCCTCTACATAAGCATTTTATGGGCTTTATTATATTCTTAACAGTTTTGGATAAAGTTATACTATTAAACTTTTATTTATGTAAAATAATCGCGAGGTATGAATTTGAAAACTGAGTCACTGTTCCAATTTTCATCGTTAACCATTATTTTATTGTTGTTAGCGTTTTATGGCGGCACGTATTTGTTGTCATTGCTGATCAAAAAAGACAAAGAAACCACTTCAGGATTTATGGTGGCAGGCCACGGCGTCGGCTTTGGCATGGGTGCTGCTAGTATGACCGCTACTTGGATTTGGGCGGCATCGTTTTATGCGGCGGCGACCTCTGGCTACAAGTATGGCGTGTCAGGGCCGATACATTACGGCTTTTGGGGCGCGCTGATGATCTTATTCATCTATCCTTTTGGTATGCGCTTTCGTGAGCTTGCACCCGATGGTCATACCTTAGGTGAGCTTATCCACGCCCGCCATGGCTCATCAAGCCAATTAATTTTAGCCATATCCAACCTTATGGGCAGCTTAATTAGCTTGATGGTCAACTTTACTGCAGCTGGGGCGTTGGTGTCGGTATTATCGCCATTATCGTTTCAGACGGGGGTCATGATTGCAGGTATCGGGGTGCTAAGCTACACCCTAACCTCAGGGTTTCGTGCTTCCGTCTTTACAGACTTTGCGCAATTGGTCGCTTTGATGGCCATCGGTATTGTCATTATTCCAGCGGTACTGTTTGCGATGGGTGGGCCACAAGTCATGGTCGATGGCCTCTCTAACCTCACGCTTGAACAGCAGGATTTCTTTTCATCCGAAGCGTTTTTTCAGCAAGGAGCGCCCTATTTTGTCGCTGTACTTGCTTATGCGATTGGTAACCAAACCATCACGCAGCGCTTGTTTGCGATCGATAAGACTAAGATTAAACAGACCTTTATTACCGCCACGGTCGGCTATGCTGGTATCGTCATCGGTCTTGGTATGATCGGATTGATGGCTTTGACCATCGGTATCGAGCCGCTAAATGGCGATATGAATAATCTGATTCCGCAAATGGTCAGCACTTACTTGCACCCTGTATTTATCGCCTTGTTCTTTATTTTGGTCATTGGCTCACTATCATCAACAGCCGACTCAGATTTGTCGGCCTTATCGACCATTATGATGGCGGATGTGTATGGCAAAAACATTGCCAAAGGCCGCGTCAAGCCTAAAACGATGATGCTCGTTGGTCGTAGCACGATGATTATCGCCACCGCTGCCGGACTGATCTTTGCCAGCTTTAAGCTAGATATTTTGGTGATGTTGGTCTTTGTAGGGGCGCTGTGGGGCGCGATTGTTTTTCCGGTCATCGCCAGTGTGTTTTGGAACCGCGTGACCAATACCGCCTTTACCTCGGCGGTCATCATCGGCCTGCTGCTATTCTGTGTGGTACGCTTTGAGCTGCTACCGATGACAGGCTTTACTGCCCTTTTCTTTGAAATACTGGCCAGTGTGGGCGCCGCAGTCGTGATTGGACTGATGGTCTTTGGCTTTTTGGGTCGTAAAATCGGCATGATGGCGGCAGCGCTCACGCTGGTACTGATGCTCATTTTTGCCACAGGCTTCTTACGTCAGTACATGGTACTACTGGCCTCACTAACGGCCTATGGTGCCAGCACCATCGTTTGTATCATCGTTAGCCTCATGGGTGATGAACACTTTGATTTTGCTTTAATCAATCAACGTGTCGGCGATTATGATAAAAAAGCCAAGGCATCGACCTCTGAGCTTTCATAAACACAGGTAGCGAGCACCGCTTGCGGGTTTGGCAGTTGGTCAATATGTGACCGGCTGCACAGGCAACCCTTCATAAATACTATAAGGAGATATCATGGACAACGTCTTTATCTACGGCTTATATATTTTAATTTGGCCAGCCATTACGCTCGGCGTGCTGGTATTGATTTGTACCGCGACTTATCGCGACATCAAACGAGCCAAACGTAATAACGAAGAGATATTATAAAAGTATATACTCAATGATCAGTACTCTCATCAGTGAGTCCGGCTCGCTGATGAGCCTGAATACGCAAAAAACTCATAAAAAAGCACTAAAATCAGCACAAGTGAGCATATAAGCTATTTTTAGCCAAAAAATGACTTGTAATTTAAATTATTTTTGCTAATATAGTCCACCTTGATTGGCTGGATGGCAGAGTGGTCATGCAGCGGACTGCAACTCCGTTAACGCCGGTTCGATTCCGACTCCAGCCTCCAATTATTTATTAACGTCATGTTAATTTTGGCTTGCATTATCAGCATAACCGCTTATAATAGCGACCACTTATCTTACCAACGAAAAGCACTATCAACGCTTTTTAATGTATAGATAACACAAGTTTTGCCCGGGTGGTGAAATTGGTAGACACAAGGGATTTAAAATCCCTCGCTCTAACGAGCGTGCCGGTTCAAGTCCGGCTCCGGGTACCATTACATAGTCCTATACTATCTTATAGAACAGCTAAAGCCCCTGATATCAGGGGCTTTGTTGTATCTGGCGTTCTATACTGTCCTGCTCTATCTATCCTAATCCATGCATCTGATGTACACTACTATGTACACTGGTTTTTAAATGTACATTGGGGTATCAGTTATGGCAGCACGCAAACCTATTAGCTCTGATCGCAGTATCAGCAGTCATAAAGCCGATGACAAAGAATACCTAGTCTCTGTCAAAAACTACCCCATGCTGTATCTCATGGTCAGACCTAACGGCACTAAGTCTTGGGTTTATCGCTACTTGTCTCCTACTCATTCAAAAAATAAACGTATATCGCTTGGTGTTTATCCAAACGTCTCGTTCGCTCGTGCCTGTGAAATCTGGCGTGACTATGAAGAGCTCTTGAGCCGTAACATTGACCCTAAAGATCACCGTGAAGAATTAAAGAATAGTGTTATTAGTAAAACTAAAAACTCTTTTAATCATTTTGCTTGGGAATATTTTGATAGCTTAGATCAAACGCAAAAGAGCAATACACTTATTCGCAAAAGAGGTCGGCTTGAGCTGATTTGTTCCTACATTGGTGATGAGCCAATTAGTGAGATCAGCTCGCCTAAAATGCTTGAAGTACTATTAGACATCCAAGCCAACTCATTAAATAAAGCCGGCAAGCCCACAGATAAGGCTGAGCGCTGTGCAGGTATCGCTAGTGATGTATTCGTCTATGCGGGTGCGCGTGGCTTTTGTAGCAGCAATCCTGCGGCATTAATTAAAAGCCAATTGGCTAAGTCGAGCTATGGTCATCGTCCAGCCATCACTAAGCCTAAAGATTTAGCTAAGCTACTACGTGATATCGAGACTATAGAAGGTGATCCAAATACTATCAACTCCCTTAGGCTATTAGCATTACTCTTTGTGCGTAATGGTGATCTACGCCGTATGCGCTGGGCTGACTTAGATCTAGAGGCTGGTAGGTGGCGGTTAAAGCCTTTAAAAGGCCAAGGTAAGGTAAACATGGTCAAGGACATGGTCGTGCCCCTACCTCGTCAAGCAGTAGCTATTTTACGCGCGCAGCAGCAAATCAATGGTCATACTAAGTTTGTCTTCTACAGTGAGACAGCAAAAAAGCATCAGATCATCTCTGATGCGACAGCGAATAAGCGTTTAAAAGATTTGGGCTACAAAAACATTCATTGTGCTCACGGCTTTAGAGCCACAGCGAAAACCATCCTACAAGAGCAATTAAAGTATCCTCTCGTGCTGGTTGAGATGGCTTTGGGTCATACAACCAAAGATCCTAATGGTACGGCATATGGTCGATTTGAGTACATTGATGATCGTAGTGATATGATGCAGAAGTGGGCTGACTATTTAGACGCGCTTAGAGACGGTAAAGATACTGCTAAGTTTAAGGCGGATACCAAAGATACAGCTGAGCCTAATGCCCAGCTGCAAGCGTTGATTGCTCAGCTGGGAGAGGATCAGGTATTAGCTATGTTGAAGAGTAAAGCTTGAGCTACTAATTTTTAAATAAATTGAAACATATAATATTACCTAAAAACACTTTAGCAAAGTGTTGGCTGCGTTAAAAATCAAAATCGCTAGTGAATGAACGCCTTACTGTGTATCTAAGCGTTTTGTATTCTTTATAGTGCGAAGTGCTTCCGACTCTTTCTTCTAGCTTTAAAATGACTTCTTGTCCATTGACTTCATCAATTTTACGGGTCAGTATCAAACTGACTTGCTGCTCTCTTTCCCGAGGGTTTTCTGAACGTAGATCAAAAGTCATCTCATAACTGTCTGAGATAAGCTCTCCTGCTTCAGTATAAATACCTACTCTTAGTACGCGAGGTAGCGTCTTTTCTGTTACAGGTGAGCTCTGGTACATACTGACGCTCAGCTCTTCTGTAGTAATTAAAGAGTTCGCGCCGCGTAAGATATCCACTTCAACCGCTGTGGTATCGCTCTGTCTGCTTTTATTGATGCTAATTACAGGGACAACCACCTCTTGCAATGATGCGCCACCATGTACAAAACGGCTTCCTGAGCCACTAAGTCTCAAACGGTTAATAGACTTAGGAATTTGCACTTCTACTTGACCGTCCAAACCAAGCATTTCAGAGCTGAATTTGTGTAACCCTGATGACTCCTCCAACCCTTTACCCAGTATAAATCTGCGATCTTTATATAAGATTTCTTTGCCTTTTACTTCAGCACCTGAAAAATCGCTCTGATCTATCTTACGGTTTTGATAAATAAATCCATGATCAGCTGTGATTAATATATTATTAGCATTGGCATTGGTTAGTTTCTTAATCACTTTAATCAGGTCATGCAATGCTTTTTCGGCAGCTTCAAAGGCCTCTCCCTCAGAGTGCATTTTATCGCCAGTATGATCTATTCGATTGTGATAAATATAAATAACATCATTGGCTTTTAACAACTCTCGACTACCCTCTCTATCAAGCTGCATAAAAGCATCTGCTGTAATGGCATCTCCTCGATCTTGCAATGCTGCTTTAAGTATTCTACTTCTACAGGTCGTTTTTTGAGAGCTTTTCCCATTAACAAGGACCATGCTTTTGTCCTTCTCCTTATCTGCAATGGATAAGGTGTCATTAGGTAGCAAGGCTGCCATTCCAAGTTGGGTATAGCTTGGCAACATGGATAGCATAGGTTCTAGATCGGCATTGTAGCGATCTTCTTGACGAATCAAGCTGACCAGCTCGTCTGCTATCTCATATCTCATTGCATCTGAAATAATGACGTATATTTTATTATTGTTCTCTAAGTATGGTTTAACCCAATGCTTAAAAAAATCATCTTGTCTCACTGCGACTGACGTATTCCATTGTGGTGCTGATTCAACAAACTCTTGAAAGCGATTCCCTAGCCCTAGTAAGTAGACATTAGAGTATAAATTTTCTACCTTATCATTAAGATCTTTTAGAAGTGTCACTTTTCCAGACGTAAGCTTGTGGTAGATAAACTTACGGTAGAGTTGATCAAGCTTATACCAAGATTGGGTATAGCGCTCTATGCCTTGATCTAGGCTATTCATATCGATCTCAACGTGGTTGAAGATAGATATGAACCGTGCAGCGTTATCAAGTGCCTGATAAGTATGTTGGAATTCAGAATACCAGTGACTCTGGCGACGTTGTCGAACCCAAACAGCAATTTGCTCAGCGGTAAAGTCACTCTCTAATACCGCACGAGCTAAGGCACTGATTATTTTTTCGTCGATTGATCTAAAGTAATCAGTTTCGATTAACTGCTTAAAATCACGATTGTTTAAATCATTTTCTATATCAAGGTAATCAGCAAAACGATCGGATAGTGTCTCAAAGCTGGCTTGATGGGGTTTACTGTCTTTCCAACGCTTCAAAAATACAAGCGCATCACTGGTCAGCTTGACCTGACCACCAGTTACCATGGCATAGCTGGACTTAAATAACTCAATGGCAAAATCAAGAATACTTGGTTCAGCAGACTTATAACCATAGTAGCGACTCATCTGTTCCCAAAAAAACTCATCAAGACCGCACCGACTTATCAGCTTAATCTTGTCATCTTTTTCATAAGCCAAATCCTGCAATAGACTCTCAACAATAGAATCCATTTTAGGCTCGCTTTTAGCACATACTGCTAGCATTTTAAGCTGCATCGTACCCGAGCTATCATTAGGGGCTATCAGCTTACTCAAAGCCTCTTTACGGCTCTTGGCCTGAAAAAACTCCTTATGATATTTTAGCACCTCTGCAAATTCGATACCTAAAGACAGCTCCGACAACCAAATAGCGGTCTGATCCGTACGGAATTCACCGTGTGCCAGTTGTACATCCAATAGCCAATTATCCAACTGTGCCGGTTGAGCGCCAGTATGATAGAGTAAAAACTTCTGGTTAGGCTGCTCACGCAATATCTTATATTTAACGCCAAACTCATTATTGTTTAGTACTATTTTCTCGATACCATCTAGCGTTAGGCTGTCAAAGTCATCGCGCAGCTCTTGCTTGGTGTCGTACCAAAAGACAATTCGATGACGCTCGAACAGCCTTTGTAATGAGTTTATAATACGATCATTCATGAACTAAGTCCTGTCACTTTCTTTAGTGCCTTGCCGAATTTAGGATAGTTGACCTTGACGCCATCATCTAGGTCGATCTCTACTTGCTGGGTCGCTAGCGGATAAAGTACGTCGCGTTCATACTCTTCCATCTCAGTAATCATTTTAGTAATTTTATCGAGCTGTTTTAATGCCTTGGTTTTTTCGCCTTGGGTTTGATCACTGCTAATGTTAATCGCGTTAAGCTGATCTTTATAGGCATTGAGCTTGGTGCGGAACTCACGCAAGTAATCGTTCAGCACAACGCTTACTGTGTCAGGTTGATAGCGATGCATGTAAATAAGGGCATTGAAGCTACCGCTTGAGAATAGCCAATATATAGGCCGTTTTTTATAACGCTTTACATGATCGTTATAAAAGTCTTTTAAGAAGTAATCACGGATATCACGCGGTTTATCGTTCTTACCCAGTGCCAGCTCGATGAATTGCATGTTGCTCTCGTACTGCTCTTCACCAAACGCTACCTTGATAAATTTACGGAAGCGCTCAACGATATCATCGCTAAACCAGCCATCATCTAAGATAGGGATCACGTTGTTTTTATCAGGGGTAAAGCTTGGCTCTGGTATCTGTTCAAGATACTGATTAATTGTATCGCCTTGATTGGCAAGTATTAGCCCAGGCTTATCTAAGCTATAGCGGCCAAACATACAGCCAACGGCATACGAGATCAGCTCACGCATGGTATCGGCTAGCAATAAGGCTTCTAGCTCATCGCCCGTCTTATCATCACCGTAACGGTAATGAGGATTGCAGGTTAGAGTGATTTCTTTTAGTGAAACTTCTGGGGTTAGCTCATCTTGAAGACCGTAAGCATCAATAAAAATGCGATTATTCTCTTCTTCTAAGCGCTGCATGTTATTGGTCATTTTTTGCCAATGCATGCGTAGCTGTTGATAAGTCTCTTTAAGTGCTGGCTTGCGGTGTTGTTTATCTAGCAGTGGTAAAGTGGTAAAGTCCCATGAGTCTTCGTATGAATCCCAGTCTTGCTTAGAAACATCATATAGCCTTTTATAAAGCTGCTCAGCTTGATTCTCTACTTTAATAAAAGGAATCTTTTTCAATACTTGCGGTGTCACGTTTAAAGTGGGGTTAAGTGACTTTATAAATACGTTAGATACTTTAGAATTAAGAAAACCCATAGCACTCTGAAGGTCATTTTCTTCCTCAGAAAACATGGCTAAGCCAGCTGAATCAAAAGAAAAACCTTCTGGATAGTATCTAAAGCTTAAAGTAGAATTAGCTGATGTTATTTTTGACCAACCCACATGTTTCCTAAAATAGAATTCCTTACCGTCGTGTCTAAACCCAGCATTTTTTTCCATACTTTGGATATGCTTTTTTGAATACTTAAGCACATAATCCCAATTACCTATCCATTTCCTAAACTCACCTCCTTTGTTATGAGGTGTATAGACATAAGGATTAGCTGGATCTATACGCATGCAAAGGGCACTAACTTCAGGCCAAAATAATATAAACTCAGCATTTTTACCTGTGGATATGCCCGCTTTGAACTTGAATGTACTGTCAAAACTTGGCTTGGTGACAAATAAGTTTCTAACATAAGAGCTAACCCAATAGGAAATTGGCATTCCCGTTACTTTCTGAAAGCTTTTTGCTGAAGTAGTATGTCTTGATACATGCCCTGAACTTTTAACAGATTCAATTAACATATCTCTTTTCTCAAGTTCCGAAACACCGCTGACTAAGCGTAGATATGTTCCTTCAAAATCTTGATTATTTAGATTTTCTAAAACAAAAGCAGTGGTTTGAACCTTTTCACCACTAATGCTATCAAACGCGCGTGGTCCTAAATGAGCCATTGATAATATCGTACTATATTCTAAAATATATTCACGTAACTGTTCATAAGAAGGTAAGAACATCCAACTATGCATAGTTATCATAGCAACTAAACCTTGCTTTGGTACTAAAGCAAGACTTCTTTCGATGAACATGGCAAACAAGTCAGACTTACTGTTAGGATATTCTTTATTTGCCCAAGCTCCTAATTCCGGATTCATTCCCCCACTACCCATATAAGGTGGGTTAGCTACAACTACACGATAACGTGGACTTAAATAATCTACCTGCTTCAACAGCTTAAGCACTTTCTGATGAGTACCGCCTAGGAAAAGCTGCCCTGACACGTCAGCTGCATGTAACCGCTCTAAAATCTCAGTTACATCTGTAAGCACTGGTCTTATCAAAGAGCCAAAGTTACTCACCTCATCAAACTGGCGCAGTGTTTTCTCTAAGTCAGCTGTAAATAGATCACGACCGATAAAGTCCATATACTCATCTAGCTCATCATCGTCAAAACTGATTGGCTCAAGCACACAGATGTTTGGGCGGATACCCGTACTAAAGAAGCGACGATGGCGCGCGCGTGCTTTCATAGTCAATGCAAACGCCGCGAGCTCACCTGCTCGCTCATCGATCTCAATACCATAAAGGTTATGAGTGAGAATAAGCGTCGGTATCTCAACCGCATCGTAGCCTTGCTCTTCATAAATGGCGTATAGCAAATCAAAGGCATAAGTTAGCATATGACCTGAGCCACACGCTGGATCACATATTTTTAGATCTTTTGGACTCGCTACTTTTAGGTAGTCTGTATCATCATTGTCTTCAGAAGGCTTTATGTAGTACTCCATATGGTCAGCCAGCTTAGACTCAGGATGATTCAATAACCATAATCGGCCAAGCGAGTTTTCTACCAAATAGCGTACGATCCAGTGTGGCGTGAATAGCTGGGTCGCGGCTGGGATATTCTCTGGCGTGACCTTTTTATTTTTTTTAAGTCCAGCAAAGACATCGTCTTTTTTATCTGAGATATAAAACTGATATAACCAGCCGATGACCTCAACGTCTTCACACGCCTCCTCTGGCATCGCGTCACGCATATCAGCCAATACTGAGCTGCTTGATAGTAGATCATCGGGCATCAACAATTCTGTATAGTCGTCAATGCGCTGAAATAAGAACGGCATAGACTCATGCCATTGATTACAGTATGCCACGAGCAGCAGACGATACACTTCCGCTTCTGGATTACGGCTGGGCGCTTTACCGTTTAGGAGATTAAGTATCTGCTCACGGCTTTCTTCCGGTACAACCTTATCATCTAGATCGCCTGATTTAGCTAACGCCAGTACTTCAGGCTGAATATCGCCTGTAGCAGGAGATACCACAAGCCTTCTGTTATAACGGTTCATATCCATAAAGCGCAATGCGCAGAATCGATTGAACCAAATATAAGCGATACGCTCAATGACTTCTTGCTCAGATTGCTGACGGATAAGATCCTCTAGCTTTTTGACCGCAATAGGGTTTTCACGTCTGGCTAGGCTCTCCTCCCCCAGTACAAAGTTAAGCTTGGTTGCTACTTGTTCGATCAAGGTAGTACGTGCTGTCTGAGCAAATTTTTTGAGTTTAGTCGTTTCCATTAGATGAAGATCCTTTTACCTTTACTTATTTCGCTGAGCAATGCCTCACTCATCGCTTCTAGATAACGCTCTACATCGGTCTCGTCCTCTATCCAAGCTCGAATATAATCTATTCTGATTTCGTTTAACTTAATAAGATTATTTTCAGGCTCACTTACCTGTTTAGGTTCAGATAGCGCTGACGCTTGTGATTGGTCTTTATCACTCTTATCACCATTGTCAGTGCTTACCTTCGTAGGTACTGGCGCTGGCTTAGGCGTTGCCATTACTACCATTTTTTGCAATATCGTTGCATAGCCCTTGTCTTCAAAGTAACGCAATCTATCATTAATAACGGCAATCAGCTTCTCTTCATTCACCTTATCAATCAATTGTGTATAAGGGGCATCAAGTTCTGCCTGTCTGATATCGGGAAGCTTTTTATACTCATCCATCTCTTGCATACGCGACTGCATTTGTTTAAGCGTTTCAATCGATTGGCTACGGTATTGCTGTAGCGCCCCATCGACCTTATCTTTCAAGCTGCCTAATAGCACTTTCACTTGTTGGATTTTACTGCCCTTATATATAGAGGTATCGTTTAGACTGGCCTCAAGCACTCTCACCTGTTCTCTTTCGATATAATCAAAGTTCGCTGACTGCTTTTCTAAGAAGTTTTTAGCCTCATCGTAGATGCCTTTTTGTGGGCTATTTATAAACCTACGGATTGGATCTAGCACCTGCTCTTTTAAATCCAAAAGCTCATCTTCAGTATCTGGATCTAGCTCAGTTAAGTACCATGTGTAAGGCTCCTTCACTATCGTTTTGATACTCCCGATAGCAGGTTCTAACGTGGCTAAAAAAGGATAGGTTTTTGAATCTGCCAACCAACTTTCAAGATCTTTGAGCATTGCTTTAAACGTGTCAATCGTCTCATTACCTAATGCTTTTGCTTCAGTATGGCTAGGAGGCTTATCAAAAAAATCCTCATAAAACTCTTTTAATTGACGAACTTGTGACGCAGTAAATTCAACTTGTGGCTCTAATACTAAATTGCTTTGTTGCTTACTATTGACTAGAGCGCGAGCAAGCTCGCTATCCTCTAATAAATTGCCATCCATACGTACTTCGACCTTGCCATTTGCACATAGCTTAGCTAATGTCGCTAGTACTGCTGCATAAGACCACCCATAAGGCTTCGCTTCAAACTGAGTCAATAAACCTTTTACCGTAGTGCGTATGGCTGATTTGGTATTCCTTTGAATAAAAGCCAATACCTCTCGCTCTGGCTCAGCTAGTGCCAAAGCATCGTCACCTAGCAAGTCTTGTTGTGAGGTATCAAGAATATTGACAACGTCATTTTCTGTATACGCCATATCACGCAGCATACGCAAATTAGGGTACGCTCGGGAGACCAGTTCATGAAACCCTTTTTCAATGCGCTGTTGGGCTTCCTCTGTATTAATATCAATCTCTATACCTGCTACCAGTAGCTTAGCTTGTCCTATAAGAGTTTTTACTCGCTGTAGCAGCTCAACTTCACGTTTGGTATTCTGTTGTCTTTTCTCGCTTAAGATACGTTTTACGGTTTCTTGCTGCGCAATAGAGTATTGTTGTTTGACATATTTCTCTGTACGCTTGTACATCGTTATGTCACTCATTAAGCGCGAATCAGCTGGCAACACCACAAATAACTCATCACTAGAGAAATTTGATTTATTAGACATCATCTCATCATTTTCAGCGTGTTCATAAAATGGACTGATAATATTGATACCAATTTCATATTCACGGCCATATAACTTATCATCAAGCTTCCTTGAAAAAGCATAGTCCTGCCCCTGACTGCCTGACCCGCCTGTACTGTAGCGAATTTTTCGAGTTTTTATAATTTGATCAAAAATTATACTTTCAAGCTCATTAGCAACATCCGCAGATTCCACTTCTGTATTCTTGATTTCTTGTTCAATATCTTTTTCTTCATCAGTGAGATATTCATATATCTCCCCTGTACGCTGCACGTAAGTCTGATCTTCTAGTAGATTGAGCGCCTCTTCTACGCGCTGGCGCAATGCAGTGACATCCTCGTCAAAACTGCTAAGCATCAAAACACAGATATTACGAATGGTTGCTTTGAAGCCATCGACATATTTGACCAAAAATAATGCTTTTAGTACTTGCACTGCAAACTTATTATCTAGATGGGTTTCTGCATTGATAACTGCACGCTGGATATTTGACTTCAAGGCGGTACGAATACCCTCAAACATCAGATCAAAAGTTGCTAGCTGACCTATGTCATGATCACTTACTTTGATCGCTACCTGCTGAAACACACCTAACATAGAACGCTCACCCACTGAGCTATGCTTACCTTCAAAAGCATTGTGTGATGACAGATCAGCGATGGCTGACTGAAACAAGCTAAACTGATAAGGAATGAAAGGATAGCTGTTTATGAAATGTGCTTCATTCTGAAAGTTTTGATACGTTTGTGAGCCATCAGCAAAGTCAAATAAGGTTTTAAAGTTATTTGACTGATTGGCATAAACATTAGAGAGCAGCTGAGCGCCTTCATCAGTTTTGACTAAAAGACGCTTTTGAATGACCTCTGCTACGTTTGCACTGGTAAGCTTCATGCGGTTGGCAAAACGTGCTTGGATTTTTGAGAAGTCATTACTTTGTTGTTTGCCCATCTCACCGACGACAGTGCCCATATCCTCTTGAGCCGTCACGATAATCCAAGATCGACCCCGAGACTTAGTCGCCAAGCTTTCAGCGATAGTTTGCAAGTTAGTCATGAGCTTGACGTTTTCGGCAATATATTGGCCTACCTCATCGACAAAGAAATTCAGTCTAAACTCATCATACCCATGCTCTTTGATTTGGCGTTCAATATAGTCATCAACTTGTGCTGCAAAATCCTCAATTGAGACATGGTAGTCACTACGATATTTATCCAAAATCCCTGTTACTGAAGATTCGTCTGTTTGTGTAATTTGACTATAAGCTTGGGCTATACTTTTTGATTCAAATAATGACTGCTCTCGCCCTGTTGTCCATGGTTTATTTGCTATGGATTGATAAACTTCTTTAAAGCTATCATAGAGACCGCGACTATCGAGATCACGCTCAAACTGAGCGATATAGCCTTGTTTACCGTAGTATCCACACATCTCATCGAAGACTTTAACAAAGACTGACAATAAAGCATCAACCTCTGTTTTACTGATAACGTCCGCTTTTTGATCAATATTGAATAGTATGCTTTTTGAAGGGATTGACACTGCCTTTTGAAGGCCAGTACTCAATAATTGATTGTCATCACATTTAGGTAAAAACAGCTCAAGCGCTGACGCATTGTCGATCTTTCTATTCTCAAGCAGCAGCGCCAACATTTTTAATAAGTGCGACTTACCCGAGCCGAAGAATCCAGATAGCCAAACACCATTTGCAACCTGATAATCATTGTAAGCGTCAAAAAAAGAGATTAGACGATCTTCAACCTCATCAGTTAATACATATTCTTCTAACTCTAAACGCAGGCTAGCTTCATCATCAGCCTTGATCACACCTTCGATTGGGCGGTTTACTGGTTTTTGGAAAATACTTTTTAAAGCGGTCATGCCTACCTCATTATAATTATACTTCGCAGTGATAAATGTTAAATGCCCGATAATACTTGTCGTCGTGCAACCTACCAAACAAATCAAGCGATGCACCAGACTCTAAAGAATGAGTATAGGCACCTGGGAAAAAGATAACCGTTGGCTTATCTTTTGCGGTACTTTGCAAGTTGTTTAAAACGTTATGTGAGCGTATATAGGGAAAAACCTCCCCAACACCTGACAGAAACAAAACATCATAGTCCGTATCACCTAACGTCTTAGCAATAGCTGGAGCCAGATGAGACTCAGGATCTAAGACTCCCTGAAGCAGCTCTTTGAGCTGTTCTTTTGCAATTTCTGACTCCATCTCTAATATTTGCTCAAAAATCTCACGTTCTTTGAGTAGCTCTATAGATAGGTCATATAGATTAATACTTAATACATTGACGCCCTGATTTCTCAACTGCTTGGTGAGCTGATCTTCAAGGCGTAGCATCTCATTTACTTCTTCTGGTCTGAATGGACATATGAAGAATGGAACTTCATTACCTAGACCTTGCATTTTAAGAAAGCGTTCGCTTGAAATCACAGCGAGAAGATGATCGTAACTTTGCTTATCACATGAATTTATATCGCTTGTAGCCATGGTGACACTCCTTTATACCGCATTTTCAGATACTGTGAAGTACATGATATCTCTGCCACCATTGCGCTCAATGACGTCTAACAAACGTGGGCTTAAAATAGTAGCTTGTATATTATTTTTACCGTCCAAGAAGTCAGCTTCTCGAAGCATTTTGAATAGCACCTGTCTGAGTTTTTTCTTTGTACTTATACTTAAACCATCAAGCTCACTATGCCAATCACATTTGCGATTAAAGAACACATCGAAATCTGAGTACTGAAGATCTGGCTTAAAAGTGATGAAACGCTCTCTTAATACTTCAGTAGCAAAATCAGCAATAAATTTATGATGCCGACAGACTGCCATCCATATCAGATAAGCTTGATCTTTATGACTACTATTCACAAGTAATATAAGCTCCTCACTGGTAAGGGTGCTCAAACGAGATATAATCTCATAACTTATTCGCTTTAGCGTACTGACTGCTCTTGATTGAAGGACATTATTGGCAATAGCTTTGTCTTTTACCTCATTCCAACTTCCAAGCTCAAGGTATAACTTAGCTATCGTCACTGACTCTGACTGTAGCAGCGCACCAGCTGTAAATGACATATTGTATTTTTGACTATCCATCTGTTGCTACCTGCTTATAAAAACGCGCGACCTATATTCAGAGGTTATGCATTTTTGATAATAATTACTATCTTAAGATAAGGTAATAAAATATGACATTGTACATGGTTCTAGATATCGCTTAAATAGTCGGAGCCGATATAGTGCTCACTATAGCTTTTATGCTCATACAACCTACAAACAACATTAAAAATTAACTGAGTATTTAGATAGTTTTATCTGTCTGTATTAATATAATAAATGCTATATAAGAAAGGCACTAAACTTCTATTTATGCTATCGTAGCCTATAAATCACAAAATATCGTTAAAAACGGCTGACTATGATTACCTATATTCGTTTCGATAATTTTTATTCTTACCCAGAACCAACGGAAGTATCGTTTACGCTAGGTAAGCAACCAACTGAGTCTAACTATGACTTTTACATCGATACCACGCATGACCAGTATCGGCTCAATAAAGTCACAGCGATCTTAGGTGCGAATGGCTCCGGTAAGACGCAGCTGCTTAAAGCAGTATCATTTTTGCGCTGGTTTATTTGTGGCTCTACTAGTAGCCTTGATTCAGAAGATAATATCCCATATAGCCCCTTTGCTATGAGCAAAGATAAGGAGTCTGATTTTGAGCTAGGATTTTTGCTTAAAAATGCTGATGGTGTCTATGAAGAATATCGCTATGAGCTAACGCTTAGCCAAAGCCACGTGATCAACGAAGCATTATATAAAAAGACCAGTCGCTTATTTAGCTATGTTTTTAGCCGCCATTATGACGGTGATAAGATGACTTATAAGCATCGCAGTTTTGTCATCCCATCACTTGCAGATGACGTGAAAAAAAACACATCCTTGATCAGTTATGCTAATTTGCTTGATGAACCACTGGCAGAAGCGATCATTGAGATGTTTGAAGGCTACAAAACCAATGTCGTCTCAATAGGTAGGCTTGGCAGTCTTAGTCAGTCTATACCTGAGATGACTGAATTGTTTGCTAAGGATGATGGTTTAAAACAAACCGCTGAAAAGCTACTTTGTCAGTTTGATACGGGCATCGATGAGATTAATATAAAAAGCGTCATGATGGTCAACGAAGGAAAGCAGCAAGAAGTACTGCTGCCCTTTGGTGTTCATAAAGTCGGTGATGACTCATTTGAGCTTATGATTTATGAAGAGTCTAATGGCACACAATCAGCTTATAGCTTGCTTGGCCTAATACTACCTGTGCTTAAAAATGGTGGCGTAGCTATTATCGATGAGCTTGATAACGACTTACATCCCCTACTACTGCCTGCCATATTCGACTTATTCCGCTCATCGCATCATAACCCTCATAATGCTCAGCTTATTTTTAGTTGCCATACCCCAGAGGTGTTTAATTTGTTAAATAAGCATCAAGTTTATTTAGTGGAAAAATATGAGCAGGCTTCAGAAGCTTGGCGATTAGATGAGATGGAAGGCGTGCGTAATGACGATAACCTTTATGCCAAGTATATGGCTGGCGCGTTTGACGCGATACCAAATCTATAAGGGGGTTGGGTTATGGCAAAGCGTAAACCTCGGTCAGTCAACAAAACCACTCTACTGGTTATGGGTGAAGGTGAGCATGACAAAGCATTTTTAAGTCATATGAAAGGTATCTATCATGAAAGGCACTCTGGTAGTAAAATCACTTTAGACTTTTCAAGTGGTGGATCTCCGCACGATATCATTAAAGACACCGTCAAAAAAAGCCGTCATGTTGGTTACGACCAAAAGTTCATCTTGATGGATAGCGATGTCCCTGTTAAGCAACAAGATATTAAAGCCGCTAAAGATTCAGGCATTACCATCCTATATTCAAACCCGTTATGCTTAGAAGGTATGTTGCTGAGCGTGCTAGGTCAAAACACTCCCCATACTGCGCAAAAATGCAAAAGTGCCTTACATCCACAATTGTCTGATAATCCTGCCCTACCAAAGAGCTATGAGCCTTTATTTGCAAAACCTGTACTCGATCAAAGCATTCATGCCACGATTAAACAGCTGCGCTCATTGTTAGGCAAGAAATAAACCGCCCTGCTCGCTAGAGTTAAGTAAATTAGTTTTTATTTTAGTAATATAGACTTATAGCACTAAATCGACTCAAGTATTTATTACTTTTAAAACTCAATTTTGTCGATGTTTGGGTCATTCATCGCCATTAATACCTGACCGGCTTCTTGAAGTGGTGAAGATTTAACCGTGTTTTCTATCGCGCTCATAGCCATCGTGATCAACTCAGGATTATCATTTTCAATCCCCTGATCAAGCCTTACGAACATCTCATCTATCACATGACGACGTTCTGCGAAGCGTTCTTTTAGATAAGACTCTAGAAACTCTCTTTGGTTATTGGACTTAGTAAGATGTACATTTTCCCATGCAGCTATCGCTTCACGTTTTGTATATTCAGTCTGACAAATAGTTTTATAATCTGCGTAAGCTTTGACTAGCATCTCAAATCCTTGATAAGCGCTAGAAGCTGGGTTTTTGGAACTTACCGTCTTAATAGCTTTCTTAGAGCTTGCTGTAATCACGTCTTTCATAATGTTTATATTCCTTATTAGATTTCAAGATAGCCTTCACACTTGTAGCGAATATTTTGTACTGCTTCGCCTTCATTATTTAAAAGAGGCTGATCTAAAATATTTTTCAGTGACTTACCTAAAGCAAGCATTGTCTGGAATGCTACTGGATCTGAATTATCATATACCTTAATTTTCTCAAAACGTTTAACCGTTTCGAGTAGTACCATCTGAACTTCTAAAGCATTAGTCATCACAGCTTTGACGCCTACTTCCATTAATTCAATCGCGGCTATATTACAATTGCTTCTAAGTTTCGCATCGCGCGCTTGGGTTAACGCCTTCTCACCTTTACCAGCAAGATGTAGACCGGTTATAGCTAATGCGGGAGCGGCAACTATACCTCCTAGTACCAAAGTACCGCCTGCCATACCGAATCCCCCTGCTGCTAAAGATCCGCCACCAAGCCATGCAAGCGTAGCGCTTTTGGCAGCTGCTCCTGATAATGCTGAAATTGCTGTGCCTGTTGAAGCCGAAGCAAGTAAGCCAACAGACCCGTAAGCGCCTATACCCGTAAGGACACCTGCTGCCGCACCTGTTAAAAGACCGTTTTCTAACTCAAGTGAAGCGGTTACCTTTTGCTGTATGTCAATATAGTCTTGCTCTGTAATCGTCTGACTAAAATTTTCAAGTTTAGAGCCCGCATCTTTTATCTTTTTAATAGTGTCTATAATATGCTTAATTTGATTGTTAAAAATATCAACTTTTAGCTGTCCTAAATTTCTAAGCTCATCGTTAGTATCTATCCGAAGGTTACTTAGTGCTTTACGCTTTTTATCTAGCCTTCTTTGCGCTCTTTCAATAGTGGCGCTAGCGTCAGATAATTGAGATACGCCTTTAGCGCCTTTGGTGATTCCAAA
Organism: Psychrobacter celer; assembly: GCF_016107555.1. GTDB lineage: Bacteria > Pseudomonadota > Gammaproteobacteria > Pseudomonadales > Moraxellaceae > Psychrobacter > Psychrobacter celer. Next base: position 11,299 of record NZ_JABASU010000012.1, on the reverse strand, counting down.
GCCTGATGCAGCTAGTGCGCCTGCACCTATGATTAGAGGGATGGGCATAGCAAAGTCCTTTGTTGGTTATATCTGAATTATTGGCAGTCGATGCTTAACTTGAATCGATTGGCAAACCTCTATATTCAGCGCTATATATTCATCGTAAGGGATAGTAGAGAAATAAGCCTGATGCATTGCTTCAATATTGCATATAAGCGGCCTTGACTCATAAATAGTGCAACTTTTACTATCTATATCGAACCATTCACATGTGCCATCACCTCTATCTAAAGCTGCATATATTTCATTTTTATCAAGATTTTGACAGCACCAACCACATTGATTGCAAGGAAACTTCATGATTAATGTACTCTAAGCTGCGCTATCTTCACGTAGATCATTAAGCTTTTGGTTAATTTCAGTGAGTCTGTCATCAATATTATCCAGCGCATCTGTCACAAGCTCTGAATTAGACACTATTTCTTCATCGATTTTATCAAGTTCGTTTTGATTTAAATATGCATTGATACACTCTACAAGCCTTTTACCATAAAAACGAGCGACATCTCCTATCAGATTTATTTTATAATCCTCTATATACAGAGCTTTATCACTTTCGCTGTAGTAGGCTTCTTCGATATCGTTCAATATCTCCCAGTCTTTAGTATCATTTTTTAAATGAAATTGATAACTATTTTGATGTACATGTAAGAAGAGACCAACACCAAAATTTCTAGTAAAGCTTGTGTCGATGATAAAGTCTGCATACGTAGTGTCAATCATATAGTCATTTTTCTCTCTGACAGCACTTGCTTTATCATAAAATTTGGAACTTTCGTCAAAATCCATACTTTCATAAAACCAAACACCTCCGCCTGGATTTTGCGGCAACATTTTTGACTCATCACGGAAATAATTATCAAAGAACGTTTTAAATGAAATACTCCCATCACTTTCAAAGTCTATGCTTTCAATATGATTATCAGCTTCCTCTACCACTTTCTTATTAGAGTTCTTATCTTCTTGAGGCAGCTCATTATTTTTCTGCAAACACTGCTCTGCTTCTAAATGCCCCTTACATGCTGCTTTATGATAGTAATAATTAGCTTTGTCTTTATCTATTTCAACTCCTATGCCTTCGCTATAAAAATTACCCAGCTCGTAATGAGCGTCTGCATTATCTTGTTCAGATGCTTTTTGATACCATTCAAAAGCTTTACTATTATCCTGCAATACACCAAAGCCCTCTTTATAAAGATAAGCAACATTGTTTTGAGCAATATCGTAGTCCTGTTCGGCAGCCTTCAAACACCATTCAAATGCCTTAACATAATCTTGATCAACACCAAAACCGTAGCTGTACATACACCCTATAACATCTTGAGCTGGCGCATAGTCTTCACTCGCTGACTTTTGAAACCATTCCAAAGCTTGTGTATAGTCTTGAGCTACTTTATTACCTAGTAGGTAATCTACTCCGATTAAATATTGCGCTTCTATATAATTTCTACTGACAGGGATACCGTACATTGATTACTCCACACTGGTAACATTGATAGGTGCACAAAATTATTTTGACCACACTGGCTATTAAACACGCTTCGCTGGTAATCCCCACTGATTATTTTGTGGTGATGTTTGCTGAGCCAAAAAGACGACAAGAACAATCCAACCAATAATCGGAATAAACCATAGTAGCTGCCACCAACCAGACCGTCCAGTATCATGCAGACGTCTTGTAGCTACGGCTATAGTAGGAATAAAGAATACTAAAGCCAAAATTAATGGTGATATAGCCTCATCTCCTATTCCTATACCCAAAAGCCCTCCAAAAAAACCTTCCATAAATCCAAAGACTACAGATAGAATAATGGTTGCTAGATAAAACAGCCAATACTCTTTTCGTCTAGCACGGCCTGTAAAAGTCGCATAATTACTGAACACTTTTTTTGTCCAATCTACTATTCCATAGTTACTTTCTGCTAGGTATAAGCTTCCGATATTCTCATCATACTGACTATTATCAGGACGACCGTAATCTTCAAGTTCTGGTGTAGTTGATATATTTTGGTTTTGAGGTTCTTTAAGTAATGATGGAGGAGTAGAAGCCTGAGACTGGCTGGATTGATAAGATATTCGATTGATACTACCCGTGCCATTGAACATGAAATCTACATTATCACCTGCTTTGGGAGCATACCTCTCTATCCAATCCTTGCCATCGAAAGAATACTGCACACCATCATCGGCTATAATTATTCCCGTATTTTTATAATCATCAAAGTTAATTATTTTGCCATTCATTTAAAAACCCTCATATTAAATTACATATAATAACTAAACAGAAGTTAAATAGAAACACTTAAATTGAGGGATTTTTGTTTATTAATACCATTGAATGAGAAAAAATAATTTTTTGACTCGGAACTGGCATAAACACTACCTATATACTTTATCTGCACTAACTAATACTATAAAAGAACTAGGGCGTGTCATCAATTAAAACATTTATATTCTTATGGGTTAAAAATGGCTATATTTGCGCCACTCTTTATAAATTTATAGAAAATATGTTCATATTCTCTGCAAAATTTATCTTGATTGGCAAAAATATATCTCATTTTTACCCTCATAATCTAATTGATGACACGCCCTAGGTGACGTTCTAAAACTATCTGTCCGTATAATAAGGGTCACTATAATCATGACCCATTCCTTCAACCACACCACTGTCTTCACCTTCATAATACTCTTCACCCGGAAGAGTGTTAGGGTTAGTTGGAACATTATAATTAACATCGGAATTATTGAGTTCTTTCACACCTTCAGCCAATTCAATATCGCCATCTTCGTAAAGCCAGCTACTTCTATTATCACTACGGACATTCTCTCCATCATCCTGATTTCGACCATACAACTCATCAGCACTCGGAATTTTTCTACTAGGCTGCCAAGTTTCAATAGGCTCTGATTGTGACGTAGCTGTCGCTTGATTTGCAAAAGAAAAAATATTATCAACGACCTCTATGTAATAATTATCTCCTTGGTCGGTGATAGTGATGTCAATCTTTTTACCATTACTAAGTATTGCAGTAGCAGCATAAAGCTCATCAGTTACTTTATGATCAATATTTACTTTAACGCATGTGGCGGCAGATGATGATATGTTTTCAGCGATAATATCTGTCACTACATTACAGTAGCTGTCATTTACTCTCCTTTCAGATCCGTAGACAAGAAAGTTTATTATCAGTAAAAGAGTGATCACACTAATGATCCAGTCCGTTGCATAACTTTTACGACCGGGCACTCTTCTTGAGCTATCCCATAAGTAAAGAGGCGGTATATAAATATACCAGTGCTTTGGTTTATGAAGGTTATTATCTATAAGGTATTGTCTATCAAAATAACATACAGCTATCGAAGGTATAAGATAAAGCGCAAAAATTAGTGAAAGCTCAACATGCGAGCTATGCGCTAATATAAACACAATTACGAATATTAAGGCAGGATAAAGTTTTGCTAAAAACCATACATATTTATCCCTACTTGCCACTCGACTATCTACAGATTTTTCATCACTAGCTTTATTAAGATTTGGTTTCATCAATGTAGCCTTACAATAATATTATTTAAAAAATTCATTCCGACAAAAGTTTGAACTGCTGCACAATATTTCATAATAACGACAAAAAAACAACAGATAGAAAAAAATAAGTCACATTAAGTGACTTATTTTTATATTAGTATCAATTAGCACGAGCAGCTATTTTGCTCTCAATCCACTCCGCGATCTCACTTGCTACCCACACTACCCTAGACTGAGTAACTTGTACCTTTTTTGGGAAAGTAGGGTCGTAGCGGTCAGACGCTTCATTGATCATCTCATAAATCGTTGAGCGACTAAGCCCTGTGTAATGAATCACATCCTTGATGCTAAGCAGCTGCGGAATATGATTGCATTGTTCAATGACTGGTTGTGCTGAATTTAGGTTTTCCATGATTATCTCCTTCGTAAGTGAATGAGAGCGGTATCTCTCATATACTTACCGAGTCCCATATTTTTTTATGCCATCCCATAGCATCCGTAAGCGTTAGTGAAACCCATAAAAAAAAGGAGCTGACAGATCAGCTCCCTTTTATGCCGTGTACTTGCGGTGTGCTAGCTTACAGTCGTCACGCTCTCTCGTAGTCTTTGCTCAATGCTGGTCACGTTGTGGGTATCTAAGCCATTGGGCACTTGTTTTTGTTTCTGAACTTGCGGCTGACTCGTGAGACCGGCTTCATCTGGATAAAGCTCTTCCATCAGCTCACTTGCTTCATCATCGACCTCAAAGCATGAATTGGCGTAACCCTGTTTAGCCGCTTGCTCTAACGCACTTTGATCAAAGCCGTGTTCGCTCAGCTCATGATCAATCGCCTTCGCTTGCTGTACCGCGTCTTTGAGTGTCACTTCATCACGTAGCGTGAGATCTACGAAGTAAATCGGCGTGCGATAGCTTTGAGTAGTGCTCTTACCTCTCAATGTGAGCTGTAGCGGTAGACATGATAGCTTGTTACCGGACACTGCGGCAAAGTAGCGCAGTCTTGCCGCAAGCGTACGAATACTATTAAAGCCTGTGGTGCGAAAGATAAAAGTACCCAGCTCATCGTCCTCAGATAGATTAACGTACAGTCTGCCATAAGGCTTACACGCGCCGCCTTGCGCGAGTGGACAACGATCAGGGGATGGGCACGGCAGTTGCTCCATGCCATTATTGGTACGGCGCTGGCATTGCTCACCGTCACCCACGCATAACGGGCGTCCGGTTTGCCGATCAAATAGCGTGTACTGAGCGCGCAAGTTTAAATCAGGATCATTGAACAGCATACGTACAGGTATTTGCCGTAGCTTACTGTCATTACCTTTACGCAGCTTGGCATCGATTGGATGATTGACCCAGCCGTCTTTATTCTGCACTTGGCTGGTAATAGTGAATTGATCGTCTTTAGCAGGGAGACGCTTGCCATCTTTATTGATGACGCGTCCAATGCTGATACGACCGAGTACGGGCGGAGTTATGGTTAGACCTTTAATCATAATGGTATTCCTTGTTTGTTTAATAAATGAATAAGACTTAAAAAAAGCCCAGCGATGAACGCTGAGCTTATGGGTTTGCTTGGGTGTGTAATTTATGGCTTTTAAACCTAATCTTTAGAAAATGGCTTAATCATTTAACACCACAAAGCGGCGACTGCCTTGACGGGTTTTACTAAACTTATCTATCAGCTCAGGATAGGCCTTAATAACGGCCTTGCTGTCTAAGCTCACGCTATCCTTACTACGCTTCCATGAGATCGCACCGCTAGAGAAGACCGCCACTTCATGATCTTTAATCAAGCTTTGCAGCTGATGCTTGACGGTATCATGACGCTCTTTTAGCTCATCCATATAGTCGCGATAGCTTAGCAATTGCTCAAACAACTCATTGGCTCCCTTGTCTTCACGTAGATCAACCTTACTTGCAGGAACAGGCTCAGGATAAAGCAGCTTTAAGGCTTTCGCGGCTGACTCGCTATGATCAGGCGTGGGTGGTGTGTCCGTCTCCACGTACTGCCAGAACAAACGCTCATGCTCGATAATTGATGCAATCAAACGCTCATCACGCTCAACTTTATAAATCTTAGCCTCGTGTCCACACAGCAGCACACAGATATGCGCAGCAGCTTTACCTGTTACTGCCAGTTGATGCTGTACTTGGCATGTCACGTATAGCGGTACGCCATCTCGCCATAATTTCGCGCCATGCTCACCAGTGGTTTTACACTCTAGTATCTGCACTTCATCACTACCTGTTACCGCATAGTCAAGATTGGCAAGCATAAAATGATTATCAGGGTCAGGATGCTGCAAGACGGCGTTTACTCGCCGTACCTTATTGCCTGTGTGTTCTTGGTAGTACTTAGCCACCATAGGCTCTAAGGTATTGCCCCAATAAAGCGGCGAATAGCCTTCGATACTATTATCACTACTCTCATCAAGATCTGATGTCATACGTCCCGTCTTGATCATCCATAATTCAAGCATGGATAAAAAAGGGTGAATACCACAAGCAGCCGCAGCATCAGAGCTGCCTATGCCTTGTTTGCGAACGGCTAACCACTCTTCACGGCTTAAGTCTTTGGTATTGATCAGACGCTTAGCCGTGGTTGAAGGCTTAGATCGATTGGTTTTATCGATAATAGCCCTACCTTTCTTTAGTGGTGTTGCTGTTGGCTTCACCGTAACAGTTGAGCGTTTAAGTCTTAACGGAGTGCGATTGGTGTTGTGTAAAGCGATAGTTTCCATGATGGTATCCTTTTGATAAATTAATAATTGGTTAAATAATCGGCATAAAAAAACCACGCCCTTGAGCGTGGTTTAATCATTAGGTGTCATACGCTGATTTAGGCGATCATCAATAGCGCTTGCTCTAAGCTTTTATCCTTTAGCTTCGCCCCAGCACCAAACCACGCAGAATCAAGACGATGGTCTCTCGACATGGCACGGCGTTCATGATCGACAAATTCTGTCATGGCAGACAATAAGCCATAAGCGGTGTCTTTAGCAGAGGCCAGATCAGCACCACGACCTTGACCGTTAAACATACTCATCACCTGATTCATGGCACGAGCATTAGGAACGGCTTCTTTCTCCTTCTTAGCGGTGTTAAACAGAATCAAGCCATCATCTTTGACATCGTTAAACACACGGTTTAAGTAGTTAGCCGCTTCTGCTTGGGTCACTCGTCGATTGGTTAATTGCTTCATCTCATAGTTAAAGTCATCCCACTGGCTGACAGACACGCCCAGTTGCCGCTTGACCTTGTCGGCATCAAAGGTGGTGCTGTGTGGTACTTTCACCACGCCGCCACTACCATCCGCTAAGCTGATAGCTAAGGTGTTATTACATACCACACGGATATTGGTGAATTGAGCGGTGGTTGCAAGCGTGCCATCACAAGCGGTTGCCAGTAGCAAATAGCCGTGACTGACATCACCGCCACGTAAAGACGCTGATTGACCTGTACGAGCCAGTGCCCACATCTTACGGCCACCCTTTAACACCCCTGCAGTTTCTAACTCAAAGTCTGCTTGCTCGGTCAGATCCCGATAGAACTCTAGAATCTCACTCGGCTGTACTTCTTGATAACGCTGACTGACGACTGATAAGGGCTCAAGCGTATCAGAGCGATACAGCACTTTATTGCTGTCAAAGGGCATGATCAGGCTTTGCCCTTTGTTATTGTTTGCCATATAGCTGACATCGGAGGATTCAATACACCAGTCCATACCTGCCTCACGCGCCCAGACCTCAAGCGGCTGCTTAGGGGATAGCTCACTGCCAAGGCCATGCCAAGGGGTGTCGCCAACGTATGCCATACTCTCGATTAAATGTGCCATGATAATTTTCCTTTTGTATTATGATTAAATTGAGTTTAAGTGAATGAGTGAAAGGTGGTGAAGACATGGGAGCAGTCATCACAGCGATATTGTTTATTGACCAGCATTGGCAGCGCTTGATGAGACTGAGTAACCTCAATAAGCGCTGCTACCGTTGTTCCTGCAACCACACCGATAGCAGGATGTACTTTAAGTGTTTTGCAAAGACTAACGCCAAGGCTGACTAATACCGCAGGGGATAACAGCTGATCAATAAGATTGATTTGACTACCATCAGTCATCTCGTAGACCAAAGATGACTGACAGCTAGGACATAGGGTTTTCATATATACTCCTAAATTTTGCGCATAAAAAAGGCCTGCTAAAAAGCAGACCTTATTGGCTGAAGTCACGTACACACAAACAGGCTGTACGTACTCTCATGGTAATAGTATATATCTGAGATTATTTTGATATGGGTTATAGTCCTCGGCGGTCGGATGTGCGGTATCGACCATGTGCAAAGGTGTTCATGTTTGGGAGCCATACTTTTAATTTTTGGTCATACTTGCTTGGTTGCGTCAGGTAACACGACGTTCTAAGAGCGTTGTTAACTTCCTGTTCGTTATCCTGATGAATCATGCCGATACCTAATTTACCGTTTCGCTCATACCCCTGCTTAGTCTTTTTATTGTGGTAGTTATAGCACTCGCCTAGACCACCAGTAATGACCTTCCACTTTTCACCAACCTCTTTTGCGATATACCAATCATTTTGTCTCTTATTACCGTCATATATCAGCAACAAATGACAATGTAATCCGCCCTCGATGCCACCATGCTCTAAAGCCCAAGCGTAGCCCTGCAAATCTTCAAAGCACGTTTCCTCATTACCGATAAGATCTCGGAATTTGCTCATGTGATGATAAAAGTCTTCAATGCTAACAAGGTGGCTTGTTTCTTTGGCGTACTTTAGGTCGATACGTACAAAGAGCAGTCTTTTGTAATGATGAATCAGATGGCGTACATATTTTTCGAGTGTCCTCTTATTTTTAGACTCCTGATAACTAAACACACTACGTTCACGCTTAATATCTTTTTTATAGTATGACAGTGTTTTAATAAGACGCTGTGTTTTATCGTAATCCCAAATGACATCTTCTGGATATTGATCACCAACGATATATTGCGTACTGCGAAAGAAAGCTTCAATGGGCACCGAGTAAATCAATCCATTGTCACCCTCATAGTAATACATGAACGGATGATACAAATCGTTCAGCTCATCTATTATCAGGTCAAATCTCAATTCATTAGAAATGATATCGATTACCAGTTGGTGAACTTTAGTTAATAAGTTACTTTGATTGAGGTTGGTGTTTTCCATGGTATTTCTCCTATGTGGTTTGTCTTGCACATAGTAGAGCTACATCATATTTTTTTATTCTGACTACTGGTGGTTAGTGAGGAGATAGTCAGTTTGGTAACGCTGCGCTATATAATAATATCAATAACCGGTTAGTGGCACTTAGCAATACTGCGGAGATATCGGCGTTACATTATCCTCAATTGTAGGAATCTTGGGTCATATTGATATTTTTTGAGTGAATGGAGTTAGCTGATAAGGGCTCATCGGCAATCTACTAGATATTGATGTCATTTTTAAATATCTTGAAATGCTATTGTTAAGATTTTTTCCATAATAGTTCATTAACGATTGATGTTTGTCTATAGCTTATCATCGTAGGCAACAGCTGATTTAGAATCAACGATATAAAACAGTCTATTAAGAAAGTACTTTCTAACGTACGTAGTTCAGGGGGCGCCCAATTTAAAAACACTGATAAATTATATAATGTCTGAAGGGTAGGTCTACAGTGATCTACGAATAAGTAGGGTTAGAGCTCTTGTATCCCAGTAATATCAGTAATAAAATACAAAATCTATTACTAAATTATTACTGTATTATGATAAAAAAAGTACCAATAATATATTGAAACGGTATTTTAATATTACCCTCATATTACTAAACTAATCACTTATATAGGTTATTTATGGAAAATAAAGACGACAAACTATTGAGTAACGAAGATAGTAAAGAGTACATTTCAAAGCAAATAAAAAAACTATCCCAGAGAGAACTATATGTGTTACTGAGCGAGATATCGAAGGATTATAGCTGGATAAGTCCATACCAATCTTTAGATATAATAAACAAACAAATATGCCATTTAGGCATTGATGACATTAATTACTACGTAGACTTAGCGTATGCTAAGGTAGTAGCAGATGAAATAATTAGCTGGATAACTAAAAGTTTAAGAGCTACCCTGTGGTTCGATAACTACATAAGCAGTTTTCATTCAGACACTGATTATAATGTGCTATTCGAAGATATCATCTCAACTTCATACAGTGAAGATTGTATTAAGCAATTAGACACTTGCTCCATTATTCAGTTCAGATCTAAAAACCTTATGAGAAATAACTTACATTTGGAAGATTCTACTCAAAATCGTCGTGTTAATAGAAGGCTTGAAAGAGATGATAGTTTGTTACGACAAAGTAGATCAGGAGATAGTAGAGTTCAAAACCGTATAAGTAGAACAAGAACTGATGAAGTGCGAGGACCTAGAAGAAAAAGGCTTCGGATTGAAGTACCTAACTATAACAATAAAAGAATCAACCTTAACTTGCCATTAAGAAAAGAGTCAGAACGGCGAACTAGGAGCCTCGAAGACTTTGGTGAAGTAATAAGCACTAGCAGAAATAGAAACGATCTTGAAAATAAAACTAGGTATATTAATCAAGCTAAGAAATATTACTATCAGTATCAAACCCCATTCAAACAACTTGAATGGCTTGATCAGAAAGATGAGCAGCAGCTTTTATGGGCACAAGAATATTTATGTTTACAAGGTCTGCTTTTACAACCAGAGCTTTTCTCAGCAGAAACCTTAAGTGATCTATATGATCAAATATGTGCTTCTTTAGATGTTATAGATAATGCGGTTAGAGTTGAGCGCAGAGTGGTTCGTAATTCTGAAGGAATGAGCTTGTATAAAAAGGAAATTATTAGAAAAATGCGTAATGCGTGGAGCCAAAAGAAGTTCCGCGACAAAAAAGATGCCGAGACAGCTCAAGAGCACTTTTTAACCAGACGTCATATAAATAAGCTTAAAAAATTAGCTAGCGAGTATGGAGTAAGCAGCAAAGAATATCTTCAGAATCTAATCGATGAAGCATATGATAGTACTGATTAATCAGCTTACATAACTGGAATATAAAGCTTGCATTCTTTGTACACTATTATGTACACCAAAAATTATACAATACTTATTGTCTAGTAAAATCAAATACTTAACTAATAAAAACTGTTCCGGCTCCGGGTACCATTACATAGTTCTATACTATCTTATAGAGTAGCCAAAGCCCCTGATATCAGGGGCTTTGCTGTATTTGACGTCCTATACTGTCTTTTAATATCTATCCCAATCCATGCACTTTGAGTATACTGTCAAGTATACCGAGTTTTGAGTCTACTCATGGAGATCTAGGGTATGGAAAGAAAAGCGATCAGTTCAGACCGAAGTATCAGCAGCCATAAGCCTGAAGATAAGAAGTACTTCGTTCCTGTCAAAAACCACCCCAAACTATTCTTAATGGTACGTCCTACTGAGACTAAGTCATGGATGTATCGCTATTACCCGCCTTCAAATCCTAAGCAAAGTATTATTTCCATCGGTATATATCCAAGTATCTCGTATGCTCGTGCCTGTGAAGTTTGGCGTGAATATGAAGACCTACTAAGCAAAGGTATTGACCCTAAAGTTCATCGTGAAGAAATAAAGAAAAGTGTTATTAGGGGCTGTATAGAATTGAGGAACCATTGAAAAAAATAAGCAACGCCTTACTCT
>NZ_JABASU010000011.1 GCF_016107555.1 Psychrobacter celer | reverse complement strand
GGGCTTGGCCGTCTTTAGTAGGAATCCCCTCCGTTTAGGGAGGGGAGGAAGTCAACATTCATATCTAATGGTATGGTCATGACCTAGTATTATTCATTGGTCGTTATTTAGTATAAAAAGCACACTATCATCACAGCTGAGGCTGCACTTTTTTATAAACCTCGCCTATTTGTAAGGAAAATCACATGGATTATCGCTCAAAAACCTCTACCGGTGGTCGTAACATGGCAGGTGCTCGCGCACTGTGGCGTGCAACTGGCATGACTGATGGCGACTTTGGCAAGCCAATCATTGCCATTGCCAACTCATTTACTCAGTTTGTACCCGGTCACGTACACCTAAAGGATTTGGGTCAGATGGTTGCACGTGAGATCGAAAAAGCGGGCGGTGTGGCAAAGGAGTTTAATACCATTGCGGTCGACGATGGTATCGCCATGGGCCATAGCGGCATGCTGTACTCATTACCCAGTCGCGATCTGATCGCCGACTCAGTGGAATACATGGTCAATGCCCACTGCGCCGATGCCTTGGTATGTATCTCTAACTGTGACAAAATCACCCCAGGCATGTTGATGGCCGCGATGCGTCTTAATATTCCTGTGGTGTTTGTCTCTGGTGGGCCTATGGAGGCTGGTAAAGTCATAGCCAGTACTGTGGCTCATAGTCATAACAATGATGGCGGCAGCGATGTCCATACCACTGATAATAAAGGCAACGCCATTCGCAAGCTCGACTTGGTCGATGCCATGATGGATGCCGCTGATGACCGCATCAGTGACGAAGACGTTTTGGCCATCGAAAGCTCTGCCTGCCCGACTTGCGGCTCGTGCTCTGGTATGTTTACTGCCAACTCCATGAACTGCTTGACCGAAGCACTGGGGCTATCATTGCCCGGCAATGGCTCACTGCTTGCAACCCATGCGCTGCGCCGCGAGCTGTTTTTAGAAGCGGGCCGCACGATTGTCTCATTGGCCAAACGCCGCTATGAGCAAGACGACGAGTCTGTCTTGCCGCGCTCTATCGCCACCAAAGCTGCGTTTGAAAACGCCATGAGCCTCGATATCGCCATGGGCGGCTCGACCAACACCATTTTGCATTTACTGGCGGCCGCCAACGAAGCAGAGGTGGATTTTAAAATGGCGGACATCGATCGCCTAAGCCGCGGTGTGCCTTGCCTATCTAAAGTCGCGCCCGCCTCACAAAAGTACCATATGGAAGACGTCCACCGTGCAGGCGGCGTGATGGCATTACTCGCCGAGCTTGATCGAGCAGGCCTATTGACCACCGACATACCGACCATCCATAGTGCCACGATGAAAGAAGCCATCGACAAATGGGACATTATGAACCCTGACAACACCGAAGCACGGTCGCTATATGTTGCAGCGCCGGGCGGTGTACGTACCACTCAAGCGTTTTCGCAGGCAAAGGAGTGGCCAAACCTCGATGTCAATCGCGAGTCAGGCTGTATCCGTAGTGTCAAACACGCTTACTCAACAGATGGTGGCCTTGCCGTGCTTTATGGCAATATCGCTGAGCGTGGCTGTGTGGTCAAAACCGCAGGCGTTGATGAAAGTATTTTAACCTTTACAGGTCGCGCGCGTATTTTTGAGTCGCAAGACGCAGCCGTCGCCGCCATATTGGCAGATGAGATCGTCGCAGGTGATGTGGTCATCATTCGCTATGAAGGACCAAAAGGTGGCCCTGGTATGCAGGAGATGCTATACCCTACTACGTATCTTAAGTCTAAAGGCTTGGGCAAAGAGTGTGCGCTGCTAACTGACGGCCGCTTCTCTGGTGGTACCTCTGGCCTCTCTATTGGTCACGCCAGCCCAGAGGCAGCAGAGGGCGGTGCGATTGGTTTGGTTATGGAAGGCGACACCATTCATATCGATATCCCAAATCGCACCATCAACATGCAAGTCAGTGATGCCGAGCTGGCGGCGCGCCGCGAAGAAATGCAAGCACGTGGCCGTGATGCGTGGAAGCCTGTCAGCCGTGAGCGCTATGTGACGCCAGCCTTACGCGCTTATGCTGCCATGACCACCAGTGCAGATACAGGGGCGATACGCGACGTGAGTCAAGTTGAACGCTAACGACATCCCTACTCTCTAAAACCTCAAGCTGTTGAGAAAAGCCTGCATCGTGCAGGCTTTTTTTTCACAAAAAAACAACGCAGCACGCGTTTTGATAACGATTTTTTTGCGGTAATAATATATTTTTGGCGTCATGATAAGATTGACTCAGAGCAGCCGCGCTGACGACTTCGAACAAACTATCAGTCAGATAACTTAGGTGACAGATAACTGAGGTGAGCTGGTTATCGACTAGGCCGTCATACATTAAATATTTTTAAATAGTTGTCGATAAAAACTTTTATAACATATTTTTATAACATAGTCGCGTGCACCCCTTTATGATTGAAAACTATAACGTCTTCTTATTGGTCTGCGGTATTGCCTTTTTGTTTGGGGCGCTGTTTCCTATCATGTTTAAACACACCCCGATATCATTGCCGATGCTGCAGGTAAGCTTTGGATTGCTCATGGGTTATTGTTGGACGACGTTATCGTTTTTGGACCCGATTGACAATGGCCTTATCATCGAAAAACTCACAGAAATCGTGGTCTTGGTATCACTGGTTGGCGCGGGTATCAAGATTGATACAGAGCTGTCTTGGCGGCTGTGGCGACCGACGATTAGGCTGCTGCTCATCACCATGCCGATTGGTATTTTTACCATGGCAGCTTTGGGCTACTATGCTTTTGGCTTGAGTATGGGGGCGGCGATTTTGTTGGGTGCGGTGTTGGCACCGACCGATCCTGTCTTAGCGTCTAGCATTCAGGTCGGCCCACCAAACACTGGCGGCGAGGACACGACGCGCTTTACCTTGACCTCAGAGTCAGGGTTAAATGACGGATTGGCGTTTCCATTTGTTTATTTGGCCATCAAGGTGGCAGAAGCGTTGAGCGCAGGTCAGCGTTTCGATGGCGAGATGCTCTGGTCATGGTTTACCCACGATGTTTTGTGGAAGATAGGCGCAGGATTGGTGGTGGGTATCGTCGTTGGCAAAGCCATGGCCAAGCTTGTGTTTTCTAAATACAGTCAAGAAACGCCCATCTCACAAGGCTATGTAGTGATCGCTCTGACGCTGGTCGCTTATGGACTGGCCGAGTATGTAGAGAGCTATGGTTTTATCGCTGTGTTTGTCGCAGCCTTTGCCTTTCGCCGCTCAGAGCACCAGCATGATTACCATCAAAAACTCCATGATTTCGCTGAGCAGTCAGAGGGTTTACTCATGTCACTGGTACTGGTGGTGTTTGGGATGCTGCTTGGTCAAGCCTTACAGTCAGGCATCGAGCTGACATGGCGGGTCTACATCGTCAGCTTTGTGTTTTTACTTCTGATACGCCCTATCGGCGGGTTTATCGCCTTATCGGGGCTAGGCCTGCCTCATTCCGAAAAATACGCAATCTCGGCTTTGGGCATTCGCGGTATCGGCACCTTGTATTACTTATCCTATGCGCTCAACCACGGCTACTTTGCAGACGATGATGCGCTCAAGTTATGGGTGGTCTGCTCTATTGTAATTTTGATATCTATCTTTATGCATGGCTTGAGTGCGCCAAAGCTGCTCAAAATAACACCCAATAAGCCGCCTTCGACATAAGCATTATCGAACATGTTAGCAATTTATACACTAGCTACGTGTGGCTAAGGCGCTATCAACGCGAGTACTGCTTCGGTCAAAGCAAACTGACGAACGTCATTGAGCATCGTAGTATCGAAGTTATGAATAAAAGCAAACGACAATTGCCGCGATGGATCACACCACGCCACTGAGCCGTTGTAGCCCATGTGACCAAAACCCGCCGCAGTATCAGCACAGACACTAAATAGACGATGATAACCCAAGCGCCAATGCATAGGCGCTGGCATGACTGCGTCTAACCCTGTGACTTGGGGCGTGGATAACTGCTCAAAAGTAGCGCGATCGATTAGCATCTGACCTTGCCATACCCCGCCATTGGCAAGCATGGCATATATCGTCGCCAGCGCCTGAGCCGACGCGACCCCATTAGCAGCAGGGATGACGGCTTGTAGCGTTTGTCGTTGATAGTAATCAATAGGCTGCTTGCCGGCTGGGATAAGCGCTGATTTGTAGTTTTTTAGATTGAGGTGGCTGGTATCAAAATACAGACGACTGATACCTGCAGTGGTTAACGCCGGCTGGCGGTGATGTCCTTTATCCGTCCCAGAAGCAGCTACAGAGCGCTGCATCTGCAAGGCTTGCTGCTGCCAACACGCCGCGCTTGGTAGATGGTTATAGACAGATAAGGTATTTGCCGAGTCTGGTTTTAATGTGGGTTTTTGTCGTTTTTGCCGCAGCTTAGAGGTTGTCGTCTCGTCTGCATCAAAGTCTTTGGCCAGCTTGGCGACAAGGTCGACTTTATCATCTGGCACCCCAAAATAGCAGCTATCAGCAATCCCTAATGGCGCCGTCAAATAATGGCTTAGCGCTTGCGCAAGCGGCATCTTGGTGACGATTTCTACCAAGCCGCCCAGCACCCAGCCGTATATTAGCGCACTATAAGCGGAGTCGTAAGCGTCGGCTTGGTCAGGTTGAGTCATGGTCATGTCGGCAACTTTTTTGCGCATATACGACCAGTCTAGTACCGCCTCGCTATCTGCCTCAATACTGGTAATTGCAAAGAGATCAGCTTGGTGCGACATCACCTGCCGTAGCGTAATATGCGCTTTGCCATTAGCCGCAAATGCCGGCCAATACTGGGCAATGGGGACGTCATAAGCGAGTAGCTGTTTGGAGACCAATACATGAACCAAAGCCGCGAGCACCCCTTTACCGGTCGAAAAGTTAATCGCTAGGGTTTGCGGTTGCCATGCCATCTCTGGACGCGCCAAGCCCACACTGGCACGAGCGATACACTCGCCTGCCTGATAGACCACTAGCGCCCCGCCAGCTGGCGCATCATCAAGCTGCAAGCTGGTCAGCAATTGCTGTAGACGCTGCTGCAGGGTGGTATTTATTTGAGCGTCATCGCGTTCGTTGGTTTTGTTCATTGTCTCAGTCATGGCAGCCTTACTCTATTATCATAAAAAGGCCACCGTCTGGTCGCCTTTTGTTCTATTAACCGATTACTTTAGGGTATGTCTTATTAGCGCGGGACCAACAAACGATTATACACCTCATCTTCTAGCTTGCTCAGACCGTGACTACGTCCCCGTGCCATGGCTGTATCCATTTTTCGGCCGCGCAACCAGCCGGCGCGCAGTGCCGTCACCGCGCCCACTCTATTACCAGAGCCACAGTGTAGGGCTACCTTTTTGCCGTGATACTGGCGCAGGATGTTATCAAACGCCAATACTTTTAGCTGCTTTAAATCAGCAGCGCCGCTGATAGGCAGCTGCTCATAATACATGCCTGCGCGCTTGACGGCGGCAGCTTCATCGAAGCTCAGCTCGTCATCAGGCTGCAAGTTGATGACCAGCTCGACGCCAGCCTTTGCCAATGCGTCAACTTTTTGTTCATCCAGAGCGCCGCATACGATGGTATTGGCATCAGGGCGAAAATAAGGCTCAAAGAGGGTCGAAAGCTCGATGCCATTGTCCACATTGTCCGCATCAGCTATGGCGCTGTCGTCTGCCGCAGCATCATTGGCAGCAGCGGTATTAGGCGCCGCGACATCATTGATTTGGTCTGAATTTGGGGTTGTTACTGTAGTATGTGAGGTCATAATAATAAAAAGATTCGTTAGTCTGTCTACGTAGGATATATATAAAGACAAACGCGCTTTAGTACTTAAACGCGTTTGATCCGTTCGCCATAACTTTCGATAGCAGTTAGGCGAAAGCCCCAGCTGTATTTACTTAGCGGTCTTGAGTGTTACCAAACCCGCTAGATGAGGCTTGTCATTTTTGGCGCTAAATAGACCAAACTCACAACTATCATCCGTGTTTTGTAGCTGTGATACCGGCTCGGCTATCAGCTCTACTTCAGCAGGCAAAAAGATAGGGAGTTTAAAGGACACATCGACAGTACAGGCATCAGGCAGCTCATCCATCAGCGCGAGACATTTGGCTTTCGACCACATACCATGAGCGATCGCTTTTGGAAAACCAAAGGCCCGTGCCGATAATGGATGCAAGTGAATGAGGTTAAAATCCCCTGAGACAAACGCATAACGACGGCCAATATCTTCTGGTACTTCAAAAACACTGTGGGTACCATTGTCATCGATAGTCGGTTTTACGGTAACTGGGCGCGGTTTGCTTTTTTTGTCTTTACTGCTGCTGGGTTTTTTGCCACGTGATAGATAGGTTGATGTCCCCTCCCACACCACCTCGTCTTTTGATTTGACTGTCGTGACAAAATCAAACTGTTGACCTTGGGCATGGTCGCGCAGATTATCAAAAGTCACAGACATCGCCACTGTTTCACGCTCACCGATAGGACGATACTGCGTCACACTGTTGTCTACGTGTACGAGACCGAGCATCGCAAAGGGAAACGGCTCTTTGACCATCATGTTCATTTGCAGCGTCTGCGACAACACAGAAAAATAAGTAATAGGCACTTTGCCATTATCTGCAAAACCACAAATCTTACGATAATCGTCTAAATTTTCTTGATCAATATGGAGGTCATCGACGTAGTAAGTCGCTTGTGGTAACTGATCTTTACTGACTTTGCCACTGTTGCCGATAGGCAATAAACTTTTGACGATATTGGCATAAGTTGTATGCGCTTTTGGCAACGCATCATAGTGTTTGTCTGACATAAATAAATCCTAAGTAGGGCTGGAGCAAACCTTTTGGGGCATTGTTATCATGAATTCTACGTTTTTATCATAAAATCATGAATTCTACGTTTTTATCATAAAAAAGCCACCCTTGGGCAGCTTTATTACAATTTATCAGCAATTTTTTCGTAAGCATATGTTAGGCAATCAAGAAAAAACCTCACATTACGATGTGAGCACCGCTTTATTCTTTAGCGACATTTACCTTACTTACTTTTGCCACAGCTTAGCTATGCACGGACAATTGCTTGTCCTAAGCACCCAGTAAGCTTTGACCACAAACGCGAACGATGTTTCCATTTAGGCCACCCGATGCAGGAGAGGCAAACCAAGCGATGGTCTCGGCCACGTCTACTGGCAGACCGCCTTGGCTCATGGAGTTCATGCGGCGACCTGCCTCACGAATAGCAAAAGGGATGGCCTCTGTCATTTGCGTCTCGATAAAGCCTGGTGCCACAGCATTGATGGTCATACCCTTGGTATTGTCTTGTAACTGTTTGGCGGTAGCATTGACCAGTCCGATGACGCCTGCTTTAGAAGTGGCATAGTTGGTTTGTCCCATGTTGCCTGCGATGCCTGAGATAGATGACACACATACGATACGTGCGTTGTCCTTTAATACATCGTTTTCTAATAGATAGCGATTGAGTCGTGCGATGCTAGCTAGGTTGATATCGATGACCATATCCCACTTTTTTTCATCCATTTTTGCCAACGTCTTATCGCGCGTGACCCCAGCATTGTGAATGATTGAATCAAGCCCACCGCGCTTTTGTGCCGCCTCTGCAATTTGCTTGCCTGCATCCTCGCTGGTGATATCGACTGTCAACACAGAGCCGCTGATTTCGCTTGCGACTTTTTGTAGATCTGCCTGCTGCTGAGGTACATCTAGGCAGATAACGTGAGCGCCTTCGCGAGCCAATACACGCGCGATTGCTTCACCGATACCGCGGCTGGCACCTGTCACCAGCATGGTTTTGCCACCTAAAGGCTGTGTCCAGTCGACATCCACAGTGTCGCCTTTACTGACACGTACCACTTGGCCTGACACATACGCTGAGCGCGCTGAGGTAAAGAAACGCAGCGTTGAATCAAGATTTTGCTCAGCACCTTCTTCGACGTAGACCAACTGGGCGGTGATACCGCGCTTAAACTCTTTACCAACAGACTTCACAAAACCCTCAAGCGCACGCTGCGCCAAGGCAGCCTCGATGTCTGTGAGGTTTTCTGGCGTACGGCCAATGATGATGACACGGCCTGATTTTTCGACACGGCGCGCCACTGTATGAAAAAATGCGTATACCGCTTTTAGCTGATCGGCGTTACTGATATTACTGGCATCAAATAGCAATACTTTAAACTTATCATCGCCGCCCGTATTGGCTTTTGCGTCTACACCAGCATCAGCCAGCGCATCTTTGATATCGTCGCTACTATTGACGTACACATCTGCATGGACCTCTGATAAGATGCGGGCCACTGCAGCGCTTACGCTTTTGTCGTCGCCATCAGCGCGACCAACCAACACACTGCCACGTACCAAAGGCTCACCGCTCTCAAAACGATCTAACGTCACTGGCAGTGGTAGACCTAAATTTTTGGCCACTTTTTTGCCAATAGACGACTGAACAAAATCACCATAACGGTCTGACATAATATAATCCCTATAATAAATGGTTAAAATAATTAAAAATGCAATGCGCCTATTATATAGACTCACCGGACGCATCATTATTGATATTTAGTAAATGCATTAAAATCTGGCTTAACTATACACTGCCGTTATAAACAAGTCCAAAAACTGACAAAGTCTACAACAATCTGTAAACAAGCCAGTATACAAGATGGCAACTTTTTTTCGCGTCACCGTGCCTGATACTGTGTTAAAATCAGACCCATAAGTTATGGCAAATGCAATTATCGATAACAATATATTATCAAATGCATTATTATGCAATGGTAATAATCGAGACGCCTGAGTTTACAAAAATAGTCTGGGTTTTCAAGCCGCTCTTTTGCTTTTAAAACCCTGACCAAGCGGCGACAAATAAGCGTCACATCGTTTGCCAAAGACATACATTACGCTGGTAAAAACGTCTTATCATAGATGACCATAGTAAGTAATAAATAACGGCCAGCAGCCACCTTTTTTCTTTTGTACCCATACTCTTTAAGGATAATATTATGAGTAATAAAAACAATCACCCTGATAGTCCAGTCGTTGAAAGCACTGTCGTAAAGTCTACCGATAGCAGCAGCAATAACAGCAAAAAAACCACTGAGGGCACTGCCGCAGCCGTCAGCAAAACAGCAGCTGCCACCCAATCAAAAAAGGCCAAACCAGCCTCAAACCTAAACCGCGTCGCAATCTTGGGCGGCAACCGTATCCCCTTTGCCCGCTCAAACGGCACTTATGCTGACGTCAGCAATACGGACATGCTAACCGCTGCATTAGATGGTTTGGTCGAGCGTTATAACCTACAAGACGAAATCATCGGAGAGGTCGTCTCTGGTGCGGTCATGAAGCTGAGCCGCGACATCAACTTAACGCGTGAAGCGACGCTAAACACAGCCCTAAACCCTCATACGCCAACATACGATATCTCACAAGCCTGTGGTACTGGCTTACAAGCGACCTTTGCCTCTGCCAACAAAATCGCCCTTGGTTTGATTGACTCAGCCATCACAGGCGGTGTCGATACCACCTCTGATGCGCCTATCGCTATCGGTGATGGTCTGCGCAAAGTCCTTATCAAACTTGGTGCGGCAAAAGACAATAAGCAGCGCCTAAAAGCACTAATGGGGCTAAACCCGAAAGATTTGATCGACACCCCACAAAATGGTGAGCCGCGTACCGGCCTATCAATGGGTGAGCACCAAGCCATCACCACGCTTGAGTGGAATATCAGCCGCGAAGCCCAAGACGAGCTGGCGTTTAATAGCCATAAAAACCTAGCACGTGCTTATGACGAAGGCTTCTTTGACGACCTTATCACGCCATATAAAGGCTTGACTCGTGACAACAACTTGCGCCCCGACACCACGCTCGAAAAGTTGGGCAAGCTAAAGCCAGTATTTGGTAAAAAGAACGCCAACCCAACCATGACAGCGGCCAACTCTACCCCTCTCACTGATGGCGCCTCTTGTGTCCTACTCGGTACGGATGAGTGGGCAAAAGAACACGGCCTCAAGCCATTGGCGTACATCGCGCACCAAGAAACAGCGGCTGTTGATTTCATCGGCAAGTCAGGTACTACTGAAGGCTTGCTAATGGCACCTGCCTATGCGGTACCGCGTATGCTTGAGCGTGCTGGCCTAACGCTGCAAGACTTCGACTTTTATGAAATCCACGAAGCGTTTGCGTCACAAGTGCTCTCAACGCTTGCAGCATGGGAAGATGAGACATTCTGTCAAGAACGTCTAGGTCTTGATGCGCCACTAGGTTCCATCGATCGTAGCAAGCTTAACGTCAACGGTTCATCACTAGCAGCTGGTCATCCTTTTGCTGCAACTGGTGGTCGTATCTTAGCCACAGCGGCTAAATTACTCGACGAAAAAGGCTCAGGCCGTGCGCTTGTCTCTATTTGCGCTGCTGGTGGTCAAGGCGTCACTTGTATCTTAGAGAAGTAAGCTGAGAGTTTACTGCTTATGAATAAATGATTTATTCATAAGCTTATCGTTATATTTAAACGTCCTTTGATGATCATCAGAGGGCGTTTTTTATGGCTAAAAGGTTTTTATTGTGACTGCTTTTTATAAATAACCGTTAACCTATCTCTAGAATTTATTAAAGGTATGGTAAAGTAATGATAGCCCTAACACTGCTATGACATTTTTATATTAATGAGTTTTATATGCCTAAGATACCATCAGCAATAGACCCTGACTCTCTAACGATTCAAGAGCGACACGAACTGAGCCCGCCTGAGCAGGATAACTTTGTCGAGCGTATGGATAAGGAGGTATACGATGATGAGCTGCGTCGCAAGATGCATCTAGACTTGATCGATACCTATGATGAGGAGCTTGAGAACGAAGTTGATGATTATGTGCGAGATTTTCATTTCGATGGTATTGAGATGAGCGAGCATGAGGTTTTGGAGCGGCGCACCTACTTTCAAGAGCTGGTACGTCTGCAAAGAGAGCTGATAAAACTCCAAGATTGGGTGGTGGATCGCGGCGAGCGCATTGTCGTTATCTTTGAAGGACGCGACTCTGCGGGTAAAGGCGGTGCGATTAAGCGCATCACTCAGCGGCTGAATCCAAGGGTTTGTAGAGTAGCCGCCCTACCTGCGCCTACCGAGCGTGAACAATCACAGTGGTATTTTCAGCGTTATGTAGCACACTTGCCAGCGGCGGGCGAGATTGTCTTATTTGATCGTAGCTGGTATAACCGTGCTGGTGTTGAGCGCGTCATGGGGTTTTGCAGTGATGCGCAGTACGAAGAGTTTTTTCAATCGGTACCTGAGTTTGAGCGTATGCTAGTGCGCTCAGGTATCCGCCTCGTAAAATACTGGTTTTCAATTACTGATGATGAGCAGCATTCACGGTTTATGAGCCGCATCCATGATCCGCTAAAGCAGTGGAAACTATCACCGATGGACTTACAATCGCGTCGACGCTGGGAAGATTATACTAAAGCCAAAGAGACGATGTTTGAGCGCACTCATATCCCAGAAGCGCCTTGGTGGGTGGTTGAGGGTAATAATAAAAAGCGCGCGCGTCTTAATTGTATCGCCCATCTGCTCGAGCAAATCCCTTATAAAGAAGTACCGCGTGATGAGGTCGAGCTACCAGAGCGCAAACGCGATGATGAATATTACCGCGAGCCTATCCCAGATGATATGTACGTGCCGCCGCGTTATTAACGACTTACGATTATCTTGCCCTACTCTATCTCAAACAAAAAGGCCGCGGTATCTTAAATGAGATACCGCAGCCTTTTTTATACTTTATACGCCTAGCATAGCATGCCAGTCATCACCATAACGCGTCAGCTACATGGTATAAGTAGACTGCAAACTGTCGATTTTGCCAGCCAATAAACGCTCTACTTCGTTTTTGATTCTTTGCCCTGCGATATCGGTGCCGATTTGTACCGCAAAACCGGCTGGCCGGCCGCTTTGGCTTTTAGAGTTGATCCACACCACCTTACCATTCATCGGTAAACGCTCGCTGGAGTTTGGCAACGTGATGGCAATAAACACTTCATCGCCCAACTGCTGTGGACGATCAGACGGTACAAATAACGCTCCATTGGTCACAAAAGATAAGTAGCTGGCATATAGCGTTTCGATGTCTTCAATATGGCAGGTTAAGACCCCGCCGCGTCCTGGCATGGCCATAGTCAGCTTCCTTTAGTCATTGGATTAAATTTTTATGAGTGAGCGCTCGTTTTAAATATTGGTTTATAAACGCGCCAATTCTTGCATCAGCTTATCATAGGCAAATTTTTCTTGCACATTTTGTTGTAGCGCAACTTTGCTTTGCTGCAAGTGATGAAAAAATGCCTCTATAGCACTGTCGTCAGGGGTACTGCCATCAGCCTGATCGCTCGTAAGCGCTGTCCAATTGATGTCTTGCTGTAGTACTGCTAGACCTAAACAGACGCGGCGTATGTCGAGCAGCATCAGCTCAGAGAGCTGAATAAACTCTATAATACTAAGCTGTGATTGCCAATAGTCGCTAGCCGCCACGCTACTACGTTTGCCACTTCGCAGCGCCAGCCAAGTCGTCAGCCACAAGGCACGCTTGCTATACCATGGGGCGTTGGCCAAGGCAATCGCAGCGAGCGGCGCGCCGTTAGCCAGCTGTATAAGCTGGCGAAGCCCGGCTGGGCTCACGGCTTCACGGTTGACCGTCGCCCCAAGTGCCTGCGTTATATAATCCATGGCGACTGCAGGCTCAATCGTCTGTAACGCCAACTGCTGGACGCGGCTTTTGATCGTGGGTAACAGTTGGGCTGGACTGTCGCTAATCAAAAACAAATGTACCTGCGCTTGCGGCTCCTCCAAGGTCTTGAGCAGCGCGTTGGCGGCAGCGACCGTCATTTGCTCTGCATGGTCTAACACACAGATGCGCAGGCCTTGGCCGCCTTGATAAATAAAGGGCTGTAGCGCGCGGATGTCATCTACTTTTATTTTTAAGGCGCTATTGCTTGTGGTCTTGGTGTTTTTTTTACCGACTTTTTCTTTAGCTTCTATATTATCGATACTGACTGGCATACTGATAAGTGGCAGCGTCTGTAAGCTTGGATGTGTACCAGATCTGAGCCACTGACAGCTATCGCACGTGGCACACGCCCCTTGCGGATGGGTGGCACGCTCATGGCATAACAGCCACGCCACCAGACGCCAAACAAAAGCACGTTTGCCCATGCCTTGCATGCCTGCGGCCAGTAGAGCATGCGGCAAAGTCTGCTGCCGAGTGACGCGGTCAGTGAGCTGTGACCATAATGCCTGCTGCCATGGCAATAGTGGCGCAAAGTAAATATCATCTGCAGTCTTTGATGCACCTATATTTTCCATTGTATGACCTATGGCTCCAGCTTTATAAAATGACTTGAAAGCTTAATGGTAATTTTGCTTAGGCTATTTTAGTTAGTGGTGCTGCTCGGGCTCTGAAAGTCGGTAAATGCCATTGCATTGAGGCGATCCAAGTCCTCTTGGGTATCGACCCCAGCCGGCAGATGACACGCTGCGGTCGCGATAGCAATATGGCCGCCGTTTTCTAGTACGCGTAGTTGTTCCAGACTCTCTAAGGTCTCAAGCGGGGTCTGTGGCCAATGTACAAACTGCTGTAGCAAGCTCACGCGGTACGCATAAAGCCCCAAATGCCGATAAGCGTTTTTGGGTGGTTGCTTGTTTGGCTCGTCTGCCAATACCACATCACGGTCACAAGGAATAGGCGCGCGGCTAAAATATAGCGCGCGCTGCAGCGCATTGGTATATTGACTGACGACCTTGACCACTGAGTGACGCAAAAAAGTCTCATAATCATCGATCGGCTCACACAAGGTGGCCATGACGCTGGCTTTATCCGCGACCAATAGATCCTTTACTTGTTCTAATAATAAAGGCGGCACCAGCGGCTCATCGCCTTGCATGTTGATGACGATATCCTGATCAGCCCAGCCTTTGATGGCTGCAACTTCCGCTAAGCGATCTGTACCCGAAGCATGCTCGCGGCTGGTCATCACCACCTCAAACCCTGCGTCCATACACACCTGAGCAATGCGCTCATCATCAGTTGCGATACACATGTCATCAGCAAAATGTGCCGCTTGCGCCTTTTCAGCGACCCACAAAATCATCGGCTTGCCATGAATAGCTAATAACGGCTTGCCAGGTAGTCGAGTACTCTTAAAACGGGCAGGAATCACAATGTGAGTTTTGACAGCAGCCATAGACGCAGTAGCAGGGTCAATGACAGACTCAATGTTAGACATGGTTACTTCCTTAGTAGATTTGATGTGACGTACCGTCTTATATATTTTTGATAATGGCTATCTTTGATAATGACTGTTTTTAGAGCCGCTTTATTTTTTTGTTTATTTTAGCGCCTGATGAGGCTTGATATCGATATCCAGTCTCTGTAATTGCTCTGTCAATAAGCGGTAGCAATCATCAGAGAGCACGGCGGTGACTGGCAATACCCAGAGCCTACTCACCAGCGCTTGGTAGTCATCATCTAGCGCATTATCAGCCATGGCTTTTGAGAGTAATGCTTTGATTTTTACAGCGTCTTTTGTGGTAACGACAATAGGATGCTGACGATACTGTAGCAGCTCCGCCAAAGTAAAATCATAATGATCTGGATAAGGATGAGCGATAACCTCAAAGCCCAAATCTGTGAGCGTCTCAAAAAAACGCTGCGGATAGCCGATGCCGCTGACTGCATGTACTTGACTGCCTGTCTTTGGCGCTGCCGGATGATCTTGCTGCTCACTTGTCTGTATATCGGCCTTCGCAGCGTTTGGTTTTTTGGTATTCGCCAATGCAGGTGCCCATAAAGGCTGCATGCTGTCCGCTTGCATATACATAAGCAGGCGCTGATTCGGCTGCTTTTGCTTGCTTGCGTGCTCGGCGGCTGGACTTATCTGTTGCTTGCTATGATACACAACAGTGGCACCCTTAAGCCGAGACAATGGCTCACGTAAAAACCCTGTCGGTAGTAGCTGCTTATTACCAAAACCGCGAGCGGTGTCCACGACGATCCACTCTATATCACGCTGCAGTGCATAATGCTGCAAGCCATCATCAGCAATGATCAGTTGCAAGTCTGGATGAGCGGCCAATAACGTGGTGATCGCTTGCTGCCGATTGGGACTGACTGCCATCGGTGCGCCTGTCATGTTGACGATCAAACACGGCTCATCGCCGACCACGCTAGGGGTGCTGCTGGCATCGACCAGCGCTGGCATCTGGCTGGTATCGCCGCCATAGCCGCGACTAATCACCCCCACCTTGATACGATGTACCGCTTGTAGATAGCTCACCAACTCAATAATCAGCGGCGTCTTGCCACTACCGCCCACACTGATATTACCGATGACCATGACAGGTATGGGCGCCCGATAGCTGGCAAACACCCCCCATCGATAAGCCTGACGACGCAGCGTGATGATGAGACCATATAGCCAACTAATAGGCAACAGCAGCCATAGCCAAGCGGCTTTGCGTTGCCATGCACGCGTCACTGTCGTCTCAATACTCAAGGCTGGTTGCTCACTTATTCGTTGATTTGAAGCTTTATACGCACTGACGGCTACTCAAAATCGCGGGCATACATCTGGGCATAATGACCTTGCTTCTGCATCAGCTCATCATGGGTGCCCAGCTCTACAAGCTGACCACCATCCAAGACTGCGATACGATCGGCGGACTCAATGGTCGTCAATCGATGAGCAATGACCAATGTCGTCCGGTCTTTCATAACATTATCAAGTGCCTGCTGGATATAGTACTCTGACTCATTGTCCAGCGCGCTGGTCGCCTCATCTAGTATAAGAATCGGTGCATCTTTTAGCAGAGCCCGAGCGATAGACAAACGCTGACGCTGACCACCAGACAGCTGCAGACCTTCAGCGCCGATTTCGCTTTGATAGCCATTTGGCAGCTTCATAATAAAATCATGAGCAAACGCATCTTTGGCTGCTTTTTCTACCTCTGCTTGGCTTTTATTGGCCAAACTGCCATAAGCGATGTTATTAAAAACAGTGGTATTAAATAGCACCACCTGCTGATTGACCATCGCAATCTGCGCACGCAGACTCTCAAGCTCGATATCCTCAATCGGCCGTCCATCCAAGGTAATCTGCCCCGAGGAGGTCGGCAAGGTACGCGTCAACAAATTAACCAATGAAGACTTACCAGCGCCGCTGCGCCCTACCAAGGCTACCGTCTCCCCTGCTCGCACATCCAGCGTAAAGTCGCGCAGCGCTACGGTCGAATCAGGATACACCAAACTGATATTGTCCAGAGATATCTCCCCAGACAACGCTGGGCTGACCGTGCCGGTGTCTTTTTCTTCTGGCTCATCAAGTAGCGCAAAGATGGACTCACCCGCGGCAATGCCTTTTTGCAGTTTTTGATTGACATCGGTCAGGGATCGAACCGGCTTACTGAGCAGTCCTGCCGCGGCGATATACGAGATAAACTCACCGGCAGAGATATTATCGATCACCGATGGTCTAAGGGCCAGCCAAACCACCACCGACATCGCCATGGCCATCAGCAGCTGTACCGC
The DNA here is from genome assembly GCF_016107555.1 of Psychrobacter celer. GTDB lineage: Bacteria > Pseudomonadota > Gammaproteobacteria > Pseudomonadales > Moraxellaceae > Psychrobacter > Psychrobacter celer. The sequence goes on along the minus strand of NZ_JABASU010000011.1, from coordinate 67,489 downwards.
TGGGGTATTGATACTGTTGGTCACGACGACCTTCATACCTTGGCGCAGGTTCTTTTTGGAGGTTTTATCAAAACGCTCGGCTTCGTAAGCTTGACCGCCGTAGTTTTTGACCACCTGATAGCCACCGATGACTTCATTGGTGATATGGCTGACATCCCCCATGGTTTCTTGGATGCCTTTTGACAACTTGAGATAACGCTTGGATGCGATGCGAATCAGCCATAATATGGGCGGCAACACCACAAACAAAATCAAGGTCAAACGCCAATTACTATAGAACAAAAATCCAATCAGACCAATCACAGTCAAACCATCTCGCAACACCGTTTTCATCGAGTCGGTACTGGCAGCGGTGACTTGCTCGACGTCAAATATCAACTTTGAGGAGATGGTGCCTGCCGGATTGGCCAAATAAAACGCACTCGGCAAGCGCAGCAGCTTATTAAAAACTTCTACTCGTAGCTCATAAACCAGATTTCGTGAAATCAAAGCAGAATAGTAATTACCCAAAAAGCTACCCACACCGCGAACTAAAAAAAGCATAATAATTAGAACGGGAAACCAATCCCTTTTACTCTGATCACTTTGCTTGATCGCATCAGTAATATATTGCAATAACTTCGCTGTCCCAATCTCGGTCGATGCATTAATAGCAAAGCCTATAATAGTCAACAGCAATGCCCACCAGTACGGTTTAAGATAACGTAGCAGCCGCAGCAATGTCTGGTATTTCGGCGTACCTGAGGGCGCAGCCGACTGTTTTTTTGCAGACGGTTTTGTAGCGTTTGATGAATAAGCTTGGCTCATAAAAGCCTCAATTTGGGTGTCATAACATGAATGGACTGCATCTATACTGCACCTTCAAGAACTGCAGCTTCACAGAACTACAGCTTTACAGATAAGTGCGGCATCGAGCACGCCATATATTATTGCGGTAACGATTGGCCAAGCGGCACAACCGTACTGATATTTAGGTTCAAAAACCCCATTTTGCCAGCGACATCCATCACACGCACGACTGATTGATGCGTGGCATTGGCATCCGCTGCGATGACAAAGAGCATCTCACGATTGCTACCGGCTTCTTGCTGAAGCATACTGGTCAGCTCCGCTTCATTGCTGCTCGCAAGTGTGATGCCATTGACAAGGTAGTTACCATCTTCTTGCACTGCCACTTCGATGGTATTGTTCTGCTCTGTCAGCGCCACCCCTTCTGCCTCAGGGAGAATGATGTTTAAACGGCTAAAATGATTGAACGAGGTGGCCAGCAATAAAAACACGATTAGGAATAATAAACAATCAATCATCGGTGTCAGATTGATTTCAAGGGGCTCGACCGTCGGTTTTCTAAAGCGCATACCATTCTCTTTAATTGACTCAATACCACACTTGGTAGAATACTGATAACGTAAAATACTGATAACCACTGACGCAGATTATGAGGTCATGGCTGCTTCAGCATTGACCTCCCCATGCATAGCAGGCGCTGAGTCTGCCGCGCCCTCTACTGCAGCAGAAGGAAACTGACGCATATCCGCCAGGTTACTATCTGCTAGCAGGTGATAGTCGTATAGCTCTTGAATCATCAAGCCCGCTTGGGTCTCAAACTGTGCATTGATATCAATGATACGGCGCTGAAAATAGCGATAGGCCACCAGTGCAGGGATGGCCACAATCATCCCTGCAGCTGTGGTTATCAGCGCTTGTGATACCCCAGCGGCTAGCATCGTCGGGTCCTGCATCGCGCCATCAGTAATCGCCAAAAACGATGAAATAATACCCAGTACAGTACCCAATAGCCCAAGCAGTGGGGCAATCGCGCCGATGGTGCCGAGCATGTTGATGTTTTTTTCTAACTGATGGATTTGCACACTGGCACGGTTTTGCATGTGCATGGTCATCGATTCTAGCCCATACTGGCGATAGAGCAGCCCTGTCGCTAGGATATCGCCTAATGGGGTTTTTTCTTTAACGTTCATCAGCTGAGTGCGGCCGATATCACCGTTTTCACGCAAGCGTGTGATTAGCTGTTCACGCAGTCTGCTTGGAACGATTTTGTTAAACTGTAAGGTATGACTACGCTCGATAATGATGACCAATGCCAAAATTGAGCACAATACAATCGGCGTCATCAACCAACCACCTGCCTTTACCAACTCCCACATATTGCTTCTCTTTTATGTTTTTTTAAATAGTTGTTATAAAGATGGCGCTTGTTAAGCCTGCGCTTCTATCTGTTTGATCAAAGCGGCCAGCTGGTCTTGACTATGAAAAAATATCTCGACACTGCCCTGCCCGTCTTTTTTGTGCTTAAGCTTTACTTCAGCGCCGAGCATATCTGTCAGGCGCTGGGTTAGACGCTCGACGTCACGTGATTGCACTTGCTCAGCACGGCTGACTTTTGGCGCAGGCTGGAGGATAGATTTTACCAGTTTCTCAGCTTCGCGTACCGTCATGCCGCCATCGATGATCTTTTGGGCGATGATCGGCTGCTGCTCAGAAGAGAGCGCCAACAGAGTACGCGCGTGCCCCATATCAAGCGCATTGTTGGCCAAATGATCTTTGACCGTATCATGCAGCTGGTTGAGACGCAGCAAGTTTGACACAGTGGTACGCGCCTTACCGACTACCTCAGCGATCATCGCATGGCTCATACCAAACTCGGTATGAAAGCGCTGCAGTGCAGCGGCTTGTTCAATCACGGATAAGTCTTCACGCTGGATATTTTCAATCAATGCTAGCGCAATCGCCAGCTCATCAGACAAAGCGCGTTCAATCGCTGGAATGACTGGCTTACCTGCCATCTTGGCCGCACGCCAGCGCCGCTCACCTGCGATGATTTCGTGCGTGACAAAATCCTCACTCTTATCCTCACTGGCCAGTAGTGGACGAATCACGATAGGCTGCATAACGCCATGCTGCTCGATAGACGACGCCAACTCTGCCAACGCCGTTTCACTCATATCACGGCGTGGCTGGTATTTACCCGCTTGCAGGCGTTTGACATCGATCTGTACCAAGCTGATTTGATCTTCAAGCGCACTATTGTCTGTACATGTGGTACGCGATTTGGCCGCTGCCTTGTTTGTAGCCCTTGATTTTCGGCCACTGCTATCAGGCGCGCGCGTTTGGGTTTTAGCAGCATTGGTACGCTTAGAGCGAGTCGCGACACTAGGCGCTTTTGCGTTCGTGTTTGATGGCGAGGTATCTGACGTGTCGACGGGCGCAGCATTGCTACGCGCAGCCATATCGTCTTGCAAGGCAGAGGCGGTAATTTGCTTTTCTTTTTTGATTGACCCTAATAAGGCATCTAAGCCTCGATTGGCCGCCAACCCTCTCTTTTTCGCCATGATTACCTATCCTCTAACACTAAAATAAAAGCCCATTTTTTACAAATGCGGCTTACTCATTACTTATAAATATGATAGTTACTGCTTATCTACTCTAACGCTGGCCACGCCGCGTTTTTAAGCGCTTTGCTTAATCACTTCAGCGGCCAGTTTTTGGTAAGCGCGCGACCCTTTTGACCACCTCTCATACGCAATCACCGGCAAACCATGGGCAGGTGCTTCTGCCAGACGAATGTTTCTGGGGATATGGGTTTTGTACATGATATCGCCAAAATGCGCCTCAAGCTCGGCTGAGACATCGCGTGCGAGTGTGTTACGTGCATCATATAGGGTTCTTACGACGCCGCGTATATAGAGATTTGGATTGAGCTCAGTTAAACGCTCAATAGTCTGCGACAAGTCGGCCAGCCCTTCTAGCGCATAGTATTCGCATTGCATTGGAATAATCACACCGTCAGTTGCCACCAAAGCATTGATTGTCAACAAATTCAAACTCGGCGCGCAATCGATAATCACATAATCATAAGCCGGTGTATTGGTAGCGGCTTGCTGCTCTACCAGCGCCGCCATGGCGTTTTTAAACAGCTCATGACTGTCTGTTTTGTTCATCAAAGTGATGTCCATACCTGCCAAATCTCGGTTGGCACCAATCACGTCAAACCCAGCAGGACTGGAGACAATCGCATCAGCCAGCGAGACGCCATCGAGCAGCACATCAGCGATGGTCAAGGACAGCTCGTTTTTATCGACACCTGTACCACTGGTCGCATTGCCTTGTGGGTCTAGGTCAATCAGCAGGACACGCTTGCGCTTAGCAGCCAAGCTGGCGGTCAAATTTACCGCCGTCGTGGTTTTACCCACGCCGCCTTTTTGATTGGCAATTGCTATGATTTCCATACACTCACTCAATTTTAATAGGATCTATTACGGTTATTCTCTTTTTTACTGACGCTTGCAATCACAACACCCTGCAACCTTGAGACTCATCAATATATGCTATTTGGATATCAAGGTAAACGATGTTTCACGACCGCACGGGCTCATAGCTTAGACATTTTTAGCAGACAATTCAATCAAATGACGACTATCATGTAAACGCGGCACTGTTAACTTTATGGTGTTGATACGCCAGTCATGCTCGAGCGCTTGCAGCTCTTCATCGCTTGGCACTTTGCCCTTCATCGCGCACAATCGTCCCTCTGCGGCCAGTCTTGGCTGTGCCACGTGGACAAAATCAATCAGGCTGGCAAAAGCACGCGAGGTCACCACCTCATAACTGGCCTCGTGCGCCTCGATACGAGAAGCAATAGGCTGCATATTATGTAGGCCAAGCTCACTACTGATTTGTTTGATAAAGCGAATTTTTTTCTGATTACTGTCCAAGGCTGTGCAAGTGCGCTCAGGCTGGCAAATCGCGATAATAACGGCTGGCAGCCCTGCCCCTGTACCGATATCTAACAGTGACCCTGACGGCAAATGCGGTATAATAGCCAAACAATCAATCACATGCTTGATCAGTGCTTCTTTGGGATCAGTGATGGCGGTGAGATTATACGCCTTATTCCACAATAAAAGCTGATCTAAGTACAATAATAGCATGCGCTGCTGCATCTCACTCAAAGACAAACCCAGCTCATTGATCGCTTGTGCCAACGTATCGGCCAGTGCTGGCAGCTGTGTGCCAAGTTTAACAAAGCCGGCCGGATCGATAGCGGCATGATTCACGCTGGTAGATGGTGAGGTTTTTTTGGCAGAAGCTGACATAAGGCGCATTATCCAGTTTTGACATGTGAACCGTTTATTTTATCACGCACTCCGCGTATTGAATAGTTGCAGATTGCCCCAATGTGAGACATCTTATACTATCTGCGCAGTCTTTGAGGCGTTATTGTTCTTTAATCATAGCAAACCGCTGAGTATTTACTGCTATCATACGCAGCAAAGACCGCAGCTTTATGATGAAATATACTAAAAAACCAATCGCTCATTTTTAAAGGCCGCATCCTAGACACCGATAATCAAACCGCCTCATAGCAACACTTCCCAATCATCAAAAACGCGACCAAACAAGACACTAATGATATGGTAACACCCTCGATTCAGCTGACCGACCCAGCAATAGACACCACCAAAGAACAGACAAAACACGCAAAAAAGGTAACACAGCTGCATCCACGTTTTTTAGAAGTGAAGCAGCACTGCCACCTAAGCGCCGCGCAATTGAAGCGCTACAGCGATCCTACGGCACTGCCAAGCGACACCCGAACTGCCCCTGATTTGGACGTGGGCTTTGGCCAGCAGCGAGCGCTAAAAGCATTGCAAACCGCCCTAGACATCAAGGCCAGTGGCTATCATGTGTTTGCCGCGGGCGAAAACGGTTTGGGCAAACGTACGGTCATCAGCCGTTTACTGACTCGCATCGCTGCCGATGCGCCAACGCCTGATGACTGGGTCTATGTGCATAATTTCGCTGATCCTCGTACGCCGCAAGCATTATCCCTACCTGCTGGACAAGCAGAGATATTGCAGCAGCAGGTGAGTCAATTGTGGCAGCAAGCCAAAAAACGCCTCAGTCAGCGTTTTCGCAGTGATCAATACCAAAGCAAAATAGAAGCCATCAAAAACGCCACCCATCAAAAAGAAAGCCAGGCTTATGATGTGCTCAATGCCGAAGGCAAGCAATACGACTTGGCTTTGACGTTTCGCTCGTTTGATAACAAAGCGGTGTTTGTCCATCCAAGTCAGCTCGCCGCCGATACCGCCGCTGAGCACACTCCCGCCAGCCCTAGGTCAGATAATCCGTACGCCGCAGCCAAGCCCAATGAGACGGCGCATCGTCGTGGCAAGCAAGACAAGGTGCTCTCTGGCGATGACGAATACGAAGCCGAGCTCGACAACTTCGTACAAAAAAACCACATGCAAAAGCGCCTAAGTCAGCTCACCATCGCACTAGAGCAATTAGAAGACGAAGCCAATGACGCCATCGAGGCACTGCATCGTGACATTGCACGCCGTGCCCTACAGCCGTTATTTGCCCCAGTTTATCAGCAGTTTGCAGCTCAGCCACAAGTCGTCGATTACCTAAAAGCCGTATCTGCAGATATGGTCACGCATGCCGAGCGCATCGTCAATGGCGATGATGAAGAGTTTGTCACAGCAGCGCTGGCCACCACTCCCAGTCGTTATGCGGTCAATGTCATCGTCAGTCACGCGCCAGACAGTGGTGCACCTGTGGTCTTTGAGGATTTGCCGACGCATCTAAATCTATTGGGCCATGTCGAGCAAATCACCCAGTTGGGCACAGTCACCACTGACGTCAGTATGATTCGAGCGGGCGCCCTACACCGTGCCAATGGCGGTTATCTGTTGTTGGAGGCCAGTCATTTACTTGAGCATCCTTATGCTTGGCAAGGCCTCAAACGCGCTCTGCAATCACGCAAAATCAAACTCTCTAGCCTTGAGCAAATGCTGACTTTGACGGGTAGCTTATCACTTGCGCCGTCACCCATTGACCTTGAGGTCAAGGTGATTTTGCTGGGCGAAGCTGACCTATATTACGAGCTTTTGGAGCTTGAGCCTGAGTTTGATGCCGTCTTTAAGGTGCGTGCCGACTTCCACGACGATGTGACGCGCAGCCCTGAGCACGAGTTGGCATTGGTGGCAAAAATGGCTGATATCATCGATCATGCTAGCCTTTGTCCATTCGATCGCAATGCACAGGCGGCGCTGCTTGAGCATTTGAGCTTACAAGCCGAAGACCAAGACCGCTTAAGCTTACACAGCGACTTGTTGATCAAACTGCTGCACGAGTCTGATCGCCATGCGCGCTTAGATGGCCAGCATATCGTTGATGCCCATCACGTCATGCAAGCCATTGAGGATATGGACGAGCGCTCAGGGTATCTGCGCGACTTATACTGGGATGAGCTAAAAAACGGCCAGCAGCTCATTCAAACCCAAGGTCATGCGGTCGGGCAAGTCAACGCCCTGACCGTGGTCAGCTATGCCGATAGCGAGTTTGGCATGCCAGCACGCCTCACCGCCGTCATTCAACCCAACATCGGCGCAGGTGAGATTCTCGATATCGAGCGCGATGTGGATTTGGGCGGTAGTCTACATGCTAAGGGCATGTTGATTATGACCAGCTATTTGCGGGCGCTGTTTAGTCAACACCACGCCCTTAACTTTAGTGCCTCACTTGCTTTTGAGCAAAGCTACGCGCAGATCGATGGCGACAGCGCCACGGTCAGCGAAGGCTGCGCGCTGCTCTCAGCCTTAGCAGATGTGCCAATCGATCAGTCCTTAGCCATTACTGGCTCCATGAACCAATTAGGTGAGGTACAAGCTGTCGGTGGCATCAACGCTAAAATCGCTGGATTTTTTGATGCTTGCCACGAGCAAGAACTGACAGGTCAGCAAGGCGTGGTCATCCCTGTTGCCAACATCCAGCAGCTGATGCTGCGCGACGACATCATCGCTGCAGTCAAAGCTGGTAAGTTTCATATCTATGGGGTGCAGAGCCTAAGTGAAGCGTTGACACTGATGACAGGACTGCCTGTCGACACCATGAATAAAAAAGGCCGCTATCGTAAAGACACGTTGTTTGGCAAAGTATTAAATCGCTTACTGCTGTGGGACGAAAACCAAAACGTCGATGACGATATTGAGGATAAAGACGCCAAGCAAACCGGCCAAAAAAAGCGCAAGGCAAAAAAGAAAAAAGACAAGAAAAAAAGACGTCAACATCAAGAAGAGAAAGATGAAAAAGGTAATGACGACTCAACCGCGGATATCACGACAGCTGATGAGTCGCCTGATATCTCCCAGCCCTGATGGTGACAGGCATTAGAGCATGGGCTGACGACCTGCTACCGTCGTTTATCATACGCTGCTCATCAATGATAGACACAACATAGATGTCAAGATAGACGTCAAGCTGCTTTTCTGCCATGATAACCGGCGACGGATTCATTAAAATACCAGCGTTAAAATATTAGCATTAAAATATCCATATCGATTGCGACATTGATTTGTGACTTCATAAAGGTTATCTCTGAATGACTGTACATCATACCCTCACAGATGAGCGAATAGACGAGCAGCGCACGAGCACCGATGCCCCTGCTGCAGAGACTCATCATAATAATCGTCATGGCGCGGCAACCACGGCGCGGCAGTGGCAAGTACTCTCACAGCTACAGCGCAATCGCTGGGTGGGAACGACGCACATTTACGAGCAGCTCAAACTTGCAGGGTTTGACATCAGTCTGCGCACCGTACAGCGCGACCTAAACGCCTTGTCCAAACGCTTTCCCATCGAAAAAAACAACGCCAACCCGCAAGGCTGGCGCTGGCGTGACGATGCCCCGCTACACAGCCTACCGCATATGAATCTATCACAAGCGGTGGCTTTTAATATGGTAGAGGCCAATCTCACCCAGCTATTACCGCCCGTGATTTTAGACGAGCTGTTTCCTTGGTTTGATTTAGCAAGACGACAGCTAAAAAACAGTAAAGTCACGCACTCTTGGATCGACCGAGTACGCATTGAGCCTGCTACTCAGCCCTTAATCGCCCCGCACATTGACCTCGAGAGCAAAGACAATCTGTATCACGCGCTTTTTTATCAATTGCAGGTCAAAGCCTGCTACACCCGTAGCAACAAAAATGAGGCCAGCGAATATACGCTAAACCCCATTGCCATCATTCAGCGCGGCGTGATTATCTATTTATTAGCGACCCGTACCGATGACCCAGAAGCCATCATTCGCACCTTTGCTCTGCACCGGTTTGATAGCGTTGAGATTTTAGAGAGTCCGGCACAAACGCCAGAGGATTTTCAGCTTGATACCTATTTGGAGGCAGGCAGTATGGGCTTTAGTCATCCGTTGTTTGGCGAGCTACCTGAGCGTGGCAAAAACACGGCCATTGAGCTACAATTCACCAAACAAGCTGGCAAGAGTCTGACAGAAAGTAAGCTTAGTGACGATCAAGTCGTCACCGTCAATGATGACGACACCCTAACCATCAAAGCCACGGTCAACCTAACCTCACAGCTGGTTTGGTGGTTACGCGGCTTTGGTAGTGGCCTGCTCAATGCTCATCCCGAGCTGCTATATCGAGCCGTCTTGGATAACAGCGCCAATAACGCCACTGATAATAAGCCTGATTAACTGGTGTTATTTTGTCTTAAGCGTTACAGACTCAAACCACGATAACATCCTCGAACCATTGCAACTCGAACCATTGTAAAAGGAACACTATGTCGACCACGACCCCATCGCCACTACTTTCCGACAGCTTAAGAGGACTAGGCTTAGATGCGGGGACTTTGTTTTTTGCGCTAAACTACGAATTTACCAGAATTGAGCCAAAGGGACTGCTAAAACGTTTTAAAAAAAACCAAGGCGCGATAGATATCGACATCGCGTGCGCGTTATACGATGACAATTGCACCATCAGCGATATCGTTTGGTTTAAGCAGCTGCGAGACAAAGCGGAGTCGGTACGCCATCAAGGCGATAGCTTAAATGGCAAAGATCGCGGTGAGCAGGCCATGTATTTGGCACCGCTTGATCAAGAGCAGATCAGACTGTATTTAGACAAAATTCCTGCGCATATCACCCATATCGCCATGATGGCCAACTCTTATCACGGCCATCCTTTTTCTCGAGTCAAAAAAGGCGAGATACACCTGAGTGATGATGAAGGCAATCGCTGTTTTGAAGTCAATCTCAAACAGCTGCCACGCGACTGCCAAACACTTTGGGTCGCTCATTTGCGCCGAGAAGTAGATGACTGGCATCTAACTTTGCAAAACTTACCACTGGCAGCAGAGGATTTGGCCACAGCCGCGCAGCAAGTCGCCTATGAACTGGCGCGCGCCCTTCCTATCCCTCAAGGCCTATAAAAAGCCTATAAAGAGAAATCAGCCACAGCGTTTGACTGCAGCCATTAAAACCAGAAAATGAGACCATAAAAATGAAATCGCAGGAATGGAGATGTAGAAATAAAGCTGTAAAACTACTAAAACACAAAACGGATAAAAAAGACTAGGGCGTGTTGAGTAGTGCACTGCTCTATAACGGCTCGCCGCAGTGCGGGCAGTAATTCTTTTGCCGCCTTTCCACCTCTCTTTCGCGGCGCTCAAGCTCTTGCTCACGCAGCACTTGTAAAACGATATTTTGCGCCTGCTCCTTGTCCAGCCCCAGCTCACGGCGAATCTTGTCAATCATCATCTGGTTTTGCACCAAATCAAAATCACTGTCAATCAGCTGCTCACGAAAATGCTGCTCTAACTCCTCGCGGCGCTGGGCCAGCTCATTGGCCAAACCAGTCGCCAAAATACCAGCTGGCAATGCCGCCAGACCCACACCCAATATGGTAATGATGGCACCCAATATCTTACCTGCATTGGTGATCGGTATGACATCACCATAGCCGACGGTCGTCAGCGTCACCACCGCCCACCACATCGCCTTCGGTATCGACTCAAACTCATCTGGCTGCGCGTGATTTTCGACCAAATAAATCCCGCTAGAGGCGGTGACAATCATGATAATCAAGATAAAGATAACCGCTTGAAATGAGCCTTTTTCTTTACTGATGACCACCAGCAAGATACGCATAGAGGCAAAGTAGCGGGTGAGTTTCAAAATCCGAAACAGACGCAGAATACGCAAGAAACGCAAGTCAATAGAGACAAAGAAGTTTAAAAAGGCAGGGGCGATTGCAATCAAGTCGATCATCGCCGACGGGCTTTTGAGCCACTCCCAGCGCTGACGCCAAGTGGTATTATCTGGTTTGGCTTCGGCCACACTCCACAGACGCAGCAAATACTCGATAGAAAAAATAACGATAGAGAAATTTTCAAACCAAATAAAATAGTCTTGATAAGGGTAATACCAGCTGTCTACAGACTCGGCAATCACAGCGGCGACATTGGTCATGATCAAAAAAATCAGGAAGTAGTCCACATAACGGCTAAACCGAGTGTCATGCTCATCGTTTTGCAAAATATCATAAACAAAAAAACGTAAGCGCCGTATAGATTGGAATAGCATGCTGACCTTATGCGGTAAAACCCGCGCGTGGATAAATAAAATAAATCGCCATTGCCGCAAAAAACATCACCGTGACCGCCATAATGCCAAAGCTGACCTAAAAGGCGTCGATCGGCGGCTGCGTGTTATCCACAGCTAGCGTGTGCCCTCAGATTATACAAAATTTTTATAGTAAATATAGACAGTTATCAACAGCGTAAAGGCAATTGCCAAGATAGCCGATCGTAAAAACCGTTCATCGACCTTTAACTGGTGGCTGATATTTTGGGCAGGCAACAAAAACAGATGGCACTCAGGACAACAGCCATCCACTTCATTTAATAGCTGCATCGTCCGTGCGTTAGTACAACGCAGAGGAGAGTTACTACAATAACCAAGCATAGTATGGCGCGCCTCCGTTTATAAAATAAAACCTTTATCCTTTACCTATCATCCACTTCTAAAAGTTCACAATACCTCAATATCGATAACTTTACGCAAAAATCTTGGTTTAATACTGAGAATAACCATTTATTACCTTACAGAAATTGTGGTTTTGTATTATAATGGCATTATAATGTTACAGATTAATCAATAATCATAATATTATGTATTGGTCACTACTGTCATCCCTCATTAGCTGACTGATAATCCTCTATTACGTTAAGGAATCAAACGATGAAACTACAATCCCTAGTTTTAGCCGCTGCTACTGCACTTACTATGACTTCTGCTTTTGCCGTTCCTGCTGGTACTTGGACAGTGGCCGCTGGTGCACACTATGTTGACCCTAAAAGCGACAACGGTACTGTATCTACTGTCTTAGGCGATTTTGCAGTTGACGTTGACGGCGATGTGCGCCCAACCATCAGTGGCGAATACTTCATCGCTGATAATGTTGGTGTTGAGTTACTAGCAGCCATTCCATTCCATCATGACATCACCCTAAAAGCTGGTGAAACTACTGTTGATGCTAAAACTCAGCATCTACCCCCTACTCTATCTGTACAGTATCACTTCGACGGCTATAACCTGCCTATGAATGTGAAGCCTTTCGTTGGTGTTGGTGTGAACTATACAACTTTCTTTAAAGAAAAAGTTTATATCCCATTAGCTGGCGATTATGACCTAGATCTTGATGATAGCGTTGGCGTTGCTGGTCATATCGGTCTTGACATCCCATATGCACCTACTGAATCTTTCCGTATCGATGCGCGCTACATGGACATCAAAACTGACGCTAGCCTAAACGGTGATAAAATTGGTGAAGTCGATATCAGCCCATGGGTATATGGCGTTGCGTTTGTAAAACAGTTCTAATAAATCTATCATAGCAAGTAAAGTATGCCAGATAAGAAGCCAGCCGATGTTCTGGCTTTTTTGTCTGTATGATTTGCTACAATCTGTTTATTCTAGTTTTTTATAATCAATCCACTATAATATTGGCGCACTTAATGTCATGTCACAAGCCCATAAAAAAAGACCATCCGTGCAGACAGTCTTTTTATAATACATAACCATTGATGCAATCTATCAGCCGCTATTAGCCAAACAGCACTCAAAAGTGCTGCCAGTCAGAGCTACAGCAAGATACGGCGCGGATCCGCTAACAAAGTCGTAATATAACGGGTAAACACTGCTGCATCAGCACCATTAATCACTCGGTGATCATAAGACAACGACAGCGGCAGCATCAAACGCGGCTCAAACGTCTGCTTGGTTTCGTTCCAGCGCGGCTGCATACTGGCTTCAGAAACCCCTAAGATACCCACTTGTGGCCAGTTGACCAGCGGCGTAAATGCCGTACCGCCTAAGTTCCCTTGGCTCGAAATCGTAAAGCTCGCGCCTTGCAAGTCTTTAGCGCCAAGCTTCTTATCACGCGCCTTTGCTGCCAGCTCACCTATCTCGATAGCGATCTGCTTAAGACCTTTATCTTGAACGTTTTTGATAACGGGTACGATAAGCCCATCATCCGTCGCCACAGCGATACCCATGTTGACGCTTTTGCGTACGATAATCTGAGTATTGTCATCGCTCAAATGACTGTTAAAGCGTGGATGCTGCGTCAAGGCATGAGCCGTCGCTTTTACCACAAAGGCTAGGATAGTAAAGCCAATACCTTCAGCTTTCATACCGCCTTTGAGCTCACCACGCAGTTTTTCAGTCTCAGTAATATCGGACAAATCAAACTGTGTGACTTGTGGCAGCAAGGTATTGTAGTTAAGCTGCGGTATAGAGACCTTTTGTAAGCGGCTTAAATCCTGAGTCTCAGTCTCTCCCCAAATCTCGGTATTACTCATATCGGGTAAGTTTGGCAGGCTTGCCTGAGCGCCAGCGCTGTTTGTCGGCGCCGCTTTTTGTTTGCTTAAGCTTTCTTTGACATGAGCAAACACATCTTCTTTTAAGATACGATCATTGAGCGCTGAGCCACTCACTTGAGTAATATCCACACCCATTTGACGTGCCAGCTTACGTACGGCAGGACCTGCATACACATCGACAAGCTTTTCATTCACTTGACTTTCTGTCAGCTTGCCACCGCTTTTGCTGGCAGCACTAGCGCCTGTCGCTTGAGCGCTTTGTTTTGGCTTAGCGGTCGACTGTGTTTTAGCACTGGCTTGCTGCTCACTGCTGCCAGCCTCGCTATCTGCTTTAGCTGACGCGGCTTCTGTTGCAGATGACTCTGTTTCAGACCCCTGTGTCTCAGATGTGCTATTGGTCTCATCCTCACCAATAATGACAATAAAATCTTGACCGTTGGCGACCATGTCGCCTGCTTCGACCAGTATTTTTTCGACCTTACCAGCGATGGGGGCTGGTACTTCCACCGAAGCTTTGTCCGACTCAATCAACAAAATCGATTGCTCAGCACTGACGGTATCACCGACACTGACCATAATCTCGGCCACTTGCGCTTCTTCAACACCTAAATCTGGCAATGCATGTGTACTGGCTGTACCCGCGCTCGTCGCAGGCTGTTTGGACTCTGACGAGCTAGCATCGCCAGCTTGAGACTCAGTTGTGGTCTCAGACTGTGCGCCAGCATCCTTTTCATCCGCTTGATTGCGGGTGTCATCAGTGCTCTTTTCACTGACTGGTGCTTTTGCTTGTGTATCGGCCGCAGCGCTCTCAAGCTCAATGAGCACCATGCCTTCACTGACTTGGTCACCAACAGCAACGCTGATTTTGGTGACTTTACCAGCAGCAGAGCTTGGTACTTCCACTGATGCCTTGTCAGACTCTAATAAAATGATATTGTCGTCTTTTTCGATGACATCGCCAACTTCGACCATAATTTCGCTGACTTCGGCACTATCGACACCCAAATCGGGGGCTTTAATGTCCATGGTTTATCTCCTCGTCTTATCGTTATTATTCTTTGACATCATCGTCATTGAGCAGCGTCGCGTCAGCTTGATCTTCGGCGCGGCCTTCATTACTGATTTCATCATCCTCTTCACTGACAAACTCAGGCACAGGGCTTGGGTTGATGTTGTCAGGAGCTGGTGCATCTGGGAAATGATCGTAATAAGGCTGCTGCTGCCATGCTGGCGGCTGATCGGCCTCAATCTCAAAGCTTGAGATGGCATCTTTGACCAAGCGCATTTCTACTTCGCCTTCATCTGCCAAGCGCTTGAGCGTCGCCACCACGATATGAGCGGCATCTACATGGAAGAAGCTGCGTAGTTTTTCGCGGGTATCTGAGCGACCATAACCATCAGTACCCAATGTAGTATAAGGACGGCTATCAGGTAACCAGCCACGTATCTGCTCTGAGTAGTTACGCATATAGTCTGTTGCCGCGACCACCACCCCTTTATGCGGTGCCAATTGCTCTGTGACCCATGGCACTTTTTCTTCATCCATTGGGTGCAAGCGATTGTAGTCATCACATGCCATACCGTCACGCGTCAGCTCATTAAAGCTGGTCACGCTCCAGACGTTTGCGGTGATATTAAACTCTTCTTTTAAAATCTTCGCCGCTTTTTGTACTTCGCGTAAGATAACTCCAGAACCAAGCAGCTGTACTTGGCTTGAGCCATTGTCTTCTAGCAAATACATCCCGCGCTTGATGCCTTCCTCTACGCCCTCTGGCATCGCTGGCTGCTCGTAGTTTTCGTTCATGAGGGTCAAGTAATAATACACGCGCTCACCCTCACCATACATCCGGCGTAGGCCATCATGCATGATGACCGCCAGCTCATAACCATAGCAAGGGTCATAGCTCACGCAGTTCGGCACGGTGTTAAACAAAATCTGCGAATGGCCATCTTGATGCTGCAAGCCCTCGCCATTGAGCGTCGTACGGCCTGCTGTCGCACCAAGTAAGAAACCTTGTGCCTGACAGTCGCCTGCCGCCCATGCCAAGTCGCCCACACGCTGAAAGCCAAACATAGAATAGTAAATATACAGCGGTATCATTGGCAAAGCGTTGATCGAATAACTGGTCGCCAGCGCAATCCAGGTACTCATCGCCCCTGCTTCGTTGATGCCTTCTTCCAACATGTGACCGTCGATGGCTTCTTTATAGCCCATCAGCGCTTCACTATCTTCAGGCGTGTATTTTTGTCCTGACGCCGAGTAAATACCTAACTGACGGAACATGCCCTCTAGGCCAAAGGTACGCGCTTCATCAGGAACGATAGGCACGACGCGATCTTGAATGTCTTTGTTTTTTAGCATCGCTGATAACAGACGGACAAACACCATGGTCGTCGACTGCTCTTTGCCATTACTACCTTTTAAGATACGATCAAAAATCGATAAATTAGGGATATTTAGAGGAATATGACCACTACGACGGTTTGGCAAATGACCGCCCAACGCTTCACGGCGACCT
Source organism: Psychrobacter celer (assembly GCF_016107555.1). Classification (GTDB taxonomy): domain Bacteria; phylum Pseudomonadota; class Gammaproteobacteria; order Pseudomonadales; family Moraxellaceae; genus Psychrobacter; species Psychrobacter celer. Next base: position 51,257 of record NZ_JABASU010000011.1, on the reverse strand, counting down.
TTTAGGTACTTCATCTCAAGCGAGTCTTCTTTTGGACGATAGAACGGCAGCGTCTCAAGCTCTTCATCATTGAATGGCAAATCAAAACGATCGCGGAAATACTTCAATGACTCATGATCTAGCTTTTTGATTTGGTGCGATTTATTCACCGCTTGCGCTTGCGTCGAGAGCCCATAACCTTTGACTGTTTTGACCAAGACAACTGTTGGTTGACCTTTGGTCTTCATGGCTTCACTAAAGGCAGCATAGACCTTCATTGGGTCATGACCACCACGGTTTAGACGCGCGATGTCATGGTCAGACAGCTCATTGGCCATCTCTTCAAGCTCTGGGTATTTACCAAAAAACTCTTTACGGGTAAATTCAGGAGTACGTGCCTCATATAGCTGGTACTCACCATCGACCACTTCTTCCATACGGTGCTTGAGCACACCTGTCACGTCTTTATCAAGCAGTGTATCCCAGTTACCACCCCAGATGACTTTAATCACGCGCCAGCCTGCACCGCGAAATACCGACTCTAGCTCTTGAATAATCTTGCCATTACCACGCACAGGGCCATCGAGGCGTTGCAAGTTACAGTTGATGACCCAAATTAGGTTGTCTAGTTTTTCGCGGCCAGCAAGTGAGATGGCACCCAAGCTTTCCGGCTCGTCTGTCTCGCCATCACCTAAGAAAGTCCAAATTTTACGGCCTTCTTTTTCGAGCAAGCCACGGTTTTCCATATAGCGATGGACGTGCGCGTGATAAATCGACATGATCGGGCCAAGTCCCATAGAGACCGTTGGGAACTGCCAATAGTCTGGCATCAGATAGGGATGCGGATAACTTGATAAGCCTTTACCACCGACCTCACGGCGAAAATTATCCAACTGGTCTTCACTCAAGCGGCCTTCTAAATAAGAACGGGCATAGATACCTGGCGCGGAGTGACCTTGATAATAAACCATGTCACCACCGAAATGATCACTTGCGGCTCGAAAAAAATGGTTAAAGCCTGTCTCATACAGCGTGGCACTAGAGGCAAATGTCGCCAAATGGCCACCTAGATCGTCATCGTTTTTGTTGGCACGCATCACCATCGCCAGCGCGTTGTAGCGAATCAGCGCACGGATCTTACGCTCAATGGTCAAGTCGCCAGGATACATCGGCTCGTCCTCGACTGCGATGGTATTGATATAAGCAGTATCAAGGCGGTTGAATGGCAGGCCTTCTTGCACCGCCATATTGTATAAGGCTTTTAGTAAAAACTGCGCGCGATCTTTGTCTGCATGTTTGATCACAGACTCAAAGGCTTCAAGCCATTCTTGGGTTTCGGTGCTGTCAGCATCCTTGTAATAATTCATCTTTGTTTGTCCTTTTTATGAGTAGTTCCTGTTTACTACAGGGTTCGTTGTTTTGCTTAAATACTAGGGTAAGACTTACTGGTTATACAAAATAAGGTTAAAGCCTGCAATTAAAGGTTCTATATTACTTTATGTATAACCGTTATTCATTAATATAATGAAGAAACAGATAATTTTGCAACTTCCTTATGCTGCTAAAGGGTACTGTCTACAGATTTAAGTTTAAATGCGAGGCTGGCATGAGAGGACTTTGTCAATTGGTTTGAGAGCAATCACAATCTTAAAGTCAGTTTACATACAATCACTGAGCTCTATTATAGGCGCTTGTGAGCTAAATGTTTATGGCTATTAGTAAATACCCATACGTTAGGCATTTTTTAGAAAAATAGCCCATTTGATAATCGCTACTTTGTTAGCTCAGCAAAGCTTAGTGGTACAAAGAGTGATACTGGAGCTGCGCTTACGAATACTATTGATACGTTAGCACCTCAAGCAACTGAAACCATGCAATTTAAAGTCAAAATCAAAACTGCTAGGGTGGTTACTCCCTAGGTTGGTTACACCTACACCATAATTTTATTTTAGATTAAAACTATTACCTTAAACTGAATTTTCACTCTATAAGTATCTGCGGGTACTTATAGAGACCTTCTCTGGCTTCTGATTTAATTAAGCTAGGAGAGTTTCACCCCCATTTTGTTTTATTGGATAAGCGACACATGGCTCTATCTATTATGACACCGTCTAATCGTATTGCCTTACGTACAGCGAAGATATCTGCGCTGTCGTTTGCTATGTTGCTTATGCAATCAAATATCGCCATCGCAGCCGATGATATAAACCCAAATCTACAGATTATCAATAATATTGCTAACGCAAGCTATAACGTCAATAATAAAACTGACGTCAGCCTATCTAGCACCTCTAACCAAGTGCAAGTCAAGTCTTCTGCTCTGCCTGAGTATGGTATTGAGCTGACCCAACCTCTAATACAAACTGTTGAGCCTGGTACTACTGTCAACTGGATAAACGTCCTAAAAAACACCAGCTATAGTAATCAGACTGTCGAGCTGAGCCTTGACGTTGCTCCATCGCTTTCAAATGTCAAAGTCTATCAAGACCTAAATAACAACGGCATCATCGATGGTGAAGATAGCGAGATTATCTTCGATAACTTAAGCACCCAAATCAAGCTAGGACAGAGTGAGAGCATTCAGCTCATTGTCCAAGCACTTTCTGACGCCAATGCTCAGGACGGTGATACTGCCGAGATTCAGCTTGGCGCTGTGGTCACCGAGGATCCATCACTAAAAAAAGTCACAGCCACTGACAGCTTGGTCATTGTCAAACCAGATATCGGTTTCAAAAACGAAGCTTTCGATAGTGAGCCAACCTCTTCACAAATTGGCAAAAACGTCTATCTCGAAACCAGCTTTGCACAATGTAACCTGCAAAGCGATGAGAAAGACCAAGTATGGGTCACCATCAAGTCAGCCAATCCACCAGTTGGAACTGGTGACACTTATTCACTAAAAGCTATCGAAACCGGTGTGAACACGGGTAAATATCGCTTAGACGCCCCTACGCAAAATAATGCAAATGCAATTAACGATGCCATTATTCAGACACTAGAAGGCGACACGCTGACGGCTACCCTAGACGCCTGTATTGCCCCCTCTGTCGGATTGGATGAGCAACCTAGTGCGTCTGATCTCAATAAAATTGACCGAGATCTCAGCACAACCATCGTCATAAACGATACCTCCCCTACGCTACAGGTCACCAAAGAAGGTGATGTGAAAACTGCTGAGCTAGGCGACTATGTCAACTATACGATTAATATCAAGAATGATGGCAAATCTACTGCCTATAATGTTGAGTTAAAAGACGCGATGCCACGTGGCTTTGACTATGTGTCTGGTAGCTTGCGTGTTGATAACGCTAAAACAGACGACTTCACAGTAGAAGGCAAGTATCAAATCTTAGGTTTGGGTGATCTGGCAGTTAATGAAAGCAAAACAGTCACTTATCGTGTCTTGATTGGCTCTTCTGCCTTAGGTGGCGACGGTATTAACCGCGCCATCGCACAGGGTCGCGACTCTGAAACTGGTGGATCAGTACTGACTTCGATAGAGGCACAGTGGCCTATCGAAGTGAACCGTGGTGTCATGAATACCGATGGTATCATCATCGGTAAGGTCTATCACGATATCAACCGCGATGGCATCCAGCAAAAAGAAGACGGCGAGCTTGGCGTGGCAGGCGTGCGTATCTATATGGAAAACGGTAACTTCATCGTTACCGACCCTGAAGGTAAGTATAACTTCTATGGTGTCAGCGCTAAGACGCACGTGTTAAAAGTCGATCGCACCACTATTCCAAACGCTACAGAACTAGTGATTCAAAGCAACCGTAATACTGGCGATGCCGGTAGCCGTTTCGTCGATCTAAAATACGGCGAGCTGCATCGTGCTGACTTTGCTATCGTCGGTGGTATGGGTGATAGCACAGATCGTCTAAATGCAGAGCTGGTAGAGCGTAGCAAGACTATTAGTGCAAAGAATAATGCGCTAGAAGCTGCGGTAAAAAACAAACTGGCATTAGAGCCTATCTACGATCGCGATGACGATGACAACGTCGATGCCAGCGGCTGTAAGTCTAACGACGCGCTAGATCAAGGTATCCAATGTGATTCAGCTATCGTCAATGAGATGGTTAGTCCAGCTAACGAACGTATCGACCTAAAAGTCAATACTATCAATCAACCGAAAGAAAAAGTACTCGAAGAGTTTCTAAAAGAGGTTGCTAATAACGATGTTGCCTTTATTAATCTAAGCGAAGGCCAGCAGCTCAGCAGCTATAAGCAAATGGTACAAGTACAAGCGCCACTAGGCAGCAGCTTTACCCTTTATGCTAATGGCAAAGCCGTATCAGAGCAGCAAATCGGTAAAACCGCCGAGCAAGAAAAGCAAAAAGTAACCGCTTTTGACTATTACGCGGTTGATTTGAAGCGCGGCAGCAACACCTTGCGCGGCGTGGCAACTGACGTCAATGGCAAAGTCATCTCTGAGCAGACGATCAACGTCTTGACGCCAGATAGCTTGCAAGCGATTGACTATCGTACTCAAGATAGCTTAGTCCCAGCCGATGGCATGAGTGAATATCAAATCGTCGTCAGCCTAAAGGATCGTGATGGTCGTCCTTATGTCGCTTCTACGCCGATTACTATCGATACCAATATCGGCCGTATCAACCTAAAAGACGGTAGTAAAGAAGCGGCAGGCACCCAGATTACCGTCAAAGGTGGTGAGCTACTGATACCCGTCACCGCGCCAAGCGTACCGGGTAAAGGCGAGCTGGTCATCGATACCGGTAGCAGAAAACAAGTGATTCCGCTACAGTTTACCGCGCAGCTACGTCCGCTGATCGCGGTCGGTATTGTTGAAGGTGCGATCTCGCTTAAAGACTTTGATGGCGGTCAAATCACTGACGCTCAAGGTGCTTTTGAAAAAGAGCTGCATGAGATATCAGGTAATGACGATTATGCCGCTTCAGGCCGCGCCGCTATGTTCCTAAAAGGCAAAGTACGCGGTGATTATCTATTAACGCTCGCTTATGACAGCGATAAAAAAGGCGAGCGCCTGTTCCGTGATATCGAGCCTGGTGAGTACTATCCGGCCTACGGCGACTCTTCAGCCAAAGGTTTTGACGCGCAGTCAACCAGCAAGCTCTATGTGCGCGTTGATAAAGGCCGCTCGTTCGCCATGTACGGCGATCTAAAAACTCAAATTGATAATGATGAAGGCATCAAGCTTGGTCAATACAACCGTACTTTGACGGGCCTAAAAGCCCAGTATGAAGATGATAATACGCGTGTGACTGCCTTTGCCGCTGAGACCAGCACGTCACAGCGCGTTAATGAAACTCGCGGTTTAGGTATCTCAGGTCCCTACCCATTAGCTGAAGACTTCGATGCCGTGTTAGAGAACTCTGAAACTATCGAAGTGATCACTCGCGACCGTAATAACCCTGGCTTAATCGTCAACCGTGAGACCCTCACGCGTTTTGCGGATTATGAGATTGACCCAATCAGCCGCAGCTTATTTTTGAAATCGCCTATCGCTAGCCAAGACTTAGCGGGTAATCCTATCTATTTACGCGTCACGGTAGAAGTCGACGAAGGTGGTGACGATTATTTGGTTGGCGGCGTAGCCGTTAAGCATCAGCTCACGGATAAAGTCGCTATCGGCGGTAGCTATGTCAACAGTGATGATCCGCTAAATAAAGAACAGCTTGCTAGTGTTAATACCGTTATCAAGATGAATGACAAGCTAAAGCTGGTCGCTGAATATGCCAAAAACAAAGCAGAAAATCCCAATTACGACCCCAGCAATCAGATCAATAACACTGAGCTTACTGGCAATGACGTCGAAGGTGACGCTTTCAGAGTGGAGCTTGATTATGACGACAAGAAAAGTACCCGTGCCAAAGCCTATTATCATGATGCCGATACAGGCTTTGTCACTGGTGCGTCTCCGCTAACGGCTGGCCGTACCGAGTCTGGCGTAGAAGTCACTCATACCTTTAATGATAAAAACACCGCCTTAAAACTAGAAGGTGTACGCACAGAAGACCACGCCACTGATGCCAGCCGTGAAGGCGTACAGGCCAGTGTCGAGCAGCGCCTGAGTGAAAATGTCGTCGGTGAGATTGGCGTACGCTACTACAAGCAAGATGCTACTGCCGCTTCACGCAACACGCAAGCTGCCACAGATGTCGTAGACGTCACTGACGATACGTTATTTAACGATGACATTATCAACCAGTCAGCACTGAATGGTGTTAGCAATGCGGATAAAGACATCGAAGGCACCACCGCTCGTGCTCGTATTACCTCTCGCCTGCCCAAGCTAAATAATAGCTTGGTATTTGCAGAGTATGAGCAGGATATTGACAATAGCGAGCGCAACGCCACCTCTATCGGCGGTGAGACAGCGCTGGGTAAACTCGGTCGCTTGTACGCGCGTCACGACTTAATCAATAGCTTATCTGGCAGTTATGGCCTTGATGATACAGACGAGCGCCAACGTACTGTTGCTGGCTTTGATGCCACCTACATGAAGGATGGCAAGGTCTATAGCGAATATCGTATGCGTGATGCGATCAGTGCGCGCGAAGCAGAAGCCGCTATCGGTCTCAAAAACAAATGGTACGTGCAAGAAGGTCTGACCCTAAGCACCTTGTTTGAGCGCGTCGAATCACTAGAAGGCGAGACAGACAATACGGCGACCGCAGCGGGCATTGGCGTCGAATACTTAGCCCAAGAAAACTACAAAGCCTCAGGACGCTTTGAGAAACGTTGGGGCGAAACCAGCGACACCTTATTAGGAAGTGCAGGCATCGCCTATCGTTATACCGATGATATTACCCTACTTGCCAAAGACATCTACTCACAGGTCGACTATGATGATGGCCATCGCACCATCAACCGTTTTCAGTTAGGCGCTGCATACCGCGACTATGATAGCAATCAGCTAGACATGCTGGCAAAACTTGAGTACCGTTTAGACGACAATGCTACTGGCACTGACCAATATCAAAAAGATACAACGATATGGTCGTGGAGCGGCAACTACCATCCAACGCGCGCGCTCACTCTCTCTGGTCGCTATGCGGGCAAATATACCCAATACGACGCTGATGATATCGTCAGCGAAAACACCGCGCATGCTGCCTATGCACGCGGTTTATATGACATCAGCGAGCGCTGGGATATAGGTCTACAAGCTGGTACTTACTGGAACAAGCAAGCGGATGATATGTCATATATGCTTGGGGCAGAAGTCGGCTACAGCCCGATGACTAACCTCTGGTTATCACTTGGTTATAACTTTATGGGTTTTGAGGATGAAGATATCGCTTATAACGACAGTACGCAAGAAGGCGCATACTTCAGATTACGATTTAAGTTTGATGAGGATTTATTCAAACGCGAAGACCCACGCAAAAATAAGCGTTTGCCGAGCAACGCGACGCTATAATCTAACAAAATTGTCGTCGCTCTGAGCTGCGGCAATTTTTTCATTACTGTACTGATATTTTTCAGTTGGCTCATATATACTGATAAACGTTTGATATAGTGATTAGGGTATGTCCTGATATTGACAAATACTTAAAAAATAAAACCGATTGCCTGAATACAAGGGTTGTAATATGTCGAAGTCTGCCAGCACAGTAGCTACCTATAAACGCTCTTTTTATACGGCACTGTCCGCAGTATTGCTACTCACGTCTGCTTCATCAGCATTGGCAGCAAGCGACCGTGTCAAAACCAACACACTGATAAGTAATGACTACTGCCATAGCAATTTAGAAAATCACATCCCTTCTTATCAATACCAAAGCGCCGAGCAGCAGGCATTGAGCTGTATGCTCGCACAGGTAAAACCCTATCAGCAAGCGGATAAGACAGCACGCCAGCGCTACTGGGCCTATAAAGCGCAAGCCTGGCTGAATTACGCCATTCATCAAAACAGTATCAATAGCCGCTCTACCGCTGGTGCCTACGCTGCCCAAGCGACAGAGTCCATCTTACAAGCCCTACAAGAGGGTACAGAGCAGCGCATCGATCTGTATCAGGACATCCCTGCGATGTCTGCCTTGATGCGGCCAGACCTATGGGCAACTATAAGCGCCCTCAAAGACAGTGACGGCATCGCTGTCGCCCCGCGTGAGATGGCGTTTAGTGAAGTAGCGCTGATTTGGGCGGCCACCAATCAATGCGCGCGCGGCTGGCGAGAGTCAGGGATTCATTTTCGTATGGCCGATCGCTGGCTTGAGCAAGCACGCCAAGCCTACGTCAATGCTCACGACTCACAGACCAATGTTGCCCTGCAAGCGCGTATCGTTCGCTATTATGAGGCGTACGCCCCTCTTGACTCAGGCGAAGACACATGTCATGGGCAAGCGCTCTCTCCTATCTAAGCCACCTACCCTGCTAACTAATCATCAAGCACCAAGCACTAAACACTAAGCACTAAGCATAAGTACAGGCATAAAAAAGCCGACTATGCAGTGAGCATGTCGGCTTTTTCGTTGCTATTCAACCAGTAGCATACTGTCAACTAACGGTTTTTACGCGGTAGCTTTTCTGGCAAATAACAGCGCAAATAAGCGATAAATGCCGTATTTGCTTCTTGAATATAGTCATCCGTAATGGTCTGGTGGCGACGATAAGACAAAGTAAAGATCGCATTGACGATGCTATAAGCAATCAATAACGTGTCTTGAATATCATCAAAATTCGGCATCTCATAGCGTTCTGATAAGCGCTTATACACCAAGTCTACGATTTGATGATCGATATCTTCACCGAAACTGTCTCCTTCAAAGTCTGGAGTATTGGTATCATAGATCAGCTTGGCTTTGGTTTCATCATTATGAAAAATTGTCACACACTTATCGATCAACGCGGTCAAATACCCCTGCCATCTGTCGTAATTGCCGATATCGACCGTCTCTACCATCTCTAATATCTCGATGGCGTTCAAAAAACGCAACGCTAAAAATATCGCTTCGATATTAGGGAAGAAATGATAAGCAGATGCGCGCGGAATACCTGCCTCTTCGCACACCGCTGCAAGGGTAATATCGTTAATAGCATGGGTTTCGCTTAGCTTTTTGGCACCAGCCAAAAGTTTTTGACGACGTGCACGACCCTGCTGACTGGTAAACTTAAACTTATTTGGCACCAGCTTTTTTGCCAGCTCCGAATCTACTAATACATCTTCAATTTTTTCGTCTTTGTTATCACTCATTGTAAATCTCTTAATGTTACGTCCTATTTCATAAATACAATCTTCATTGAGTAGCATTCGTCCTAAATCACTGGAAAATCAACGAGTGGCTCAAATGTAGAGCCAACGTTATCGCTACTATATTCAACGAGGGTGCATCATAAATGCTTATACACTATGAAGCAAGGGACGTGAATGGGTTAAAAGTTAATATATCGATTAACACTCTATTAGCCTTAACTGTCTAATTTTATGAGGTTAATCATTAAGCCTAATTTTCGCTCTTATGATACCATGATCGATGACCCTATCTGCATAATCCCATTTTAAATGATCATTAAAATAGTCCACCCGCTCTACCTGACCGAGCGAAAACTTGCTATCAGGTAAGAACTCTTCTGACACAAATAATTGATCGATGACCTCTGGCATACCTTGGTAAATATGAGTATAAGCCACATCTTTCATCCAGCCATAACGCGCTTGAATACGGGCAGCATCAAATAGTGCAACATCGCGCATGCTTTTATCATAATTGACCTCGCCCGTCTCCGTCATCAGCTGCGTGGTGACGCTATTCGTCACATCATTCATGTCACCCAACAAAATCAGCGGCTCACGGGTATTCTGCAAACGCTCAATGATAGACATACGAATCGAAGCCGCCTCGGCCGCACGCATACAAAGACTTCGCAGCTTGGCACGGACCCTGATATTAGGGTCATCCATATCTTCTAGCAAGTTACCGGCCTCATCACGCAAGAAAAAAGCACGTTTGCTTTTTAGATGCGCGGTGACGATGGTGATTGGCTGACCATAAGCATCAACTCGCACCATCAGCGGTGGCCGATTAAAGCGCTGGTAGAGACCCACATCAGGGACATCAAGCACTGCCTTCGGTGCCACCTCCTGTAACAAACTGACCTCTAACGGCTCAAAACGGCTGATCATGCCTACTGCTGGTGTCTTTTGGGCACCCTGCCCTTGGGTATACGGGCTGGCCACATCATTGCTTGCCAGCGGTGCGATGACGTGCTTTGCCTCAAAACCCAAAGACGCCGCCAGCGCTACTAAAGCGGCACTATCCCAAACTTCTTGTACAGCGATGATATCGGCATGAGCCTTCGCCAACAATTCGCTGATACCGCGTAGCTTATGATTGTATTCAGTATCATTATAAGCAGGGGCATTGTCATAATAAATGCGGTTGGGATTTGCAAAGTTCAATAAGTTTGCGGTCGCGATATAAAATTGATGATTATCAGCCTTATTATTCATATATTCCCTATTATTTTTATAATGTCTGATATATTCATTCACACCCATAAATAATAAACTTTTTTCATAAAAAAAGCTTCCAAAGATGCCTTCGGAAGCCTCAAAATAACATAAATCATATAAATAAAAGCGATTGAAAGAAACTAATGTACAATTAAACTCTCTGCTGTAACGTCATAGTAAGCTCTTATAATACTGCTTAGTTTTTAGACTGTTACGCTTTTTTATTTATATTTCTGATGAGTTTTTATAAGATTTTTAGGGCCTTATAAAGAAGCCAATTAAGAAACACGGTTCCACGCATCGCGTGAGGCTCGGCGAGCATCATTCCACTCTAGGCGAGACTCGCCTTTTACTTCATGCCATGAGCGCTCTAAGTCAGCTTCGTGGTCTTCAAAACGCGCATCGGCTGGATAGCGCGCACGATTGGCGTAGCCTACTGCATATGCTGGGTGTAAATCACGATCAAAATCTAGGCCATCGCGATAGTAGTCTGCATTGGCATACTCAGCGCGCCAGTATGCTTCTTCACGCGTCGGATCAATCGCTTCTGCAGCTGCATGACCGGCGCCGCCACCGACGACTGCGCCAATCGCGCCGCCAATTAGTGTCCCTAGCGGCCCTGCCATTGTACCAATAGCCGCGCCCGCTGCTGCACCGCCAACGCCGCCAACACCTGTGCCGATAGGATGCGAGCCTGGCTCACCGGTGATGATGTCTGCGTTTAGGTCTTTTTTAGACTCTTTTGACATGTGTTTTACTTCACTGCGATCAATACCGTCATGGTTACTCATAATATTATCCTTAAATTATTTGTTATGTTTTAACTACTCAGACCGCCAAGTTTGCGGACTTGTGAATACCATTAAAGTATAGGAATTTATGGATAAGCTTCGATAGACGCGTTATGTAAACTCTGTCCCACTTCAGATTGCCTTACGTTACAGCCTGTATCTTTCTCACGGTCATGTACGGCCGTTTCAGGTTTTCAGTAATACTCCTATATTGATTTTATCGTCTCCTAAATTTTCTATATCATTTTTTATCGCGTTGTTTTATAGCGGCATTAAGGATCGTTTGATAGCTTGCTGCCATTTACTCAGATGCTGCTCACGCATATCTGCTGACATGCTCGGCTCAAATATACGCTCTACTTGCCAAGACGCTTGCATCGTGGTGTCATCATAAAGCCCTGTTTTTAGACCCGCGAGCATTGCTGCACCTTTTGCGGTGATTTCTGTGTCCCTAGGACGCAGCACCGGCACATCCAGTAGATCTGCCTGAAACTGCATCAGCAAATCATTATTGGCCGCGCCGCCATCTACCCTGAGCTCTGTAAGCGGATGCGGGCTGTCTTTTTGCATTGCAATCAGCACGTCATAGGTTTGATAAGCGACCGCTTCTAGCGCTGCACGAGCAATATGCGCCTTAGTAGTGCCGCGGCTCATCCCAGTGATACTGGCGCTGATATCAGAGCGCCAATAAGGCGCGCCAAGTCCTGTAAAAGCTGGCAATAGTACCACCTCTTCACTACTGTCTACTTGCCGTGCCAAATCCTCCACTTCACCACTTGTCTTAATCATACCCAAATTATCTCGTAGCCACTGGATAATGGCACCTGCCATAAACACACTACCTTCCAAGGCATAGGTCACTTCTTTTTTTGGTGGCTGTAATAGGCGCATACCTGACTGAACGATTTGGTCAAATGATAAGTTATCTGGACGCGTTGGGCTGGTTTTTCGCTGCCACGCGATGGTGGTCAGCAGTTTATGTTCGCTGATTTTTGGTTGTTTGCCTATGTTCATCAGCATAAAGCACCCAGTCCCGTAGGTGTTTTTGGCCATACCCGCATCCAGACAGCCTTGGCCAAAGAGCGCCGCTTGCTGATCACCCAATACCGACTGAATAGGTATTTGCTTGGCAAATAGGCCTTTTTTGGTTTTGCCAAAATCTCCGTCAGACGGCAAAACGGTGGGTAGGATGCTCATGGGTATCGAAAAACGGGCACACAGCACCTCTGACCATGACAGCTTATGAATATCAAACAATAACGTCCGAGATGCATTGGTCACATCGATGACATGCGCGCCACCAGTCAGTTTGTATATCAACCAGCTATCGATGGTGCCCACCGCTATCTCACCTCTACTGGCGCGCACGCTCAGCTTAGGGTTGTTTTCGAGCAGCCAAGCGATTTTGCTGGCACTAAAATATGGATCGAGGCGCAGGCCAGTCAGACGCTGCACCTCTTCTGCCATGCCATGCTGCGCGCTGCTATTGAGACCCGTGTCGCTAACCGCAACTTTGCTCAATGCGCTTTTGCTCCGTGCACCGCTGTCAGACTCGCCGCGACTTGCAGGCTCAGCCGCCAGAGTTTTGCAATAGCTGGCCGTACGCCTGTCTTGCCAAATAATCGCTGGCGCTAATGGCTTGCCGGTTTGTTTGTCCCACATCACAATAGATTCACGCTGGTTGGTGATGGCAATGCTACTGACATCGGTGGCCAGCAAGCCTGCAAGGTTGATCACATCGTGCGCACAGCTAATCTGCGTCTGCCAAATTTGCTGGGCGTCTTGCTCTACAAAACCTGCCTTAGGTGTCTGCAAGGTCGTCGGTTGCTGCGCCATCTTAATGGGGCGGGCGTGATCGTCGTAGAGTATCGCTCGGCTCGATGTCGTGCCTTGGTCCAAGGCCAATATATATCCTGCCATTACCTGCCCCTTTTTTGCTGATATGCTAAATAATCGTCAGCTCAGTTTACAATATGTCCTGAGTCTGTCCTATTCTGAGTATAGTCGATGTACTCTAAAAAGCGCATAGTGCTACTGGGATGCTATTTTTAAACGTAGGTTGCGCAGCCTCTGGGAACGCAGCACGCAAGTAAAGTTTATAACAGTAGCGCGTTTAAATTTATATAACAGTTTCATGTTCAACTGACTATATGTCCTATATAACGCTAAGTCTTCTATTTTTGATGTTAGGCTTATGATACCGATTATAGCGCGGTATTTTGCCGGCACTGCTTGCCATATGTATAGCCATCTTTTGCGCGGTTTGATGTCTATTTATTTACTGTAGCTGATTGTCTATCATAGCGCTATTTAATACACAATAGAAAAAGTCAAAATACTGAGCATTGACCCGTCACGATTGAGGCTCTACAGTATGTTCATAATAGGGCACATCCTCACTTATTTGCTTTGGATGAATAGTCTATAATAAATGCACAATGCTATCTGCTGCCGGCTTGCGATACGCAGTCATACCCGTAGCAACCCGTATACCAGTGTACTTTTTTATAGGTCTGATGGTCTTGAATCATACCTTGCACTCTTATTAACGGCTTATGTGACTTATGAAATTTGCTTTATCGGCTCTCTCTATTGCTATGATGACGGTGACTCTAATGAGTGCATCGATAGTTACCCATGCAAACACAGACACTCGTGTAGACCCCACGGCAGCGCCTAGCCACGCCGGCTTTCAAAATGAGATACCAACCATCACGCAAATCGTTGAGGCAGAGGATAGTGCGGCGCGTATTCAGGCAACCGACGACATCCGCATCGCACACAGTGCGATGAGTCATGACAATAAGCGTGTCACAAAGCCCTTAAGTACGCTTATCGACCCCATCACGCACAAGACAGTGGACAACAGCTATGCGCTGGATGTGTCTAGTTTTTTGAGCCTTGAGCAAGCACAAGATATCTTATTGCAAGTCTCACCCAAGATCGCAGCCAATGATGCAGCCATCGCCGCCAGTGAATACCAAACCGACGCTCTCAAAACCTTAGACAACCCACTGGTGTTTGCGCGCGTTTCAGCCAGTGCCTACCACCTCGATGAGGATATCGATTTGTCTTCACTCAGAAGCGGCATTGTCAATGAGATTAATAACAGCGTCGATGGCATTGTCCCACCGCCTGTCCCAGATTTGCCAAACTTCGGTGAGCTCGTCGGCGAACGCCTGCCAGACTCTTATGATTTTAAGCGCTCAGGCGAGACGACCAGCGCTGGCCTAGGCGTGGCGTGGCCCATCTATACCGCCGGACGCACCGCAGCTCTAACGGGAGCCTCCCGCGCCCGTACCCAAGAAGCACTCGCAGACAGCATACTGGATAAAAACGCACTATATAACACATTAATCGAGCGGTATTTTAAAGCGCAGCTTGCCATCATTGCCGCCTATTTGCGCGACGATGCTTATGATACGTTAAAACAGACCGACCATATGGCCGAGCGCTTGTATGAAGAAGGCTTTATCTCTCATGTCGATAGACTAGAGGCACAGTCGGCTCTGGCAGATGCCAAAAGCGAAGCTGTCAAAGCCAACAACGATGCTCGCCTTGCGATGATTGCACTACAAAGACTGCTACGCACTGACTACCGTATCAAGCCCACTACGCCATTGTTTGTCTCCAGCCGCCCGTTGCCTGATGTCAGCTACTTTCAGGACTTGGCGCTCAATAATCACCCAGGGCTACAAAAAGTTGCGGCCAAGCGCGCGCAGGCGCAGCAGCTACATGCCTTGTCCGATACAGGCTACAAGCCGACGATCATGCTTTATGGCTACGGGCAAGTTGAAAAAGACCCAAGCTGGGTCGCTGGTATCTCTGCCAGCTGGAAACTGTGGGGCGGGCTCGACAAAACCGCATCACTGGCCTCTAGTAGCGCGCAGATTCGTCAAGCCGACTTGTCTGAGATCGAGGTCAGTGACAACTTACTCCTGCTGGTCGAAAAAAACTGGCATGATGTCAATAATGCCCAAGCACGCTATCAAGCCCTGCAGAGCAATGTAGATCTGGCCGCAGAGGTGCTGCGCTTACGCCGTTTGGGATTACAAGAAGGTGTCAATACCACGATAGATGTGGTACAAGCACAAACGCAAGCGCTCAAAGCTCGTACCGAGCAGGCACAAGCAGCACATGACTATGTACAAGCACTGGCCGCCTTGATGCAAAGCTGCGGCACACCGTTGGCATTCAATGCTTACCTCAATGCTGCTGACATTCAATTGCCGACTTTATATACTCAGCAATAAAAAACACAGCGAAAAACAAATCACAACGACTTAAGTAAGCTACCGTCATTTACTTAACATGGCTAATAGAGACACCTAACCTGAACCTTTAGTGTGAATGATTGTTTTATGGAAAATCTGACTGCTACCTCGACCCGCAATTGGCGACAGACGTTACTAGAGACGTGGCGTATTGCCAATACCTCAAACGTCTGGGCACACTGCGCAAGCGTCGGGTATTTTGGTTTTTTGTCGATTTTTCCAGTCATGGCTGTGTTTGTGCTGCTGTACGGCTTGGCGTTTTCGCCCGCCGAGATGCAAGAGCAGATATCACTGCTACGCCCCTTTATACCTGATACGGTATATGACGTCTTAGATTCGCGCCTAAGTGATCTGGTCTCTAACACCGCCTCTACCCTCACTTTTGGCCTGACTGTCTCAGCCTTAGTTGCTTTATATGCAGGCTCCAAAGGGGTTAAGTCATTAATCGTTCTTATCAATCTGGCCTTTCATATCAGCCAAGAGCGCGGTTTTATTCAAGGCACTATACGCGCCCTTGGTTTGACCTTGGCGGCAGTGGTGGTTTTGATTATAGCCATATCGTCTATCGCGATTATTCCTGTTGCCGCCACTTATCTGCCCTTCCCGCAAGTCGCCAAGACAGTGGCGCTTTGGAGCAGATGGCCGATACTGGCAGGCATTATATTTTTATGCTTTTTGGGTTTATACCGATTAGCGCCCAATCGGGACGCAGTCGCGCTAAAAAAACTGGTGCCAGGTGCGCTGGTAGCGACCGTCCTTTGGATTGTGCTGTCGATATTGTTTTCGCTGTATGTGCAAAACTTTAATAATTATAGCGCTGAGTTTGGCGTGCTTTCGGCTGCTGTGGTCATTATGCTATGGCTGTATTATTCAGCGTTTATCGTCGCCTTTGGTGCTATTTTTAACGCTGAGACGATCGAAAACGCCAAGCCTTATGCGATTCGTGTGTATTAATATCCTCTTTGTTTTCAACTTTGTTGCTTTAGGACTCTCACCGTCATGACTGAATTTCCAAACGAATCAGACGACTCACGCAAACTCCCTGATTCTGATGAATCAGCGCGGCCTCATGATGCACAGACGTCAACGGAGTCTGTAAAAGAGACGCCTGATGACAGCACAGCACCAGCCGCGGCCGATTATTATCGCGGTACGCCAAAGTCAGACAATGCCGCCATGCGAAAAAAAGCTGTATTGGCTGGCGTGGCACTCATCATCATTGCTGTCATTGCCTACGGCCTATACAAAAGCACCGCGCAAAGTGAGCCGCCGCTTGTGACGCTGCAAGGACAGATGCAAATGCAGCAAACATCTATCGCCGCAAAGGTGCCAGGGCGCATCGCTCAAATCTTAGTTACCGAAGGTGATGAGGTCACACCCGGCCAGCAGCTGATTGAAATGGACTCGCCTGAGATCAATGCCAAGATCGCTCAAGCGCGGGCAGGCAAACAAATGGCCCAAAGTCAGTTGGATAAAGCCGAAAACGGCGCGCGCCCGCAAGAGATTGCGCAGGCAAAAGCGGCATGGCAGGCCAACAAAGCCGCCTCTGATTTAGCACAAAACACTTATCAGCGTGTCGACCGCCTTTATAAAGAAGGCTTGATGGCACGGCAAAAACGCGATGAAGCTTATGCGCAGTATCTGGCCACCCAAGATCAGACCGAAGCGGCGCGGCTGCAGTATGACTTGGCACTAGAAGGTGCGCGCAGTGAGGATAAATCAGCGGCCACCGCACAAGTAGCGCAGGTTGATGCCCAGCTTGACGAGGCTTTGGTCGCAAAAGAAGAAGCCAATCTTAAAAGTCCGATTGCTGGTATCGTTGATAATGTCATCGTAAGCGCAGGCGAAGTCGTCGGTCAAGGAGTGCCAATCTTGACGCTGGTCAACACCGACGATCAGTGGGTGGTGCTCAATATCACCGAGTCGCATCTCAATCAATTTGCCATCGGTCAAGTGTTTACGGGCACCATCCCAGCGCTATCTTCTGCCGGCAAGCCCTACAACAAACAATTTACCGTTTATGCCACCTCGACCCTCTCCGACTTTGCCACGTGGCGACCGACCAATAACGATGATGGTTTTGATGTGCGCACCTTTGAGGTCAAGGCTCGCCCGACTGTGCCCGATGCCCGTATCCGCTCCGGCATGAGTGTCATCGTACCTATCGACCCAACCAACATGAGCCAAGAGTAAGCCATGCGCCTAACTCAGCTAAGTGAGGCTTTTATACGTAGCGCCGCCTATGAGCGGCGGTTTTTGCACAAAAACCCATGGGACTTGACCATGGTGGTATGGATTCCCTTGCTCACCGTCTTGCTGATTTGGTGGATATTTTCGCAGACTCAGATTACCAACCTGCCTATTGGGGTCATTGATCAAGACAATGGCCCAGTGGCCAATACCGCCGTGCGCTATCTTGATGCTAGCCCAACGCTGAGCGTCAGACAGATGTATTATTCAGCCGCAGAGGCAAAAGCGGCTATTTTGCAGCGTGATATCTACGCTGTTGTCATCATCCCTGAAGACTTCTCGCGCAATATCTTATCGAGCAAATCCGCACCGCTTATTTTACAAGTAAATGCCCAGTATGGCACGCACTCAGGTATTATTCAGACTGGTGTGCAGGCAGTCGCAGGTACTCTGTCGGCAGGCGTTGAGATTCAGCGCTTGATCAAACAAGGCATGGCACCATCACAAGCGGCAATCGCCTATTCGCCAATCAGCATACAACGCATCAGTCTGTTTAATGCCGCCACCGACTATCAGCAGTTTTTGGCCTCTACCGTGATACCGGCGCTATTACACATACTGGCCATGGTCATCGGTGCCACGACCATCGGCCGTGAGCTACGAGATAAGCAGCTTGGCCATTGGTATGGTTTTATCGCCTCTGCTCAGGCTTATGACAATCTTAGTGGCAGCATTAGTGACAATCTTAGTGATAGTGCTAGTGCCAATATTAGTGGCAATGTGAATAACAATGTAGCTGATAACACTGTGCAAAATATAGTCGCGCTCAGTCAACCTGCAGCTAAGCTGCCAAATAGTACCGCTAAGGACAACACCAATCAAAAACCTGTATCTACGCTGCCGAGCGTGCACATGGGTGTTTTGCTTTTTGGGTTGTTGGGTAAGTACTTTTGGCCGATGCTGGCTTATGGTCTCTGGTCTATCTTGGCGCTGTGGCTGGCCACGCCGCAAGAGTCCGTAGCGAGCAGCGCTGTTTTTGCCACTTATCTTGGCCTGCTGCTTTTGATGATGCTATCGTTTTGGCTGGGCGCTATTTTTACTTTAGGCTCTTTTTCATTACGTATGGGTTTGTCTACCACTGGTTTTATCTCCGCGCCTTCGTATGCCTTTGCTGGCGTGACCTTTCCTTATATTGCCATCAGTGACAGTGCCAAGCATTGGTCAGACGCCTTGCCACTTACCCATTATCTTAAGCTACATATCGCGCAGATGCAGATGCAAGCGCCTGTCGCCATCTCCCTGCCGATACTCTACGGCCTTGCCATCGCCACTGTCGTCGCTATGATGCTGACTGCCCTACTCACCAAACGTGCACTGGCACATCCTGAACGCTGGGGAGCACGCTAATGCCGCCATTATCAACAGACCATAACGCTAAAGTCACCCAGCCGCCAGTGCAAGGCTTTTTTGCAAGCTTTTTTCAGACCCTAACAGACGTTTTTACGGACAAAGGCATTGTATTGATGCTGATTATTGCCCCCATCATCTATGGCTTTTTTTATCCGTGGCCATACTCATCGGAGGTCGTCAATCATGTGCCAGTCGGTATCGTTGATAAAGACAACAGCGACTTATCACGCACCATCGTTCGTTATGCTAGCGCCAGCCCTCAGCTCGACACCAGACGGTTTTTAGACGAACAAAGCGCTAAGGAAGCCATTTGGGCAGATGAGATTGCAGGCTATATGGTGATCCCAAGTGGGCTTGAGCAAAACGTGCTGTCGGGTAAAGCAGCTAGTGTCAGTATTCTTGGTAATGGCGGTTATTTTTTGCTTAATAAAAACGTGCAGATGGGATTTTTAAAAGCGGTTAGCACGGTCTCCGCTGGGGTCAAAATTAAAAAGAGTGTCGCGCAAGGTGCCTATGCCCCGACAGCCGCACAAAACGCACAGGCCGTACCGCTACAGATTGTCCCGCTATACAACCAGACAGAAGGCTATGGCGCTTATGTGGTGCCCGCCGTTTCTATTATCATCTTGCAGCAAACACTACTTATGGCCACTGCCATGCTCATTGGTACTTGGTATGAGCAGCGGCGGCATCAGACCAGCATCAGCGGCTGGCTTGGGCGTATCACAGCGCTTAGTACACTGAGCTTTTTGATCGGCTGCTTTTATTATGGCTGGGCGTTTGAGCTACATCACTACCCACGCGGGCAAAATATGCTCGGCAGCCTGCTGTTTCTTTTACTGTTTTGTCCGGCGGTGGCGACACTTGGCTGCCTACTTGGGCTTTGGTTTCGTCAGCGTGAGCGCAGCATGCAGATTTTGATTTTTAGCTCATTGCCGATGTTTTTTGTCAGCGGCTACCCATGGCCTGCCGACCAGCTGCCTACTTTCTTACAAATAGTGCGCTGGTTTATTCCGACCACGCCCGCCATCAATACCTCAGTCCAGCTAAACCAAATGGGCGCGAGTATCTCTCAGGTCGCGACTGGGTTTTATGCGCTAGCGGCCTTATGGGCGCTGTATTTTGCGCTACTTGTGTGGCTTCGCTGGTATAATGCGCCAAAGCGTAGGCAAGTCTCGTAGCGGCGGCTCGGCTCGTTTAAAAGCTTTCTAGGGCGTGTCCTCAATTCAATCGATAGCCATCTAAATGGGCTAAAAATGGCTAAATCTGGTCAAACGGTGTCAAATAGCTGGTTAATATCTCAATATTATCTGCGCTATTTTCCTTGTTTAACGGCGATTTATCTCATTTTTATCGCCATTTTTAAAATGAGGACACTCCCTATAGCCGATGCACTCTAAAAAGAATATAGCGCTACTGGGATGAATTTTGCGCAGCCTCTGGGAACGCAGCACGCAAGTAAAATTTATACCAGTAGCGCGTTTAATCTTATATAACAGTTTTATTTTCAATTGATTATAGTCTAAAAGGCAGCTCATCTAAAAATGCCATGAAAAAAGCGCCTGCTAATCATAAGCAGGCGCTTTTTTATTTGACTGAACGTCGCGCGTCATTTTTAAAAAACGCGGTTTAGTCCATTTAATGCAGCCACGCGATATGCTTCAGCCATCGTTGGATAGTTAAAGGTAGTATTTACAAAGTACTCAAGGGTGTTGTTGCTCTTGCACTTCATCACCGCTTGACCGATATGGATAATCTCTGAGGCGTGATTGCCATAGCAATGAATACCCAAAATCTCCAGCGTGTCACGGTGGAATAATATCTTTAATACACCAGAGCGCTCGCCGATGATCTGTGCGCGCGCCAGATGTTTAAAAAATGCTTGACCTACTTCATAAGGGACTTTTTCGTCCGTCAGCTCTTGCTCTGTCTTACCGATACTAGAGATTTCAGGAATGGTATAGATACCAGTCGGTACACTTGATACAGGCTCTGCATCACTGTCACCGACCATAAAGGCTGCCGCACAGCGCCCTTGGTCATAAGCGGCCGACGCCAGAGACGGCCAACCAATCACATCGCCGGCTGCATAGATATTGTCGATTTCGGTACAGTAAGTGTCATCGACTTTTAGCTGGCCTCGGCTATTGGCTTCAAGACCGATGGCCTCTAGGTTTAGGCCTTCTGTGTTGCCTGAACGGCCATTGGACCACAAGATCGCGTCTGACTTGATGCGTTTGCCGCTCTTTAGGTGCAAGACCACATAATCGTCATGGGTTTCTAAATAATCAATCTCTTCATTACTACGGATCAGAACACCAAACTGCCTAAAGTCATGGGCAATCGCATCGCTAATTTCACTATCTAAATAGCTCAGTAGCTGGTTTTGGTTATTGATTAAGTCAACTTTATAGCCAAGGCCGGTAAAGATAGAAGCATACTCACAGCCGATAACCCCTGCGCCATAGATGATGATTTTTTTGACGACATAGTCCATCTGCAAGATTTTGTCAGAGTCAAATACCCGTGGATGGTTAAAGTCAAGAATATCTGGGCGATAAGGACGGCTACCGACGGTGATGATGGCTTTGTTAAACGTGACAGTCTCAAAGATATTGTCATCAGTTTCGACGCGCAGAGTATGGGCATCGACGAAGCTTGCCCAGCCATTAATCACTTCGATACGATTGCGCTCATAAAAACGCGTGTGGGTGTTGACTTGCCGGCGAATCACTTGACGTGCTTTGGCCAGCACTTCATTGAGCGGGACTTGCTTGTATTCCATCGCTTTGGTAAACATGGGATCACGGCGAAAGTTGATCAAGTTAAACACCGATTGACGCAGCGCTTTACTCGGTATGGTGCCGACGTGCGTTGAATTACCACCAACCTGCTCACGCGGATCAATCACCGCCACCTTTTTGCCCGCTTTGGTCAGCTTCATGGCCGCCGCTTCACCAGCAGGACCCGCCCCTAAGACTACTACATCATACTCATACTGATGCTTATCGCCCTTTAGACGACGCGAGTCTTTGGTAAAGCCAGTTTTGATATCGATACGAGTATCATCGAGCGGATTGACCAAGTCAGGATGATGCATGATGTCTTCGGTGACTTGCTCGTGGGTTTGCTCGATTTTCTCTTTTCTACCTTTACCTTTGGTGTGCTCAGGGTTTGGTATAGGCGCGCTTTGTTTGTTAGATACTTCGGTATGGGTATCTTCACCAACATCGTTGGTCGCATCGCTTGGTTTTTTACTTCCCATTATGTCCTCTTTATATATTAATGTATGTATCATATCGCCCATGAAACAGCGTCATAGATCTTCTCATTATCATAGCTTTAATCATAGCTCTAAGGGGTGCCTACCATACGTTGAGATAGGATATTTTGCAACGTCCAGTGACCTGTTAGACGTTGTTGCCCCTCGTCGATCTGTGGCCGTACACTGATGACGTATTCGGTGCCAAGGCTTGGCGCAAAGTCATCAATCCAGTCATAAGGAATCTGAAACACACTGCCATCTTTGCTAGATTTGGCCAGCAAGCATTGCATCGGTAGCGCTGAGGCGCAGGCGACACGATTGGGCATAATGGTGAGCGTTTGAGCGTCACCAAGCACAATACTCGGAATATAACGCGGCTCAGGCACAGGCTCACGAGCAAATGGCGATGTCTGGCAGGCACTCAATAGCGTCGCGGCGCTAATAACGCTTGCTAATAATAAAGGTGTTTTTTTGGCTTGATAAAGTGAACGCATAATCTTCTCTATATAAAATGACCGTTTGATAAAGATAGTGTGATAAATCTGGAGGTATAAAATGTGAGCGCTCAGCATTCTAACCGATGCGGCGTTTTAGCCCCGTCATCTGCAAGATACGCGTGGCAATCTCTTCTACCGACATCTCAGAGACATCGAGGCTTGGGATACCATGAGTGATATAAATACCTTGTATGGCGCGCTGCTCTTGCTGACACTGCTGATAGCTCGAATAACGGCTGCCCGCGCGGCGCTCTTGGCGAATCTTGACCAAGCGATCGGTATCAATCAGTAAACCAAACAGCTTGTCTTTGTGTTCGCGCAGGGGTTTTGGTAATTGATTGTCATACAGATCATCTTCGGTCAATGGATAATTGGCGGCGCGAATACCGAATTGTAACGCAAGATATAGTGACGTCGGTGTTTTGCCCGAACGTGATACCCCTACCAAGATAATATCGGCAGCATTATAATGACGGGTGCGCGCCCCATCATCGTTATCTAAGGCAAAATGTACCGCGTCGATACGCTCTTTATACGTCTCGGAGTCGACATCATCATGAGCATGACCTGAATGGCCGTCTGGCTCTACCCCAGTCTCTTCTGCGACGCGGCCGATCAGCCCCTCATACATATCCAAGTTACAGCTGTGCGCTGAGTTGATTGTTTCGCGAATCTCGGGGCTCACGATGGTATCAAACACCAATGGCAGCAAACCATCACGCTGATAAGCCATATTGATTTGCTCAACCGCATCCTCAGCACGCTCTAGGCTATCGACATAAGGCAACACTCTGGTCTCAAAAGGAACCGAGGAAAACTGACTTAAGATCGCACGGCCCAGCGTCTCCGCCGTAATCGCCGTACCATCTGAGATAAAAAACGCGGTTCTGATGGCCTGAGAGCTGTCCAAGTTTAGCGCGTGGCGGTTTTGAATGGTGGGCTTGACTTGTTCAGCTGGATTGCTTGAGTACATGCGTGGATACCTCGGTTGAAAACTCATCGATTGAAAACTCAATAGGAGTCTTCATCTAGTTTTTGTCTATTATATGGCGTTGTCTGATATATAGCATCTGGGTCTTTATTATACATACCGTGCACGGCTGAGCGCCCTGTTTTTCTGCTTTATATTATACGCATAATAGAAGTCTAATAGAAATCAATGTTACAGGCGTACACTTATCACCAACATCCATGCCGGCACAAAGGCTGTGCGCGGCAAAGGCGATCAAATAGCCGCGCCATACCTCCTAAAAACCAGCCATGTTATGTGGTTTTTGAGGCGACGGGCTTTATAAAACATCCATCGATGGCTTTAGTGGTTATCACTGCTGGTAGTTTTGGTAAAATCAGTCGAAACGGTGGGCGCTTGGAGATATCAACAAACGGATTTTTTTCTTAGCTTTTTTGGACACAGATAGCCCTTTATAATTGCTGTTTCTATAGCGTCATCATAAATTATGTAGCAAATCCGACAATTTGTATCTTTTTCACAAGTTTTTTGGGTCAACCCCTCGAAATTCTGCAAATATAGCGGTATAATTCACCGTTATAATCTTTACTAAATAACCTTATTTTCTGGAGTTATCATGGCAGCGCAATCTACAGCACTTGTAATCAATCTAGATCAGTTAGGAAAAGACGACATCGATATGGTCGGTGGTAAAAACGCCTCACTCGGCGAGATGATCAGCCACCTATCTGATT
Organism: Psychrobacter celer; assembly: GCF_016107555.1. Taxonomy (GTDB): domain Bacteria; phylum Pseudomonadota; class Gammaproteobacteria; order Pseudomonadales; family Moraxellaceae; genus Psychrobacter; species Psychrobacter celer. The sequence goes on along the minus strand of NZ_JABASU010000011.1, from coordinate 26,703 downwards.
TAGGCGTTAGTGTTCCAGGCGGTTTTGCGACGACTTCCAATGCGTTCAATCGTTTTTTGACCGAAACAGGCTTGCTCGATAAGATCAACAACGAGCTAAAAACCTTAGACGTCAACGATGTCAACAAACTTGCTGCCACTGGTAAAAAAATCCGTACTTGGATCATTGAGCAAGCGCTGCCAAGCGACCTTGAGCAAGAAGTACGCAAGTCATTTGAAGCCATGAGCGGCGGCGAAGACATCGCGGTTGCGGTACGCTCTTCTGCGACTGCCGAAGATTTGCCAGATGCGTCATTTGCTGGTCAACAAGAGACTTTCTTGAACATTCGTGGTATTGATAACGTCCTAATCGCTATTAAAGAAGTATTTGCCTCTTTGTATAACGACCGTGCCATCTCTTATCGCGTGCACAAAGGTTTTGAGCACGAAGGCGTGGCACTATCGGCTGCTGTACAGCGTATGGTACGCTCAGAAACAGGCGCCGCGGGCGTGATGTTTACCCTTGATACCGAAAGTGGCTTTGATCAAGTGGTCTTTATCACCTCAAGCTACGGCCTAGGTGAAATGGTCGTACAGGGCGCGGTGAACCCAGACGAATTCTATATCTCTAAAAAATTACTCGCCAATGGCAAGCCTGCCGTTATTCGCCGTAACCTCGGTAGCAAGCATAAGAAAATGGTGTATGGCGATGAAGGCAGCACGTCAAAATCAGTGAAAACCGTTGATGTTGAAAAACAAGATCGCATGCAGTTCTCACTCACCACAGAAGAGCTAACCTCACTTGCCAAGCAAGCGGTCACCATCGAGCAGCATTATGGCCAAGCGATGGATATCGAGTGGGCGAAAGACGGTGACAGCGGTGAAATCTTCATCGTACAGGCGCGCCCTGAGACCGTTAAAAGCCGCCAAGACAGCAATGTTATGGAGCGTTATGTCATCGATACCACTGATGCCAAAGTATTGTGCGAAGGTCGTTCAATCGGTCAGCGTATCGGCTCAGGTAAAGTACGCATCGTCACCAACCTAAACGAGATGGACAAAGTAGAAGAAGGCGATATATTAGTCTCTGATATGACGGATCCAGATTGGGAACCGGTCATGAAACGCGCCTCTGCGATCATCACCAACCGCGGTGGCCGTACCTGTCACGCGGCTATCATTGCTCGTGAGCTAGGTGTACCAGCGATTGTTGGTTGTGGTAACGCCACTGAGCTATTGGTCGACGGTCAAGACGTCACCGCCTCTTGTGCCGAAGGCGACACAGGCTTTATCTACGAAGGTCAGATCGACTTTGAAGTACAAACCAACTCTGTCGAGACCATGCCAGAGCTAGCATTTAAAGTGATGATGAATGTCGGCAACCCAGACCGCGCCTTCTCATTTACCCAAATGCCAAACGAAGGTATCGGCCTTGCCCGTCTTGAGTTTATCATCAACCGTATGATTGGTGTGCATCCAAAAGCGCTACTAAACATGAATAGCTTGCCACGCGAAATCTCACAAGCCATTCATGAGCGTATCGCAGGCTATGCCTCACCTGTCGATTTTTATGTTGATAAATTGGTCGAAGGTATCTCAACCCTAGCGGTTGCCTTTATGGACCAGCCTGTCATCGTTCGTATGTCTGACTTTAAATCAAACGAATATGCCAACCTATTGGGTGGTAAGCTATACGAGCCATCAGAAGAAAACCCAATGCTAGGCTTCCGCGGTGCCAGCCGTTACGTGTCTGACAACTTCCGCGACTGCTTTGAGCTTGAGTGTAAAGCACTAAAACGTGTCCGCGACGAGATGGGCTTGACCAACGTTGAGATCATGATTCCATTCGTTCGTACCACTGACGAAGCACGTCAAGTCATCGAACTGCTTGAGAAAAATGGCCTAAAACGCGGCGAGAATGGTCTACGCGTTATCATGATGTGTGAGCTACCCACCAACGCTCTATTGGCAGAAGAATTCCTTGAGCATTTCGATGGTTTCTCAATCGGCTCTAATGACTTGACTCAGCTAACGCTCGGTCTTGACCGTGACTCAGGTATCGTCTCTCACTTATTTGATGAGCGCGACCCTGCGGTTAAGAAACTGTTGACCATGGCTATCGAAGCTTGCCGTAAGCAAAACAAGTACGTCGGCATTTGTGGTCAAGGTCCATCTGACCATCCAGATCTAGCATTCTGGCTCATGGAACAAGGCATCAGCTCTGTGTCACTAAACCCTGACTCAGTGCTAGACACTTGGTTCTTCTTAGCTGGTGAAGACAAAAAATAAGCCGTTACATTAAGTCACGACGGTGATTGACACAGTCATTACAAGTACTACTTTTAGGGTCTATTTGATTTTTTCAAATAGACCCTAATATAATGTGAGACAAGTAGTGGCTTAAAAACAGTGACTTAATATTTGACTAACTATGCAGGCAATTATGCAAATTTTTCTTGCTCGAAATAACGTACAAGCTGGTCCATACAATTTGGAGCAGCTCAATATCATGTTGGCATCTGGCGAAGTGGTGCTAGATGACCTGATGTGGCATGAAGGCTTGGAACAATGGCAACGTGTCGGCACCTTAACCAACAACCAAACGGTCTATACACCCGCTCCGGTTAATGGCGCTGAGGTCAATGACTCTATCATTAACAACGTCACTATCTTTCCAGAAGACAATGCCTCAGGTAAGCAAACCGACAAGCCTGTGTCTTTAGATAGACTGTACGGCAAGCCTGAGCGTAAAGATACGGCGAATAACACTAAGGTCGACATGACGACCAATCGTCACCACACCCCGCATCACAACGTCTCATTAAACAAAACCCATCTGAATAAAGCTGCCACCAACCAAGATAAGGTCGTTGGCGACGTCGTACTAGCGCCTATCATGTCGCGAGTATTGGCGACTGTTATCAATGCTCTCGTCTATATACTAGCTTCCATTCCGATGATAATGGCTTGGTCAAAGTTAGACATTGACTATTCAAAGCTCCAGAATATCGAGAGTGTAGAAACTTTAAATAAAGCTTTAGAGTATTCTACAAGTTTAATAGAAACTATTCCTAGCAGTACTTTGATGATGTCGCAAGCGCTTATATTTGGTTTGCTTGCATTACAATTAATATTCATTTCGCTCCGTGGGCAATCGTTGGGCAAGTTACTTACTGGTATTCGGGTCGTAGATCAAACCACGCATACTCTTCCCTCCTTTACTAAACTTATAGCTGTTCGTACTTTATTGCTACTTATCATTTACTATCTACTGTTCATGATCCTAGGTTTCTTTGCATTTGCAATTATCGGGGTACATTATTACATGGCATTAAAGAGCCCTGAAAATATCGGTTGGCATGACAAACTGGCTAAGACGTTGGTGGTCAAAGCCGACAGCAGTCAGCTGGCAAAAAAGCCAACTCTGAAATAATCAACCGATAAATAACAAGCTCGATCTCTAAATTTATCCTTAAATACCTCTTTAAATACTGAAAAAGCAGCGCATGATCGTGGCTTTTTTAGTATTACCGGCAATGCGTGAGTGATTAACCTTTGTATTAGCCACTCACTACTGTTATAATACGGCGCTTTATAAACTAAGCTTATCTCCAAGATTTTATAAGAACTATTTTTATAAATAGGATTTTATAAAACTGGGCGTTGGGTTTACCTTATAAATCTCCTTGCTATTGACATAGGGTCAATAGCTACTAATCCGTAAGGAGTCATAATGCGACATTACGAACTGGTGTTACTTGTACACCCAGACCAAAGCGACCAAGTGGTCGGCATGGTTGAACGCTATATCAAGTTGGTTCAAGACAACGGTGGTGCTATCCATCGCCTTGAAGATTGGGGCCGCCGTCAATTGGCTTATCCAATCAACAAGATTCACAAAGCTCACTACGTTCTTTTCAACATCGAAACTGACGGTGATACTTTAGCTGAACTTGAAGAATTATTCCGCTATAACGACGCGATCATTCGTAGTCTAGTTATGCGCCGTGACGAAGCTGTCACTGAAGAGTCGCAGTTAGCCAAGAATGCCGATGAAAAACGCGCACGCAAAGCAACTACTCGTCGTCCAGACAATCGTGAAAACGACGACAACGACAACAGTGAAGACTAATTAAAGGAGAATACTCATGGCACGTTTCTATCGCCGTCGCAAATTCTGCCGTTTCACTGCTGAAGGCATCACTCACATCGACTATAAAGATGTTGAATTGCTAAAACAGTACATCAGTGATAATGGTAAAATCGTACCAAGCCGTATTACCGGTACGTCTACTAAGTATCAGCGTCAACTAGCCACTGCTATCAAGCAAGCTCGTTACCTTTCACTACTTCCGTATACTGACAACCATCAGTAATTTAACCGTTAACTAGGAATGACTCATGCAAATTATTTTGTTACAGCGTATCGTCAACCTTGGTAAACTCGGTGAAACTGTCGATGTAAAACCAGGTTACGGTCGTAACTTTCTTATCCCTCAGGGCAAAGCGCTACCTGCGACCAAAGCTAACATTGAAAAGTTCGAAGCACGTCGTGCTGAGCTTGAAGCTGAAGAAGCAAAAGAAATCGCTACTGCTCAAGAGCGTGCTGACGCATTAACTGACGTTAATGTCATCATGCGTGCTAAATCAGGTGACGAAGGCAAGCTATTTGGCTCTATCGGTACTCGCGATATCGCTGAAGCATTGACTAACTCAGGTCTAGAAGTAGACCGTGCTGAAATCAAGCTACCTGAAGGCACTCTACGTCAAGTGGGCGAATACAATGTTGATATTCAGCTACACCATGACGTGACTGCTAGCATCTTGGTTACTATCTTGTCTGAAGATGGCGACAATGAAGACGCAGCTGACGATGTAGAAGACGACAACGAAGATTACTCAGAAGAGTAAGCCTTTGTAGCAGTCTAAAAAAGCCAGTGACATCATGTCGCTGGCTTTTTTTATTCCTGATCGCTGCTAATCTCGCTTGACTTATTTGTTGCGACCCGATGATATACTCTAGCAACTATCTGCAATAAACCCTTAAATATCTTATACTTAATGATAAGATAACCTCTATAAAACCCTCTATATATTTAATTATCTGACTGTTATGCTATAACTTTCTCATTTGTTGATAGGGTATGACGAATAGTATGCCAAATAACAATACGTTGAACGACAAAACATTAGACAGCCGTGTGATAAATACCAATGATAAATTGTTATGTATCCAAGGTAATAAGTTTTATGCAGAAGGTGAGGTTTATACTGTCGGTAGAATTGTAAATAATAAGTATTTTCAACTGCTGACTGGCAGTGATGACGATCACTGGTATGCCACAGTAGATGAAAGAGGTATTTATGTCAGCTTCGATTCTATGACGCCTGATAATAACAAAGCATGGTTTGATAAGATTGCTTAAATGATGCAAAAGCCCTTGTCCATCGCTGCAGAAGATAAAATAAAGGTGGTGTTCTAAAAAGTATGCTGGCGATAGAAGTCAATAAGAAATCTATGCTAAGTTCTCTGATTCTATAGGGCTTTCAAGGCTTCAAAAATTGTTCAAGTTTTAATCAGCATACTTTTTGACACACCACCAAAATAAACTGGTCATTACACATGGCCAGTTTTTTGCTATGAGCCTTTTTATTAGAGCATGTCATTAGGGTATATTTTCAAATGTATTATCGTGGAAGCTGGCATTGAAAACACACTCAAAAAAGAAAAGGCAAGTCTTGTCGCTCCCCGTACGCCACTGAAACTGGCCAATCTGCTACTATCTTCGGTATATTTTGTCCAGCATCAATCATCTTGGCAGCAGTTATCCAGCCTGCATGACCGACTGCTAATACTGGTTTTTGACCACTATTTTGCGCAGCCATGTCACTTAACCAGTTCTCCACACGCTCAAATAACTGCTGCAAGCTCTCGCCACCATCAGGCGCAAAGTGAGCAAAGTTAGCACACCAGTCATCGATCTCTTGCTTGGCAATTTGCGCCCAATCTTGACCATCCCATTGACCAAAATTAATCTCAGGGGCGACATGACAGGCAAAACCGCGCTGCGCCAATATCTGCCCGACTTTGAATGAGCGCTGTAATGGGCTTACCCAGATCACCTTTGGCAGTTGATGCCGCCGCACAAAACGCTCGATACGATGCGCCAGACGTTTTAATTTGCGCTTATCGACGGCCACATCACTTTGGCCGATGCAGCGCCCATCAGTGGCCATGGGTTTTGGATGCCGCCAAGTATAAAGCGTCATTGGTGGATTTGCCTCCTGTTTTTTTATAGTCAATTCACCATAAAATAAACACAGTGCTACTGGGATGAGTTTTTCGTAGCATCTGTCTGCGTAGGCACAGCAAGCAAGGAAAATTTATACCAGTAGCGCGTCATAATACTTGTACTCTTTTCATTTAGGACTGACTATATACTTCAGACAAAAGGTATAGAAGCAGCCAGCCCCGCATATATGGCGATTTCACTTACCTGCTGCGTCGCCCCTAGCCCATCGCCCGTATAGCCATCTAAACGCCTACGTAATAAGCGGCACATATAGTCTGTCGCCAGCAGCGCCAATATCAGCGCTACTATCCAGGCTCAGACCAATCTGCTGCACAGTGCTCGGAAACAAGTAAATAACGAGCGCGCCTGCCACCAATAGCCAACCACTACTAAACAGCGCTTGGTATAAGAGAGTGATTTTGTCGTTCTTGTAAAACGACCCATAACAGAGATGTTAATGGAGCAAAAAACATTCTCGCGGTCGGGCTTGACCGTCTTTAGTAGGAATCCCCGCTTCTTTAGGTCGGGAAGGAAGTCAAAACGGATATTCAACACAAGTCAGCTGTTATATCACTGATAAGCCATGCTATCATTTGGGTTTATGTCCCATTATCAAGGAAGATAAATGTACAACACCCATACGTCTGAGACCAATGAGTCGTTCGTTATCAGAGAAAACCATAAAGAGGCAAACGGCGTCGTCACGCTTACTCTCAATCGCCCCAAACAATTCAATGCGCTATCAAGCGATATGCTCACCGCCATGCAGACAGAGCTGGACAATATCGCCCAAGACAGCAATATCCGTGTGGTCGTCATCGCGGCGGCTGGCAAGGCATTTTGTGCAGGTCACAATCTAAAAGAGATGCGCGCCCACTCGAATGAAGCATTTCACAGCGCTTTATTTAAACAATGCAGTCAGATGATGCTGACCATCAACCAGATGCCGCAAGTCGTGATTGCCAAGGTACAGGGTATCGCCACTGCCGCAGGCTGTCAGCTGGTCGCCGCTTGCGATCTCGCCGTGGCGGCTGATGAAGCCAAGTTTGCCACCTCTGGTATCAATGTCGGGCTGTTTTGCTCGACGCCGGCTGTCGCTGTCAGTCGCAACCTCTCTCGCAAGCAAGCGTTTGAGATGCTCATCACTGGTGAATTTATCGATGCCCGTACCGCCTTGCAGCAAGGGCTCATTAACCGTGTCGCGCCAGCGGATCAGTTGGCGGCTAGCCTACACTCTTTAATCGATAGCATCACTGCCAAATCCTCTGTCGCGCTCAAAACTGGCAAGGATATGTTTTATCAGCAGTTGGAGATGGACTTGGCAGACGCCTATGACTATGCAGGCAAAGTGATGAGCTGCAATATGATGGCAGATGACGTGCGCGAGGGCATTGATGCGTTTATCGAAAAGCGCGATGCTGTATGGACGGGACGATAAGACTCACGCGCCAGAACGCATGACTAAACATGTGATTAAAAATCCACCTTGCCGCGTAACGCTTTTATTTTGCCGCGCTGCGTCTTTTGATCGACCCGTTTACGCTTAGCACTTTTGCTGGGTTTGGTCGGTTTACGTGTCGGCAGCGTTTTCGTGGATTGCAAAATAAAGGCTTTGAGGCGCTCAAGCGCATCTATCTTATTGCGCTCCTGCGTACGGTACTGCTGCGCTTTTAATACAAAGATACCATCTTTGGTGACACGGCTGTCTTTACTGTTTAATAAACGCTGTTTGTGCTCCTCGCTTAAGCTTGAGGCATTGATATCAAAGCGTAGGTGAATGGCCGAGGCGACTTTATTGACGTTTTGTCCGCCTGCCCCTTGCGCACGAATGGCATGCATCTCTACGTCGCTATCGCTCAGACGCATGGTATGGCTGATAAAAATCATAAGACTCTTTTTTGTTGTATATGGTTTTTATGATATGGGGCTTAATTTAGCATTTATAAACCGCAGTAGAGTAATGACAAAAAAGCTAACAGCAAGAAGCCAAAGGACAATACCAATGAAAAAGGACACGATATCGCTATCATGTCCTTTTTGTTTGGCTCTGACTGCTTACTAATAGCAGCGCTGCGCTTCGTAGTAACGCTAAGTTACTCTGCGGCAGTGGCAATCATCTCGACGAGTAGCTCAGGACGCGCCAGTGCAGACTCGCCGCAAGCACGCGCTGGTGGCTGTATGCCTTCAAACCACTTATCCCAGACTTCATTCATCGCGGCAAAGTCTGCCATGTCTTTAATCCAAACGGTCACTGAGAGTAGCTTTGATTTATCGCTACCAACCTCTTCGAGCAATGCTTGGATTTTTTCTAGGCAAGTGAGGGTTTGGGCTTTGATGTCGTCTTCTGCGTTACCCACCTGACCGCACAGATAAACGGTCTGGTTGTGTACCACGATTTTACTCATACGCTGATTGCTGTGTAGCTTTTTCATCGTATTTTATCCTTAATATCTAATGAAAGTTAAGTTGCGTTTGTCCGGTAAGCAGCTCTAACGCCTAGCTAGAGAAACGCTGAGCGCTAAATGGGGTGATATCGACCAATAGCGGCTTATCATGAATCATCTCTTCTACGATGCGCCCTGTCATCGGCCCCAAAGTAAAGCCTTGATGGCTGTGACCAAAGGCAAACCAGAGCTTGTCATGCTTAGGTGCAGGACCAATGACCGGCTTCATATCTGGCATACAAGGGCGCGAGCCTGCCCACGCTTCGCTCTCGACAGCGTCATCTAGCGGTAGAATTTTGCGCGCGAATTTTAGGACGGTCTGTAATTGACCGAAGTTTTTTGGCGCGTTCATGGTGGTCATCTCAGCACCGGTGGTGATGCGAATACCTTGCTGCATCGGTCCCATGACAAAGCCTTTGTCCATATCAAACATGCTGTGATGGATGGTGTTTTTGTCCGTCACTTTAAAGTGCTGATGGTAGCCGCGCATTGGGAACAACGGCAGGTTATAACCCAGTGGTTTGATCAAGTCGTTTGACCAAGGGCCGGCGGCGATGACCAACTTATCACTATAGTAGGTTTCTTTATCCGTGATGATTTTCCAGCCTTCACCTTCTTTGACGATTTCTTTTACGTCACTTTCTTTGATCGTCCCTTGCATCTCTTCGAAGTTTTTGGCATAAGCTTTGACCAAGGCGCTCGGGTTTGAAACTTGCCACGAGTTGAGCCAATGAATCGCGCCCACAAACCCATCAAAATTGGCACTCGGCTCCATCGCTTTCAACTCTGCCAGACTCAGTACGTTGTGCTCGACGCCCTGCTCACGAGCTGCAATGGCTGATTCAATCGCCTCTTTAAAGGTGTCTTCAGAGCGATGCAGCTGCAACCATCCATCACGCGTGATCAGCTCATCGGCACCAGATGCCGAAATCATGGTTTGATGCTCACTGGTACAATGCGCAATCAGCGTCTGCCACTCAGCTTCGATTTTTTTAACCGTGGCTGGCGCCGAGTACTTCCAGTATTGCAGCAAGGCTTGATGATAACGCAAGAGAGCCGGTATCCGATAACGGATATCGGTACCTTGGTTGGGCAGTACGCGAATCATCTCTGTCAGCTGACGCGGGAAAGGATGAGTGTGGATGGCTTCACGCTGGATCAAGCCAGCATTTCCATAAGAGGTCTCTGACCCTGGGAGTTTTTTATCTAGTAACAGTACTTGCGAATTATTTTTTTGTAGATGCCACGCAATTGAGGTGCCAACCATGCCAGCACCAATAACAACAACCTCATAGCGCATAGAATATCCTTTCCTAACAGGTAGTAGAGTCTTGCATATTAGGGGGTGATAATAACGCGAACCTGATAATTAATAAACCCATATTTAACGGATTTTTTCGCCGAAAAATACTTTTGGTTATACGTTTTTAATAAAGGTATTTTTTTCAGGAATAACAAGCCATTTTATTAAAAATAAAGCCCGCAAGCGCCCCACTCTCCTGATATTGCGGCGCACCTACGCGAAAATCACACGGGGCGATAGCTCATAAGAGCGCCCATAACGAGGGTATCGTCATATGTGTATTTTGATGTCAGTACTAAGACCAGTTTTGCGACAGATGTTTGAGTCCAAATACACCGCAACAACCTCACCCTTACCCTCGGAAAATTTGCTACAATATGTCCAATTTTGGCTGGCGCTTTCATCGAGCATCGGCCGACCTTATTTTATAATACTATCGAGAGAGCATTATGGGTTTTAATTGCGGCATCGTCGGCCTACCAAACGTGGGCAAATCCACCTTATTTAATGCGTTGACCAAAGCGGGCATCGCTGCTGAAAACTTTCCGTTTTGTACCAAAGACCCCAATACTGGCATCGTCCCTGTGCCAGATCCTCGTCTCAAAAAACTGGCCGATATCGTCAATCCTGAGCGCGTGCTACCCACGACCATGGAGTTTGTCGATATCGCAGGTTTGGTCGCAGGAGCCTCAAAAGGCGAAGGCATGGGCAACCAGTTTTTGGCCAATATCCGTGAGACCGACGCGATTGCACATGTGGTACGCTGTTTCGACGATGACAACGTCGTCCACGTCGACGGCCGCGTCAGCCCTATTGATGACATCGAAACCATCAATACAGAGCTGGCGCTCGCAGACTTAGAAGCAGTCGAGCGTGCTATTCAAAACCAAAGCAAAAAAGCCAAAGGCGGTGATAAAGACGCGCAGGCCATGCTTGAGGTGTTTAAGAAAATCGAACCTTTATTGGCTGAAGGCAAAGCGGCACGCGCAGCAGGTCTGGATAAAGATGAGCAAAAACTGATCCGCAGCTATGGTTTGATCACTTTGAAACCGACCATGTATATCGCCAACGTAAGCGAGGATGGTTTTGAAAACAACCCTTATCTTGATGCGGTGCGCAACTATGCCACAGGCGAAGACTCTATCGTTATCGCTTTGTGCAACCAAATCGAATCTGAAATTGCGCAGCTCGACGAAGACGACAAAAAAGACTTTTTAGAAGACATGGGCATGGAAGAAGCCGGTCTTGATCAAGTGATTCGTGCAGGTTACGACTTACTTGATATGCAGACCTACTTTACTGCTGGGGTCAAAGAAGTGCGCGCATGGACGGTCGCTGTCGGCGCTACGGCACCGCAAGCAGCTGGCGTTATTCATACCGATTTTGAGCGCGGCTTTATTCGTGCTGAGGTCATCGCTTATGACGACTTTATCGAGTATAACGGCGAAAAAGGCGCTGCAGCCGCTGGTAAATCTCGCCTAGAAGGCAAGACTTATATCGTCCAAGACGGCGATGTGATGCACTTTAGATTTAACGTGTAACTTTCAATAGTACATAATTAGCTGAATGTAAAACTGTTATGGATTTGAACGCGCTACTGGTATAAATTTTACTTGCGTGCTGCGTTCCCAGAGGCTGCGCAACCTACGTTTAAAAATAGCATCCCAGTAGCGCTATGACATTTTTAAAGTGTATTGACTATAGCTTGTTTAAAATTAATTGGCCGATGTTGGATATTCTCCATCATCGGCTTTATTTTATCGCTATATTGTTATATTATAACATATCTTTATTTCGCTTATTTGAGGGCTCATGCTGTGAATAATTATTGTGCTAGACTTGCAGGTATTACTATACTAGGAAGTGTGATAGCAGGCTCTTTATTGGGCTGTCAGCCAAACAACGATACCGATACAGCGGTATCTAAAGAAGCACCAGTAGAGAATCACGCCGATCATGAACAAGGTCATGAAATTCGTGACAATAAAGAGCATGAAAAGCACGGCCACGAAGAGCATAGTGATATGGAACATGGTCATGAAGGGCCTAATAATCATGAAGATCACAGTCATGAAGGTCATAGTCATGAGGAACATGCGCACGCAGGTCACGATCATGCAGCTCATACCAGCAACAGCACTACTTTCTCTTGTGAGCCTACTGCTACTATTGGCGTTTCTTATCATAGCGACAGTACACCGCAGACAGCGCATTTACTCATCGATGGTATCGAATACGACTTGGCCGCCAGCGCTGAGAGCAATGACCAACAAACCTATATGAGCGATATCGGTCTTGATGATCGCCACGGCATCATCTGGCAAGTCAGTGGTGATGAGGCGATACTACTGAGCAAAACCTTAGATGATGAGGTCGCCATCAGCGATGAGCAGATACTTTTTAACTGCCATACAGCCTAATGATCATCACGCTGAGCGGTGGTACGAAAGCGGTACTAAGTAGCAGCTGTACCAAGGATGCTATTTTGCTATGCTAGAGGCTCCCTTGGTTTCGGATATTTTTATATGCTAGGCACCTCTATGTCTTTGTCGTCTGCCACCACCCAATGGTCTCATCTTCTAAACGCTCAGCGCCTCGGCGCTCATAAAAAACACAATGCCAATACCAGCACTCGCTCTCAGTTTCATAAAGACTATGACAGGCTGGTATTTTCGCACTCTTTTCGTCAGCTCAATCAAAAGACTCAAGTACATCCCTTGACCAATCAGCTGGGTATTCATACCCGTCTGACTCACTCTCTTGAAGTCTCTTGTATCGGGCGCTCTTTGGGTATGATGGCAGCAGAAAAGCTCCATGATAAGCTGTCCCACGGTCTGCCCGCTGGGGTCTCGCCTGCTGATGTCGGCGTCATCGTGCAAGCGGCATGTTTGGCCCACGATATCGGCAACCCGCCATTTGGGCACGCAGGTGAGTACGCCATTCGCGACTGGTTTTCCCATCCTGAGCGGCAAGCGGTTTTGCAGCATTTATCCTCCTCTGAGCAGTTGGATTTATTGGCCTACGAAGGTAACGCGCAAGGGTTTCGTTTGCTCGCACGTAACGAGCATCATCCTGATAAAGGCGGCATGCGTTTGACTTGCGCAACCTTAGGCGCTTTTATGAAATATCCTTGGCTGGCCACCCACAGCAATGACAGCTCACAACTTACCTATCCGCAGCGCCCTGCTGCCACCTTACAATCCCGTCCATCGCAAGCCAAAAAAGTACAAAAATTTGGCTGCTTTTATAGTGAAGCGGCGCAGCTAGAAACCTTAGCATCGTGTTTAAACCTGCCGCGCTCCAAGCAGCATGACGGTTTTGCCCGTCATCCACTGGCGTATCTATTAGAGGCGGCGGATGATATTTGTTACGCATTGATTGATTTAGAAGACGGCATCAATCTAAATATGCTGACCTATCAAGATGTGGCGGCGATATTTTATGAGCTGATCGGTGAGCGACCTTGTACCATCGAGTTACCTGCTCATATGTCTGTCAGGCAAAGTCTGGCATCACTGCGCGCGCGGGCGATGATGCGTTTGGTCAATACCGTAACGGATGCTTTTGTTGCCAATGATGACGCGTTACTGGCCGGAACCCTTAGCGGTAGCCTATTTGCCCACTGTGATACCAGCGTACAAAGCGGCATCCATCAAGCCAAACAGCTGGCGCGTGAGCAGATATTTAACCATCCAAGTAAAGTACGTATGGAGCTTATGGCCAATCAATGCCTGCATCGTCTTTTAGATGCCTTTATGCCGCTGGCGTGGACGGGGAGTACGATCATAAGCGCTGCGCAGCCTATGTCTTTTGAGCAGGAGCGTTTGCTAAAGCTGCTACAGCCGCACTTAGATGAGCAGCGCCGTACGTTATCAGACAATGTCTACCATAATATTTTAAGCATTCTAGACTTTATTACGGGTATGAATGATCATGAGGCCTATCGACTGGCGCAAGAGTTACAGGGGCATTGGGGGACGGTAGTATAAGACGCATCCATTTGAAAACCGCGATAAACAAAATGAGTGGGTGCGATATGGCGACTATTGAGTTAACAGTCGTTGCGTATTTTGGTCGTATTTGTGCGCTAAAATGCGTATGATAACCCTTTACTGGATAACTTTTGAAATACTATGAGTAGTCGCGAACAAAAAAAACTTCAAACTCGGCACGCTTTTTTTAATGCGGTGCTCGATTTATGTATGACTGGGCAAGCCTTTAGCTCTATTAGCCTTCGGCAGGTCACCCGCGAGGTGGGCGTGGTGCCGACGGCATTTTATCGGCATTTTGACGATATGGAATCGCTTGGTCGAGCCTTAGTGATTGAGGAGCTAGGCAGTACACTCGCTATACTGAGTGATAGCCTGCAGATTGGCCGTAAGCGCAGTTTTGATCGGCAAATCGCCAAAAGTATCCAGCTGTTTTTGTATATGGTCAGCGATCAGCCGTACTATTGGCAGTTTTTGGTCAGTGAGCGCTATGGCGGCTCTGATGCGGTGCGCAAAGCCATCAGCGATCTGGTCAAAAACCACACGCAAAACTTAGCAGATGACTTAGCGTTGCAGCCAGCCTTTACTCACATCAATGCTTATGATCGACGGCTACTGGCTGAAGCTGGCATCAATATGTTTTTTTCTTGGATCATCGATTGGTTGGAGCTGACTTACACCGAAGATCATGATGACGAGATCGATCTAAACGAAGTCGAAAAAAACAAACAACTGATGCTCCATAACTGTACTCGGCAAGCACAGATGCTGTTTTATGGTGCGTACAACTGGAAATCAAGCGAAGAGACTCGTTTAAAAGATTAGCGGCTCTACAGCTTAAAAGCTGGGTCTAAAGGCCCACAAGCGCTGTGCCACCACCTGAATATGCTTAGCTATTTTATCGGTCTCACTCGCAACACTCTCGTTATTGCCGCCGCTACTATTTGCGGCATTGGCAGGCGTTTTGCTGATCAGTATGGTGGCAAAGCGTTGTTTTGCGGCACCAGTATCAGCGGCCGTGATCAGCGCCACAAATGCTTGGCTTTCGGTAGCAAGCAACGGAGTCAACGCTTGGCGCTCGTCAGCGCTCACCGTACCAAGCGCTGGTAGTTGCCACAGCGCATCAATCGCCGCTAATGCTTGCTGGCCGCGCATATCGACCAGCGCCTGCATCTGCTGACGATCAGCCGTCTCTGTCAGGGCAGCGAGCAAAACTGGACTGGCAGTATTGATATTGATAGGCAAATAATAAGGCACTGCAGTGATATAAGGACGTAGTGCTGCTAAATCCTCAGCGCTGACCTTTTCGATATCTTGTAGCTGCTCTACACTGACAAATGGCTGATTGGGCAATGTGCTGGCCGCGCCCCTCGATTGCTGTTCATAGACCACACCTTCATCACCGCCATCTTGATAAACCGTGCTGTCACTATCTTGGTAGTCAAGCACAGCTATAGCAATCTCTGGTGCCAAATTTAACTGTACCAGCAACCTCTGAAATACCGCCAATGCGGTGCCATCCACTGCGCCGTCATGATATAAGTTATTGATATTAAATCGACTGGCTTCATCACGCACCTCGACGCTAATACTGCGCCCATCCAAGGTATACGGCGGGATCGGCTGCGCCCAAATATCTTGCTCACTATCCGTCTCATTTAGCGTATCATCAGCGCGAATCAGCGTCACGGCCAGCTGTTGACCCGCATGGATGTCTTGTAAAAGCTGGTTTTGCTCAAACAATAATCCACTGCGTCTAATGGCAATCTTTTGACTGGCCAGCATGGCACCGGCCACGACGGTGATGCTGACCACCAGTAGCAATATCGTCAATAAGGCAACCCCGCGCTGTGAGTTCGCTGTCATCGACATAACTGCCCTCTAGTATCGAATAAAGGATGCATTTAGACACTGCCCCCTGCATCATCGGTTTGGGCACCGCCATTATCATCATTGTTACTATTGTTGCTGTTGTTGTTGCTGTTACCATCATTAACTGTATTTGCTGTTTTAAAGCTATCAACAGCTAGCGACTTAGGAGCGAGCGCCCATTGCCACGTGATTGGCATGTCTTGATAAGTAAAGCTCACCGCCACACCTTTTGGCAAAAGAGTGATTTTGGCCTGAGTATTGGCTACGCGGCTCGTTTGATTTGCCGATGTGTCCAAGCGCCCACCCTCTGTATTAGGGAACTGATCGCTTGGCTCTGGCATTAATGCCTGCCAGCGTCCTGCACTCACGCCTTTTAATAGCACACTATCTAAGCTTGTGCTCTCGCCATTCATACTATGGATACTATGATATTGACGGCGAATTAGCTGATCGTTAGCAAACACATAGGCAATCCGCTGCACACTAGCGCTACTCTGATAGCGTGGATCAGGATCGGCAAATCGTACAAAACTGACAGACTCGCCATCCACGCTCATAAACGGCTGAGGCGGCGGAAGTGTTGCTTGCGGATCTGTGCTGCTGTTATTGGTTAAGTCATCAGTCGTTGACGCTTCATTCGCCTGGTAAGCAATGACTTGCCCCATATCTTGTTGCAACTGCAAATACGCGTATTGTAATACTGCCAAATCATCTGCATGACGCTGGGCACGCTCACGCGACTTGCTGACACTGTCAAACACTTGCCACCCTGCGACTGCGAGCATGGCAAATATCGCCATTGCTAGCAGTAGCTCTAGTAAAGTAAAGCCCCGCTGCTGCCTCATGGCGCACCGCCAGATGCGGCCAAACCTGCTAAATCTAGGCTGCCGATGTCTTGCTCACTATTGCTTAGCATCACACTGATATCGGTCACAGCCGTACGTGCTTGGCCATCTACTATTGGCGCAACTGAGATATTTACTTCTTTTAGCGCAGGCGTGATCGCCTCATTGACCGTCATTACCACCTGCCAATCTCGGCCTTGGGCATTGATCGTTTGGGTGCGATTGGCCGTCAGCCACGTCTCTTGAATACGTAAATCCGCCGCCGCGTTTTGTGCCACAAAATGCGCCAGTGTACGGGTACGCAGTATGTCGACTGAGCTTAAATAAGCACTACTGGCGCGGCTGGCTGCAACAGCAACCACAGCCAAAATTGCTAGCGCTACCATCACCTCTATCAACGTAAAGCCGCGCTGGCTCTGCTCTAAAAGTGATGAGGCAGCTTTATCATAAGCGTTGGTGTGTTGGCTCATCACTTACTGTCCTTGTCCAATCATCATACTACCGTCGGGCATAATCGTGATCACATCACCTACCAGCCGCGCCTCATGCAGCACCTCGATGGTCACCGGCGTGGCCTGCCCTGTACCAAACCAAACCACCTGCGGCACCATCTGATCGACAAACCAAGGCTGCAATATCTGAGCTTGCTGAGCGCTTGATACCTCTACAGCCGCCAAGCTCTGCACCCTGATATGAACACCAGATGGCAGCTCGGGCAGCGTCACCTCCGTCTCAGGCTCCCAGCTTGGCGTTGGCAAGGCTTCATCAGAACCACCGCTCATGGTAGACAATTCTGCCGACAGCTCCATGGCATTTTTGGGCGTACTATCATTGCTATCTGCTGAAACGCTCGCTGCCTGATACGCGGCATAGGGATTGGACAAGGTCACAATCACAGGCGTCACCTGACCGCGCTTATCGGCCTGCAGACTAAGACCCATCGGCTGCATACGCTCAGCGGACAATAACCTTACATAGCTGAGTGAGTCGGTCAGATGCTCATAAAACGCGCGGTTTTTACGCGCTTCACTACTGCCCACAGATAGGCTCATCATGCCAGCGAATATCGACAAGATGACCACCACTACCACGATTTCGACCAGTGTAAAGCCTGTTTGAGATTTAGAAGACATGAAGTGCGAGTGTGCCGAAGCAGAAGTATGAACACAAGACGTACGGGCGTTTTTTATGAAAGGAAGTGTAGGGTCATCAATATCAGGCATAACCGTCTTATCATACAGCCTATACTGACTAAATTCTGATTGAATCAACCTTAGAGAGCTGGTCGCTGAGCGAGTCTGAGTCTTGACAGTGACCGGCATATTGCACCTATAAGCTCATGATTGTATTAAGGTAAGTACAAAAATTCTCTGTGCTGCCTGCCAAAAGGCCACAGCACAGAGCGATGTGACTGCCTACATTGGGCACTGTTTTTATCTGTTGGGATATGTGCTCTTAACTCATGTAAGTCATCATCTTTAACACGAGAAACGCGCTAATAATTGGTGTTACGGTGCTCTTCTGATTCTGTATCGATTTGCTCTACCAACTCTTGCATATCCTCATCCATCACGTCATCATCAGCAGCCGGATAGTGACTTGGCAACTCCAACATTTGCTGCACAAAAGCATAACGCAAGGTGTCGCGGCGACCCAAATAACGCTGATAAAAACTTGAGTTTAATAACCCCGCCCCGCCTTGACCCATCGCCCAAATCGACGACAAATAATCACGAGTGCTCAAACTACTGTGCTCGTCTTTTAGATACGCGCTAATGATGTCGATCAAACGCTTCATACGCTGACGGCGAATGTCATACAGCTCGCCAAACAACCGGTTAAGACCTGTCACCGAGGCCGCCAGACGCTCTTCTATCTGGTTGAGCAACATGGCTTTTTGGGGATTAAACAGTTGCTGCAAAATCATACGAGCCACCCCCGCTGATGGGCAGTCATCAATACGGTTGATCTCAAACAACTGCTCTTCATAACGAATAATAATACGCAGATACAGCTCATCTTTACTGGAGAAATGCTTATATAACGTGCCTTTGGCCAAATCCAGCTGATCTGCCAAACTGTCCAAAGTGATATCACCATCGCCGGACTCAAGTAACAGTTGCTCTGCCATCGCTAAGATATTCTCTTCTCGTGCTTTGAACTGATGCTGACGACTCATAATCTCTCCTAAAACTTGACAAGATTAAGCATATAACCATCGTTTATACGGATGTATCGGCAACAAGCGGATGCAACTATATGAAGACTGCTCGAGAACTGCCAAAGGGAATATGCTCGTGTTTGCTAAATAGTCATGGGTAACTGCCTGATTACGCTCGATATTAGAAATAAAAAAGAGACAAAGCCCTCACATTACCCGATAAATGACTGAGTGGTCATAGCATAACCATTTTAGCAGTACTGTGCCAGCAAATTTTCAAAGTTTTTTGCTGTCAGTGCTCCAACCTCCTCACTGTCACACTCATACATCTGAGCCAGATAACGGGCGACATACGGCACATAGGCAGGCTCATTGGGTTTGCCGCGCTTGGGGACAGGAGCCAGATAAGGGCTGTCGGTTTCGATGAGAATTCTATCTTTGGGCATCTTGCGCGCCGCATCTTGAATCATCTGCGCGCTCTTAAAACTGACGATGCCTGAAAACGAGATATAAAACCCTAGATCCAGCGCTCGTTTGGCCGTCTCCCAATCTTCAGTAAAACAATGAATGATGCCATGCTCGGCGCCTTCTGCTTTTAGGATATCAAGGGTATCTTCTTTGGCATCGCGCATGTGCACCACCAAAGGTTTTTTGAGCTGCTGGCTGGCATAGATATGACGAGCAAGACTTGCTTGCTGCTCTTTTTTATTTTCTGTTGACCAGTAGTAATCCAGTCCCGTCTCCCCGATGGCCCAGACATGCTCAGCATCAGCGGTTTGTATCAGCCGCTCGGTTGTCGCGGATTGCAGCACTGTGATATCTTCACAAGGATGAATGCCGACACTCATGCCCAGCTCTAACACCTCATCGCTATGAGTGCTGACAATATGAGCGATGTCATCATATTCAGCAAAATCACACATAATCGCCATCGCGCGCGTGACATTGGCCGCTTTCATCGCGTCAATTGCGCCGGACAGTTGACCATCATATTTGGTTAAATCCAGACGGTTTAGATGGCAATGCGTATCAGTAAACATAAACACTCTCGTTAATTAAATACATAAGTGGTAAATTTTAAAATAAGACATGACACTTGAGAAATGACAGTTAAAAAATGACCTTAACAGTATAAAATGCCTCGTCTTTGTGCTATTTATTGCTCTGACTTGCACTGTTTTCAAGGCATAATCCATAAAGACCCATAGAGCGCTGCGACCAGCGGCCTATCACGCCTAACATTCATCCACATAAGCCCTGCTATTATGACGCCAAAAAAGACAGTGACCCTGCCCCCTATCCTCAAAACTCTGCTACCCAAACAACTCTACAAACAGCGATTTTTATTGACAGATAACGGACAGGACAATCATATCGATATCGCCCATGATGCGCGTATCATCGGCGGCTCAACCATTACCATACGTAAAGGTCATGACAATCAAATCAGTATCGGCAAGCACGGGAAGTTTAACAAGCTCAATATCGATATCAATGGCAGTCATAATCATATTACCATCGGTAAGCACGTCAAATTTTCAGGCCATCTGCTGATTGTGGGCGATCGTTTGCACATTGATATCGGCGATCGGACCACGGCGATTGACTGCTATGTGTTGGCACGTGACAAAAGCGTGCGCATCGGCAAAGCATGCATGATATCGCGCGGGATAGAAATCCGTGCAACCGATGTCCACAAAGTCTACGATACCGAGTCCAACGAGCGCCTAAACCAGGCCCGCGCTGATGTGGTATTGGAAGATCATATCTGGATCGCAGCCAACGTCACTATCTCCAAAAATGTTACCATCGCTAGCGGCTGTATCATTGCCGCAGGGTCTTTTGTCAACAAACCCATTACCACCCCAAACTGCATGGTCGCAGGCACGCCCGCGAAAATCATGCGCCAAAATGTACGCTGGGAACGCTAAGGCAGTATGCAAACATGAAGGACAGCGGTCTATTTGCCGCATACGCTTAATGCAGCGGTACCACGCGCATCACCTCTTCTATGGTCGTCACCCCTTCACTGATACTCTTGGCACCCGATAATCGCAGCGGCTGCACCCCTTCGCGGTAGGCTTGTTTTTTTAGTGCCTCTACATTGGCATCGGTTGCGACCAACTTTTTTAACTCATTGGATAGCGGCATGATTTCATACAGGCCCACACGGCCTTGATAACCCGTTTGGCGGCAATGCTCACAGCCTGTTGCGCGGTAGATTTGCGCAGGCAAGGGCGCGCGCCAAGGCTGCACCAGCTCCTGCCATTGAACGGCAATCTCACTCTCGGGGCGCACCTCTAACGCTTGCTTGCAGTGTGGACATAAGGTACGCAATAAACGCTGTGCCATGACTCCGAGTATGGTCGCTGAGGTCAAAAACGGCTGCACCCCCAAATCATGCAGACGTGTCAGTGAGCTTGGTGCATCATTGGTATGCAGTGTTGAGAGTACCAAGTGCCCAGTCAGCGACGCTTGTACCGCCATATTGGCCGTCTCAGTATCGCGAATCTCCCCAACCATGATGATATCTGGATCCTGACGCATCAACGAGCGGATACCATCAGCGAAATGCAAATCCACTCCCGCATTGACCTGCATCTGATTAAAGCTCGGCTCAATCATCTCGATAGGGTCTTCGATGGTACACACGTTGACCTGCTCGGTCGCCAACTGTTTGAGCGTGCTATATAGGGTGGTGGTCTTACCAGATCCTGTCGGACCGGTGACCAAAATAATACCGTTTGGATGGGCGGTCAGCTCATGCCATGTCTCGAGCTGCTTACCCGACAAACCAAGCTGAGCAAACGAACGTACCAGCACTTCAGGGTCAAAGACGCGCATCACCAGCTTTTCGCCAAAAGCGGTCGGCATGGTAGAGAGTCGCAGCTCGGTTTCTAGCCCCTTTGGCGTACGAGTCTTTAGACGGCCATCTTGCGGCTTGCGCTTTTCGGCGACATTTAGCCGCCCCAAGATTTTGATACGCGCAGTCACTGCGACGATGATGGCCAGCGGCATCTCATATACTGTATGCAGCACCCCATCGATACGAAAGCGCACCCTCCCCATCTCACGCCGCGGCTCTAAATGAATATCACTGGCACGCTGCTCAAAGGCATACTGCAGCAGCCAGTCGACGACTTTGACAATATGTTGATCATTGGCATCGGGGTTGGTGTTGTCCCCAAGCTGCAATAACGCCTCAACATTGGTCACATCAGCGGCAGCACGTTTATGTAAAGAGTTGGCACCCGCAATCGCTTGTGTCACTTGATAAAACTCTTGACGATAACGCTTGAGCTGATCGGGACTGATATAGACGGTGCGATAGGTTTTGGATTTGATCAGCTTTTCGATATTGGCGTGCCAATCGGTAAAAAACGGCTGGTCTGTACCAATGACGACCTCATCTAATGTGACCCCAATCGGCAAAATATGCTGCGAGCGAGCATATTCAAAAGACATCAGCTGCGTGACTGCTGGCACATCAACCTTTAGTGGATCAATACGCACCATCGCCATACCCGCTTTGGCTGCCAGCCATTTGTTGAGCCATGACAGCGTTAGTTTGGCTTCAGAGGTGCTGTCTAGCGCATGAGCATTGGGCAAACCAAACTCGCTAATGGTCAGTAGTGGGTGCTGCTCCTTGGCTCGGCGGCTGGTGATGACCAAATTATAGCTGCGTTGATCAATGACTCTATCCGCCAGTAACTCATCTAGACACCACCGTAAATCTATGACTATCGAATACTTCTGCTCAGACATATTTTTCTTCTTTTTTGGTCAGTACATGTGAGGCCATCGTCTAGATTGGCCAAGCTCAGCTGCAGCATTATATAAGCTCTTTCGCGTGATACTATATAACATTATGCTATGCTGGTAATCGCTGTGATCTGTAGCGCCCCTGAGGCAAGCTGCCAAAACGCTATATCGACAGACTTATAGCGCATCGTAAAGGTTTTGTGCACTTCCTTGCGGCGATAGGCAGGTCGCGGATCTTGAGCGATGAGTGCTTGAATGATGGCCATATCCGTATCGACAAGTTGCCAGCGCGCCTGATCGATTAACACTTGCCTGCCAGCACCTTGCGCAGTTTCTCTAGTAAACGCATCAGACATTAGCTGCAAAAACTGCTGATAAGCGGTGTCAGTGACTGTGACCTCTAGCAGCTCAGGTGCCGTAGGAGCAAAGCCACTACGAGCATCGAGCAGTGCATCGCTATACGCCACATAGGGCTTGATATCGATGATGGGCGTACCATCTATCATATCAGCGCCACTGATGATAAGAAACGCGCGACCTTGTACTACCTCGACGCGCTCAAGCTTGACCACAGACAAACCCAGCGCTGATGGGCGATACATACTACGACTGGCAAACACGCCTATTTTTTGATTGCCGCCCAATCTTGGTGGCCGCACTTGCGGACGAAAATGCCCCTTTGCTGTCGTGCGCGCCGCTGTCGCATCCTCTTCGCCGGCAGGTGCGGCTGCACTCACTCTGCCAGCTTTGGCCGTATCATTATGATGAAACTGCCAGCTCAGCCAGATATGACTAAACGCCTCTAAACCAACAAAAGCGGCGGGCGTATCATAAGGCGCAATCATCTCAACTACACTCATCAGCGCCACCAAGTTTGGTTGTCTTGGCGCCCCAAACTTTTGCGAGAGCGGCGCACGATGATAGCCAATAATAGGCGCCCGATGACAATCGGCGAGCATATCGTCACCTGATACAGGCATAAATTCTCCAAAAACACGCTTATTGCGTGATACAAAATTATTTACTAACGATATTCTATTTTATCATGCCACATAGTCGCTGCCAGACGGATTTTTATTTTAAAGTTTGGTATTATGAGCGAGAATTTGATGACCGCCCCTATTTTTATACAAACAGTTTTATAGAAACGGCTTGATAAAAGCAATTTGATATGGGCAGATCAATAGAGGCGACTTGATAGGCTAAGCGCACTGACGAAACTGCTTTTGATAAAAATAATGATACCTTGTCGTATTTTGCCTTATCTTAGCGGGCAGATTTGGCTGAAAGAACTGATTTTCACGGCTTGACGCCACAGGCATTCGCTGTCATTTACAACATTATATAAAATGATAAAATATATAAGTTAAAGTATATAAAAGGCTAAGTTAGCGCTTCATATCGCCTATAAAAACCAGTACTTTATTAGCACCGAAACGGTCATTGAAAAATTTTATCTTATACCTATTTAAACCATACGATACCGATAATCACTTATTAACGAGGACTTTATGTCAAAACTTCGCACCGAAACGGTTACAGAGGTTCATCATTGGAATGACTCTCTATTTAGCATCAAAACCACTCGTGACGATGGCTTACGCTTCCGTAATGGCGAGTTTGCGATGATTGGAATCGTGGTCGATGGCAGACCGCTGCTGCGCGCTTACTCTATTGCCAGTCCCAACTACGAAGAGCATTTAGAGTTCTTTTCGATCAAAGTACAAGACGGCCCACTGACTTCACGCTTGCAACACATCAAAGTTGGCGATGAGTTATTGGTCAGTAAAAAACCCACAGGCACGTTAGTGTTGGATGACCTGTTACCAGGTAAGCACCTTTACATGCTATCGACTGGTACTGGACTTGCGCCCTTCTTGGCATTGTCACGTGACCCTGAGGTTTATGAGCGTTTTGACAAAATCATTTTGGTACATGGCGTGCGTCATGTCGAAGACTTAGCCTATCGCGATATGTTTGAAAACCAGTTGCCTAACGATGAAATCTTTGGCGAATGGTACCGTGAGAAGTTCATTTACTACCCCACCGTGACCCGTGAAGAATTTAGAAACCAAGGCCGAGTCACCGATTTGATGAGATCAGGTAAGCTGTTTGACGATATCGGCTTGCCACCGATGAACAAAGACGATGATCGTGTCATGCTATGCGGTAGCATGCCATTTAACGCGGAAGTATCAGAGATACTAGACGGCTTTGGCCTCACTGTCTCCCCACGTATGGGCGTACAAGCCGACTATGCCGTTGAACGAGCCTTTGTCGGTTAGGTCTGCATTTTTTGCTATATCGTCAAATAACTGCAAATTATTTAAAATAATTCTTGACGACAAAAAATAGGCTGCTATAATACGCAGCCTATACGGCAAACGCCGTAGCCCAATTCGATAACTGTTATTTTTATAAACGTTATCTGCTTACATGCCAGTGTGATGGAATTGGTAGACATGACGGATTCAAAATCCGTTGCCTTTAAAAGCGTGTCGGTTCGAGTCCGACCACTGGTACCACTATACGAAACCCTTACAGTCTATGGATTGTGAGGGTTTTTTATTGCGTGAATTATTTATAAATTGGTCGAGTAATACTAGCGTCAAATAAAATTTTGATACTATCTTGATACTTTAATACATCTGTATGTTCACGTATTATAGTGCTATTAATATAATAACTGCGGCGTGACGGATGA
Source organism: Psychrobacter celer (assembly GCF_016107555.1). Taxonomy (GTDB): domain Bacteria; phylum Pseudomonadota; class Gammaproteobacteria; order Pseudomonadales; family Moraxellaceae; genus Psychrobacter; species Psychrobacter celer. Next base: position 1,352 of record NZ_JABASU010000011.1, on the reverse strand, counting down.
ATTATGAAAGTTAAGCTTAGTAAGAAGTTTATCGATTCAGTTGCATATGCTTCAAGTGGTACAGACATCTATATGGATGAAGTATTAACGGGTTTTGCACTTCGTGTAGGTAAGCAATCTAAGAGATACACGCTTCATAAACGCATCAATGGTAAGCTCTATCGTGACGAAGTTGAAGAAACACATCTAATCACTTTGACTGAAGCTCGTGAAAAAGCTAGCACGATGATGGTCAACATAAAAAAGGGGCTTGATGTTTACGATGGTTATCACGCTACTCCAAAGTTAAAAGACATTCAAGATTGTAATATACCAACACTCAATGAAGCATATACCTACTTTAAATCGATGAAGCCAAATCTTGCTAGCCGTACTATTGAAACTTATGATCAGCAAATACTTGGTCGACTCGATGACTGGCTTGATATATCGTTAAACGATATAACTAAAACTATGATAAGTGAAAAACATAAGGAAATCAGCAAATCTAGTCCAGCTCAAGCGAATGCCACTATGCGAGCTCTCCGCTCTATATGGAACTACTGTCAAGATAGTTTTTTAGATGACGATGAGGAGTACATAATAAAGGATCAACCCATTCGAATACTGAATGCCAAGAATGATTGGAACAAAATTAAACCTCGTACTCGTCATGTTGAAGAAGAGTATTTAGGAGTATATTTTAAAACTTTGATTGAACACCGTGACGGTAGTTCTTTCAAACAAGCATCTTATAGCAATAATGCTCGTGATCTTTTACTGCTTTTTATGTTTGCTGGAGTTCGCTTAAATGAAGCGCAGACACTAAGATGGGAAGATGTAGACCTTGACGCTGCTCGTATCGTTTTTAAAGCTACTAAAAATGGTTCTGATTACCATATGCCTACTGGAAAAATACTTCAAGCCATACTTAGTGAACGCTATAGATTGAGCAATGGAGAGCGTTGGGTATTTCCGAGTGATTTGAAAAGAAATAGCGACCACGTTAAAGATTTGAGCGGTAGTTATCATTCAATATCAGACAAAGCTGGCTTGCACATTACGCCTCACGATTTACGTCGTACATTTGGCACTGTCGCCAATAGTCTTAATGTAACCTATCCTGTACTAAAGAGACTGCTAAATCATCGTGAGGCTAAATCTAGTGATGATGTGACACTACATTACATACAGGTATCACAGCGACAATTACGTGAAGCTTTAGATGAGATTGAAGCTTTTTATTGCAAGCATATAGGAATGACTCAAGATGAGGTGATTAAGAGCCTCTTACAGACATAACTTCATATAGTTTTTTGGTGTAATGGACAAAATTCATGCTAAAAAGTAGAAGGTAGTCGCTAATGGACATA
>NZ_JABASU010000010.1 GCF_016107555.1 Psychrobacter celer | reverse complement strand
ACGATTTGGTTTGTCAAGCTTTTTTTATAATTTGTTTCTCAAGGTTCGCTGCGTTATTACTATGTAATTTACCCTAGTAATGCTTAGCTCGTCCTGATGAGGTGCGTATTATAGAGAGTTTCTGACGGGTGTCAACTGCTTTTTGACAAGTTTTTTAATTAATTTTGATAAATATAAAATAGACTAGTATTTTCAATATGTTAGTGAAAAAACTTTTTTTAGGACGGCGCTGCGACTTAAACCATCATCACTTCATTAGTTATATAGTGGTAGCAAAATTGGCGTTATCTATTACCTATTGAAATCTGCTTAATAAATACTTATATAGTCAATCCGATATAAACATGATGCAGCGAGATAAGACGTTATTTTTCATAGCATCGGTAATTAGGTAACCTTGAAGCATCAAGTGCTGCATCGATACTTGAACAGTCACCGTGCTGACGTCGCTTGTTATAATACTTTTGTCACTTTGTATCTATAGTCTCCAACCTAGTGTTGCTAGGCAGTGTTTGCTATAATAGTGGCTTTTATGACACTACCTTGTAATGCTAAAGTGAGCCTTTAGATAAAGTGGCCAAAAGCCTGCTGTTAATATCGTCTCAACTTAGTATTTTGGGTGGTACTTTTCTTAACATATCACAGCAGTTAGATATAATTGATGCGGTCTTACGGTTATATGATTGATGGTTGCAATCATCACTGCCAACGGATCCAAAAAGGTGAATAGATTATGGTAGCGATTACTTTACCAGATGGTAGCGTAAAAAACTTTGAAGGCAATACAACTGTCATGGAAGTGGCGCAGAGTATTGGTGCAGGACTTGCCAAAGCGACAGTCGCTGGGCGCGTTGATGGTCAATTAGTCGATGCACACGATCCGATCACCCATGATGCCAAAGTTGAAATCGTGACGCCAAAAGACGCTGACGGTGTCGATATCATTCGCCACTCCTGCGCCCACTTGTTAGGTCATGCAGTAAAACAGCTCTATCCAGAGGTAAAAATGGTCATCGGACCGGTCATCGAAGATGGTTTTTATTACGACATCTATAGCGAGACGCCGTTTACCCCTGAGCATATGGAAGCCATCGAAAAACGCATGATGCAACTGATCAAACAAGATTATGATGTTATCAAAAAAATGACACCGCGCGATGAAGTCATCAAGATATTCGAAGCGCGCGGCGAAGATTATAAGCTGAAACTGATCAATGATATGCCGGGTGAAGAAGCCTTTGGTCTGTACCATCATCAAGAGTACGTCGATATGTGCCGTGGGCCGCATGTGCCAAACACACGGTTTTTGAAGGTGTTTAAACTGACCAAAATGTCGGGTGCATACTGGCGCGGTGATGCCAAAAACGAGCAGCTGCAACGTATCTATGGTACAGCGTGGGCTGATAAAAAAGACCTAAAGGCCTATATCCAGCGTATTGAAGAAGCGGAAAAACGCGACCACCGTAAAATTGGTAAAGCGCTCAATCTGTTTCATATGCAAGAGCAAGCGCCGGGCATGGTGTTTTGGCACCCTAATGGCTGGACGATTTATCAAGTGCTTGAGCAATATATGCGCAAAGTCCAACACGATCACGGCTATGAAGAAATTAAAACACCGCAAATCGTTGATCGTAGCTTGTGGGAGCGCTCAGGACACTGGGGCAACTATGCCACCAATATGTTTACCACTGCCAGCGAAAACCGTGATTATGCGGTAAAGCCAATGAACTGCCCATGTCACGTGCAAGTATTTAACCAAGGCCTAAAGTCATATCGTGACCTGCCACTGCGTATGGCAGAGTTTGGCTCGTGTCACCGTAATGAGCCTTCAGGTTCGCTACATGGTTTGATGCGCGTACGCGGCTTTACTCAAGATGATGCGCATATCTTCTGTACCGCAGCACAAATTCAGCAAGAGGTCGCTGACTTTATTAAACTGACCCTAAAAGTCTACGAAGACTTCGGCTTTGACAACATCATTATGAAGCTCTCCACCCGCCCTGAAAAGCGTGTCGGCTCTGATGAGTCTTGGGATTTTTCCGAAAAAGCTTTGGCCGATGCTCTCGACAGCTCAGGTCTCGATTGGGAATACTTACCGGGTGAAGGCGCGTTTTATGGTCCGAAGATTGAATTTAGTCTAAAAGACTCTCTAGGCCGCGTTTGGCAGTGCGGTACCATTCAGGTCGACCCCAATATGCCTGAGCGTCTTGATGCCGAATTCGTCAACGAACAAAACGAGCGTGAAACCCCAATCATGCTACACCGTGCTATCTTAGGATCGTTCGAGCGTTTCATCGGTATTTTGATCGAACACTATGCCGGTTGGATGCCAGTATGGCTTGCACCCAAGCAAGTGGTGGTGATGAATATCACTGACAAGCAAGCAGAGGCTTGTGAAAATGTGGTTAATGAGCTGAAAAACGTCGGTATTCGAGCCGTTAGCGACTTGCGTAACGAAAAGATTGGATTTAAGATACGAGAGAAAACATTAGAACGTATTCCCTATATGCTAGTATTAGGGGATAAAGAGATTGAAACGGGCAGCGTCAATGTCCGGACGCGTGAAGGCGAAAACCTTGGCGTGATGAGTATCTCTGACTTTATGGCATTAGTACAGACCGCTGTCGGTAAAAAAGGCCGACAGACCCCAAAAACAGATGAGGAGTAATACCTATTAAACAGTCCAACCGTTTGAACATCAACGAAGATATCAAAGTCAAAGAAGTCCGACTCGTTAAAGAAGACGGCGAACAAATGGGCGTGGTCGATATCGAAACCGCGATGAAAGCGGCGCGTGATGAAAACTTAGATTTGGTCGAATTGGTTCCTGAAGCAAAACCGCCTGTATGTAAGATCATGGATTATAAGCACTTCTTATATGATCAAAAACAAAAGGCCAAAGAAGCTAAGAAAAACCAAAAGCAGACTCAGCTTAAAGAGATGAAACTACGCCCTAGTACTGAAGAGGCGGATTATCAAGTTAAGCTGCGTAAAATCATTAGTTTCTTAGAAAATCAAGATAAGGTTAAGATTAGTATTCGTTTCCGTGGACGCGAAATGGCGCACCAAGAGATTGGTCGCAAGCAACTTGACCGCATCATTGAAGATACCGCTGATATCTCAAACGTCGAACAATATCCTAAGATGGAAGGTCGTCAGATGGGTATGCTGCTCGGCCCAACTAAGAAAAAGTGATCGACTAACCAGATTGCTATTAGTTAGTGGCAGCTATCAATCGGCATGCTAATCCGTCGATGTTAGATAATGTCGATATTGATTAATATGGATACTTATACTGTTGACCATCAATATGCTACGGGATATTGATGGTTTTTTTGTACATAGGCTTTCTGCCTATTTATCATAAGCAGCGATATTGCCTTTATTAACTATGGTTTTTATCACCTATAGTTTTTATCAGTTATAGCGTTTTTAAACACTGTTTTTGGTATCACAAGCTGACGCTATTTTACAAAACCTCTCTTCTCAAGCTTTTCATTACCAGTTAGTCTAAAGCTCAATGGCTCTGTATTTATTCGCCTTTGTATTTATTCGGCTTTATATAAACCACAGGCTGTGACATACAGGCCGCGACTTGTCTTTTAAATAAAACAATACCCGATATAGTCGACACTACATAAACCGCACGGATGATGTATTACTGATTTTTTCCCTCTAGATATTATAGGAAACTTTATGCAAGAATTGACGCCACCAGAAAATGCCGCTGCGCCAAGCATTTCACTGACGCCGCCTGAGCCCGTCAAAGAAATACAAAAAAGTGAAGCCGACCAGATGGTAACCCTCGATAAAAGCCAGATACCAGAGCTCGATGCTAAAGTTGATGCTTTTGTCGATCATGTCATCACCAACTCTGTACATAGCCCTGAGTTTCAACAAAACGTCCAGTCCATACACAACTTAGGCAATAAAGAGATTCGTGAGTCCGCGCAAGTTTCTAATCGTATGCTCGAGCTGCCAGCAAAAAGCATCAACGACAATTTGTTTGATAACTCCCCCATCGCCAAATCTCTGACAGAGCTGCGCGGTATCGTCGAAGATTTGGACCCTAGCAAAAAAGATTTGACCAGCTCACGCAAGCTGTTTGGCCTTATTCCTTTTGGCAACAAGGTTCAAGATTACTTTCGTCAATACGAGTCAGCGCAGTCACATATCAATGCCGTCGTGACCAGTCTCTATAACGGCAAAGACGAGCTGCTCAAAGACAACGCCATGATTGAGCAAGAAAAAGTCAATATGTGGGAGCTGATGCAATCGATTCGTCAGTACATTTATGTGGGCAAAAAAATCGATGAGCAGTTGGAGCAAAAAGTCTATGCCATCGAGGCGACTGACCCAGAAAAAGCGCGCATCATCAAAGAAGAGATGCTGTTTTATGTGCGCCAAAAAAACACCGACTTTTTGACGCAGTTGGCCGTCAACGTCCAAGGTTATTTGGCGCTTGATACCATTCGCAAAAACAATCTGGAGCTGATCAAAGGTGTCGATCGCGCGACCACGACGACCATCTCAGCGCTCCGCACGGCGGTGGTGGTCGCACAAGCGATGACCAATCAAAAACTGGTACTTGATCAAATCACTGCGCTGAATAAAACCACCAGCAGTTTGATCGAATCGACCTCTGCGATGCTCAAACGTCAATCGGGCGAGATCCATGAGCAGGCGACCAGCAGCAGTATCGAGCTTGATAAACTGCAAAACGCCTTCAATAATGTCTATGATACGATGGACATGATCAGCAATTATAAAGTTGAAGCGCTAGAGAACATGAAACAAACGGTCAATACCTTGACCACTGAGGTCGATAAAGCACAAAAGTATCTCGATAAATCCAATCAGACCACGGTACTAGAGGTCTCAAAGGAATTAGACAGCAAAAAAATCACCGATAAGTCCAATGCGGTGGATATCGATATTTGATGGGCTTTTTCAGCTGTCTTCTGTAAAAGCAGACAGCTTGCTGCGACTTAATACAGATTAGACGATTGACGCAAGATATTGCCTCGTCGTTCGTGTTAAGATAGCCCTTATTAATAATTTTAAAAATAGATACGGTAATTTATGAGTTGGAACGATCCAAACGCCTCAAGTGAGGCAAAAAGATATGACAATCCTATCCCTAGTCGCGAGCTAATACTGAGCACGATTAATGAGCATGGCGAAGTCACTCACAAGCAGCTGGCGCAGATCTTTGAGATTGAAGATCCAGATCAGTTTGATGCGCTGGGCAATCGCCTAAAAGCCATGGCACGCGACGGTCAAGTAAACCGTGAAGGTCGTCCTTATCGTTATCGGACAGTGACTAAGCAAGATGTGGTCACCGGTACTGTGTCTGCGCACCCCAAAGGTTTTGGCTTTGTGCTATTAGAAGACATGCCCGATTTGTTTTTGCACGAAAAACAAATGCGTTGGGTATTTAACGGCGATACAGTAGCCGCAATCGGCACCTCAACAGACAACCGCGGTCGCACCGAAGGCCGCATCGTCGATATCATAGAGCGTCGTCAAAACAACTTCATCGGTACGCTAGCACGTGATGACGAAGGTTACTGTGTCGAGCTTGGTAGTCCAAACCATCACCAACCCATTACTGTCACTGATGACAACGTACAGGCTCTAAACGCAAAGCAAGGCGCACCCGTTAAAATCGACATCATCGATTGGCCAAACCAGCACGAGTTTGCTACTGGCAAAATCACTGAAGTTCTCTCCGATGACAACGACCGCGAGCTGATCATCGAAACGACGTTACTGAATTATGATATTCCATCAGAATTTAGTGAAGCGGCTCTCAAGCAAGCCAATGATTACGAGGAGCCTACTGACAAAGACCTAAAGGGCCGTACTGACTTACGTCATTTACCCCTAGTCACCATCGATGGTGAAGACGCACGCGACTTCGACGATGCGGTATATGCCGAAAAACGTTCAGGCGGTAACTACCGCGTCTTAGTGGCTATCGCGGATGTCAGCCACTACGTCACGCCAAACTCGCCGTTAGATAAAGACGCGTATGAGCGGGGTACGTCAGTATACTTCCCGCATCGTGTCATTCCGATGCTCCCTGAAGTATTGTCGAATGGTCTTTGTTCGCTAAACCCTGATCGTGATCGCCTATGTATGGTGGCTGATATCAAGATATCGCGCGCTGGTAAAATCACAGGCTATGAGTTTTATCCAGGTGTGATGCACTCACAAGCACGCTTGACATACAACCAAGTCAACGCGTATTTTGACAATCCAAAAGACAAAGGCGTGCCTGAGTCTTTGACAGGCAATAAAGACGTCAAAAAATCAATTGATACACTGCATCAACTCTATGAGCTGCTTTTGAAAAAACGCGAAGAGCGTCATGCGATGGAGTTTGAGACAGTAGAGACCTACATTAAGTTTGATGAAAAAGGTGGCATTGAAGCAATATTGCCACGTACGCGCGGCGATGCGCAAAAGCTGATCGAAGAATGTATGCTACTGGCCAATACTTGTGCGGCAAACTTTGCTCTCAAGCATGAGCTGCCTGTCTTATATCGCAACCACGATCGGCCAGATAGCGAAAAATCCATGCGTATCCATGAGTACGCCAAAAATTTTGGTTTGAGCTTTCCAGAAGAGAGCCCAACGCAGGCCGATTATCAGCGTATCATCGAAGCCACCAAAGACAGACCCGATGCCATTAGCATCCACAGCATGCTGCTGCGCTCGATGATGCAGGCCAACTACGCGCCGGACAACATCGGTCACTTTGGCTTGGCGTATGACGAGTACAGTCACTTTACCTCGCCTATCCGCCGTTATCCTGATTTGATGCTACATCGTGCGATCAAGGCAAAAGTCACGGGTAGCAAACAGCCAGTGATGGATTTTTCACTCGAAGACGCAGGCACGCAAACCTCAGATACCGAGCGCCGCGCCGAAAAAGCCTCGCGTTTTGTGGAGTCATGGCTCAAATGTCACTACATGAAAGATCATGTCGGTGAAGAGTTCAATGGCGTGGTGACCACCGTGACGAGCTTTGGCTTATTTGTCACCTTGACTGACTTGTATATCGACGGTCTGGTGCATATCTCAAACGTCGGCGATGACTTCTTTGTCTATGATGAGACGCAGCAGCAGCTTATCGGTAAAGACAAAGGTACGCTGTTTGGTCTGGGCGATTTGGTCAAAGTCAAAGTCGCAGGCGTTAATATGGACTTGCTACAAATTGACTTTGATTTACAAGCCAAGCTACAAGCCAGTGAGATGAACCAAACCAAAAAAGACCAAGCTAAAAAACAACCAGCCAAAAAATCACCAGCTAAAAAGAGCAGCAATCGCAAAGGCTCAAGCAAAAAAAGCTAAGCTACATAAGATGTGGTAGATAAAAAGGTATTGATAAAAAAGGCTAACCCAGTGTTAGCCTTTTTTTGTGCCCGCTACGCTACTGGGCTTTAGCCACTTGCGCGACTCGCTGCTGCTCGGCTAGCTGTGCTTGCTCTATCTGCGCGGTGGCATCATCCAAGATGGCCTTGGGCTGCTGACCTAACGGCTGACTGGCAATATTTTCGCCAGTGTTTGCACCTGCATCTGTCGCAGTCGCCGACTCAGCGCTATTATTGTTTACTAGTATCTCTCTGTGCTTATCACGCTGATGCCCGCTTATCAGATTAAAACCCAATAATACCACCATGCCCACAAGTGCAAAGATAATCAAATGTTTCATTTGCATAAAAGTGTCTCGTCTCTAGATAGTCATCAAATATCTATTTTATTGCACTTTTTATGCCGTTTTTTAGGGCCTGTTCGCATTTTAAAAATGGTGATAAAAATGAGATAAACTGCCGCTAAACATTTGCCACTAAACAAGGAAGATAGCGCAGATAATCTCGAGATATTAGTCAGCTATTTGACCCTGTTTGGCCAGATTTAGCCATTTTTCACTCATTTAGATGGCTATCGATTGAGTTGCGGACAGGCGCTAAGCTGATTATTCTTGCGGGCTATTGTTATTTAGCAAATCAGTCTCATCTGAGTTTTCTGCGATTTCTTGCTCGACCTTTTCCATCAGCTTATCATCGGGGCGGGCATCGAGGACATCGCTGGCACTGCGGCCTTGCAAAATAGTTTTGGCACGGGCTTTTGCTTGCTCTTTATCTTTATCATCGGTGGAGCTTGGCACTTGATTGCTTGAAGTAGCGCTGGGCACGGTGGTCGTAAGGGTAGCACCCGAGGTGGCGTTGTTTTGTGGCATCTGCTCAAAAGCTTGCTCTAATTTATGGTTAAAACGCAGTCGATAAATAGGCTCAGGTAAGCTAAAGCCTTCATTTTCTAGCGCGTGCTTGGTCTCGCGAATGGCGATACTACGCGCTTTAGAAAAATCGGTCTCGGATTGATCCACCCATACCTGAAACTCTAAAATGATATTTGAGTCGCCAACATTGGTAATGACGGCAATCGCTTTTGGCTCATCTAAGACAAACGCCAACTGGTGTATCGCATCTAGCCCAATCTTGATGGCTGCCAGCGGGTCATCGTTGGCGTCCACACCCAGCTCAAAAGTAAAGCGGCGCTCAGGGTTTTTGGTGTAATTTAGAATAGTACCTTTAAAGACCTCGGCATTCGGAATGCGCAGCTGGTTGCCATCTAAAGTCATCAAAATAGTCGCCCGCGATGTCAGGCGCACGACGATACCCTCTTGCCCATTGATGACAATGTGGTCACGCGCGCGAAACGGTTGCCGGATGCTAAGCATGAGTGAGGCAATATAGTTTTCAATCGTGTCTTTGACCGCAAAACCAACTGCGATACCAATCACGCCTGCCCCGCCAAGTAGCGTACCCAAGACAGTTTCTGCGCCGATCAGGCTCAGCGCCAAGATCAGACCAAAGATGATAAAAATAACTTTGATGGTTTGGGCCAGTAGCTCTGCCACAAATGGATTTGGCGTCAGACGTTGCCACATGTTTTTGCGATTGGAGAGCCAGCTGCCAAACCAAGTCACCAAGCCAAACAGCACTATACCGACCAATAGTAGCGGCAATGCCTTCACTAGATTGGTCACCTGTGCTTTTAGGCCTTGATAGACAGTGGTAACGTTGTCTTGTACATCTAGGGTGCGATTAATTCGGTCTTCGACCGTGACCACATCTGTCAAGCGATTGGTCAAGTTAATGGCTTGCTGCGCCTTTTTTTCATTGGGCGTCTCTCCCGTCAGGGTAACCACCCCTTGCGTCACGCTGACATTGACCGCTTGCAACCCGTCTATTTCTGAAAATATACCAGTGATACGTTGGCGGATATCATTGTCTTTTTGCGGAGTCGGCGTGGTCTCGATTTGCGCGTTATTGGTACTCTCACCACTGATGATAGGCGGCGGGTCAGGCTCAGGTGATGGCTCTATAATCTCTGGCGTCTCAGCTATGCTGTCAGAGGTAGCAGGTGCTGGCTCGGCATTGTCTTCATCAAGCGCTTCTGCATTGTCAACATTGTCACCACTGAGCGCAGCACTAATGGAGGCAGCATCTTCAATAGCTGCATGAGTTGGCAGCTGACCAAGCAGCGCCAATAGCAACAGCAGCTGACCACACAGACTGGCCAGACGGCGGATGATGGTGGGCGTTTTTTGCGTGAGATAAATCGACATAAGCATCCTTTGCTTGTTGCATCATTGCCAAAACCTCAAGGTCTTATGCAAGCGTGGTTCCTGCTCTTTGTCTTACCTTATCAGCTAGGCGTAAATCTATCTACGATAAAGCAAACATACGGCTATTTGCTTGACGCCGCCGCTATGGCGCAGCAAACAGATAGCCGTAGCGCGTTGCCTATCCTCGCCATTGAGTCCTCGCCATTGAGTCCTCGCCATTGAGTCCTCGCCATTGAGTCCTCGCCATTGAGTCCTCGCCATTGAGTCCTCGCCATTGAGTCCTCGCCATTGAGCGCTGAGCCCAGCAAGTAAGAGCTTAGCGAGTAATTTTTTAGCAAATCTTAGGTGAGCTTAGCTGTCTAGATATGCTTGAGCAGCACGCAAATCGAGTGTGCCTTCGTAGATGGCGCGGCCGGTGATGATACCCTCGATACAGTCGCCATAGGGTTTTAGTAGTTCGATGTCTTTTATGTCGGTCACGCCGCCTGAGGCAATCACAGGCAGGCCACCTTCGCGAGCTAGATTGACTGTCTGTTCGACGTTGACGCCTTGCATCATACCGTCACGGGCGATGTCGGTATAGACGATTGACGATACGCCTACATCGGCAAAGCGCTTGGCCAGCTCGGTAGCGCGAGTATCAGTGACATTTGCCCAGCCATGGGTCGCCACCATACCGTCTTTGGCATCGATACCCACGATGATATGTCCTGCAAACTCACGGCAAGCTTCAGTGACGAAGTTGGGATCTTCGACTGCTTTGGTGCCGATAATAATGTACGTCAAACCTGCAGTGATGTACTGCTCGATGGTGTTCATATTGCGCACACCGCCGCCCAACTGGATAGGCAGAGTTGGATAAGCCTTGGCGATGTCATTGACCACTTGTCTATGTACTGGTACCCCATCAAACGCGCCATTTAAGTCCACCAAATGTAAGCGGCGCGCACCTTCTTCTACCCAGCGCGCCGCCATGGCCACAGGATCGTCAGAAAACACCGTATCATCCTCCATACGGCCTTGCTTTAAGCGCACACATTTACCATCTTTTAAATCAATCGCCGGAATAATGACAGGCACAGCACACATAGGACATTCCTTATAACGCACAAATAAAATAAGTAATCTAACATATCACTGATACTAAAATACTACCGCAGACCATTTCGAAATCAGTGGCTAACAAAATCAGTCAGAATATAGTATCAGTAAATTCTCTTCGTGTTGGCTCAAATCTGAATAATTCAAACAACGAATAATGCCAAAAACTTAACAATCATAACCATAAGTTTTAGCAGACGGAAACACTGGCAACATTAGGTAAATTCACTTACCGGCTGGCAATTTTAGGTCAATTTAGCGTATAATCCTAGGTAAATTTGTATTTGTTTCTATATGATAGCAACCATGCGCCACACTTTTTTTCAGTTAACCATCACTGAAGTGCTCATGGCGGTCAGGATGAATCGAGCAACAGCTAAATGAACCAGTACAATATTGGCTGACAGTTGGCTAAAAGGGTTAACGTAACAATCTTCAATGCCAGTCTGAGAGCAGACTGCGCTGCGCCATTACCCTTGAGACGTCTTTTTATATATCTCCCTTACATCCCTATCATGAGATAACGCCTTAGACAGTCACTCCTATATTCCCAGCGGCAGATGGTCATATACCGTATGTCTACCAGCGGCAGGGCTAGTGTGACTTCGACCAGTTTATCTATCTTTGTAGATTACTTGGCTGCGTTTTTATGTCATTGGCTCTGCAACAAAAAGCCATTTCATAAAGCGACAATCGTGCTGGTTTACAGGTTTTAATTTTCAATGAAACGTATGATGGAGCTGTTTACGATCAATGCAGTCGCTTTTGGCCAACACCCAAAGTGAGTGCGTTTGGTTTGATGGTTTTAGCATACACCTTGGTAGCCAGTCGCCAACTTTGGTAATTCGAATAAGACATTAACGTGTTGTTAAGGAGTCTAAGGTCAGCGTTAATACTCTTACTAGCAGTGATATTCTTGCGTTGTTTTCAAAGCCTTATGTATCTCTATCCTACTATAGGAATAGCGAGTTGAGGGCTTTATTAAATGACGCAGATGTTCATGCTGCCGATATACCAAACAGGACGTCTGGTATCGTTTTAGACTATGGACTAAGTTTTCGCTTATGATTACCATCAAAAAAGGTTTGGATTTGCCCATCACCGGTGAACCCTCCCGCGAGATATCTGAGCACCAACCAACACATGTAGCAGTCATTGGCTATGATTATGTGGGTATGAAACCCACAATGAATGTCAAAGAAGGTGATGTCGTAGCTAAAGGCCAGCCCGTTTTTGAAGACAAAAAACGTGTTGGTGTTATCTACACTGCCCCTGCTGCTGGTAAAGTCGTCGCGATCAATCGCGGCGAGCGCCGAGTGTTTGAAAGCCTTGTGATTGCGGTCGACCCAAACGGTGAAGAAGTAGACTTCGAGCGCTATGACTCCCAGCAACTTGCTGACCTAGACTCGAAGGTCGTTGAAACCCAACTGCTGGCCTCTGGCGAATGGACTGCGTTTCGTACGCGCCCCTATAGCCGCGCACCAGAAATCGGTGCCCGTCCGCATGCCATCTTTGTCACCGCGATGGATACCAATCCACTTGCGTTTGACCCGATGCTGCTGATCAATGAGGAGCTGCAAGCGTTCAATGACGGCCTCGCAGTATTATCTACCCTCAGCCCTAAGACTTTTGTCTGTCATCATGGTGATGCTAGCCTGACGCCCGTTGCAAAAACCGCGGCAAACAACGTCACTGAGTATCATAGTTTTGCAGGTAAGCACCCAGCAGGACTGGCCGGCACGCACATTCACTTTTTGCATCCAATCATGCGCGGTGTCACCGTCTGGACGATTGGCTATCAAGATGTAATTGCTATCGGTAAGCTATTTACCACTGGCCGCTTGTACACACGCCGTATGATTAGCTTGGCAGGCCCTGCAGTCAATACGCCACATCTGATCGCAACCGAACGCGGTGCTGACATCACAGCATTGACCAAAGGCCAACTGGCCGCTGGTGAAAACCGTGTCATTTCAGGCTCAGTGCTGTCAGGACGCAAGGTATTTAGCAGCATCGCTTATCTTGGCCGCTTTCACAACCAAGTCAGCGTCCTACCTGAAGGCCGTGAGCGTCCAGCATTTCACTTCTTTACCGTTGGTAAAAACCGCTTCTCTAAACTGCCGATCTATATCTCGCAGTTTTTTGGTGGCAAAAAATACAACTTCACCACCACCAGCAACGGCTCACCGCGTGCGATGGTACCCATCGGTGTCTATGAAGAAGTCATGCCGCAAGATTATCTGCCAACACAGCTACTACGTGCCTTGATTGTTGAGGACATCGTTAGCGCCGTTGATTTGGGCGCACTCGAATTGGACGAAGAAGATTTGGCATTATGCACCTTCGTCTCTCCTGGCAAATATGAATTCGGTGATATCTTGCGTGATAACTTAACGCGCATTGAGCTGGAGGGCTAACCACGATGAAATTTTTACACAATATGTTCGATCGTATGGAGCCGTCTTTTACCAAGGGTGGCAAACACGAAAAGTACTATGCCATCTTTGAGATGTTCGATACGTTTTTGCGTCAGCCTGGTACCACTACCTACGCCTCGTCACACGTGCGCGATGGTATCGATCTCAAACGCATCATGATTACCGTCTGGCTCTGTACCTTCCCTGCGATGTTTTGGGGTATGTACAATATCGGCCACCAAGCATTAACCGCTATCGCTCAGCTAGGCTTGCAGCCTGAAGGCTGGCGCACGGTCATCACCAGCATGGCAGGCTACAACCCAGATAGTATTTGGGCCAGCTTTGTCTATGGGGCCATGCAGTTCTTACCCATTTATATCGTCACCTTCGCGGTTGGTATTCTCTGTGAGATTATCTTTGCCGTGGTGCGCGGCCATGAAGTCAACGAAGGTTTCTTTGTGACCTCAGTGCTCTTTGCGCTTTGTCTACCGCCAGATATCCCATTATGGCAAGTCGCCTTGGGTATCATCTTTGGTGTGGTCGTGGCAAAAGAGGTCTTCGGTGGTACGGGTAAAAACTTCCTAAACCCGGCCCTATCAGGTCGTGCCTTCCTCTACTTTGCCTATCCAGCGTATATGTCAGGTGACTCAATCTGGACAGCGGTGGACGGCTTCTCTGGCGCGACCCCGCTTGGTCTTGCAGCACTTGGCGTCGCTCCACAAGATTTCGTCGATGTCTATGGTAATGCCATCACTTGGAGTGATGCGTTCTTGGGCAACATGCAAGGCAGTATCGGTGAAGTCTCTACGCTCGCTATCCTCATGGGTGCGGCCGTACTACTGTGGACGCGTATCGCCTCATGGCGCATCATGGCAGGCTGTGTGGTCGGCCTCATCGCCACCTCGCTGGCCTTTAATATGATTGGCTCAGAAGACAATCTGATGATGAATCTGCCGTTTTATTGGCATTTGGTCATCGGTGGCTTCGCTTTCGGTGCGGTATTTATGGCAACCGATCCTGTCTCTGCTGCGCATACCAATAAAGGCCGCTGGGCGTATGGCATCTTGATTGGTTTTATGACCGTATTGATTCGCGTCGTCAACCCAGCCTTCCCAGAAGGCATCATGCTGGCCATTTTATTCGCCAACTTATTTGCTCCATTGTTTGATTACTTTGTTACCCAAGCAAACATCAAACGCCAAACTGCTCGGAGGGTTCGTTATGTCCAAGCCCAAAAGTAATAACGCAAAAACCATCAGCGTTGCACTGACGCTATGTTTGGTGTGCTCTGTATTGGTCTCGGCAGTTGCTGTGGGTCTAAAACCAGCACAAATCGAAAATGCTCGCTTAGACCGTAACAAAAACATCCTCGTTGCCGCCGGCATGTACAATGCTGAGTCAGATACTGCAAGCGATGTGGCTAAGCGTTTTAAAGATTTTGATGTCGAGATCATCGACCTAAATACAGGTGACTATCTCGATGATGAGGCGCTAAAAGCCGCTGGTATCCCTGATCGCAACGCCTATGACGCCAGTCAAGCGACCAAAAACCAAGCTTTGAGTGAAGACTTGGGCGACAACGATCCTGCTGGTATTGGCCGTAAGCCAAAATATGCCAAAGTCTACGTAAAAAGCGACGACGCTGGCAATCCTGAAGTGGTGGTACTACCGATTCAAGGCTATGGCCTATGGGGCACGATCTATGGTTTCTTAACGCTTGAGAGCGACATGAATACCATCAAAGGTATCAGTTTTTATGAGCATAAAGAAACCCCAGGGCTCGGTGCTCGTATCGAAGAGCCAGAGTGGCGCGCCCAATGGAGTGGCATCCAGTCGTATGACGAAGATGGCAATGTGGCTACTGGCGTGACCAAAGCTGGCACACCAAAAGATAACTGGGTCGATGGCATCAGCGGTGCAACCTTAACGGGTCGCGGTGTCAGCAATATGATTCAGTTTTGGCTGGGTGAGCAAGGCTACAAGCCTTATCTAGATAAGCTGCGCCAAGACAGTGGTCAAACGATTGACAATGCAGACACGCAAGCCAGTCAAGCGACGCTGACAGCTAAACCGAACACCGAACTGGCAGCGCCAGTAGCAAACGGCAAGGAGGCATAACATGGCTGACACCAAAAGTATTTTAACCACGCCTATCTTTGACAATAACCCCATTGCCCTACAGATCCTAGGTATCTGCTCGGCATTGGCAGTCACCACCAGCATGGCCAACGCCATGGTGATGTGTGTGGCCTTGACACTGGTAACAGCGTTTTCGAGCTTTTTTATCTCTATCATCCGTAAGCAAATTCCATCGAGCATCCGTATCATCGTCCAGATGACGATTATTGCCTCGTTGGTTATTTTGGTCGATCAGGTACTAAAAGCGGTGGCTTATGATGTGAGTAAAGGTCTATCGGTCTTCGTTGGTTTGATCATTACCAACTGTATCGTGATGGGCCGTGCCGAAGCCTTTGCCATGAGCAATCCGCCTGTCCCTAGTTTTTTGGATGGGATCGGTAACGGCCTCGGGTATTCAGCGGTATTGTTATTTGTCGCAACCATCCGTGAGCTACTCGGTGCCGGTACCTGGTTTGGTATCACCATCTTGCAGCCTGTCACTGATGGCGGCTGGTATATTCCAAACGGTTTGTTATTACTACCACCGTCAGCGTTCTTTATCATCGGTTTGTTTATCGCCATTGTGCGTATCTGGAAACCAGAACAAGTTGAAGACGCTGAGTTTGTCATGAAGCCGCAATCTAAAGGCATGGTACATGGAGGCGGTCACTAATGGGACACTATGTTAGTTTATTTATAACCTCAGTCTTTATCGAGAATATGGCGCTGGCCTATTTCTTAGGTATGTGTACCTTTTTGGCAGTGTCCAAAAAAGTCTCAACGGCCATAGGTCTTGGGGTCGCGGTCATTGTCGTGATGGCCATCACCGTACCGCTAAACAATCTGTTGTTTCAGTTTATCCTAAAAAGTGGGGCGCTGGCATGGGCAGGTTTTCCTGATATTGACCTAAGCTTCTTAGGCCTACTCAGTTATATCGGTCTGATTGCTGCGACCGTACAGATTCTAGAGATGTTCTTAGATAAGTTCGTTCCAAGCTTGTACAACGCGCTTGGGGTGTTCTTACCGCTGATTACTGTCAACTGTGCCATCTTGGGTGGTGTTCTGTTTATGGTGGAGCGTGACTACAACTTTAGCGAATCGGTCGTATATGGCGTGGGCGCAGGTTTTGGTTGGGCATTAGCGATTACCGCATTGGCTGGCATCCGTGAAAAGCTCAAATACTCAGACATCCCAGCGCCGCTGCGTGGTCTTGGTATTACCTTTATCACAGTTGGTCTGATGTCACTTGGCTTTATGTCTTTTGGCGGTATGTCAATCTAAACCGCTACGCTGAAAAGCCTAGTTAGCGATTTGACCTATTTAATTCATTTATTCGGTAGGGGTAGCAGTAGACGCTAGGCGTCCTGTTACTCCCCTACTCCATAGATTAAGGATACATATCATGGATTATGCTACGGCGATTGGTGGCGTTGCTATGTTTACCTTGATCATCATGAGCCTTGTCGCCATTATTTTGGCGGCACGCTCAAGACTGGTCAGTTCAGGTGATGTTACCATCCATATCAATGATAATCCCGATAATGACGTTGTGACACCAGCGGGCGGCAAGCTACTGCAAACTCTAGCAAGCGAAGGTATTTTCTTATCTTCAGCTTGTGGTGGCGGTGGTACGTGCGCGCAGTGTCGTTGCCGCGTTATTGAAGGTGGCGGTTCTATCCTGCCCACCGAAGAAGGCTATTTTACACAAGGCGAGATTCGCAATCACATGCGCTTAGCCTGTCAGGTAGCTGTCAAGCAAGACATGAAAATCGAGATCGACCCTGAGTTTTTTGATGTACAAAAATGGGAATGTGAAGTTATCTCTAACGATAACGTGGCAACCTTTATCAAAGAGCTGGTACTTAAGATTCCAGAAGGCGAGGAAGTCAACTTCCGCGCTGGTGGCTATGTACAGCTAGAAGCGCCGCCGCATGAAGTACATTACAAAGACTTTGATATCGGTGAAGAGTACCGTGAAGACTGGGAAAAGTTCGGCGTCTTCAAATACGTCTCAAAAGTCGATGAGCCTGTCATTCGTGCGTACTCGATGGCCAACTACCCAGAAGAAAAAGGCATCATTAAGTTTAACATCCGTATCGCCAGTCCACCGCCGCGTGGTCCTGAAGGTATCCCGCCGGGCAAGATGTCGTCTTGGGTATTTAGCCTAAAACCTGGCGATAAGGTGACGGTATCAGGTCCGTATGGTGAGTTCTTTGCCAAAGATACCGATGCTGAGATGATCTTCGTCGGGGGCGGTGCTGGTATGGCACCGATGCGCTCGCACATCTTCGATCAGCTAAAACGTCTAAATTCTAAGCGTAAGATTAGCTTTTGGTACGGTGCGCGCTCGATTCGTGAAATGTTCTATGTCGAAGACTACGATCAGCTCGAAGAAGAGTTCGATAACTTTGAGTGGCATGTGGCGCTATCTGATCCATTACCAGAAGATAACTGGGATGGTCCGACCGGCTTTATCCATAATGTGCTACTTGAAAATTACCTAAAAGACCATCCAAACCCAGAAGACTGTGAATACTACATGTGTGGGCCACCGATGATGAACGCGGCGGTAATTGACATGCTCCATAGTTTGGGCGTAGAGGATGAAAACATCCTACTTGATGACTTCGGTGGCTAAGTAAAAAAGCAACACTAAAAGCGATAGTAAAAAAAGAGTCTCAAGTGAGGCTCTTTTTTTGTCAAAAGATTTACCGCTAAGAAAAGCACTGACTCAAAACTTGAACTAAAATCTGAGGCAACGCTATTGGCCTTATAAGTGATAAGGGGTGTAAAATAGGAGAGGTTTAGCGCCGTTATTCGTTGACGCTCCATTCACCCCTTTACCTTATCAAGCTGTGATGACTCATATGACAAATGTAACCTCGTTTTTTGCCGCGTTTTTTGCCGCGCCTCAATCCATACGCCCGACCTTACTGACGATGACCACTGTAGGCGCTATACTGAGCCTCAGTGCCTGCCAGCAGCTCCCTGACTATGACTACCTAAGCGGAGAAACGATGGGCACCAGCTATCATATTAGCTATCAGTTACCAGCAGGGACGGATGAAGCGGCCATACAAGCAGCCATCGATCAGCGGCTGCAACAGATCAATGATAGCATGTCGACCTATCAATCTGACTCTACTATCTCTAAGTTCAACCAACTAGGAAAAGACACACCCATAGCGATCGATGCCGACTTTGCGCATGTGCTTGAGGTGTCGCGCACCGTCTATCAGCAGTCCGGCGGTGCCTTTGATCCAACTGTGATGCCCCTAGTAGAGACGTGGGGTTTTGGTAGTACCATGACCGTCGAGCGCTTACAAAATCCGCCCACTGCGCTCGAGATCGCTCAAGCAAAAGCCTTGGTCGATTTTGACAGTATCGTACAAGATCAGCAAAGCAT
The DNA here is from genome assembly GCF_016107555.1 of Psychrobacter celer. Classification (GTDB taxonomy): domain Bacteria; phylum Pseudomonadota; class Gammaproteobacteria; order Pseudomonadales; family Moraxellaceae; genus Psychrobacter; species Psychrobacter celer. The sequence continues at coordinate 71,357 of NZ_JABASU010000010.1, read as the reverse complement.
CTACAAAACCAAAGAAGGCGTGGGGCTGGATTTTTCTGCGGTGGCAAAAGGCTATGGCGTCGATGTCATCGCTGATGTGCTCAAAAACAACTATCAAATCAAAAACTATATGGTGGAGATAGGCGGCGAGATTGCGACCTCTGGTGTCAACAAACAAAAACAACCTTGGCAAATCGCTATCGACGCCCCTATCGAAGACAGCACCGTCAGTGAGCGCGAGACCATATCAGCGATTCGCCAACCTATCAGCACGGCCAATCAAATGCATCTGGCGACCTCTGGCAACTACCGCAACTCTGTGGTGTTCGATGGCGAGCGCTATAGCCATACCATCGACCCCACCACGGGCACTCCCATCGCGGGCGGCGCGCCTTCTGTCACTGTCGCCGCAGAATCTGTGGCGCTGGCCGATGCGTGGGCGACGGCGCTGACTGCCATGCCGTATCAGCAGGCGCTAGACGTCGCTCAAAAGCAAAACCTAGCGGCGATGTTTGTGGTATTAGCCGATACCGATAATGATAGTGATAGTGATAAAAAAACCATCAAAGACGCTGACAATATTGGGAAATGGCAAGTGGTACAGACACCAGCGATGCAAGCATTACGCGCCGACAAACCCTTGTAAACTGCCAGCTGCATGCGCCAAACATCTTCATACACTCAAGCGGCATCTGCAAAAATCTGCTATACTATAAAGGTGTTGTCTTTATAGATGACAGCCCTATTTTTAATACGAGGTTTCCTCTATGTTTACTCAATTGCTCCCCATGCTTGCGATTACCTTTACCGTATTTGTGCTGTTTTTTGTCTTTATGGGTATTGGATATATGGTGAAAAAAAAGCCCCTAAAAGGCTCTTGCGGCGGGGTGGCCAAACTGATGGGCGACGAGCATTGCTCATTTTGTGGCAACGACCCAAACAAATGCGACTCACTCATCGCCGAGCAGCAAGAAACCGCGCTTAAAGCCGCTCAGTTAGGCAAATCTATCTAGAGTAGATATAAATACCGCGTCTGTTACCATACGCTGGTAGTATTTAGTCATCAATTGTTCTTATAATAGCGTCAAACTCTACAAAATAGAGTTGGCGCTATTTTTCTTGTGCTATATTTGTTTTGTTAGCTTTATAAGCCGCTGATGTTTTATAAATCTAGAATCAAACCTTCATCGTTATCATCCATATACTAAGTTTGCCCTGCTTGAGAGGGCAGCAAGTTCATATGACAGGCTTTCTGCCCGTGTTGTAAAGCCCTAACGGCTTTTCTAACTCATCGTTTTCATGAGACTTTTCTGGTGTTATTTGATAAGCGGCGCTGCGGCGACGCTATCTAATGACGTGTTTTTTATTTTATATAATAGTCGTGCTGCCATGTCTACCTCCGCAAATATGTCTGCTTCTCAAACAAAAGCGTCAAAATCCTCCATCCCGCCATCATCACGCTTTACTTTTTGGCTGGTGTTATGTGCGATCGTATTACTTGCGACCAACATGCGCGCACCTATCGTGGCGCTTGGCTCTATCGCACCTGTGGTGCAAGAAGCGCTCGGTATCTCTGAGACTGAGCTTGGCTGGCTGGGCGCAGTGCCGATGCTGACTTTTGCCTTGGGCGCGCTTATCTCGCCTGCCATCAGTAAGCGCTTTGGGCTTGAGAATACCTTGATTGCGATGATTGCCCTGCTGACAATTGGCATGGTCATCCGCTCGGTGATTCCGACTTGGATTGGCTTTTTGAGCGGGACGGTATTACTAACGCTGGCCATCGGTTTTGCCAACACCTTGGCCGCGCCTGTCATCAAACAGCGCACACCCAATCACATACCGCTGGTAACAGGCTGCTTTAGCTTGACCTTGACCGTCGCCGCAGGCATCGTCGCAGGTGTGGTGCTGCCGTTATCTGAGCAGTTTGGTTGGCAGTGGGCGCTTGGCGGTTGGGCGCTTTTGGGCTTTTTTGCCTTGGTTTTGTGGGTGTTTTTGCGGGTGCGGCTAGGCTCATCGACACGGGTGGTGGCGCCGCTCGCTACCGGCTCATCAGACATTTCGGTATGGCGCTCAGCATTTGCTTGGCAGATTGCGGTGTTTATGGGTCTGCAGTCTTTGTTGTTTTATACCGTTGCCAGTTTTTTACCGTCAATTTGGCTCAGTAAGGGGCTGTCTGCGGTGAGTGCTGGACAAATGGGCTCGGTGTTTCAGTTTATGGCACCGGTGGCGATTTTGAGCCTGACGTGGCTGGTCAATCGCGGTCGACCGATTCAGGCACTGGCCGTCTTTGCCGCCGCCTTAAACGTGTTTGGTGTATTGGGCATCATGTACCTATCGACCGACCTTGCTTGGCTGTGGTCTGGGCTCATGGGCATGGGCTGTTCGGCGATTTTTACCTTAAGTATGATGCTGTTTTCGATGCGCACTTATACCGCCAACCAATCCAGCGAGTTGTCTGGTATGGCGCAGGCAGTGGGGTATCTACTGGCGTTTTTTGGTCCGCTTGGTACTGGCTGGATCCATGATGCCACAGGCAGTTGGGACTTGGCGCTGTTTATGCTGCTGATCTTGATGATCATCAACGTCGTGATGGCATGGCTGGTCAGTCGCCCAATCATGGTCGATGGTAAGCACGCTTAACATCGGCTTAACCCCAAATCACGGTAACCTTATCATAATATTGGTCGCGATCTTATTTTGCTACACTGGTTTGATTGCTTATAGGATAGACTACGTATTATGAAACCATCTTCTCGTTTGACTTCGCACCTACCGGTGGCGGCTCTTTTAGCCATGGTGATGGCCACCACTGGTTGTCAAAAATCGCCTGATAATGCTGATACCACGCCAGCCGACAGCACACAACCAACCCCGCCTATCAGCCAAACTACTCAAACCAGTCAGACTGCCGACACATCATCCACCTCACGGTTGGATGAGCAGCAAGCAGCGCTGACCATCTTGGCGCTGGGCGACTCCTTGACCGAAGGCTTGGGCGTGTCGCCTGAAGATAACTACCCTGCCCAACTAGAAGCTCAGTTAAAAAAAATGGGCTATTCCAATATCACTGTCGTCAATTCCGGCTTGAGCGGCGAGACCAGCACAGGGCTGGTCAATCGCTTGGATTGGGTGCTACAGACCAAACCTGATATCACCATACTGACCATCGGTGCCAACGATGCCATGCGCGGTATAGAAGTCGCCACTATCGAAAATAACATTCGTACCGCCATCAAACGCTTGCAAGCAGGTGGCAGCGAAGTCATTTTGGGCGGCATGCAGATTTATGACAATCTTGGCTCAGACTACGTAGAGTCGTTTGCCGCGATTTATCCGCGCATCGCCGAAGACACGGGGGTTACGCTGATTCCGTTCTTTTTGGACGGGGTGGGCGGTGATGCCGCTCTCAACCAAGCGGATGCCATTCACCCGACTAAAGAGGGCTATCGCATGATCGTTAATGAAAATGTTTTGCCAGTGCTTATGCCCAAGCTAGAAAAAATAGTCGAAAGTGAGCGTAATTAAAGGCGCTTATCTATAGCTGCTTCACTTCGATGCCTTATGGCCTTAAACCAACCAACCGGAACTGCCCATGACCGCCACACTTACCAGTAACGCCATACTCAGTGCCGAGCATTTACATAAAACCGTGCAAGTCGGTGAGCAATCGCTGGCCATCATCAAAGACGTCAGTATCCATGTCGATGCCGGCGAGTTTGTGGTGATTATGGGCAAATCAGGCTCAGGTAAATCCACCTTACTGGGTCTACTGGCCGCGCTTGATTATCCCGATAGTGGCTCGGTTACGTTGGCTGGACAAACGCTAAGCGCTCTTGATGAAGAGGCGCTAGCGGTGATTCGTCAGCGCGAGATGGGCTTTGTCTTTCAGTCGTTTCATCTACTGCCGACCTTGAGCGTGCGCGAAAATATCGCTTTTCCGCTAGATATCGCGCGGCGTCCTGATCCTGCGCGGGTCGATGCCTTAATCGAAGCAGTCGGGCTCGGCCATCGACGTGATAGCTTGCCCAGTCAACTATCCGGCGGTGAGCAGCAGCGCACAGCGGTGGCGCGCGCGCTGATCGCCCAGCCCAAGATTGTCTTTGCCGATGAGCCGACAGGCAACTTGGATGAGCAAAACGCCGAGCAGGTCATGCAGCTATTGCTAGACTTGCGTGCGCAGACAGGCTCGGCGCTGGTCGTCGTGACGCATGATCCAGCGCTCGCTGACATGGCCGATCGAGTCATCACCATGCATGACGGTACGATAGATGGGTCAAACGCTGATGAAAAATAAACCAAGCGCTGCTACAACTCAGTCTGCTACAACCCAGTCTCATGGCCTGATAGGTCCGCTGTTTACTCGCACGTTAGGCGCGCAAGCCCTGACCCGTAGCTGGTGGCGACGCTGGGTGTATCCGGTATTGTTTTTATTGACGCTGACGCTATCACTGGCCACTTATCTGAATCTGGACTCTATCCAGCAGTCCGTCGATCACTACATCACTGACAATCAGCGAGCGCTGGTCGGCGGCGATCTGATACTCAACAGCAAACAAGACTGGCCAAGCGAGGTCATGGCACAAGTCAACACCCTGCCTGCCAGCCAAGTCGTCTACGATCATCAGTTTAGTGCGATGGTGGTGAGCGCAGAGCAGACATTGCTGACGCAGCTCAAAGCCGTCTCTCCCGCTTATCCATTATATGGCGACGTCGAGCTGGCCTCCGGACAGCCGCTTTGGCAACAGCTGACAGCCGATAGCATCATCGTCGCGCCAGAGGTGCTAAATGGTCTTGGCGCTACCGTCGGCGATGTCGTCACCATCGGTGATGGACGCTTTACCATCCGTGATGTACTGACCAAAGAACCAGATCGTCCTTTAAGTGCCTTTGGTTTTGGCGGGCGGGTCCTGATGCAGCAACAAGCGCTGGCAGCCACCAACCTATTGGGGCAGCGCAGCCGTGTCAACTACCGTATCGAGATGGCAGGAGATGCCGAGACAATAGCGGCGCAGCATGCAAAGCTTGAGCAGCTACTCGTAAGCCACCCTGATATCGAGCTGTCTGACGCTCAGTCAGCGGATACGTCTGTCTCGCGTATTTCTGATAATGTCTTGATGTTTTTAAAGCTATTGGTCATCGCCGTCCTCCTGCTCTCGGCGGTGGCGATGTATGGGGTGATTAGTGCCTTTGTCAGCAAAGAGCAGCAAAACAACGCCATTCGCCTCGCCTTAGGTGAGCCGCTTGCCTCGCTCAAACGCAGCTACTACCAGTTACTACTTACGACCACCGTCATCGCTTGTATCGCAGCGAGTATCCTTGGTGCCGGCTTACTACAGGTCAGTCAGCCCTACCTTGGCGCTATCTTACCTGCCGATGTGGCGCTAGCGATCAACCCCATTAGCATCCTAAAAACCATCATCATTGCGCTGCTCTTGAGCTTTGTCATCGCCCAGCGCGGTTTACGCCCGCTGAACCACACCAAGCCTGCAACCTTGCTCAATCAAGGCGCAAGTCAGTCCAATCAAAACCTGCCATGGTATCGACGCCTGCCTATACTATGGTACGGGCTGATGCTAACAAGTCTGTATGTGTTTTTTGCTTATGAAGTGGGCTCGTGGCTACTGGGCGCGCAGCTGCTGATCGGCCTGATTGGCTTTGTCGCGATATTTTGGCTGCTTGCTCGTGGCTGGCTATGGCTCTTGGCACAACTGGCCTCGCGCCGCCGTATCAGCTGGAGGCAGCGTATCGCCATTCATAATTTGGCGCGCAAAGGCAACCAATCGGCGCTGTTTTTTGTCACCTTATCGCTGTCGGTCGCTGTCCTAACACTTATCACCACGCTTAATCACAGTATCAACGAGCAGTTTATCAACACCTACCCTGCAGACGCGCCCAATATATTTTTGCTCGATGTGCAAAGCGAACAACACGACGCGATTAATAACATCATTGGCACACCGGTCAGCTATTACCCCGTTATTCGCGCGCGTATCATCACCGCTGGCGGCGTGCCTGTACAAGATATCGAGCCTACAGAAGGTTTTGATGATCCGTCGCGAGTGTTTAACTTAAGCTACGCCGACACGGTGATGGATACTGAGTTCATCACTGATTCTCTAGAAAAAAACGCGCTCTATGCGCCTATCACCACCGATCATACCGATAATAACAACAACGCCGCACAGACCATAGCACCCCTATCTATCTTGGATACGGCCGCCAGTTTGCTCAATGTCGGCATGGGCGACGAGATTGTTTTTAATATCCAAGGGATCAAAATCATCGGGCAAATTACCAGTATCCGCTCGCGCTTCGATCGTGGCCCGAGTCCGTATTTTTATTTTTTGTTTGAGCCATCGGTGCTGTCCCGCGCGCCGCAAATCCAGTTTGCCACCGCGCATATCCCTGAGGACCGTATCGCCGAGGTACAAGGTCAGCTGGTACGCAAGTTCCCTGCTGTCACCACCATTGACGGTACCGCTATCGCTGAGCAAGTCCAAGATTTGGTCGTGCAAATGAGCCGCTTGGTCTATGTCTTCACCCTATTGGCATTGCTAACAGGCATCATGGTATTGATCAGCTCGCTGCTGTCCACTTCACAGGACCGTATGACCGAGAGCGCCTCATTTAGACTGCTAGGGATGCAAAAGCGCGACTTGTATATGCTTAATATCTTAGAGATTGGCGTACTAGGGGTGAGCGCCGCGGTGTTTGCGATGACGATTGCCAGCGCCGGCGCTTGGTTTGCGATTACCCAGTGGTTTGATTTGCGCTTTAGCGTGCCGTGGGCGAATCTGGCTATTGGTGGCGGATTGCTTCTCGCCCTGCTGCTGGGTATTGCGATTATTTATGTGAGATTGGTGATTGGACGGGGGATTATGGCTCAGGTCAGGGCGATGATTTAGGGTAGAAAAAGTCTCTAATAAATGTGTATAGTCGTACAAACTAAATCGTACTAGAATATTTTTAATTAACAAGTGTTTTATAATTTATAAGTATAAAGATTAATGCTATTATCTATTTAGCTCTAAATAACGCAAACAATTTAACAAATTGTAAGCTTGTTATTGATGAGCTTGTCACACCATATGACAGCTATATGACGTACTGTTTCAAACGTGCGCTATATTTAAGTGGCGACATTGTTCAACGCTTAAGAAAGCTTGCTCATACTTTGCGTGGAGCACTCTTGCCCTTGCTACCTAGTACTCAAGAGGATGAAACAATATCAAATGGTGATGACATGGTGAACATATCGAAAATAGCTTTCCTGTTAAATAAACTCATTGAGCCGCTATTATGGCTTGAAAGAGCGGTACTGATAAACGGCGCACTATCGCCAACAGCACCATTTGCGACAAAGGCATACATATTTGTGGCAGTATTGATAACAATTGCACACGCTTTTGTGTTAATATATAAAAGTGAAATAATCCGTAAGAAAATCGCAAAACTGGTGGGTATGGCTCTAAATGACGTTAACAATTTAACTGATTGTAAGGTTGTTATAGATGAGCTTATCATTCCATATGACAGCTATATGACGTACCGTGTCAAACGTGCGCTATATTTAAGTGGCGACATTGTTCAACGCTTAAGAAAGCTTGCTCATACTTTGCGTGGAGCACTCGACCTTCGTCATGATTATCTAGTGAATAGACCTTTTGCATAAATTCTTTATTTTATTAGTAAAATTTGATATATGAATTTTTGCAAAAGGTTTGTTGAATAGAAGCAAGGGAGATAGTCATGACAGATAAGGTTAAATTCTCATCCTATGTGAAAGATAATTTCAAAACAACCCTCAATCAACTCGCTAAAAACAAGTCGAAAGCAGACAACTCTTACCATACTAAATACATCACAGTTAATGAATATCTAAATAGCTTTAATGACAAAGCTTTAAATAGTATTTGTAAAAAAATATCAAATTTTAAGTACAACTGTGATCATTTGACCCCTATCATTTTGCCTAAAACAAACTGTCTTAACGTAATGTCGTTAGACAACACTCGTTTAGTGTGTGTCCCCTCAGTGCAAGATAGAGTCCTTCAAAAACTATTTTTAGATTATCTTAAAAAATATTATGGCGAAATCTATGATAGATTCTGTGAGTATGACCACGCCTTGAATAAAGATATTCATAAGAAAGAAATAGATACGACAAATAAAGACGGTCAGCCAACTAAGAAAACTATACATGGCATTCGTAAAGCCTTAGATGACGTTATAGAATATCGGAGCAAGTATAAATACGTTATTAAAGCAGATATCGTTAAATTTTTCGATAATATAAATAGAGAAATCGCTGTAAAGAAATTTGAAAAAGAGTTTATCGGACCAGATGAAGATAGAGAGCTAACTGCTATCTTCAAAAGTTTTATTTATTGCGATGCTAAGCTAGATTATGGCGATCTAAAGTACAAAAAACTGATAGAAAAATATCTAGAAGAACTTAAGGGCAAGGGTGTTCGCCAAGGCATGCCAATAGCATCATTGTGTTCTTCAATGTATTTGTACGAATTTGATAATTTAATGGTTAAGAACAATATACCGTATATACGTTATGCAGATGACTTCCTAATTTTTGATAACTCTTATAGCAAGGCTAAGAAAATTAAGGAACACGTTCAAAAAAATCTTAAAAATATTGGTTTAGATATTGAAAAGGGAGTCGGAAAACCGAAAACCAAAATATATGGTGCTAGAGGAAAATTTACATACCTAGGCTTTGATATAGTTTATAACGCTAGACTACAATCTTATCAACGACGAATTCCTAGACCAGTTTTTGATAAAGCGATAGGACGAATAAATAGTTTCCAATCGATGACCAAGGTTAAACGTGAATGCGGTAACTATGTCGACTTTAGTTTATATCTTAGAATACTTATTTCAGGATATACGAACTTCTATAATAAAGATTTGGCTATCAATGGCGCAAAGTTTGAGCGAGATTTAATAGCAGCATCTAAAAATGTTAGAAAAAAACTGATTACCGATAATCTCAATATAGATTTTGAAGATATCGGCTCAGCAAATAAAAGAATGTTCTTTTTTGGAATCAAATAAATCTGACCTACTTATTGTAAATTCTACCTTTGCTCTTTAAATCATCGGTAGGGTTAGCTAACAAATCCTTCAGACAGAACGCCCTCTACTCACCTAGAGGGCGTTTTTTACTTCACAACCTGTATAGACATATAAGTCAATATCAGCCGCGCATATTGCTTATTTTATAGAAACCTTTTGCTATACTAGCCCCACTTTATTGGTTAAACACCAACTTATAACACCCTCCCAAACAGCATGGTAGCCTTATGAAATTCTCAAAGTTCGGTCAAAAATTTACCCAGCCCACTGGCATCTCACAATTGATGGATGATCTGGGCGATGCGCTAAAAAGCGATCAGCCAGTCAATATGCTAGGCGGTGGTAATCCGGCACGGATTGAAGCGGTCAATGAGCTGTTTTTGCAGACCTATCAAGCGCTGGGTAACGATGGTAGCTTTCGTGAGGACATTAACAGCACGGCGACGAGTAGTATGGCGAATTACTCCAATCCGCAGGGCGATGCTGCCTTTATCGATGCCTTGGTCGGGTTCTTTAATCGTCATTATGATTGGAATTTGACGGCAGAGAATATCGCACTGACCAATGGCTCGCAGAATGCTTTTTTCTATTTGTTTAACTTGTTTGGTGGTGCGTTCACAGATGAGCAGAACGAATCTGTCGATAAGTCTATTTTACTACCATTAACCCCTGAGTATATCGGCTATAGTGATGTGCATGTCGAAGGTCAGCATTTTATGGCGGTGTTGCCGCATATCGATGAAGTGACGCATGATGGCGAAGAAGGGTTTTTTAAATACCGAGTAGATTTTGAGGCGTTAGAAAACTTGCCCGCATTGAAGGAAGGGCGTATTGGCGCGATTTGTTGTTCGCGTCCGACCAATCCAACGGGTAATGTCTTAACCGATGAGGAAATGGCGCATTTGGCGGAGATTGCTAAGCGTTACGATGTACCGCTGATTATCGATAACGCTTATGGTATGCCCTTCCCTAATATTATTTATTCAGACGTTACCCTTAATTGGGATGACAATACGATCCTGTGCTTTAGTCTGTCGAAGATTGGCTTACCCGGAGTGCGTACCGGTATTATCGTTGCCGCACCTGAGGTGATTGCAGCCGTCAGCGCGATGAATGCCGTGGTTAATCTCTCGCCGACGCGCTTTGGCGCATCTATTGCCACGCCTTTGGTTGAAAATAACGCTATTAAAGACTTGTCGGATAACGAGATTAAGCCTTTTTATCAGCAGCAAGCAAAAAAGGCCATTGCGCTGCTTAAACAAGAGCTGGGTGATTATCCATTGATGATTCATAAGCCTGAGGGGGCGATATTCTTTTGGTTGTGGTTTAAGGACTTGCCGATTACCACGCTTGAGCTGTACGATATTCTCAAAGAAAAAGGGACGCTTATCGTGCCGAGTGAATACTTCTTCCCGGGTGTGGATGTCAGCGATTACCAGCACGCACACGAGTGTATCCGCATGAGTATCGCGGCAGATGAGGACACGTTGGCCAAAGGCATTGCGGTGATTGGTGAAGTGGTGCGTGGGTTATATGATGGGGCTAAGTAGAATCATTTACGCTTAGGCATAAGTTGTACGTCATCGCACCAGTTGTAGGCTATTACCCCGCTATCGGTGCGCGGGGCACATCCTACAAAGGCTTTCTTTTTAGACATAAAAAACGGACTCATTAATAGTCCGTTTTTTTATATAATGACTTTATGAAAACGATCTAACCAAACTCTTTTAGTAAAGCTTTAGCACTCATTTTACCAAAGTCATTCGCTGCTAGTGGCCCATCGCCTGAGATAAGCTTTCTATCTTGATGCGTTTGCCCTGAGGCCAGTTTATTATCAATAGTAACGCCTAAATCCTCTAACTTATCAGCAAAGTACCACGTTAAATCACCCGGCAAATAACCAATTTTTGGCATTTGCTTATCCATCGCAGTGGGGAATACCACCATTTTATAGCCCTTATAGATAAAATCGCGACTGCCATCATCGTCTTGATTTGCCTTTTTATCAGAGCGGTCAGGGCTATCCAGATTAGCCGCTAGTAGAGCAGCTGGTCCATGACAAATTGCTAAGGTAAACAAATCGTTTTTATACGCCCAGCGTAGCACTGCACCAAGGTTTTTATCCTCCGGCAGGCCGAGCATCGCGCCATGACCACCAGGGATAAAAATCGCTGCATAGTCATTGCTTTCTGCCATATCATTGGCGACGAACCCTGCGATACTATTGGGATTGTTAAACTTGGACTCGTACTCACTATAAATTTGTTTAACGTCGTCATCGTCCTCTGGCATCGCCCACTGCTCGACTTTGACCGACTCGCCTGTTGGCGTAAATACATCCACGTCGAAGCCTGCTTGCTTAAAATGTAATAACGGCACCATCATCTCCACCGGATGATTACCGGTATCAAATTTATTACCGTTCTCCATGGTCATATACTGCTCTTCGGTACAGATCATCATGATTTTCTTATCGCCCGTATAGGGATTATCGTACTCGGTATGATCGTAGTTGGTCTTGCTCGGCGCGGCTATCTTTAGCGATGATGTTGAGGGAATATAAATGCCTGCTTCAGTTTCTTGCGGCTCTAAGCCTAGAGTATTTTTGGCGTTGTCTAAAGTGTCTTTGGCTTTATCTAATAGATCTTGGATATTCATAGTGGCTTCCTTTTTTATTGCTTATAGTTTTATGACTTGTATTGGCTCATCAAGAAAGATGACACCTATAAAGTAGCAAAATAAGGAAACGTGAAATAGACGAGACTTTTTATGTTTCGTAAGCTTTGTAAAGATAAGGCCGCTTATGAACCTGTAACTGGTACAAATTTTTCTTGCGTGCTGTGCCTGCGCCGCTCAAGGCTAAGAAAAACCACGTATCTTCTCGCTGTATCGTTTTTATATCGGATTAACTATAGTGGCGGGCGACAGCAAAAGCTAGCCGTCCATTTTTTTATGGCGCTTAAGCAAGACTTTGGCATGGGGGGTGGGCTGAAATATTTTTAGCCATTTATTGGCCGCATACAGCACCAAGGGCAGCAGGCAGGTGTTTATCAGGTCGTGTAGGCTGGCTTTGATATCCAAGACTCCCAGCGCAAACACCCCTTTTGGAAGGATGATATGGCGATTATCCAGATACTCCCCGAGCAGCGCCACGCTCATCACCACCAGCAGTGCCATAAAAGCTCTGAGATTTTGATTTTTGATAAGAGGGCGCAGTATCAGCAGGCACAGCAGATAGACCCCGACACCGACATAGATGTGCAGCGCATCTTTGGCTAGGCCTGTGACATCGATGATATTGATTTTAAAGGCAGTAAAATCCACTGGTGTTTTCCGTATATAACAGCAAGCAATAGCTGCGGCCTATAAGAAGTGAACAGCGCCGTCGACTCACCTTTCAAGCTGATATCTGTTCAGCGTGACTACTGATGAAAAAGACAGCGTTGTCTGGCTATATATCCCACTCAACGAAGTTCTTTAACAGTTGCAAGCCAGCGGTATGGCTTTTTTCGGGGTGAAACTGGGTGGCAAACAAGTTGTCTTGGATCACGCTGGCACAAAACGGCTGGCCATAGTCGCAAACAGCGGCCACTTGTGTGCTATCGGCAGGAACGCAGTAAAAACTGTGCACAAAATAAAAATACGCATGGTCATCGATACCGCGCCACAATGGATGGTGAAAGTCCATACCGCTAATGGTATTCCAGCCCATGTGCGGTACTTTAATCGTCGCGCCTTGCTTGTCTTTCCACGCCGGATCAAAGGCTTCTACGCTACCGTTTAGGATGCCTAGGCAATTTGTGCCGCCATTTTCTGCCGATTGCTCAAACAGCGCTTGCATACCGACACAGATGGCCATCACGGGTTTGTTAAATATCGCGTCGCGTACGACATCATCGATACCCGCAGCGGCCATACCAGCCATACAATCGCGCATGGCACCGACACCGGGGAAGACGATTTTGTCAGCAGCAGCGACAACTTTTGGGTCATTGGTGATAGAGACGTCTGCCCCTACCGCTGACAATGCTTTGCCAGCTGAGTGCAAATTACCCATGCCATAATCTAATAAGGCGATTTTGGTCATTGATTGGTTCTCGTTTTTGAATCGTTTTTATTATATTTGATAACAGCGAATGAGGTATAGATAAAATTCTGCTACGAACAAAAGCGCCAACTGTACAAGCCGTGCAATAAGCGCGGCTGTGACCGTAGCAGCACCGTACCTATCCTTAAAACGCTTCTTTGGTCGACGGTAAGGTATTTAGCGCTCGCTCATCATATTCACAGGCCATACGCAGGGCGCGAGCAAAGGCTTTAAAGGTCGACTCGATTTGGTGATGGCTGTTTTTGCCTTTAAGATTGTCCAAATGCACGGTCATCCATGAGTGGTTGACAAAGCCGTAAAAGAATTCGCTAAACAGATCGACATCGAACTTGCCGACATGTGAGCGGGTAAATGGAATATCCATATGCAGACCTGGACGCCCTGAGAGATCGACGACCGCGCGAGTCAATGACTCATCGAGCGGCGCATAAAAATGCCCATAACGGCGGATGCCTTTTTTGTCGCCCAAAGCTTTGTTAAACGCTTGGCCCAAAGTAATACCGGTGTCCTCGACACTGTGATGGTCATCGATATAGGTATCGCCTGTGCATTTTATATCTAAATCAAAGAGACCATGACGCTTGATCTGATCGATCATATGATCCAAAAACGGCACCCCTGTATCGACGACGCCTTGACCGGTGCCATCGAGATTGACTGTACATTTGACTTGGGTCTCAGCGGTATTGCGCTCGACGGTGGCGGTGCGCGCTGGACGGCCATGTAGGTTTGGGGTTTGAGGCAAGGACTGTTCAGGGGTATGGGTGGTCGAATTGGCTGTCATGGCTACTCTCTATCAATAAAAGCGGTCAATAAAATGTGCTCAATAAAATAGGACGATAAACGTCCAATAAACACTCGTACGTTGCGAGCGGTGTCAACAAAGTCTGTCAATGATAAAAGATTAAAAAAGACTAAAATACGGCTGGCGCGCACGGGCTAAATGCAGTCTGTCTGTCAGAGACAATACGCGGCCTACCTGCATCATAGCAAACCCTAACCACGACCGCCACGGCCAAGCGCCAAACCACGCACAAAATCTGCGTATTCTGCTAAAATAGTGCATTGAGTTTTATCAATCATCAATGCTGTGACGCTGTAATGCCGCGTGCTATCTTGTTTATACCGACCTGACCTTATCACTGTCTATTTATAACATTCCATTTTTGATAGGAACAACTGCCATGCCTTTAGAAGCCATTGCCATCAACCGCTTAGACGCCCCGCTGATCAAAAAACCTGCACGCGACAATGAGCTGGCCGAGCGCTTGGCGGCACTATATGACAGCGATGAAACCCAGCCTAGTGGTGCAGAGGTGCTTCGGCTCGTTGAGCAAGGGTTTAGCCGTGGGCAATATCTATACGTCGGCATGTTTAATGATAAGCCCATCGCTGCGGTGGCTTGCTTCGATGACGGACAAACCAATGCCAAACGCCTACAGTACCTCACCGTACATCTAGAAAACCGCAAACGCGCGATTGATGCCAAGTTTATCAAGCTGGTCTATGATGCCGAGGTCAAAAAAGGCGTGCGAGAGTTCGTCCCTGCCGATGATGCTATTCATCGTATCATGAGCGAGTATGAGCTGCTGCGCGTCAAAGACTAGGGCGTGTCCTCAATTCAATCACTCAAAGTAAGACAAAACCCGATTATTTCGCTTATATTGACGGATATAGAGACTTTTATCACATAAAATGCAAAAACCCCTTGACAGCAGCGGCGATATTTAGTTTAATAGCGCCTCAACGAAGACGGCTCGATAGCTCAGTCGGTAGAGCAACGGATTGAAAATCCGTGTGTCGGCAGTTCGATCCTGCCTCGAGCCACCATTCGTTTACTAGATTCTAAAACCCCAAACATTGAGAAATGTTTGGGGTTTTTTTATGGCTGATTTTTATGGATTAATACTCACTTAACGCTGGTATAGCCTACCGCGCAATAACAGCTCACAGCGCTCGCGTGAATCCAAGTCATAGATCGTTGCACGGTAATCAATACCATGACGCCCCTCAAAAAACACCACCCGATCCCCCACCGCCAAAAAGCACGACGTGCGCGCATCATAGATAAAACCATCAATCACAAAGGCCAAGTCACGGTCTATCTCTCGTACGGTATAGGTCTCACCCTGCGGGATAAAACGCTCAAACCACGCGCCATATGCCGCCGTGGTACTGAGTACACTGATGAGTAGCGCCGCGACACCCAACCTATATTTTGAAAATAAAATCGGGGTGATGCCAAATGGTTTTATACGTTTTATTGTCATGGTTTTGACCTACTCAGTAATCATCAAACGCTATCTAATGCTGGCCTTAGCGATAAAGCCAGCAGCGGTGATTCATATAGTAATCGCTCACTGTCACGGTTGTATAACACTTTTGCGCTGTTTTTTAGACAGCTGCGCTCAGTATACTCGATAGTAGCCGTAAACATCATACAAAGGATAAGGGCACACGATGCGAGAGTTTGATTATGACTTAGATTATAAAAACCTAGACCTGCGCGCGCAGCCTGAGCTATACCGAGTCGGGCGCGGCGAGCAAGGAGTGCTGTTGGTCGAGCCTTATAAGTCTGAGATTTTGCCATACTGGCGCTTTGCCACTCCTGAGGTTGCCAAGCAAAGCAGCGAGACGATTTATCAGATGTTTTTGGATTACTTGGCAAAGGATGATTTTGTTGGTGCTGACATGGCGCGCAAGTTTATCCAAATGGGCTACACACGCGCGCGGCGCTATGCCAATCACAAGGGCGGCAAAAAATACAAAGGGGCGGTACCTGACGATAAAAAAGGCCAAAGCGGCGCGCATGGCCGCGAAGAGTTACCGCGTCAGCAAGAGGACCCTATCAAAGCAGAGTCCGCTCGTATTTTTAAGCAAAAATGGGACGCGTGCCGTAAAAATGACACCTATCTACAAATGAAAAAAGCGCACCGCGAGCGCTATAAAGATGTCGACTAGCGATATTTAAGCCTGCATAAAAGTGGGTGCAAAAGCTTAGCTGTGCTATGGTAGCACAGACGATCAAGATAGCTATCCTTGTATAAAATAGATACGGCGCTTGGCTCGCTTGCAGCGCCCCCCACTCATTGCACACTGTCGCTTGCCTGCCTTGCCTTATATTGCTTGGTATTGTTTGGGCATCGAAGCTATCTTAAATCCGCTATAGCAACACAAAACCGAGAGGAATAATGGATAAGCAACTGTTGATTTTTGATTTTGATGGTACGCTCATCGATAGCGTACCAGACTTGGCCGATGCCGTAAACGCCATGCTAAGCACACTTGGCAAAGACACCTACCCTATTGATACTATACGTAATTGGGTCGGCAACGGCTCACGCATGCTGGTGGCACGTGCCTTGGTCGGCAAAATAGAGGTGCTAGAAGACGAGCTAAATACAGACACTCTGGATCACGCCGAAGCGGTGTTTTTTACGGCTTATAAAGATATCAGCGGTAGCAAAACGGTCGCCTATCCAGACGTCGATAATGGTCTCAAACAACTAAAAGCAGCGGGCTACACCCTGGCTTTGGTCACCAACAAACCCATTGGTTTTGTCCCAAAAATCTTACAGTCCTTCGGCTGGCAAGAGCTGTTTAGTGCTGTGCTCGGCGGCGATAGCTTACCGCAAAAAAAACCAGATGCCGCGCCGCTGCTACATGTCTGCCAAACGCTGGGCGTCACGCCAGCACAAGCCATCATGATAGGCGATTCTAGAAATGATATCTTGGCCGGCCAAAACGCCGGTATGGACACGCTGGGGCTGTCTTATGGCTACAACTATGGACAAGATATTCGTAAGCTAAATCCCACCCATGCGTTTGATGACTTTGCCGCCTTAGTGCAATGGATCCTGCAAAACGATGCATAAGCAATAAAATACAGTCTATACATTGATAATACAGCCTATAGACCTTTAACTTAGGCGAGCCTGATTTGCTCTTATGCTTTGCCCCGATAGCTGAGCGCCTCTGACAAATGAGCGCTGGTGACATCATGACTAGCGGCAAGATCGGCAATGGTACGAGCAACGCGCAAGACTCTATGATAGCCACGCGCCGATAAATTAAGTCGCTGCTGCGCCAACTGCAACAGTTGCTGCTCGCCCTCACCCAGTGGCACATACTTATCGATCTCGCTTGGGCTCAGTGCATTATTGACCTTGTGTTGCCGCGTTATTTGGCGTTGATGCGCGGCGGCAACACGCTCGCGGACTTGGGCGGAGGTTTCGCCTGTCTGCGCGTTCTGTAAGTCTGCGATGGGTAGTGCAGGTACAGTGATGTGCAAATCAATACGATCAAGTAGCGGCCCTGAGAGTTTGTCTTGATAGCGCTTGATCTGCTCAGGTCGACAGCGGCAGCGTCCCGAGCCATCACCGTCATAGCCACATGGGCAAGGGTTCATCGCCGCTACTAGCTGAAAGCTGGCCGGAAAGGTCATTTGTGAGTTGGCACGGCTGATGGTGATTTGCTTGGCCTCCAACGGCTGACGCAAGACCTCAAGCACAGTACGATCAAACTCTGGTAGCTCATCGAGAAATAAAACCCCCTTATCAGCAAGTGTTATTTCACCAGGTTTCGGACGTGAGCCACCGCCCACCAGTGCCACTGCCGATATGGTGTGATGCACTTGACGAAAGGGCCGTGTACCATAATCATAATCACTGTCTGCCACCGAGTAAGTGCTGGCTACCTCCAGCGCCTCCTCATCACTCAAATCTGGCAAGATGGTCGGCAATCTCGATGCCATCAGCGTCTTGCCAGAGCCAGGCGGCCCTGTAAACAGTAACGAATGACCGCCTGCTGCCGCAATCTCTAATGCCCGTCTGGCATGATGCTGGCCTTTGACATCAGCCAAATCTACCTGATAGCCGACATGCCGCTGCACGGTGCTGGGCGTGACAATGGGTAAACGCTGAGAGGTCGCGTTTGGTTCAGTCAGTGACTGTAAGTGCTCACACACAGCCTGCAAGCTCTCAGCGGCCAATACATCTACACCCTCGACGCGGCTGGCCTCAGCACCATTGTCCATGGGCACGATCAACTGCGGCAGTTTTTGCGCGCTAGCTTCTTTCTGATCTTCTTTTTGCGCGCAGCCTTTTGGGTCAGCTGTCGTTGTCATCTGCCCTAACCGCGCCGTTACCCCTTCTGATTTTATCGCCCGTGCTACTGCCAGACTGCCGCTGACTTGGCGCAGCTCGCCATTTAGCGCCAGCTCACCGATAAACTCAAACGCGGACAAGCTCTCAGGCTCGATCTGACCACTCGCCGCTAAGATACCAATCGCAATCGGCAAATCCAGCCGCGCGCCATCTTTTGGCAGGTCCGCTGGCGCTAAGTTGATGGTCAGACGACGATTGGGAAATTGAAAACCTGAGTTTAAGATGGCGGAGCGTACGCGATCCTTACTCTCACGGACGGCCGCCTCTGGCAAACCCACAATGGTGAGTGCAGGCAAGCCTTGCGATAAATGCACCTCAATGATGACCTTGGGGGCATGCAGCCCGACGACTGAGCGGGTATAGACTTGAGCAAACGACATCAGTACTTCCTAATATAGGGAATCAATCGATAATAAAACATTAATTATCAGTGCGCAAATGTCGTGTCTCACTCGCTTTGTTTTCAATTTTAATATCATTTAATACCGATGCGTTAAATAAGGCAGCACTAGCATCACACTTCTATATTGTTATATGATGAATAGATGCGTCTTAATCTCAACCCTAGTCTTAAACGCATGCGCAATAAAAGGATGTTATTGCCTCATAAAGCTGATTGAGTCGAGCTTTATGTACCACGCTTTTTTAACCAACCAAGGATGGATAAGTTATGAGCATCAATGTGCTTAAGCATCGGCGTGTGCCGACCCTTACGCTACTGACAGTGGCCGTCTCCTTAGCTCTATTCGGTTGTTCGGATAGTGACAACAGTTTTAATAACGCTGATACCGCCCAGCCCACGACCACCTACGAGGTGGACATCCAGCGCACCGAGTTTGGCATCCCGCATATCACCGCAAAAGACTATAAAAGCCTAGGATACGGCGTTGGTTATGCCTTTGCCGAGGACAATATCTGCTCGCTGGCCCGCGAAATCGTGGTCGCTCGTGGTCAGAGTATGCTCTATCTGGGCGAGGACGGTGATGTCACCAGCGATGTGTTTTATACCTGGTACAACTCGCCTGCCAAACGCCAGCAGTTTTTGGCCGCCCAACAGCCAGAAGTACTTGATGCCGTAGCAGGCTATGCGGCAGGCTATAGTCGCTACTTGCGCGATACAGGGGTGGGCAACATCGACCCTGAGTGTGCAGGCGCGCCATGGGTACAAGAAATCGATACCGATGACTTGCTTGCGCTTTATGGTAAGGCTAACTTGCGCGGCGGGCTTGCCAATTTTGTTGCGCCCATCGTCGCAGCAGCCCCGCCTGCAGTAGATACAGCTATGACGAGCCGTAGGCTGCCTACCAGCTCAGGTGCGGCATCAGAGACATCG
Source organism: Psychrobacter celer (assembly GCF_016107555.1). GTDB lineage: Bacteria > Pseudomonadota > Gammaproteobacteria > Pseudomonadales > Moraxellaceae > Psychrobacter > Psychrobacter celer. Next base: position 51,679 of record NZ_JABASU010000010.1, on the reverse strand, counting down.
CTATACTCTTCTTCATCGGCCTCAGCATCAGAGCTGGCGGCGGGCTTTGATTTTGATATGACCACCATCAATGTGATGGATGGCGGCAGTAATGCTTACGCCTTGGGCAGTGGGGTCACCGGCACCCAGCGCGGTATTCTCTATGGCAACCCGCACGAGCCTTGGGATGGCGTACAGCGTTTTTATCAATTTCATCTCACCTTGCCAGGCGAGCTAGACGTCATGGGCGCCGCTCAGCAAGGTCAGCCATTTCCCAATATTGGGTTTAATAAAGACGTCGCTTGGAGCCATACCGTCTCTACCGCCAAACGCTTTACGCTCTATCAGCTTAACCTAGTCGATGGCGATCCGATGAAATATACCTATGAAAACACTGAAGGCGCTGTCGAGGAGCGCGACATCAAAAAAGTCGATGTGACGATCCAGCTGCCTGACAACGGCAGCCTGACTCAGCCCATCTATCTGTCGCATTATGGTCCGATGCTCGCGGTCAACACCGTCAACGGTCTCCTGCCAGCATGGGGCAGTAACAATCTGGCCTTTACCATTCGTGATGCTGCCTCAGAAAACCCGCGCTCACTTAACCAATGGCTTAGTATGAATAAAGCCGATAGCGTCGAAGATTTAAAAGAGCGTATGCAAGACACCGTCGGGCTTGGTTTTGTCAATACCATCGCTGCAGATAGACAGGGCAAAGCCTTGTACGCTGATATCTCAACCGTCCCTCATGTGACTGCAGACAAGCTAAAGAGCTGCATCGCAGGACAGCCGTTTTTACAAGGCATTGTCAGTTTTGATTTACCCGCGCTCAATGGTAGCAAGGCCGCTTGTGAATGGGGCAATGATGCAGATTCGCCGCAAGCTGGGATTTTTGGCGCATCAAACCTACCTTTTTTGATACGTGATGATTATGTGGCCAACTCCAATGACAGCTATTGGTTTAGCAATCCAAATCAGCCATTGACCGATTTTTCACCACTACTGCGTCGGCGCTTAACCCCCTTTATCTCGGCCAATCCACCAGATGGCGTACCGTTATTGATGCGCACGCGTATGGGTTTTCAGCAGATATTTGATCGTTTGGACAACTCAGATGGGTTAGGCGGCGACACCTTTACTCTAGAAAACCTCCAACAAGTGGTCTATGGCAACCGCAGTTATGTCGCGGAGCTAGTGCTTGATGATGTCCTCGCTGACTGCGCCGCCAACCCGATGCTGACGTTATCGAGCGGTGGCAGTATCGACGCGACCCAAGCCTGCACAGTGCTGAGCAATTGGGACCGCCGTAATAACTTAGACAGTAGGGGCGCTCATGTCTTTAGAGAGTTTTGGCGCAATGTCGACTTTACCGAAACCACTGATGATGCTTTTGATGTGCCGTTTGATGAGTCTGACCCTATCAACACACCGCGCGATCTTAAAATCACAGCGGGCACCCGTGCCGCCTTGGCAGATGCGATTGCCTACTTTCAAAACAATGGCGTGGCGCTCGATGCCACATTGGGCGAGCTACAATACACCCTTGATGCCAGCAAAAACAACGAGCGTATTCCGATGCATGGCGGCCAAGGACGTGAAGGCGTCTTTAACGTAGCGCGCGGCCCAGCACCAAACGCTGATGCCAGCGAGTATGCCTTTATCAATAACGGCCCGACATATATGCAAGCGGTGACGTTTGATGACAAAGGCCCTGTGGTCAACGCCTTACTGGCGTATTCGCAATCCGCGGATAGCACACGCCCTTATAACCGTGACCAGACGCGGCGTTACTCTGCAAAAGACTGGATTCGCCTGCCGTTTAGTGCCGGTGAGATTGCAACTCACGCGGTGGGCGATACGCTGCAATTAACCGAGTAAAACCAACTGCTATTTAACCTTATCAAAAGACCTCAGACCACACCGCTGAGGTCTTTTTTTCTGCTGAGCAAGCGCCGTTTCAAGAGCGTAGCAATTCTAAGCCTTTACACCCCCGCTATCACTTCCCCACATCCCAGTCCTTACCCAACTACTATAAGTCGTCTCCCCACTACTGGTAGGGATTTGTTATACTAGCGGTAGCAAGTCAGTCATCTCTATACAACCAAAAGCGGCACCCAAAACCGCAGCCTGTATGGTCAACCCGAGGAATGCCGTATGACAGAATACTCACAACCAGATACTCAGCAGCCCTACAACCGCGCTGACGAGCAGCCGACGACCACGCGCCCTGTCATGCAGCCTGACAACCCATATGCCAGTACGCGCGGCAGTATCACCAGCAAGCAGCTGCCAGCGTTTGATGAAGCGATGATCCAAAAATACAATCGTTCAGGGCCACGTTATACCTCTTATCCAACAGCGCTGGAGTTTACCCCGATACCAGTAGATTTAGAGACCAAAATTCTAAAAAATCGCGAAGCGCGGGCGCCGCTGTCTTTATATTTTCATATTCCGTTCTGTCGCCACCTTTGCTATTACTGCGCTTGCAATAAAATCATTACTAAGAAAAATAGCGACTCAGGCGACTACTTAGAGTATCTCATCGCTGAAATTAAACTCAAGCGGCGCTTATTGACCACTGAAGGTGGCAAGAACCCAGTCGTCAAGCAGCTACACCTAGGCGGCGGTACGCCAACTTTTTTGCGTGATGAAGAGATGGTACAGCTGTGGGAGTTTTTACAAACGCAGTTTGAGTTTTTGAGTGATGATGAAGGCGACTACTCTATCGAGATTGATCCGCGTGAGCTGAGCGGCAACACCCTCAAGGTCCTACGCGATCTGGGCTTTAACCGCATCAGTTTAGGGGTACAAGACTTAGAGGAGAGCGTCCAAATCGCCGTCAACCGCGTGCATTCAGCGGAATTAATCGAAAACGTACTTACTGAAGCACGCGAATTGGGCTTTCATTCTATCAATATCGATCTGATCTACGGTCTGCCGCATCAAACGCCTGAGACATTGGAGCAAACCGTACGTCGCATCATCGAGATGGCACCCGACCGGCTGTCGGTGTTTAACTACGCGCATCTGCCGGAGCGCTTTAAAGCCCAGCGCCAAATCAAAGAAGCGGATTTACCTAGCCCTGCGGCCAAACTGACCATGCTGGGCAACACCATTAACACGCTCACCGAGGCAGGCTATCAATACATTGGCATCGACCACTTTGCCAAGCCCGATGACGAGCTGGCTGTGGCACAGCGCGAGGGTAAGTTGCATCGCAATTTTCAGGGCTATACCATCATGGGCGACTGTGATTTGCTCGGCTTTGGGGTCTCATCGATCAGTCAAATCGCCAATGCCAATAGCCGCTATATCTTGCAAAACGATACCGACCTGCAAGCTTATCAAGCCACCATCGATGCCGCGCAGCACAATCTGGCCATCATGCCTGCGGTCAAAGTGATCAAAACCTCTATCAAAGATCGCTTGCGCGAGTATGTGATCATGAATCTGCTGTGTCACGACTACATCGACTTTAAAGACATCAATCAAAAATTTGGTATCGATGCCATCACCTATTTTATTGATGAGATTGCGCAGTTAGGCGCGATGCAAGAGGACAGACTTATCGATATGGATGCCGCTGGTATTCGTGTGCTGCCAAAAGGTCGTCTACTCGGTCGCAACGTCGCCATGGTGTTTGATGAATATTTGGACAAAAAGCACAAAAACCGCTTTTCTAAAGTGATTTAATGTACTTTAAAAAATACTTTATGCACAAAAAAGACCTCGTTTTTGAGGTCTTTTGTTATGTCAATATGAGCGCTCAACCGTAGCGTTGTTACACCTTAAACTTATCGCCAACCATACCTTTGACCGTGCTCAAGATATCTGCAGGCAGTACCACCATTTTTGAGTTATCAGACTCTGCAAGTTGACGTATCGACTTGATGTATTGCTCGCCTAGCAGATAAACAATCGGCATCTCTTCATCACCCATCGCAGCGGTAATCAAGCGAATGGACTCCTCAGAGCCTTTGGCCAGCACCACTTGTGCTTCAGCGTCACGACGGGAGGCTTCTAGGCGACCATCTGCTTCTAAGATAGCGGCCTGTTTTTGTCCATCGGCACGCGTCACTGTCGCACGGCGCAAACGCTCAGCCGCCGCCTGCTCTTCCATCGATGCTTGCATCGTATCTGAGGGGTTGATGTCTTGGATCTCGACTGTTTTGAGTGTGATACCCCAATCAGCGATGTCTTCTGAAATGGCATGCTTGAGCTTGGTTTTAATCTCCTCACGACTAGATAGTGCGTTATCCAAATCCATCTCACCGATGATCGAGCGCAGCGACGTCTGCACAAGGTTACGAATACCATACTCATAGTCTTCAATACCATAGACCGCTTTGTCCGGGCGGACGATATTGATATAAGCCACCGCGTTGGCGATGATGACCACGTTATCACGGGTGATAACTTCTTGCGATGGAATATCAAGTACGATGTCTTTGGTGGTGACTTTATACGCGACGTCATCGACATAAGGGATAATAAGGTTGAGACCAGGCTCTAGCGTCTGGCTATATTTACCCAGTCGCTGCACCACCCACTTATAACCTTGCGGTACGATGCGCACCCCTTTAAACACGGTAAAGACTACCAGTGCAATCAACACCACCATCACAATGCTAAAGCTTTCCATAACTCATCCCTATAATTGATAATTGTATTTGACTGGCAGTCAAAATTGCCTATTTTTTTGGCTCAGCGTAGGCGACTGCATACTTCTGACGATCAGCTCATTGCCCACGATATCTGTCACCACCACCCGCTCACCAACTGCAATCTCCTCTCCTGTGGTGCGGCACATCCACTCTGCCGCGCCAACGATAGGGACACTAAAGCGCACGATACCTGCGCGCTCGGGCTGCGGTGATAGCACAATCATCCCTGTCTCACCCACGATGACACCACCGCCCAATCCAGCTTTGGTACGGTCCACTGATAAAGGCTTGATAAACTTAAACCATGCCACTAAAAACACCGCCGACAGCACCAACCAAATAACAACTTGCACAAAAAGAGAAATCGGCAAGAGCCAAGCCAATGCTGCAACAATAATGGCAGCGGCACCAAACCACAGGCTGGCGAATGTCGGTACAAACATCTCAACAATCAGCAACAAAAAGCCCAGTACCAACCAATGCCAAGGCTCAATCATCAAAAACATCTCCATCATTGCCACCCACCCTGTTTGAATCATCCTAGCTTGCTATCCTAGCTTTCAATGTAGCATACTTTGAGCGTTTATAACCTCTTAAAAATCATCAATATACACCACTCATAACACAACGCCCATATCTTAGATGAAATCAAAAAGCGCCGAATAACCTTTGCCACATAAAAAAACGACCGCCAAAGCGATCGTTTTTTGTCTGATATATAAATATAAGGTGTGGTCAATCAATGCCTTAGAACTTCACCTGAGCACCAACAGTCATTAGATCAGCATCACTTCCCAACTTGTCGTATTCAGCTTCAACGCTAAAGTTTGGATTCACTGAATAACCAAGACCAACACCGCCTGCTAGGCTCGTATCACTGTCCGAATACGTCTCGGTTCTGATTTCAGTATTGCCAATATTGCGCGTATAGTCCCCTTCTATCTCAGTTTTTGCCACACCTAGTTTACCTTTGGCGTATAACCCTGTATTTGGGAACTGATAGCGGTAAGTACCATAAGCGCCATAAGACTTAGCATCAATATCGCCACCGCGATAATCTGCATCATCTGAGCCGACATACTCAGCTTCGATACCAAAGTTAGGGTCAAAATTATAACCCCCATAGATACCATAAGCCGTTGGATCATCAGCATCATTGACGTCTAGATCAAATTGACCGACTTTGGCACCGACGTAGGCTTGACCGGTGTAACCATTACCATAAGTAACAGCAGCTTGTGCGCCTACGGTGAGTAATGAACCTGCCGCTAAAGCCAATAGTGTCTTTTGTAAAGTTTTCATAATATTCCCCTAAGATAGTGTAGTTCGTCAATCTTATATAGAGTATTGGTTTGAGAAACGAGATAGAAAACTGTCGTTTCTCAATGATTGCATTTCTCTTATAAAGTTCTAATCCGGTAGACTTTAAGTCATTTCATCATCGATTTAGAATTTTAAATGAGCGCCCACTGTTAATAGTTTGGCATCAACATCGCTATCCATCATGGCGTATTCAGCTTCTACGCCAAAGTCAGGATTCACCGAATAGCCCAAGCCAACACCACCAGCGATACCAGTATCACTACTAGAATTTGAAACTTTAACTGGTCCCACAGTGTAATCGCCTTCTACTTCAGTTTTGGCTACCCCTAGTTTGCCTTTGGCGTATAAGCCCGTGTTTGGAAACTGGTAGCGAGCCGTACCATAAGCACCATACGTTTTGGCATCTAGGTCACCATTTATGTAGTCAGCATCGTCTGAGCCGACATATTCTGCTTCGATACCGAAGTTTTGGTCAAAGTTATAACCACCATAAACACCATAAGCTGTTGGGTCATCAGCATCGTCGATATCTAAGTCAAACTGACCGACTTTTACACCCACATAAGGTTGGCCTGTGTAGCCGTTACTATAAGTCGTCGCAGATTGAGCACTGACTGTCAACAATGAACCAGTAGCTAGTGCAAGTAGGGTTTTTTGTAGAGTATTCATGATAAGCTCCTTAAAACTATGACAAACAAGTTATCTATTTATATAGGCTTTTGGCCTTATCGCCTTGTTTGCTAACGATGAATAGATAGTAACAAACTATTTCAAGCTCTCTGTCAGTGTTTGATGGTATGAGAGTTAAGATTTGCAAGTATTTATCAGCGTGTGGGTTACAAAGGCAAAGATATGAAATCTTTTGTTACAACCTCCGTTTTTGTGCAATAATTCCTACTTATTTCATCGAAAGCGATGGCAGCACGTTTATCTGAGCACTAGGTTTTATCGAGCGTATCCTCGTGTTTCACCCAGTTAGACGATTACCGATCGAATAAAAGACAGGCCCTAGTCGCAAGGGACAAAGAGACCGAAAAAGGCCAAAAAATCGCTTTGTTTTATCAAAATAACAGGAAAAATAGATGATGACCCTCAAGGACGAGCTGGAGCAAGCACTACAGACGTTAAAGAAAAATGAGCAGTATCGGCAGATACCTACGCTGGCACATGATGGGCGCTATGTTATTTATCAAGGCAAACGCTTACTAAATATCGCCAGTAATGACTATCTGGGCTTGAGCAGCGACAGTAGGCTACAAAGGGCATTTTTTGAGCAGATGGATAAATTATCTGACACGCATTATCCTAAGATGAGTGCCACCTCCTCAAGGCTACTCACAGGAGACGACACGCAGTTACAAGCCTTAGAGCTTGAGATGCAAGCGTGGTATCAAACGGCAGAAGATGCCTCTAATAGTCCTAGCAGCCCTAGCAATCTGAGTAGGCCAAAATCTGTGTTGGTATTTAACAGCGGCTACCATGCCAATATCGGTATTTTGCCCGCGCTGACCGCCTTACCCATCAAAACGCTGGTATTAGCAGATAAGCTGGTGCACGCCAGTATCATCGATGGGCTGCGCCTTAGCCAAAACAAAACCGTTGGCTATCGCCGTTATCGTCATAATGACTACGCGCATCTGGCTCGGCTTATCGAGCGAGCTGATGACGATATCAGGCGCATCATTATCGTGACCGAAAGCGTGTTTAGTATGGATGGTGATCGCGCAGACTTACAACAGCTGGTACAAATAAAAGCTCAAGATACGCGCATTGAGCTGTATGTCGACGAAGCTCATGCTATCGGGGTCTTAGGGGAGACAGGGCTTGGGCTGGCAGAGGAAACGCAGACACTCGGGCAGATTGATTATTTGGTTGGTACCTTTGGCAAGGCATTTGCCTCCGTTGGCGCTTATATCATGTGTGATGAAATCATCAAGCGCTGGCTGGTCAATCACATGCGCTCACTTATCTTTAGTACCGCATTGCCGCCCATCAACCATGCTTGGACACGTTTTGTGTTGGCCAAAATGCCAAGCTTGACGTCGGCACGGACGCATTTGGCGCTACTGTCTACCGAGCTAAGCGAGGCCATTGCCCTCAAATACTCTACCAGTGCAGTCAGCAGCGCCTATACCTCGCCTATCGTCCCTTATATACTGGGCGATAATGCGCGCACACTGACCAAAGCCCAGCAGCTACAGGCCGCTGGGTTTTATGCACTGCCTATTAGGCCGCCTACGGTGCCTGCTAACAGCGCGCGCATTCGTCTAGTAATGAATGCCAAACTGACCTATGATGACTGTGAGCGGTTAATTCAGCAGCTGTAGTTGTCTTAAATATAGGTTGAATCGCTACTAGCGATGACGTACAGATGCCTTACGATCAGTCAAAGACGATGATATGGTTTAGGAAAAATGGCTCGCCGACAGGATGTAATAGCATAGATGACACACTCAGCCGCACTCAAGCTAGATCACAGAAAGCAAACCATCGCGCGCCATTTTGCCAATGCCAGTCATTATGATGAGCACGCCACTATCCAGCAAAAGATCTGTCACGACTTGCTGGCGACCATCCCAAAAAAAACGCAAGATAGCGTCTTAGAGATTGGTGCAGGTACAGGTCAGATGACCCGCCTATTGGCCGAGCACATTCAAAGCCAGCACTGGCTGATCAATGAGCTATGCGCCGAGAAAACAGCTACCCTACAAGGCATTTTGCCAAATGCTCAGATCGCCATCGGCGACGCTGAAACTATCGACTTCAAAGGAGAACATAGTTTGATTGTCAGTGCCAATGCTGTGCAATGGTTTGATAATCCTCTTAGCTTTGTTGCCCACTCTGCCTCTCGCCTCCAAGCAGGTGGCCAGCTGGCCTTTAGCACCTTTACGCCTAATAATTTTTTGCAAATCAAAGCCCTGACTGGTCAAGGGCTTCACTATCCTGACATGCAACAATGGCGCTTGGCATTGCATCACGCTGGGTTTGACAATATTGTGCTATCGACACGGCGCTTTGATGTGACGTTTTCTAGTCCTTATGCGGTACTCAAACATATGAAACTCACTGGTGTATCGACCAATCAAACGCAAAACAAAGCCAGCCCGCGCTTGCCTTTCATTTGGAACAAATCGAGCTTACAGCAATTTGAGCGGCGCTACTGGCAGCAGTTTTCGGCGACAGATGAGGCGGGAGACGCTGGTGTCATACTCACTTATGAGGCACTGATTATTAGCGCCCAGCTTATTGGGTCAAATATCGATCGTTGAACCAAATATCGATCGTTGATCAAATGGGTAACTGCCATAAAAAAACGCACCTCGAAAGGTGCGTTTTTTTGTTACATTAATCAACGGTCAGCTTATCAGCCGTTTTATTTTTTGTCGTCTACTTCTGTAAACTCAGCATCGACAACATCATCGTCGGCTTGGTTGTTGCTTGCTGCATCCGCGCCTTGCTGGAACTGGCTTGGATCCATACCTTCTGCGCCTGCACCGCTATCAGCATAGATTTTTTGGCTGATAGGCAAGAAAGCATTGTCTAGCGCTTCAAGTTTGGCTTTGATATCGTCATGATCATCTTCTTTAGTCGCTGTCTCTAACTCAGAGATTGCCGCTTCTACTGATGATTTTTCTTCTTCAGTGACTTTATCACCCGCTTCTTTTAGCGCTTTTTGTACCGCATGGATACGACCATCCGCTTCGTTACGAACTTGTGCCAGATTTGCAAACTTCTCATCTTCAGCTGCGTTGGCTTCAGCGTCTCGTACCATTTGCTCAACTTCTTCATCCGACAAGCCAGAGTCTGCTTTGATCTGGATGCTTTGCGCTTTACCAGTACCTTTGTCAGTTGCTGAGATGTTCATGATACCATCAGCGTTGATATCGAAAGTCACTTCGATTTGTGGCAGACCACGCGGCGCTGGTGGAATATCTGTTAAGTCAAAGCGGCCAAGCAGTTTGTTTTGGTTAGCGATTTTACGCTCGCCTTGATAAACCTGAATGGTTACCGCAGGCTGGTTGTCTTCTGCTGTTGAGAACACTTGTGATTTCTTGGTAGGAATCATGGTGTTTTTCTCGATGATTGGGGTCATTACGCCGCCCATCGTCTCAATACCAAGCGTCAATGGTGTCACATCAAGCAATAAAACGTCAGTTTTGTCACCAGACAATACCGCACCTTGAATCGCGGCACCCGCTGCTACTGCTTCGTCAGGGTTTACGTCTTTACGTGGCTCTTGACCGAAGAACTCTTGTACTTTTTGTTGTACAAGTGGCATACGAGTCTGACCACCGACCAAGATCACGTCGTTGATGTCGCCGACTTTTAGGCCAGCATCTTCAAGAGCAATCTTACAAGGACCCATGGTACGCTGTACCAGATCTTCGGTTAAGCTCTCAAGCTTAGAGCGGCTGATAGTGATGACCAAGTGCTTAGGACCACTGCTGTCAGCGGTGATGTATGGTAAGTTCACTTCAGTGCTTTGAGCGCTTGATAGCTCGATTTTTGCTTTTTCTGCTGCTTCTTTTAGACGCTGCATCGCAAGTGAGTCACCTTTTAGGTTGACGTCTTGCTCTTTTTTGAATTCATCGACCAAGTAATCAATCAATGCTGAGTCAAAGTCTTCACCGCCAAGGAATGTGTCACCATTGGTCGCTAGTACTTCAAACTGCTGCTCACCGTCTACATCTGCAATCTCAATGATTGAGATATCAAATGTACCACCGCCCAAGTCATATACAGCAACGGTGCTATCGCCTTGCTTTTTGTCCATACCATAAGCAAGAGCGGCGGCAGTTGGTTCGTTGATGATACGTTTTACATCAAGACCGGCGATTTTACCGGCATCTTTGGTGGCTTGACGCTGTGAGTCGTTGAAGTAAGCAGGTACGGTTACGACCGCTTCTGTTACTTTTTCGCCCAAATAGTCTTCTGCTGTTTTTTTCATTTTTTTCAAGATTTCAGCAGAAACCTGTGGTGGTGCTAGTTTTTTACCGTTTACTTCTACCCAAGCATCACCGTTATCCGCTTTGGCGATTTTGTATGGCACCATGCCGATATCTTTTTGTACCACTTTGTCATCAAAACGGCGACCGATCAGACGCTTGATCGCAAACAAAGTGTTTTTTGGGTTGGTGACCGCTTGACGCTTAGCCGATTGACCAACGAGGATTTCGTCGTCTTTATAAGCGACGATAGAAGGTGTGGTACGGGTACCTTCAGCGTTTTCGATGACTTTGACTTTGTCACCTTCCATCACTGCCACACATGAGTTGGTTGTACCCAAGTCAATACCAATTACTTTTCCCATAATCAAATGCTCCTAATGTATATTTTAAATATAACTACTTATGTCTTCAGACCATAGTCGGTCACTTATTGCTATATATCGGTTTGCCTGTCGGTTTTTTCAAGGCAATCATCAAGCAAAAATTGTCTTTTGTGTGATTTTTTGTCAAAACCCTTTATATAAGTAAGGTTTAGACGCTTAAAATCAAGTAAAAAATCCTACTGACCCACGCGTACCATCGCTGGACGTAGTAGGCGACCATTTAGGCTATAGCCTTTTTGTAGCACTGTACCGACCACATCAGCGTCGGCATCGGCATCGATACCCACCGCTTCGTGAACATCGGCATTGAACTTTTCACCTTGTGGGTCAATCACTTCGATACCGTTTTTGTTGAGGACAGACAGCAGAGCTTTGTGCGTCAGTTGCACGCCTTCGGTAACCGGATCGCTGGCGTCGGCGTTTTCAATCGCACGCTCTAGATTATCAACAACTTCCAATAGCTCTTTGGCAAATTTTTGTAGGGCAAATTTTTTGCTTTTATCGGCTTCTTGCTCCATGCGTTTTTGCGCATTGTAAGCTTCGGCATTGGCACGGGCGGTAGTCTCACGGGCCTGCTTGACCTCGCCTTCGAGCTCAGCAATACGTGCTTTGAAAGTGTCGATATCGATTTCGTTGTCGATGGTGACTTTTTCAGATAAATTGTTTTCTGGATCAAACTCTTGCATGGTTTCTTCTAAAATACTGCCGTTATGCTCGACATTGTCGTGCGCCACATTGTGCTCAGGGGATTTGTGGTTATTGTTTTGCTCGCTCATGATAGCTCCTTAGAATTTTAATAATGACGATTGATGTATGGCACAACAAACCTGCTGGCAGCAAGTCATGCTGTGCTTTTATTAGTCTACGCTTTTATTAGATATCTGCGCTTTTATTAGATAATCAACAGATATCACTGATTTTTTGCGAATATGCTTTGATAGCTGATTGATAAAGGTGATGAGGACAAATTTCAAGCCTTGCGCTGAGGATTTTTTCCCATTTACAACAATTGCTGTACCAACGAGCGTGGGACTAGAGATATGGTGCTGACAACGGCATAAACAGCGAGGCCAAACATTGAAACAAAACGTTGGAACAAACAGGCAAATCTAGCCAATCTATTTTGCAAGAGGCACCCTCCTACTGGTATTGATTTACCTTTATAGCTCACACCCACTACCAAACCTTTGGTTTATTCCAAAATTTTTACGGTTTTCATTCACTCCATTACCAAAATATACTCAATTTTGTTTTCTTTTACTTTACTATGGTCAAAAACATCTGTTATTTCAAACACTAACCATCATGTATCCGAGGTGTTATGTCTCACTCAACCATATCGCTCAACACCTTATTAAATAGAGCGTTGATCAATCTAAAGCGCTCAAACGAGCTAGCGCCTGAGATAGAAGCTGTACCAAAAGATAGCGCTAAGCGTCAATGCTTTGCGTTAAAAAGCACGTGTGTGGGTTATCAGCAAGTCGTTCATCATCAAGCGCATACCTTGCATTATGCGATAAAAGGGCTGGGTTATTTGCCATTGCCGCTGTTAGAAAGTTTGGTCAGCTACCTTGGCGGCCCGACTTCTAAGCAATACTTGCATGCCGATGCCCATCTACGGCTGATTTTGGCGATAAATAGTAAGCTAAAAACCCCGCTTGAGCTGACGCCGATGCCTAAGCTGCGTGAGAGGTTCGCTGCCGATGCCGTGGCCATGCAGTCTCCAAAGGTATGGCAACAGACGGGCGATACGCTGATGAATAATATAAAGCGCTTTCGCAAAAAAGGTGAGGTCAGCGTTCGTTGGACTGATAAGGTGATTGCAAATGCTGATGATGGCGATATGACCATTCGCTGCTATCAGCCAGACGCTAGCACTTATAGAAAGACAATCAAAAAAGGCAGCGTGCACAATCCTGATGAGACCGTGTTGTTGTTTTTTCATGGTGGTGGGTTTTGTATCGGCGGTATCGATACGCATCACGAGTTTTGTCATGCCCTGAGCCAGCAGACTGGCTGGCCTGTCGTCAGTGTCGACTATCGATTGGCACCTGAGCACCCCGCCCCAGCCGCGCTAAAAGACTGTATCAGCGCTTATGCTTGGCTGGCCGAGCATTGTCATATGTTTGGCGCGCTGCCATCACGTATCGTCTTGGCAGGCGACAGCGCAGGTGGCGGCTTATCGACCCTTATTGCTCAGCAGCTCACCGCCCCTGCTAAACAAGCTTGGGCAGACCTAGGCGAAGCGGGGCAAGATATGTTTGCGCTGTTAGAGCGTCTGCCTCAGCCACTTGCGCAAATGCCGCTTTACCCTGTTACCGATATCGAGACAGACTATCCAAGCTGGGAGCTATACGGCGAAGGCTTGTTGTTAGATCATGATGATGTGGCGGTGTTTGACGCGGCATGTCTAAAAAACAGCCCCTTACCGCGACAACACATTCTCAACTCGCCTATGCTGGGGGACAACAGCCACGTCTGCCCCACTTATATCGTCACCTCAGAGCTGGATGTCTTACGTGATGAAGCTTTTGCGTATGCAGAGCAACTAAAGACACATGGCATATCGGTGAGAAACTATACGGTACTTGGTGCGCCGCATGGTTTTATTCACTTTATGAGCATTCATCAGAGGCTAGGATTAGAAACCCGCAAAATCATCCACGGTTTTGCCAGTTTTGTCCGTGAGGTCATTCGTGAGCAGGGGCAGTTAGCGGCCTAATGACTGACTGCTTTGGCGCGCTGACTATGACGACGGCTCAGCAACGGCACCACTGGGCGTCAGGGTAATCATCCAAATCTCAGAACGCGTCCCCAGTCGAAACGGTACCGGCCCAAAGCCATATCCCGATGTCACCAAAAGCTGCGTCTCCCCTACCACCTTAGCGCCATAATGTAGGGGTGCGAGCCCGCGCATCAATAACGTCAATGGAAATATCTGGCTGCCATGCGTGGGCCCTGCTACATGCAAATCTATCGGTAAAGAACTGATTTCGTCCATCATAGACGGGCGATGCTCTAAATAGACAATAGGCTGATTGGTATCTACCTGAGTCAGTAGCGCCTGCGCTGATAGTCTGCTCTGATCCACATCATCTGAGCGGCCGATGAGCCACACCGAATCATCTAATAGCACGCTTTGGTTATCAAGCACGGTGATACCAGCAGCCCTTACCGCCTGTGCGATTTGCTTATCATAGCTGGCCTTTAGACGCTCTTTCATCAATGCTTCACGCTTTTTATATAAAACCTCATATAGTCGAATCCAAATAAACCAGATGCATGGCGCTCGGGTCGCTCAAAGTAGCGTGGCTATTCATTTAAACCCGGGGTTGGTATAAATCAGTTATATGGTTTCACGTGAAACACCGCTAAATTAAAACCTCTCACAGCAAAGTCAAATATATCCATTCGTTTAGCACTACGATTTGGGAATCGTTAAACCGCCTATTATGATGGCGCTATATAACCCTGACATACCCACCAATGTCGCCAAATAAAAGAGCTCAAGATCTACCGAATCCGCTATCAGCATTACGCTGAGGCTAAATGGAACAGTCGCCATAAATCCCAATACTCCTAACGCAAGCCAGCTTTTGATTGTTTTAAGATGCAGTTTAAAATATATAATGACACCTGCAGTTATCAAAGCAGGAAATAGACCTGCTATCATCTTAAAACCAAGACCTTCGAACATGTTTGTTATGAAGTACTGAAAATCAAACCCTTGCATATTTCTTGGCAAAGCGCCGTCCAGCAAAAACAATATAAAATTCATCGCATTGGCCCCGATCCACCCACCAAGTAGTGCGAAGCTGACAACAATCCTTAACCACGGATAAGGCTTGCGAGCGTACTGTTTTGTTAGTGTGATACTTGAGTCTTTGCTTTTTTTAACAGCCATAATTAGGCACCAGTTTTATCATATCAAGGCGGATGGTAAACGGGTTGTATTTGTTTCACATGAAACAACTCCGTAGACCATTCTTTTATTTAGCGCTATTTCGCCTCTAAGGCTTGCATGAGCGTAGGATATCGAAACTCATAACCCGCCGCTAATAACGCCTGTGGCAATACTTTTTGACCATCAATTAGTAGTGTCGACATCTCACCAAATATCAGCTTTAGTAAAAATTCTGGTAAAGTAAAGAGTGTTGGACGATGTAGCCAGGTACCTACGGTTTTGGTAAAAGTATGATTGGTCACAGGATTGGGCGCAGTTAAGTTGTAGACCATGGCTGGCGTATCATTTATGGTTTTTAGTGAATTATCATTTGTGGTTTGACTGTTGTCATAATCAGCAAGGTGCTGCTCAATGATAAATATCACAGCGCCGACCCAGTCTGCCCGACTGATCCAGCTCATGATTTGCTTGCCATTGCCCAATTGTCCACCAACGCCCATTTTAAATGGGGTCAGAAGCTTGGCAAGCATCCCGCCATCAGGATGAATCACCACACCAGTGCGCACGATTGCCACAGGCACACCATGTTCAGTGGCTTTAAGCGCTAACTGCTCCCAATCATCACATAATTTATGAGCAAAATCTGTCTCAAAACCACTACTTTCTGTCAATGGTTTATCGCCTTGTGTGCCGTACCACCCTATCGCTGAACCACTAATCAATAATTTGGGCTTGCTGCGGCTGCGAGCGATAAATACCAACAATGCCTCAGTAGGCCGGATACGGCTCGCCATCAGCTGCTCTTTGCGACTATCGCTCCAGCGCGAGTCGGCAATACCTGCCCCCGCTAGGTTTATTATCACATCAAAGCTTTTATCAGTCTTTGTAAGCTCATCATAAGTCATCATAGCGATATCGTCAGGGTGCGCCTGGTTACTATCACGCGTCAGCCAAGTGACTTGTAGTGCCTTTTTTCGCTCACGATACCGTGCCATGATTTCGTCGCTAAATGCTCGACCCAAAAACCCTGAACCACCACTGATTAAGATATGCATGTCTGACTCCTTATTCATATCGCCAACTATCTGTATCGTCAACTCTTTGCTTAAGATAAACGCTGTCTCACCATCATCGTCTTCTTTCACCGTGATATCAAAACGACTTTCACAGGTTTTTGGTAACGTCTTTTGGTCTAGGACATCTCTTCAATTCAATCAATAGTCATCTAAATAGATTAAAAATGAAGACACACTCTCTTGACCAGCACCTATAAAATAACTGGCCTTCTTTCATCCATTTAGAGATCTACTCGTCTCTAAGCAAAACGCTTACGGATAGGGCACTCGCTGTCATTACTGTTTTTGTACGTGTCTTTTGTGACACTCCAGCGATGCTTCATGTGCTTTATAACGGTAGCGCGGCTGGGTAGTACAGGCGCATTGGTCAGGTGAGGTGCGGCTGCGTCCAAACGCTTGGCAAGCGTTGGCAAATGGTTGGATGGTATCGCAGGAAATAAATGATGCTCTACATGATAAAGCAAATTAAATGTCAGCAGATTTACCAGAGGGTTGCGCTCAGTGCGAGCTATCGTCTCGTCACAGTCATGATGCACGCCCCACACAGCGATGATACCGACACTGGCGTTGGCCAACATCATCACCACAAGATGATATAGCACCACCTGCCCAAGCACCGTAGACGCAGCAAACACGCTCATCATCAGGACGCCCATGATCACCAATGCTATCAATCCAAACTCTAGCCAAGCCAGCATCCTATGACGGCGACTGCTCAAGCGCAGCCCTTGACGGTAGATAGCCAACCGATACGTGATACCGCCGAGCAGTGCTTGCTGCCATGATGCCTTTGCCAAACGACCTTCAACATCGTGATCGCCTAATGGGTCTCGATGATGCGCCATGTGAGTGGCTCGGATACTATGTAAGCTGGTCATCAATAGCACACTAAGCAGCAACAAAATAGCAGTGGTCAGACGCCGACCTGCACCTAAACTATGGTGATAACCATCATGCGCTTGACGAAAAGCGGCGGCAAAAAACAGATAAGACGCACTGCACGCCAGTACATACCAAGACTGGCTAGCAAACCACCACGACAACAATAAAAATGGATAAGGCAAAATAATGTTATAAGCGATCTGTCTACCAGTCAGCTGGCGCAGGTCTTGCCAGACTATCGACCTCACCACATCCTTGACCTTTTGCTCTGTCTGACTTTGTGTGTTATTTGGTTTCATGTGCCACATCCATTTGTGATTGGTCTAAGACCTCTGTCTAAAACCTCTATAAGTTATCTTGTTATTGTTATTTCTGTCAAAACAGAAATAACAACTTAAATTTTTATGAGTCTATGTAGGCCGTGTCCCCTGTCGGCTTAAGCACCGCCCGCAAAAAAATTGAATACCAGTCGTGCTGTACCTGTTTACAGTAGCTTAACTATCGTTAAACCACGCACCATCGCTTGTTTAACACAGCCCATTAACGTAAGACTTTTTTTATACTACTACCCAATTTCAATATCTTTTTGAGTACGCTGCTGGGCAATCGTAGCATCTCAGAAGACCACGTGGTCACTGTTTCGACGAATGCTTGTGTCTCACGGAGCCGAGCTTTTACGTCGCTGTTTTCGTGCTCAAACTCTGGGCTGTCTATGAGTGCCTGCAAAAACTGTACTGTCGGCTCAAGCTCACGCTTTTGACGCTCAATCACGATGATACGTGCCAACTCCCAAACGTCGGTATTGGTGGTAAAGTGATCGCGGCGGTCGCCCAGTATTGAGACCTTTTGTACCAGCCCCCAATGTTGTAGCTCTTTGAGACTGTTTGAAACATTTGAGCGTGCAACGCCAAGCGTTTCAGTAATCTGCTCAGCATTTAAAGGCTTTCCAATAATAAACAATAACGCATGAATCTGCGACATGGTGCGATTGATGCCCCACTGCGAGCCCATCTCTCCCCAATGCAAAACGAATTTTTCAGTCACAGGATTTAGTTTCATAATTGATAGATACACGCTATTTTTTAGATTAATAACCATTGTCTATCTCTATACTGCGCTATTCTTTTATTTCTGTCAATAGTGAAATCACAAGACAATATGATAATACAGTGAGTTCAGTATAAAAACGATACAGTGGGACTGAGATAAATTTTACGCAGCATCGAGCAGCGCAGGCACAGCACGCAAGGAAAATTTATACCAGTTCCACGTTGATATATAATGTATCTATTTTATTTAGAGTTGACTATAAGACGATATATAGTCAGATTAATACAAAACCCAGTCCAACCTACTTATGCCGTGTGTCTTATTTTCTGTAAAGCATGAGTGGGCGCTAACGAATAATCAGACCTGTGCGCGCGTCACGGATTTGGCTCGGCAGTGTATATCCCAAGGTATCAGCCTGTAAGTAGCCAATTTGCTCAGAAAAATACGCATAAGCTTCAGAGAAAGTCATGGCAGGCGGCTGGCCTGAAGGGTTACAGCTGGTGGAGACCAGCAGGCCAAAAGGGTTTTGCTCACTGACCAGCTGCTGACACATCTGCTGGATAAGTGGATGAGAGATGACCCGTACCGCCACGGTTTGATGCTGGCCGGTTATCCAATGAGGGATACTGGTGCTTAGTGTTTCCGGGATAGGCAATAGCCATGTATGCGCTTGTTGATACTGCGGCTGGGTGTTGTCGCTGTCCGTCTGCCAGCTTGCCAAAATAGGCTGACGCTGAGCCTGTGTTAAAGGCGCAAGCAACGGCGCTAAACGCTCGGCACTATCGGTAATGACAATCATACCTTTGGCGATTGGTCGCTGTTTGATGGTCAAGATACGCTGTACGGCGGCTTGATTATAAGGGTCACAGCCGATACCCCAGACACTTTCGGTTGGATAAGCAAGTAGCTGGCCATTTTTTAGCCAAGTAGCAGCTTGGCTGACAGAGTCGGCCAAAACGGAGGAGGATGGTTTCATGATGGAGGTACAAAAAATAAAAAGGTAGAAACTTATCATACCACAGCAAAAAGCCAATCTAAGACAGCCACTCGCAAAAATAGCATTTTTTAGACACGCAAGTAACGCCCGCCTTGTACGCTGATGAGACCCAATAGCTCAAGCTCCATCAGCTGCCCGATCAAAACGGGTGCTTCAAGCGTGGTGGCCAGCAACAGCGCATCCAAATCTTGCCCATGCCAATCAAGCTGCTCATATACTGGCTGCAAGTGTTTGGGAGCCACAGGGTCCGGGTGATGAGCTATCGCAGATGGCAGTGGGCTCTCTGCAGTATTGGCAACCTGTGCTGATGGTATGGCGTTATCATTATCAGAAGGTGTGCGTTTGTTCGGCGGCACGCGACTACCAAAACCTTTCTGGTGGCTAAGCTGACTGCTGACATCTTCAATAACCTGCTGAGGATGATAAATCAACGTCGCCCCTTCGCGTATCAAATGGTGGCAGCCTTCAGCATTGCTATTGTCAATATGGCTTGGCACCGCAAAGACTTGCTTGCCTTGCTCTGAGGTCAAGCGCGCGGTAATCAGCGAGCCACTTTGAATGGTGGCTTCGGTGACGATGGTCGCTAGACTGAGTCCTGCGACCAAGCGATTACGGCGTGGAAAGGTATGCTTGTGCGGCGGTGTATGCGGTAGCAGCTCACTGATGATACAGCCGTCCTGCTCGATGATTTGACTAAATAGCTGGTCGTGATGATTGGGATAATTGACATCAATTCCTGTGCCCATTACCCCGATCGTCCGGCCTTGATGGGCTAAATCTGTCTGTGCTAATGCGCCTAGATGTGCGCGTTTATCCACCCCCATGGCCAGCCCGCTGGTGACAATGTAGCCTGCCTGCGCTAAGTACTGCGCCATATCAAAGGTGATTTTTTGTGCGTGGGCGGTGGGCTTGCGACTACCGACGATGGCGATTTGGGCTTGGTGCAGACGAGAGAGATTGCCGCGATAAAACAACACTGGCGGCGGATCATAGATCTGTAGCAGCTGGGCAGGATAGTCCGCTTGATCGGCAAACAGTAATCCATAGCGCCCTTCTACGCGTGCTTGCTGGATTTTGTCGATATTAGCGCGTGTTTGCGCTGGCTACTCATGGCGTTTGAGATGGGTATAATGAATACCCAGTTGCCGCCAAGCCTCTACTGTCGCCGTCCACGCCAGCTGTGCACTACCAAAGCTCGTCGTCAGCTTGTGATAAGCAGACAATGACGCATTCACCTCATACCATAGCGCCACTATGGCGCGCTGCTCGTCTGATAAAGAAGGGGTGACTACTGTCATCATCGTTTGGCTCACCTCCGCTAAGATCGGGTGCTCATCTCAAAACCTTGTACTGTATTTGGCGTGTTTATAAATATGGCGGCGGTAATAACTGATCACCGACATTTAGTGGCAGCTCAGAATCCAGTACATAGGCGTAGCTGATATGTTCAAACGTATTAAAAACCATCAGCATCCCACTTGGCTCGTTTGGCAAACGCACTGGCGTATCATTGTCTCTGATATCACGCACCAATGGTCCTTTTTGGTACACAGTCAACACATCACCAGGTTTGGCACCATGCGTACTACCAAGGTTGATGGCGACCACGCTGCCTTTTGCTGCGGAGCTGATCGAATCCATCACTCGTACGATCATACCGCCACGACTGACGCTGGCTGGGGTTGGATAAAACACAGGCGGGATCGCATTGTCTAATTCTACAAATACCCGATCACCTTCGCGTACTTCTTTGCCATAGCTGTCTGTCAGTTGCAGACTAGTGACGCCGTTGCTTTCTGTCGATGTCACTAGGCCTGTGGCCACTTGGGTAACTTCAAGACCGATGACTTTTTGGGTTTTTGGCTCGACGTATCTCTCACCTTCACGGTAAATGCCATAGCGTTGCCCCACGATCAGTGGTACGCCTTTGGCATAGACCTTATCACCACTGGCGGTGATTAAGTTGCGGTTTTTAGAAGCCAAGATGTATGGCGTGGTATTAAAATCTTGTGGATCGACAATGATGGTCTTATCGAGCCAATGCTGAATTGCTGACCAAGGAATAGGAGGGATACTGTTGGCCGTTGAGGTCACAGTGACCGCACTGGCGGTGACATCACCCGTCAGTTGCTTTTCGATTCCTGCACAGCCTTCGCCCGTATCGACACCGACCAAGGTTTTACCCTGAATCACGCACAAGATAAGGATGTCGTTTGGGTAGATCAGATGCGGGTTTTTGATTTGTTTATTGGTTGCCCAAATCTCTTTCCAGCGCCATGGGCTGTCTAAGTAGCGCCCAGAGATATCCCATAAGGTATCGCCTTTTTTAACGATGTAGCGATTGGGGGCATCGGCTTTGATGGTAGGTGGTGGATTATTGGCGTAGGCAGTACTCATTAGCATGGCACTGCTAAATGTCGTGATCAACAGTGCTTTTGCTATCTTTTTTAAGCTCATCTTCATTGTTATATCCACAATATGTACCGCTGTCGCCGCCTTAACAAACCCTACTTACGTCTATACCTGTCAAGCCCTTCGATTATATATTCGTAGAGACTCAGCGCAGTTTACAGACACAGCAATGCAATTATTATGACGCCTATTGGGCAGCTGTTTTTTGTAATTGACTGATGTTTATGGCTAAAAAAGCGTCTAGCACGATGATGACTTGCCGACGCTGTTTCTCATATTACAATTATATCTACCATAACACAATCATAAACACTTTATTACAATGCCGTAACCTTTATGTGGATGATTTCCTAGATTTGCTTTTTACAATGAGCGTTAAATACCTTTATTAATTACGCTGGGTTTGCCGTTACATGTTGACGAATTTGTTCAGCGACCAGCTCAGCGTCATTGTCTAATACCACGACATGCTGCGGCAAGTCCTCTAGCCCCTCGGTATGCGCTGGACGAGCAATCTGAATTTGCCCAACAGCCTCAACAATGGTATCGGCAAACTTTACAGGCAAAGCAGTCTCGGCACATACGATAACTTCGCCTGCGCGTTGTAATTCTTTAGCGACTTTAATACCATCGGCAGTGTGCGGATCAACCAACTCACCATGCTGCTCATAAAGCGCCTTGATGGTTTGTAAGCGGTCGCTATGGGTGGATTTGCCAGCAGCAAAACCATAACGTGTGTTAACTGCTTCCATCAAATCAGACAAATCAAACCCTTGGCCGGATTTTACGCCTTCAAACAACGCATGGACGCGCGCGCTGTCTTTGTCGAGCAGTAAATAGACAAAACGCTCAAAGTTAGAGGCTTTTGAGATATCCATCGATGGGCTAGAGGTCACGTAAGTCTGCTCAGCTGGGCGCGGCTGATAGGCACCTTGATTAAAGAAATCATTGAGCACATCGTTTTCGTTGGTGGCGACGATAAGGCGATCGACTGGCAGCCCCATCTCACGAGCAATGTGACCGGCACAAATATTGCCAAAATTTCCCGATGGTACGCTAAAGCTGACTTTTTCGTCATTGCTTGTGGTGACGGCAAAATAGGCCTTAAAGTAATAAACGATTTGCGCAAGGATACGGCCCCAGTTGATCGAGTTCACCGTACCGAGATTATAAGCGGCTTTGAATGCCGCGTCCTGTTGCAGCGCTTTGACGATATCTTGACAGTCATCAAACATACCGTCGATGGCGATATTATGGATATTGTCATCAGTCAAACTATACATCTGCGCACGCTGAAACTCACTCATCTTGCCATGCGGTGACAGCATAAAGACTTCGATATTTTCTTTGCCGCGTAGCGCATACTCCGCCGCACTGCCCGTATCACCACTGGTGGCACCAATGATGGTAATCCGCGCGCCTTTCTTTTTCAGCACGTATTCAAAGGCATTGCCCAAAAACTGCATAGCCACATCTTTAAATGCCAGCGTCGGACCATTGGACAATCCCAAAATATACAGGTCGTCTTCAAGTTTGCGGACAGGGACAATCTCATCAGAACCAAATACGTCAGCGGTATAAGTACGCTCGATGATATCTTGCAAATCAGCCGCCGGGATATCCGTGGCAAAGCGCTGCATAATCGCCATGGCAAGCTGCGGATAGCTCAGCGTACGCCACTCATCAAGGGTAGCGCTATCAATGCTCGGATACTGCTCAGGCAGCATCAAACCGCCATCTGGCGCAAGCCCCATCAAAAGCACATCACTAAAATCCATCGGTGCTGTCTGACCACGGGTACTGATATATTTCATGAGATTGTCCTGTCTACAATGATTTTTTTCAATATTTAAAACGGTTTATTCAGCAGTTTTATGCCATTGTCTTCTGTAGCAGCGCATAATAAAAACCATCGCCACCATCGCGATCTATCGGCAAGCATTGACGCCCGATCGCTTGTTCGATACCCCAACTACACGCCTCAGTAAACGCAACCGCCGCCGCATCGTCATGACGACTGACAAAGTCTTGCATTTGCAGGACGTTTTCTTGCTTTAAAATAGAGCAAGTCACATATAACAAGTAACCGCCGACTTTGAGCTGTGGCCATAGGTTTTGCAATATTTCTGCTTGCAATAACGCAGTCTGCTCGACGTCCTCTTCGGTACGCAAGAGGCTGATATCTGGATGACGACGAATCACGCCGGTCGCCGTACAAGGCGAATCCAGTAATATAGCATCAAATACGCCGCTGTTTTTAGCAGAATCTTGCTTTTTAGACGCACCAGTGCTGCGCCAGCGGGTTGCATCGGCGCAGACGATATCTAGGGCGATACCACTGCTACTTTGTGCCAAGTCTGTCTGGGTAAAGTTAAGGCGCTTTAGGTTGTCATAAATACGCTCGATGCGCGATGCTTCGTTATCGATAGCGGTGAGCTTAATACCCGTAGGCACTGATGTCACCGCTGTATCGTCTTGTTTCACGTGAAACAAGACTGACGCATCTTCAGAGCTCAATAATTCTAGCCAATGCGCCAGCTTGCCCCCAGGTGCCGCGCAAGCATCTAAGATATGCAGCTCATGATTATCCAAGCCCGCCTGAGATTTATCAGCGCTCACCTTACTCATCAAAGCACGATGGATAATCGGTGCCGCAAGCTGCGCGTGCATGTCCTGTACACTCACGATGCCGTCAGCGAAGTCAGGCAAGGCGCTGACAGCAGTGCTTTGGCGTAGCCGCAGACCTGTAGTGGCTAGGGTAACGGGCGCAGCGTTAGAGGCACTGGGTAGACAAAAACCTGTGGTCATCTCGGTCAGCTCTGTCTCAATCTCTGCCCCGCTTAGCGCTTCTTGATACTCTGTAACTGAGGTGGCCGCCGCGTTTACTCGTAAAAACATCGAGGCTGACTGCCGCAGCCCTTGTGTCAGCGCATCATACTGATCGCTCCAGTCTTGCTTGAGCTGATAAGCAAGCCAGTTCGGCAGGCTGTGGTTTTTATTGCATTTTTTGCGAAACTTATTGGGGTTTTTGGCAACCTTGCGCAGGATGGCATTGATAAGACCAGTCGCATGAGCAAAGCCGACCTCTTTTGCCGCCTCCACCGTTTCGTGTATCGCGGCGTGGTCAGCGACTTCTAGATACAGTAGCTGCACCAGACCGACCTGAATGGTGGTACGAACCTCGACTTCATCGATAGGGTTGTCCGCCAAACTATCCAGCAGCCGCGCCAGTGCATGCCACTGGCGTAAGGTCGTCAAAAGTAGCGCATGGGCAAACCCTTTATCACCATCGTGCAAGCTGTTGAGCAAAGGGTCAAGAACGCTTGCCAACGACTGCCCATTTTGAATGGCCAACAAGGTACGTATGACTCGTACGCGGACACTGCCATTCATAATCAGGTTGCTTGAGGGTTTATGGTTTTTAGACGCGGGGCTGGGATGTCTCATTGAGTTGCTGTTCCTTGACGTATGCGCGATAGCGTCTGATAAAGGTTAGATAACTTATAACTAAAGTACATTAAGCTTAATTAATTAGTTTGATTCTTTGGTGAACTGGTCGCCATCATTTAATTGGTTGCCATGGCAGACTTGCTCTGCTGTCATCGGCTTGCCACCTGCAAACTGCAGATGAGTAATGGCCAATGTCCCACTCGCCTGCTCAGTATGACTGGCCGCCAAGCTATCCTCTTTGCCACAAGCGACCAATATCGCTTTGCGTCCAACACTGATGATGGTACCAGCGGGCAGTTCGGTTTGCTGCGAGGGGTTGACAGGTAGGCTGGCCAAAATCTTCACACGCTGACCATTGAAAAAAGTATAAGCGCCTGGCCACGGTGTCAGACCACGAATTTGACGCTCAATCATCGTCGCCGATTGTGCCCAGTCAATCTCGCCTTCGGTTTTGACAAGTTTTTCGGCGTAATTGGCTTGACTGTCATCTTGCGCGGCGGCTTGGGCTTGGTAATGCGCCAAATCCTTTAACACAGTACCGATGGCGTCCGCACCCAATGTTGCCATTTTGTCGTGTAGGCTGGCTGCCGTGTCATCAGCAGTGATAGGCGCACTGACTTTGTAGAGCATATCACCGGTGTCTAGTCCCTGATCCATCTGCATAATGGTAATACCAGTCTCACTATCGCCTGCCAAGAGCGCACGATGGATGGGCGCTGCACCACGCCAGCGCGGCAGTAGCGAAGCATGAATATTAAGACAGCCATAAGTGGGTATCGTCAGTACGCCCGCAGGTAGTATCAGCCCATAAGCGGCGACAATCATCACATCGGGCTGATAGCTACGCAGCGTCTGGCGGGCTGCCATACCTTCGGTGCTCGATTTTTTAAAGGTCGGTGGCTGCTCTACCACGATATCATGGGCGAGCGCCACTTGCTTGACCGCTGAGGCGGCTAGTTTTTGCCCGCGGCCCGCTTTGCGATCAGGCTGGGTATAAACCGCCACAATCTCTATGTTGAGTGCT
Source organism: Psychrobacter celer (assembly GCF_016107555.1). Lineage (GTDB taxonomy): Bacteria > Pseudomonadota > Gammaproteobacteria > Pseudomonadales > Moraxellaceae > Psychrobacter > Psychrobacter celer. The sequence continues at coordinate 25,586 of NZ_JABASU010000010.1, read as the reverse complement.
TGTTGCTGGGCAATGAGCGACTCGAGGCTGACCGCCGCAAACTCAGGCGTCCCAGCAAACACCACACGTAATGGCGTGCTAGAAGTTGTGTCGGCAAGGCTAGATGAAGGGGATAGCTTAGAAGCAGGAGCAATTGTCGTCATAATCATGCATTATATAGGGTTCGGTGCTTCATTATAGGTGAGTTTGGCGTATTGTGCCATGATTGTAACCTCGCCTACTCAGCGTTACTTACGAGGTCTTTTCGCTTTATAATAGGCGCTATAGACAATAAAACAGCGGTTGTTTTGCTATAGATAACCGTCATTGGTTATATTAAAGACATTGACTGCTTTATCATGGTAGTTTTCATGCCACATTTATCCTGCTAAGTGACGATATAGGACCTCGCTTTCATGCAACAGTTTCAGTCCTTACAGCGCTTATTGTTATTTTATGTCCTAACGTTGCTGGTGATGCTAGTACTGTATTATGTTATGTTGTTTGATGGTATGAGGCAGTATCAACAGCAGCACAGCGTCGATACTTTTTTTACCTTACAACACGAGCTCACTGAGCATGCTGTGCTACGAAACGATGAGCTAAAGGGGGTTTTGGCGCATCCGGCACTTAACGGCATCAGCTATCAGCTTATCTTTATGCTGCCCTCCGGACAGACATACATTCATCGTGATACCCGTCCGAACGAGCCTGCGTTTTCGACAGTGACGTTCCCGACTGTCAGAGCCTCTGCTCAGAATAATGGCGCTTATACGCTCAATGCGCGCAATCTGGCGGGCACCATTGAGCTAGATAGTGGCCAACGGATATATATGATATTGCGTCATAAGCCGCTTGATATCGACTGGACCTCTTATAAATACTGGTTGCCACTGATGGCAGCCATTGCGTTGTTTATCACTGCACTGCTATACATGCTCAAGCGACGCACCAACTGGGAGCAACTATTACGTTATACGGATAATTTGAGTGATAATGCAAAAGAAGCCTATACCCCGCCGCCATTTTTAGAAAGCCAATCGACTGCGGAGTTTTTACGCTTAGGTCATGCGCTCGGCCGTATCAATTATCAGCTACACAACGACTATCGCCGCATCAAAACCCTCAAGCACCGTCTTGAGCGCCTGATTGAGCAAGCACCATTACCGATGGCAATGATCATGCGCCACGGTCAAATCAGTTTTTTTAACCAGCGTTTTGAACAAGTCTTTATCAGACCTGCGCACAGCAGTGGCAGCGAGCAGCTGACAGACTTTGTCGCTGGCAAAGACGACCCCACCCAACAACTGCTACAAAGGCTGGTTAATCTGCGCGTCACGCGTACGCTAACGGTGCTAGGAATAAAAGACCAACAAACCTATCAGCTGCATGTGACGCCATGGTTTGGTGAGCACGGACAGGTGCATGGCTTTACCGTTTTGCTCAATAATATCAATGAACTGGCCAGCCAAACAGAGCAGCTACGGCTAAAAAACCAACAATTACAACAAAAAATCGATGAGTTTAGCGAGCTGCGCTCCATCATGGGGCGTAAACTGCGCCTACCGCTGGAGTCTTTGATAGACACACTCGAGCCTATCGACCCTAGCACCTTGACCGACAAGCAAAACCACACGCTTGAGACACTGATAAAAACCAGTCACTATATGCTCACCACGCTCAACGACATGCTAGATATTGGCGATATAGAGGTTCGAAAAACCCGCCTGAGCATAGCGCCTGTCGATATTTATAAGCTTGGACAAGAAGTGGGTGACGCGGCCGTAGATCATGCGCGCCAGCAGGGGCTAGAGTTTATTTATTTCTTTGATCCAGAGTGTCCTCGTGTGATCGATACAGATCATACACGCCTGCGCCAGATACTCTTAAATCTACTTCACAATGCAATCAAGTTTACTCCCTCAGGCTACGTCGCCTTGGCAATCGATGCTATCAGTCCTGAGCAAGTATCTCAAATCAATAAAGGCAGCCTACTACCGATCAATGAACAGGTAAAAGCGCAGCAGACGCACTACTGGGTACGTTTTAGTATCAAAGACTCAGGCACAGGTATCGATATCGCCAAACAGCATCAGTTATTGAGTTATTTTAATAAACAAAGCCCGTCCTTTCAGCAACACAACAACCTCACTTATTACCATGGTATCGAAGCGGGTTTGGGCTTAAATAACGTCAATAGTTTTGCCCGTTTGCTTGGCGGTTTTATTGAGCTAAAAAGCGCGGTCAATAAAGGCAGCACCTTTAACCTCTATCTGCCTTGTCGGCAGCCAAGTTATCAGCCGATTTATCACCCACACCAGCACTTACAGCATATTCATCTTATCGCCGTGGTCAACCAGACCTTGCTGGCCGATTACTTGCGCCGCTTGTGCCACTGTTTATCAATTCCAGCGACGATCTATACCGATGTTGATAGTGCCACCATCGAGCACTTGGCCGAGCGGCTTGGCAAAGACGCCCAGAGCCTAGCGCCCATCTTGTTATTGGATTATGAATACTATACTGACCACACCGCCATAAACCTCTCTGACCCAGTGGCAGAGCAAAGCGACAAACTGTCCGCCGAGACCTCTATCAACGAATCGAAGACCGCACCAAAGAGCTATGCATCAAAGACACAGGCAACCAAAGAGCGCCTGATACTGGCCAGCAACGATAGATGTCAAGCACTACATGACTTATTGTCTAAAAAATCACTGCCTAAGATTTTGTGTAGCATGAAGCCTGAGCGCCGTATTCCCTCTGTCCTGCTGGATCAATGCGATGGTTTTTTATTAAAACCCTTAGAGAGCGCCTTCCTGCTCTCTGAGCTGACACGACTGACGCTACCTGTTCGGCAAACCTTGACCACCCAAACGCCCAAAAACGACATGACGGTGGCCGCGCCCCTACACAAGGATGACGTAGAGCCGCTGATACTGGTGGTAGAAGACAGCCCAACCAATCAAAAAATTGCCTGTAAAATCTTAAGTAAACTGGGTTATCGCAGTATCGTAGCAGAAGACGGCCAACAAGCGCTTGAGCAGCTAAAGGCGCAGCGGGAGGATATCTCGCTTATTTTGATGGATTGCCGTATGCCAGTTATGGACGGGCTACAAGCCACGCAAGCGATTCGCGCGCAAGGGGATGATATTGCAATCGTCGCCCTAACCGCGAACAGCTCAGACGAGGATCGCGACGCTTGTATACAAGTGGGTATGGACGAGTTTTTATCCAAACCTATCAATAAGAAAAGGCTCGAGGCTGTGCTAAAACATCTGATAAAACACTAAAATCCCGCTTACTATATCTATATCTGTATCTATATCCAAAAAAAATAGCGGGTTAATATCAAAATATTAACCCGCTACCTGACTGGCCTTTGTGCGCATCGTATAGTAAAAGCAAGGCTGATAAAATTTTTTGTAGCCTCTGTCAGCAACGGCACAGCACGCCAGAAAACGTTTATCAGCCTTGCTGGTTAATCAATACCTGACTCTTTTATTTAGAATCGACGATACCTACGCTTTAGCTTATCACTACTTCATAAAACCATTATCGGCTAAGAATGCCTCAGTGATTTGGCTTTGCGGACTTGGTGGGTTTATGTCACCAGCTTGCGACTTATTTAACAGACGTTCCAAATAGCGGGCGACGATATCTACCTCGATATTTACCTTACTGCCGACCAGCCAGTGTTTGGCGATATTGGTCACTTGCGCCGTATGCGGGATGACATTGAGACAAACCACATTGTCACGTACTAGGTTGGTGGTTAGACTGATGCCATCGACGGTGATAGAGCCTTTGGTCGCGGTATAATGCGCCAGCTCTTTTGGGATCTCAATCTCGATATAGATAGAGCGCGCGTCTTGTTGCAGTTTACTAACGCGGCCGACCCCATCGACATGACCTGCGACGATATGACCACCAAAGCGCGTGGTGGGTAGCATCGCTTTTTCCAAATTGACGATATCCCCAGGCTTTAGGGTTTCTAATGCAGTACGAGCAATCGTTTCACGTGAAACATCGACAGAGTAAGATTTATCGCCAATCTCTACCACAGTGAGGCAGATACCATTTGAGGCAATAGAGTCGCCCAATTTGACATCACTAAAGTCTAGCTCGTTTGACTCTATCGTCAAGCGTATGTCACCGCCGGTAGGCTGCATGGACGTGACTTTTCCAACACTTTCTATAATTCCAGTAAACATAGAGACCTCGTATCCTAATTTTTTGCTGTTATAAGCGTTTAACAATAGTGACGATTATTACAATGGTATCCAATAGATGATAAATGATGACTACTTATCAATAAACAATGAACGAGCATTGCTTTTATCTAAATATTTCCTAAAAGCACTGTCTTTTAAGCGTATAAGGGGATAAGTTGTGGATAACTAACAATAAATCAAGCCCGTCTGCGATAAATCCTTATTTTATACAGAGTTATCCACAAACCTTTGCATTTTTACTATTACACTATCAAAAGCATAACATCAACGTAAGTATATGATTTTTATTAATTATTTATAAAATAAACAGTAAATTAAGGCCTTTTTAGTTTCACATGAAACAGAGTTATACACAGTTCCATGTGAAACAGGTGCACCCTTCAGGCAACGCCACTATCTAGATACCTATTTCACCCTTTATCTATAGGGCAGGTATCTTGACCTTAGTATTCAAAGCTTGTGGATAAGGTGTTTATAACTTATGGTCTATAAAGGATACAACGTCAGCTTAAGATCAGGGCCGAGTTGCTCATGGCCGCTCATTTTAAAACGTAATTGTTCAGATAAAGACAGCGGATGAAAATTCACCATCGGCCGCGCCGCTGCACCCAACAGACAAGGCGCTTGATAGACAATCAGCTCGTCTACCAGTTGTTGGTATAAAAAACTACCTGCGACGCTAGCACCCGCCTCTACCAATACATCATAGCATTGATGCTCACTGACCAGATGCCTTAATAGCTCGGCTAAATCGTCCTTACGCCAATACAGCGTATCTGCGCGGCGGCATAGTTGGTATTCTGATTGCGCGTTGTGCGCTAAGCGCTGACGTCTATCGAGTACGACCACCTTAGGAGCCGGAACTTGCTCAGCCGGCACGCCTAACTGAGTAGAGCGCACGTTGAGCTGTGGATCATCAGTAACGATGGTCTCACTGCCAGTGATAATAGCCCCACTTAGGGCGCGAAGCTTTTGTACGTCCTCACGAGCCGCTACCGAGGTAATCCATTTTGACTCGCCTGTCGCCATCGCAGTACGGCCATCGAGACTGGTGGCAATCTTAAGCCGAACGTAGGGCATCTGGGTGCGCATCGCCTTTAAAAACCCATGGTTTAATGCTTCTGCTTGCTCTGTCAATACGCCAACAGTGACTGCAATGCCGGCTTGCTCTAACAGCTGTACGCCGCGCCCCGCTACTTGCGGATTAGGGTCGAGACCAGCTATCACCACCCGCTGTACGCCTGCTTTTATCAGACCTAAAGCACAAGGCGGCGTACGTCCTGTATGGCTACAAGGCTCTAAAGTCACATAGGCGGTGGCACCAACCGCTTGCGCACCAGCATCTTTGAGGGCAAACACCTCTGCATGAGGCTGGCCTGCCTTAGGATGAAACCCTTGCCCGACCACCATTCCTGCCTGAACAATCACGCAGCCTACCGCCGGATTGGGTCTTGTGGTATATAGTCCTTGCTTGGCTTGCTCAATCGCCAGCATCATAAAATAGCGGTCTTGTGTAGCTTGCGCATGGTTAGAATTCGACATAATAATTGGCTTCATTTATAAAGAATATGTAGGGTGTGTTGAACATTCAACCATGGCACTGACAGAGACTATTTTTCATTGGGGCGAATATTGGCAATCTCTTGATGAAACGCATCGATATCCTGAAAATCGCGATAAACACTGGCAAAGCGTACATAAGCGACATCGTCCAGTGTCTTTAGCTCACTCATGATGATCTCGCCCAGCACCTTACTACTAATCTCGCGCTCCCCCATTTGCCTGACGCGCTTTTCGATTCGGCTAATCATTGCCTCTTGATCATCAATGGTGATGGGGCGCTTTTGTAGCGGCAATAAAATAGAGCGGCGCAGCTTTTCGTTGTCATATGGCTCAATCTTGCCGCTAGATTTGATGATACGCGGCATCACAACCTCCACCATCTCAAAGGTGGTAAAGCGCTCTTGGCAGCTATTGCACGAGCGGCGGCGACGCACCTGCGCACCCTCTGCCGCCAGACGCGAGTCAATCACTTTGGTATCTGACGCGTTACAGTAAGGGCAGTGCATAGCGTTTCCTTATTTTGATATTAAGAATACATAGCGTCATTTATGAGGCTGAGTTTGATAGCTGACGTACTTTTAAAAGTTGATACGCGAACTTAAATAGCCAATCAGTAGCATTATTTGCCAATACAAAAACTACCAAATATCTTACCTAGTAAGTCATCAGCACTAAACTCTCCGGTGATCTCACCGAGGCTTAGTTGTGCTTGACGCAGGCTCTCAGCCACCAGCTCCCCGGCTTGAAAGATCGTCAGCTGCTCATGCGCTTCTGTTAAGTGCCCAGCTGTCCGTCTAAGCGCATCTATATGACGCGTACGGGCGATGAGGCTATTCTCTGGTGGATGAAAACCAACCTTAGCACACAATGTCTCGATCAATGTCTCGATACCAGCGCCTGTTTCACATGAAACATTGACTTGCTCATAACCATGCTGAGTAATTTCGTTTTGTGAGCTCGCCATTTGCGCTTTATCGTGGGCATCAGTGAGTAAGTCGCTTTTATTGGCGATAATCAGTAGTTTTTTGGCTTCTGGGAGCTTGCCAAATAGCTGCTCTGCCAGCTGTAGCGGTGTGCTGTCTTCTGCAAGGTCGCGGCTGACATCGTAGACCATCAGTAGCATATCGGCTTGTGTGATTGCGGTACGCGCGCGCTCAATTCCGATGCGTTCGACAGTATCGTCGGTATCGCGCAGACCTGCAGTGTCGGTGAGATGCAAGGTCAGGCCGTTGAGGACGACGGTCTCTTGTAGCGTATCTCGCGTGGTGCCTGCCACATTGGTCACGATGGCGCGCTCTTGCCCTGCCAGACGATTAAGCAAGCTTGATTTGCCCGCATTAGGCCGCCCTGCCAACACCACATGAATCCCATCGCGTAACAGCTGGCCTTGTTTTGCCGTTTCCAGCACTTGCCGGATTTTATCTTGCGTTTGCTCAAGCTTGTCTTGAATCACGCCATCCGATAAAAAATCAACGTCCTCTTCATCAGGGAAGTCGATGGCAGCCTCGACGTGCAAACGCAAATGAATAAGTTGCTCTAATAGCTGATTGATCTTTTGCGAAAACTCGCCGCTGAGCGAGCGGATGGCACTATTGGCAGCAGCGGCACTGGTTGCATCAATGGCATCAGCGATTGCTTCTGCTTGCACCAGATCCAATTTATCATTATCAAAAGCACGATAAGAGAACTCCCCTGCACCCGCTTGCTTGGCACCCAACTCAAATACGCAGGCGAGCAGCTGGTTTTGCAAAATCATGCCACCATGCCCTTGCAGCTCGATCACATCTTCACCTGTAAACGAGTGCGGGCCTTTGAAGTACAGCACCAAGCCTTCATCAACGATGGTACCATCCGCTTGATAAAATCGGCAAAAACTGGCCATGCGCGGTGTAAATGCTGTCTTGCCCGTCAGCTGACACGCAATATCATAGGCACGCGCACCTGATAGCCGTATCACGCCGACACCGCCGCGCCCAAGCGGCGTCGCAATGGCGGCAATCGTAGCCAATCCTGATGGATGAGGCGTATTAGATGTAGCAGGTACGGCTTGCGCCAGCTCAAAAGAATCCACAATCATTCTCATTTGTTAAAAGTCCCATTATAGACGGCTAAAGAGCGACTGACAAAGCCAAACTTAATATAGCAAATCTTGCGTTTACCGTTGTATGACAAAGTGATTGTAAAATACTAACAAATAAAAAAACCACCGCCGCTGCGATGGTTTTTAATGAAAACTAAAAACGTGAAGTGATTTAATCAAGTACTTTAGCGGTACGACGTTTTTGTTCTTCTTCAACTTTTTTGTTGACGATATATTGCTGCGTCATACTAAACAAGTTGTTCACCGTCCAATAAAGCACCAAACCTGCTGGGAAGAACAGCATAAAGGCGGTAAAGATAATTGGTAAAAACTTCATTACCTTTGCTTGCATCGGATCAGCTGGCTGCGGGTTTAGCTGCTGCTGTACAAACATCGATGCACCCATCAACAATGGTAAGATAAACCAAGGATCCATCGCCGAGAGATCTTGGATCCACAAAATCCAAGGCGCGTGACGCAGCTCCACACTCTCAACCAATACCCAGTACAAGGCTAAGAAAATCGGCATTTGCAGCAAGATAGGCAAACAACCCGCCATCGGATTGACTTTTTCTTCTTTATATATTGCCATCATCTCTTGCGACATTTTCATGCGATCGTCGCCGTACTCTTCTTTTAGTGCCTGCAGTCTTGGGGCGATAGCACGCATCTTCGCCATCGAATAGTAACTTTTATTCGAAAACCACATAAGAGCGATCTTCACCAAAATCGTCAGAACAATAATTGACCAACCCCAGTTGCCAATGACTTTATGAATGCCATCAAGAATCGCAAATAAAATCTTAGATATTGGCCACAATAACCCATAGTCAACGGTCTGATTGAGCCCTACGGCGACTTCTTTAAGCTCAGACTGCACCTTTGGTCCTGCGTACAAGGTTGCATTGAGCGTCACTTGCTTGTTTGGCGCGACATTGACAGGCTGGCTATTAAAGCCGATAAAGTAGTCGTTACCTGTCGCGCGGCTAAAGAACTTACCCGTGAAATTGTCAGGCGTCCAAGCAGAAACAAAGTAATGCTGCACGATACCCACCCAGCCTTTGTCACTGGTAGTAGTCAGCTCACCGTCGTTGAACTTATCAAACTTTAGCTTATTATAAGGGTCGTCAGGCGTACCCCAAGCACCGCCTAGATAAGTCGCCATGCTGAGCGCGCCTTTATCAGACATACCAGGATCTTTGCTGTCATCACGCTTGAGCTGCGCAAACATTTGCCCTTGCCACGCATTGTTAGAAGCGTTTTGGATTTGATAACTGATATCGATCGGATATTTATCATGGGTAAAAGTAAAGGTCTTAGTGATCGTTACGCCATCTTTTTTGTAAGTGAGCGGTACCGATAGCGTCTGCTGGCCTGCTTCCATCACATAGTTATTGGCAGTGTGGCTATAAACCGCGCGACCTTCTGCGGTGTCGATACCATCTTGGCCAATCAGACCCGACTGCGCCACATATACCCGATTGTTATTATTCTCTAATAACACAAAAGGCTTATCACTATCGAGTGTTGCATCATACTGTTTGAGCGCAGCATAGACGATATCGCCGCCTTCTGGATTGATTTTTATATCATAGCGATCTGTGGTGACTGTGATTAGACCTGCGTCTGTCACTGGCGCGTCAGTGACGCCGCTCGCATCTACAGGCATCGTCTGTACTGGAATGTCACCTGCTGCACCAGTGGTAGACGGGATGTCAGCACCCACTGAGGTGATAGTTTCTGGCACCGTATCTACAGCTGGCGCATCGGCATAATCATCTCGCCATGCCAAAATCAGCAGATAAGCGGTGATTAGCATCGCAATGATGATCATCACCCGAAATATCTTTTGCATAAATCTTTCCTAGATTGAAAAATTAGGGAATGAAAAATCAGGCATGTATCATGACCACCGCACAGTATTCACCCGTGTTTGAAGCGGCAATATCAGTAGTCAATCACATAAAATGTTCATCATTTTACTAAAAAACCGCTCTAAATGATACAAGAGTGTGGATAACTTGTGGGTAACTAAAGCGTTATCCTCAGCCAGTCCAAGCGCAGGTTTGCTCAGAGCACGCTCATTAAATGATTTAAACGTGAAACATAGCTTGTAGTGTCTTTAAATACATACAAACCTTGAGCAGTATGCCGAGCAGGGGATAAGTATTGATAATGATAACTAGACAACGGTAACGGCACAAAATCAACGCCATGTCCGCCTAAAGGATGACAGCGACTTAGGCGCTTTAGTAGCAGCCAGCTACCCGACCACCCCCCATGCCATGCCAATGCCTGCTTGCCATAGTTAGAGCACGTTGGATAATAACGACAACGCGCCGGTATGATAGGGCTTATTATCTTTTGATAAAAAACAATAAAATTATAAAGAATACTATTTACTTTTTTTATTAAAAATTCCATTTTATTTTTTTTCTATTTTTTTAAAAATATTATTTATTTGATTTTTTAAATCTGTATTATCTACACCTTTTAAAGGCTTTTTTATTATAAAAACAATATCTTTATTTTCTAGATTAAAAGACTTGATACGAAACTGCTCACGTATTTGGCGCTTGATTAGATTGCGCATCACGGCCGTGGGCACTTTCCGCTTGGTGATCGCCATACCTACGCGTGCACCTTCATGCGTGTTAGTACGTACAAACGCCATCAAATGGCTTTGATGAAGTTTACGCTCTGGCGCATCAAACACCTCTTTGAACGCTGTAGGCGTGAGCAGGCGCTGCGCTTTGGTAAAGCGAGCATTGGGGGTCACTAAAGCAGTATGGGACATAATCAACCTAGTTTTAGAGCTTAAGATGGTAGCAAGAATAATAGCGTAAATATCAAAGCAAAGTATAGAGACAAAAAAAGCGCCGATATCGGCGCTTTTAATATATGACGATGTGTTAGTTGTGAAGACTGACTATCGCAATCTATAATTAATAGAAACACAACAAGCACATATGGCCATGCTTATCGCTATCTACTGATTATACAGTAAGGCGATGACGTCCTTTAGCGCGGCGACGGGCTAAGACCTGACGGCCTTTTTTAGTTGCCATACGTGCACGGAAACCGTGAGTACGTTTACGCTTGATCACGCTTGGTTGGAATGTACGTTTCATAACTCACCTATCAAAATAATGGGACTAAATTCGTAATAGCGGAGGATTATACCATTCCCTATTATTTTGGTCAATAAACTAATTTGCTTTATGACATTATCGTTGAATCCGGTAAAGACCTCTGTTCGTCTCAAATAATTTAGATATTTAAACATAATTTATCTAGTAGTAACTGTCATCCAAACAGATATTCAAGGATCTCAAAATCGTTTAGTTATCCACAGTTTTCTGCCGACTCCATAATAATTAATTATTAATATATATAGATATTGTTGTTATTGGGGACGGTTTTTTCTGTTATTAACTTGTTATTTCTATTTTATATCAGTAGCTTGTACTATGGGTAAGGTTGTGGATAACTTGTGTATGAATTATGGATAACTGAATGTTTTTACTTATCCCCAAAAGTATCCACAGTCTTATCCCCAAAATAGAGGATGTTATCCACAGGCGATTTGTGGTAGATTATCACCTTGTTTGGCGGACAAGAGACAGCATGTGGCTGTCTTTTTATTTGATTATCAAAAGCGAGCAAAAATGTCGATGCTGGTAGTAGCGAAAGGCTTGCCTCTGGTGTCAGTTTGCTAGGGATTTGATATTAACGAGGTAATGGGTTTCATGATAGATACAGCCACTATTTGGGATAAGTGCCTAAATGACTTGCGTTACAGCGTCAAGGACAACGTATTTACCATGTGGTTACGGCCACTGTCAGCGCATCAAGAAGCTAGTAGTTTAATTATTCTTGCGCCCAATGATTATTTTGTAACTTACATCAAAAAAAATCATTTACAAGATATTCAGCAGCTGGTATCTAAGCACAGCCAAGGCAGTATCGAAGAAGTGGTGGTGCGTGTAGACAATGCTGGTCGTCAGGTAGAAGATAACCCACAAGCGCAGTCAGGCTCTCTGTTTGTAGAGGATATCCCCTCCCCTACCCTTACTGACCAAAATTTTCAGACCGCGCATCATCATATGGCAAAGGCTGACATCGATACCAATACGCGTCAGGCAGAATTAATTGGCTCTGCTGATGCAAAATCGCTTAGTTATCTCAACCCTGACTTCACCTTTGAGACCTTTGTCACTGGTAAGTCTAACAATTTGGCCTACAAAGCCTGTTATGAGCTTGGTAAGCGCCAGTCAAAAAACCGGCACAATCCTTTATTTATATACGGGCCTTCTGGGTTGGGAAAGACGCATTTAATGCATTCCGTTGCACATCGCTATTTAAAGAATAATCAAAGTTTTTATTACTTCACTTCCGAAAAATTTATTAATCAATTAGTTTATTCGTTAAGAAATAATAAAATAGAAGATTTTAAGAAAAAAATAAAAAAAGTAGATTTGTTGATTGTAGATGATATTCATGTATTGGCTGGAAAGACAAAAAGTAGTAATGAGTTTTTGACGTTATTTGCTGACTTCACAAGTGGAGATAAACAGCTGATTTTGGCATCTGATAGACACCCCTCACAGATGACAGAGTTTGATGAGCGCTTTAGGTCGCGCTTTTCTTGGGGGCTGACGGTGGCTGTTGATCCACCTGAGATTGATACACGTGTACAGATTTTGCAGAAAAAAGCGGCTTCTTATGGGATGACGTTGCCTAAAGAATGTGCGCTGTTTATCGCGCAAAACGTCGTCTCTAATGTTAGGCGTTTAGAGGGCGCCCTAAACCAAGTATTTGCCAATGCCAACTTAACTGGCGCGCAAATCACACTAGAGATGGTGCAATATGCCCTAAAAGATATCGTTGCCATGCGTGTACAAGCAGTCAATATGGACAACATCCGCAAAATCGTCGCTGAATATTATGATGTGACGGTAAAAGACATCATGGGGCGCAAGCGTACCCGCAGTATCGCAAGACCGAGGCAGGTAGCCATGGCTTTGTCACGTGAGCTGACGGGTGATAGTTTTCCAGAGATTGGTCAGTCGTTTGGCGGCCGTGACCATACGACAGTGATGCATGCTTGTGATAAGGTCAATGAGCTGCGTGCAGCAGACCCAGCGTTTGATAAGGATTACAAGACGCTAGCCCTTATGTTACAAGCAGGTTAGCAGCTCTCAGTCTTACTATGTTTTAGCGCCATGATATGGTTTATACTATAGTCAACCCGACATAACACTGGCATGTTTTATGTCATAGGCTACTGGTCTTTATTTTTTGCAGCCTCTGTCTGCTTCGGTACAGAACGCAAGAAAAATGAATACCAGTAGGACAGCACCTATTTTAAAATAGTTTAATTCTATCAATGTCTAGGCAGACGTATGCTTTATAGATTATCGTCAGTAGACAGGGTATGATTAAGCCACTATTTGTATAGTTGATTCACTGTAAAAGCGATACAGTGCAGCTGGTATAATTTTGCCCAGCATCTGTCAGCGTAGACACAGCAAGCAAGGAAAGTTTGTACCAGTTGCACGTTCATATGAGTGTATCGATTTTATTTCGAACTGACTGTAGTTTGTTTTTTGTAAAAAAAGAATCCTTTAAATAAGAGTAACTAAGCATGCAATTATCGATTAATCGAGAGTCGTTACTAAAAGCTATTAATTTGATCGCCAAAGCTGCTGATAAGCGCCACAACATGGTCATTTTAGGCAATATTAAGTTGCAGCTATCTGAGTCGCAGCTGATCTTGACGGCGTCTGACCTAGAGGTCGAGCTGACATCGACATTGAAATTGCCTGCCGGTGCTTGTGTTGCTGCAGGGACGACCACGTTACCTGCCACTAAGTTAAAAGATATTTGTAAATCGCTGCCAGCTCAAGCTCAGATCAATTTGACCACGCAAGAAAACGAGCGCTGTTTGCTGACCAGCGGCAAGAGCCGCTTCACTTTGGGCACCTTGCCAAGTGAAGACTATCCAAGCCTAGGCAATCCAGAGAACATCACGCCGCTTATCATCAGTCGTAGCCGTCTGACGGATCTGATTCACAAGACTCAGTTTGCGATGGCTATCCAAGATGTGCGTTACTATTTGACTGGTATGTTGTTCGATGTCTCTCAGCAGCAGCTGACCACGGTGGCCACCGATGGGCACAGATTGGCATTGGCACGTAGTGTGATCGATGTCAGCAGCGACCTAAATATGCAAGCTATTTTGCCTCGTAAAGCGGTCATTGAGCTTGAGCGCTTGGCCTCTGAGCTGGGTAAAATGCTGGGTGATAAAGACAATCCTGTCACCCTAAGCTTTGGCCGTGAGTTTTTGCAAGTCAGCTTGCCATTTGGTGAGGTGGATAGTGCAGGGCAGGTCAGTGATGATCTGGTAGTGACTTTTACTGCGCGCCTGATCGATGGTAAGTTTCCTGATTACCGCCGAGTCATGCCGAGCAATACGGATAAGTTGGCGCTGTTTAATCAAGAAAAAATGACAGAAGTACTGCGCCGTGTGGCGATTTTGAGTAATGAAAAATCTCGCGGTGTGGTCTTTAATTTTGCCACCGACGGTATGGTCGAAGTACGCGCCAACAATGCTGAGCAAGACGAAGCGGTCGAGGTGATTCAGGCGAAATATCAAGGCGAGCCGATGGAGCTGTCGTTTAATGCCGCGTATCTACAAGATGTATTGGGCGTCATCCAAGGCGATGTACAAATGCATATGAGTCAATCCAATGCCTCGGTGTTGGTCAATCAGCTAGGTGATGAGTTTCATCAGTATGTGATTATGCCAATGCGTATTTAGTGTTCGCAGTTTATTCCTACTAAAAACAACGTGTATGTGGTTTTAACGGTGTTACTAAGGCTGTTTTTTGCCAATTTAGATCAAAAACAGGCCTTAGTAAACTCTAAACTTTCGACTCAAATTAATTCTCAAACCCTTCTTTACCAAACGTTTATCTGCTAAATTAAGCGTTTTTAATAGGCGGCTGTCGCTATCATGATTGAACGTCTACAAATCTCAAATTTGCGTAATCTTACGCAGGTCAATTTGCACACTGCCGCCTGTAATGTGATGATTGGTGCCAATGGCAGCGGCAAAACCTCGTTGCTTGAAGCTATATTTTTGTTGTCCAGAGGCAAAAGCTTTCGCCATCATCAGCCTAAACGTTATATTCAGCATCATCAACACACTGCTACCGTTCATGCGCGCTTGAGCGATGGCAATACATTGGCGATCCAAAAGCAAGCCGATGCCACAACGCTGCTGCGGCTCAATCAAAGCACCGTCTATAATCAAAGCATCTTGACTGAGCAACTACCGACACTATTGATTGATCCTTCTAGTATGGACATGCTAGAGCAGGGCAGCGCCAGTCGTCGCCAGTTGTTAGACTGGCTAGTGTTTCACATGAAACAAGGATTCCACCCGCAGTGGCTGGCCTATCAGCGCCTGCTAAAACAGCGCAATAGTTTATTAAAAAAAAGTAAGCATTTAACGCACGTACAGCTTACTGAGTTGAGGTCTTGGGATAAAGGGCTTGGCAATCATGCCGCGCTTATTCACCATTATCGTCAGCACGTGTTTACAAAGTGGCAACCTTACTTTGCCGACAGCATCGCTCAGCTGTTGCCGAGTTACGCCGAGCAGCTGAGTCTAAGCTACCATGCAGGTTACGATACTGATGTGGCGCTAGAGGTACAACTAGGTGAGCGCTTAGAGCAAGACTTGCAGTTGGGCTATACCCGTATCGGCAATCATCGCGCTGATATCCATGTCCATTGGCGCTCTAATGACACCGTAGCAACCAACGATACCATGCTACCTGACAAGCTACCTGCTGGCTCAGGCAGCAAGCAGGTAATTACTGACACCTTACCGATACTAAAAGAGCAGGCGGCAAACGTCTTGTCTCGCGGCGAAAAAAAGCTACTCATCACCGCGCTACGTTTATCACAATTGCCTTTATTATTACAGACGGCTAGCACGACACAAGCAAGTACCAATGAAAACGAAAGAGTGCTCACTGCCACACCAGTGGTACTACTTGATGATATCACCGCCGAGCTAGATGAGAGAGCGATAGAGATATTATTATCCACGTTAGCCAAACTGCCTTGTCAGGTGTTTATGAGCAGCCTGACCGCTGATATCGCGCCTATGGTCAATGATTTGTGGTCAAACCCTATGATGTTTCATGTGAAACAAGGGCAGGTTTTGCCTCTCTAATAGCGCTAAATCTTGTCAAACAGCCGAAATGAGCTTAACTATATCATCTGCGTTATTTTCTGATTTGATTCTCATGCTCAACAGCACTTTATCTCATTTTTATGATCATTTTGAAATGAGAACACACCATAGGTATTTATTAAAATACCGTCCACCCTAGTATGACCGTCCAAAGCAATAAAACGACCAGTAAACAGTGACTTAGAGGCAAAAAAATGCTAAAATAAGGCTTTATTTTTGTCCTGTTCTCAGCAAGTTGTTTTGTAGCGTCACGCAGTGATTTTACAGTTTTTAACTGTCTTTAAGTTTATGATAATAAATATGTTTTATTTACTTCTTTAGCTTTGATAAGACATAAAAGAGCAGAGGTTAATAGCAAGAAAATAAAACATGGTTTTTAAGCTTGGCTTAAAGTAAGAAAGCTTTTATAAGGTACTGACGACTCGTACTTTGGCTCACCGACATAGCGCTACTGGTGTTAACTCTCCAGATTGGATTTGACATGATGTCATGCGGCTTCATCGTAGTGATGGGTCAATGGCAAACGGCTGATGATGGCTAGATTAAGGAATGCACATGAGTGATTCATTACCTAACGACCACGAGCAACTGACAGTCGGCAGCGTTGCCTCAACGACTGCTACAGCGGAAGGAGTGCCTTCAGACTATAGCTCCAAAGATATTCGTGTACTTCGCGGCCTAGAGGCGGTGCGCGTACGTCCTGGCATGTATATTGGTGATACCGATGATGGCACAGGCTTGCACCATATGGTCTTTGAGGTGGTGGATAACTCTATCGATGAGGCGCTCGCCGGTCACTGTGATCAGATTGATATTATTATTCATGAAGATGAGTCGGTTAGTATCATGGACAACGGGCGCGGCGTGCCTGTCGACATCCACCCTGAAGAAGGCGTGTCGGCCGCTCAGGTGATCATGACGGTACTACACGCTGGTGGTAAGTTCGATGATAACAGCTATAAAGTCTCGGGCGGCTTGCATGGGGTCGGCGTTTCAGTCGTCAACGCTTTATCAAAAAAGTTGGAGATGAATATCTGGCGTGAAGGCTATCATTACCATCAGACTTATACCGATGGTGTGCCTGATGCCGATATCGAGCAACTAGAAGCGACCGATAAGACCGGCACACAGATTCGTTTTTATCCTAGCGATGAGGTGTTTACTGGCACCATCTTTGAGTACGACATCTTAGCTAAACGCTTACGCGAGCTGTCTTTTCTTAACTCAGGTGTGCGCATTGTCTTGACTGATGAGCGTATCGACAAGCGTCATGAGTTTGAGCACAAAGGCGGCTTGTCAGAGTTTGTCAGCTATATCAACGCAGGTAAAGAAGGTATCAACGAGGTCTTTCATTTTACCAGTGAGCAAGACGACGGTATCGCGGTAGAAGTGGCGCTGCAATGGACGGATACCTATAACGAAAAGGTGTTTTGTTTCACCAATAACATCCCGCAGCGCGACGGCGGTACGCATTTATCAGGGTTTCGCTCAGCGCTCACGCGTGGTCTAAACAGTTATATGGACCGCGAAAATCTGTTTAAGAAAGAAAAAGTCGCGGTCAGCGGTGATGATGCACGAGAAGGGTTAAGTGCGATTGTTTCAGTGAAGGTGCCTGATCCAAAATTCTCTAGCCAGACCAAAGACAAGCTGGTATCAAGCGAAGTCAAGTCAGCAGTCGAATCGGCGATGCATGATAAATTTAATGATTATTTGCTTGAAAACCCAAGTGCGGCTAAAGCGATTGCCAATAAGATTATCGATGCCGCTAGAGCCCGTGATGCTGCTCGCAAGGCACGTGAGATGACGCGCCGCAAGACTACGTTAGATATCGCAGGTCTACCTGGTAAATTGGCAGATTGCCAAGAAAAAGATCCATCACTATCAGAGCTCTACATCGTGGAGGGTGACTCTGCGGGCGGATCGGCAAAGCAAGGCCGTAGCCGTAAAACTCAGGCTATCTTGCCGCTTAAAGGTAAAATCTTGAACGTCGAGCGCGCACGTTTTGACAAGATGCTATCGTCAGCTGAGGTCGGTAACTTAATCACCGCACTTGGCTGTGGTATCGGACCTGATGAATATGACCCGGATAAAGTTCGCTATCACAAAATCATCATTATGACTGATGCTGACGTCGATGGGTCACATATTCGTACGCTACTGCTGACCTTTTTCTTCCGTCAAACGCCGGAGCTGATTGAGCGTGGTTATATTTATATCGCACAGCCGCCATTGTATAAAGTGAAAAAAGGTCGTCAAGAGCTGTATTTAAAAGACGATGAAGCACTAAAAGCTTATCTATTGTCCTCAACGATTGATAATACCAAGCTGCACGTCTCTGAAGATGCGCCAGCGATTACTGGTCAAGCGCTTGAGACACTGCTTAACGACTATAACCAAACGCAGCTGATAAAAGCCCGTTTGCAGATACGTTTCCCTGCCGTGATTTTGGATGCTTTGACGCACACGCCCAAGCTAAATACGGATATGACGTATGATAAGTCAGCGATGCAGGAGTGGCAGGCGCAGCTACAAACTCAGCTGAATCAATTCGGTGATGAGCTAAGCCCTGAGATTGAGCTGGTCAATATCCATGAGCCGCAACCAGAAAATATGGACGCTGCTGCCGCTGATCTGCTGGGTATGACCCCCGCATTGACTGCTGATGAGAGTGAGGCGGCTGATAGCGATGCCTTATCGACCAAGGCCCAGTGGTTACCGCGTATCACGGTGTATGTGCATCAGCTGGCGCATCATTACTTGCTCGATGCCAGTTTTATCAATTCGAGCGAGTATAGCAAGCTGCTGCGTTTATCAGCGGAGTGGAATACTCTGTTAGAAGATAGCGCCTTTATTCGCCGTGAAGCGGGTAGTGGTACTACTAAAGATATTCCGATACGCGACTTTGATTACTTATGGCAGCAAATGATGCTCGATGCGCGCCGCGGCCTAGCTATCCAGCGCTACAAAGGTCTAGGTGAGATGAATGCTGATCAGCTTTGGGACACTACGATGGACCCAGAGAATCGCCGTATGCTACGCGTCACCATCGAAGATGCCATCGCTGCCGATCATATGTTCACCTGTCTAATGGGCGATCATGTCGAGCCGCGCCGCGTGTTTATCGAGGAAAACGCGCTTACAGTGTCTAATCTTGATATCTAATCTTTAGCGTTTATACAAAATACCGCTTTGGTTTCCAAGGCGGTATTTTTTTAATAATAAGTTTGTTTCACGTGAAACTTTTATAAGTAAATTGTCATAAGCTGGCAATTATAATTGATGGACATCAGATGATTGAAGTACTGTTACTCGCTATTGCGCTAGCGATGGATGCATTCGCAGTTGCGATTGGACTGGGCGCTAAATCGCAACAACAAAACCCACGCTATACCTTGCGTTTGGCTATTTATGCAGCGTTATATTTTGGTATTGCGCAGGGTGTGATGCCACTTATCGGCTATTTGCTGGGCGCGGCACTGTTAGGTTGGCTGGCTGCTGCTGCGCCTTGGATCGGTGGATTTATTCTCATCGGACTGGGTAGCAAGATGCTCTATGAAGTCTTTTTGGCAGATGAGGAAGAGACCGTAGATAAGGGGCTGCAAGTAAATAATGAAGCGGCTGCTATAGACGATAGCCGAAAGAAAAACATCAGTCATCGCACCATGTTTACTCTGGCGATTGCCACCAGTATCGATGCGATGGCTGCTGGTTTTACACTTAACCTGTTGGCGCTTAATGCGTGGCTTGCTTGTGTAATCATCGCGATTGTCACAGCTGTTTTTAGCGCTATCGGCATCTACTTGGGCAAAAAATCAGGTACCTATCTTGAAGATAAAGCAGAAGCGCTCGGCGGCTTTGTACTTGTACTCATTGGCTTAAAGGTCATGTTTGTTGGCTAGGGTATGCTCTCAATTCAATCTATATAGTCATCTAAATGGATTAAAAAAACCGCTTTGATAGCCAAAGCAGTTTTTTGTTTCACGTGAAACGATATCATCATTTTTTAGCGATAATTACGCTTCGTTAGTATCAAAACGCCAAGCTAAGACCCGCGTGTTCTTTTGACCTTGGCTCATCTCAATAATACGCATTTGCGCCACATCAATATTTTTTAGTAGCTGCTGCAAAGGTTTCACGTTTTCAGACTTTGAGACCAAACTGGTAAACCAGCCTACATGCGCAGCAAACTGTTGGCTTTCTCTTATCATATTACTCAAAAAAGCAATCTCGCCGCCCTCACTCCACAATTCTTTATGTTGACCACCAAAGTTAAGGTTTTGCGCGGCATTGCCTGACTTTGTAGAGTGACGACTGATTTGCGCGCTTTCGTTTTTGCCGCGATGGCGCTGCAAGTTGTGCTGCTTGCGGCTATTGGCGGCCATGGCCTCGTCTAATGAAGCATGAAAAGGCGGGTTGCATATGACGACGTCAAAATAGTCTTGACGACCGATAATATTTTTAAAGATATGCTTAGGTTCAGGTTGCAGTTTGACCTTAATCGCGCCTTTGAGCTTAGGATTGGCTTGGCTAATTACCGTCGCCGTATTCACTGAGACCGGATCGATGTCGCTCGCGGTAAAGCGCCAGCCATAGCTTTGGCTGCCAACAATAGGGTAGATAGCACTGGCACCAGTGCCGATATCAAGTGCATGAATATCTTTGCCTGTAGGCGGCGTATTGTCTTCGCTCACATGAGTAGTCTGCGCCAACAAGTCGGCAATATAATGAATGTAATCGGCGCGTCCAGGAATCGGCGGGCACAAATAACCTTCAGGGATATCCCAAAACTTGACGCCATAATAGTGCGCGAGTAGTGCTTGATTAAGCACACGTACGGCCTTGGCGTCGGAGAAATTAATCGTTGGCTCGCCTTTCGGGTTGGTAATTGTGTAATCGGCAAGTTCAGGTAGCGCGCGGGTCAATAGCTCAAAATCATAGCGACCTTGATGCGGATTACGCGGATGCAATTGACCGAGTTTTTTCGCGGTCTCAGGCGAGCGGTTTCTATGCGCTGTATGGGGCTTATTAGGGTTTGGTCTGCTAGTCATAGTAGTAGTAGGCTATAAAGTCTGAAGATAACCGTCTAGTTTAGCAGATTTCATCAACGCTAAATGGTTTATCGGCTACGGAAGATCAGGTTTAAGCCCAATACAACCATTGCTGTACCGAGTACGCGATCTATCCAATGCTCAAAACGCTGAAAACGTTTGAGGATGACAGGAATCGACAATAGCATCACCACCGTGCTAAACCAAGCCATCTGTAATACCATCATCCATACACCGTAGATAGAGAGTTGCCAAAGCGGAATATCGGGTGATAATACTAAAGTAAATATAGCGACAAAGTAGACTGGCGCTTTGGGATTAAAAACGTTGCAAAAAAAACCTCGGCGCAGAGTAGCAAAGCTAGATTCAGTTTTATCTGTAACATTGCTATTACTGTTGCTATTAACATTATTAGTAAAAGTGGTCGTTTCTACTGGTTGTTTGGGTTTAGCGCCAATTCCTTGCCAACCTAGATAAATAAGATACGCGCCGCCCAACCATTTAATAGCGGTCAATAACGGCTGTGAGTGGGCAATCACTGCCGCTAGTCCTAGCACCGAATAAATAATATGCACGGCTAGACCTAAGGTAATCCCTAAGCTACAAATCAACCCGGTACGTCGACCTTTGGTTAATGTTTCACGTGAAACTAAGACGAAATCAGGGCCAGGGGAGGCCGCTGCTAGCAAGTGCACGCTAGTGATAAGCAAAAAACCGTGCCAAAATTCCATAAAATGCTCTAGTGGTTACTAAGGAGTATCGTAAGATTAATAATAGTGGCAGCTATTAATTTTAAGGTCAACTGCTACCGATGCTAGTGCTTTTCGTCTTGTGTTATAGGGTAAGGCTGTCTATATTAAAAGTCAGTAGCATTATTTTAAAAATGAGATCACACCCTACGATAACGACAAACCTAAAAAGGATATAACCATGACCACCCAAAACGATACAAGCAATCGCATCACTTATGAAACTGACGGCTACATTTGTCTCATCGGGCTTAATCGCGCCGACAAACGCAATGCCTTTGACAGTCATATGATCAAACAACTCTCCGAGGCGTTAACAGATTATGAGAACGACGATAATCTACGTTGTGCGCTCATCTTCGCACATGGCGAGCACTTTACCGCTGGTCTTGATCTGATGGAGCTGCAAGACAAATGGGACAAAGGCGCGTTTGAATTTAGTGACGATGAAATCGATCCATGGGGT
The DNA here is from genome assembly GCF_016107555.1 of Psychrobacter celer. Lineage (GTDB taxonomy): Bacteria > Pseudomonadota > Gammaproteobacteria > Pseudomonadales > Moraxellaceae > Psychrobacter > Psychrobacter celer. The sequence goes on along the minus strand of NZ_JABASU010000010.1, from coordinate 3,197 downwards.
ATCGGCGGTAAGCTGCGCACCAAACCTGTCGTGGTGGCGATACAAGGCACGTGCTTTACCGCTGGGATTGAGCTGATGCTTAACAGTGACGTGGTTATCGCTAGTAGCAATTGCAACTTTGCGCAGATGGAGGTGCAGCGCGGTATCATGCCGTTTGGCGGGGCGACGGTACGCTTTGTTGCGGCGGCAGGCTGGCAAAAAGCCATGCCGTACTTGCTGACAGGTAAAAACTTTGACGCGCAAACCGCCGACAGACTAAACCTAGTCAGTGAAGTCGTACCCAATGGTGAAGAGTACGAGCGCGCGCTAACGATTGCCAAAGAGATTTGCAGCGCCGCGCCACTTGGGGTAAAAGGGCTACTATCCTCCGCGCAAGATGCCAGCCGTAATGGCGCAAAGTCAGCTCTGGCCAATATCCACAGTTATCTGCCGCATTTATTTCATTCAGAAGACGCAAAAGAGGGCGCAATGGCGATGGTTGAGCGCCGCGAGCCTGAGTTTAAGGGTGGGTAGAGACTCGTAACGCTACCGAACGCATGATGTAAAGCTTTCTTTAACCGTATGACCAAGGACAATACCAGTGCAATATAACTTCGACGAAATCATCGATAGACGCGGTACGGGATCACTTAAGTGGCACTATAGTGACGATACCATTCCGCTATGGGTCGCCGATATGGACTTTAGAGCAGCGCCGCCTATCTTGGCTAGCGTACAGCGTGTCGTAGATCATGGTATTTTGGGTTATACCAAACCGACTGATGCTTTGTATAAGGCGATTATCAACTGGCACGGCAGTCGTTATGATTTGCAGTTGAATAAGCAAAATATTCTATTCTCGCCGGGCGTAGTGCCAAGTCTAGCGCTAATGATGCAGATATTTACCGAAGTAGGCGATGCGGTAATGGTCAATGATCCCATTTATACGCCGTTTATAACTAAGGTGCAGCAAAATAAGCGCACGCTTGTGATGTCTGCGTTAAAGGAAGTCGAGGGTAAATACCAACTCGATCTAAAAGATATCGAAGCTAAAATTATCGAGCATAAGGTTAAGCTATATCTATTATGCAACCCGCACAATCCGGGCGGGCGCGTCTGGACTATTGATGAGCTTAAAGCACTACTTGCGCTATGTAAAAAGTATGAAGTAGCGATCGTCAGCGATGAGATTCATCAAGATTTAACCTTGACTGATCATACGTTTACGCCTTTCTTAAAGTTAGCAGAAGCGGCAGGTTACGCGCACAAGGTGGTCAGCCTGACCTCCATGACTAAAACCTTTAATATCGCGGGTATCAAAGGTTCAATGATTTTTGCTAAAGATGAGACGCTGAGCAAAAAAATCAGTCAGCAGCAAAATTTAAATGATGAATATGAGCTGAATTTATTTGCTTATACGGTGATGCAAAGTGCTTATGAAGAGGGCGGAGAATGGCTTGAACAGGTACTGGCTTATATTGAAAAAAATATTGAGATTACGCTAGAGTTTTTAGCAGGGCATCTGCCAGATATCAAGGTCATGCACCCAGAAGCCTCGTATTTGATTTGGCTCGATTGCTCGGCGTACTTTGATGACGATCAAGTGCTGTATGACAAGCTGCGCGCGGCGAAAGTTGAGCTAAATTCTGGTATCAAATATGGCCGCGAGGGACACCTTAAAATGCGTATTAATGTGGCGTGTCCTGAGGCACTGCTGCTTGAGGGGTTAAATCGAGTTTATGCGGCGTTTAGTGGTGTTTAATCTTAATACTTTTTACATAGAGAGTTTTATAAAATATTTTAGAAGACTATTGTAGTTTAAAGGTTCATAAGTACATTTATGGTTTGTTCACTCCATTAAAAAAGCCAAAGAGGGTTATATGTTTCTCAAAGAAAACTTGCTTCTATCCAACTGTGACTCTACTCGTGATTTGAAGTTTGAGGAGCTTTTGAAGCGATTTTTGACAGGATTAACCTTTGCTAATGGCATTATAGTAACTCCAAACATGCTGATCGATAGCAACCATATATTGAAAGTTTTGGATAGAGGTAATATAACTAAGTATTTAAAAGAGGATGGGCAAGGAAAGCTGATAATTAGAGGAGTGAATTTTGATGGTAGCATGTGTCTTGTCGAATATTTTAAGCAACTTCCTGATAGTTATATTATCTCGAGCCTAGAGCGTAAACCCAAAAAATCTGATATTACCAAGGATGAGCTCGATAATATCTTAAGAAAAATTGATACAATTCAGAAATTGACTCGTAGCTTGACGCCTACATTTGAAAAGGCAGAGATAGCCAGTCATTCGTTAACTCATAAAATAATACCTGTACTACAAAGCTCGGATCATATGTATTTTACTTCTGAGCACATTAGACCTCTTGCAAAAGTACCGTTTTATTGACCTTCGTTGACGGAGTATCAAAGGCTAGCAATGACTTATGCAAGAGATCTATTAAACAAGAGTTTTTAGAAAAATGCCAAATATTGAACTCTAGGTCACAATGGTATCAGTTAACAGACAAGTATTTTAAAATAAATAATAGCGATATCCCTTCTCAGCAGTTTAAAAATGAAATTATAGATCCAGCCTACAACTCGCTATTCGCTAACGTGGGAGAGGGTTTTTTACAAGATAATATACGATATATAGATAAAGTGCCAAAAGCATTTTTAGAAGCGAGCATGCACGTAAAGTCTTTAAAAAAAGAAATTGACTACATAGGATATGCTATGAAGTTATATGAAATAGTATCTACCTTAGGTACTACCGAAATTGCAAAGTTTTTGACAGATGAAGCGGTAGGATATATAGAAGATAAACTGATAGAAAAAGGTCAAGAACAGTTTACTAGAAGAAATTGGTTTGGCATGTATCCCATTATGCAAAAGAAAATTGGTTTGGAGATTAAGTGAAAACTGTATACGAAAATCCTTGGTTTAAAGTATTACAAGAAAATCAATACCATTTTATAAAAGAGCAGGGATCGAATAACGGCGCTATTATTATTGCCAAACTAAATGATTTGTTTTTATTTGTTCGAGTATTTCGACAAGCTCATCAAAGCTATATTATAGAGCTGCCGAGAGGTTATGGGGAGATTAATGAAACTTCTGTAATGGCTGCTATCAGAGAGTTTCAAGAAGAAACAGGTTATATAGGGGCTGTATAGAATTGAGGAACCATTGAAAAAAATAAGCAACGCCTTACTCT